>DASYXT010000121.1:0-83544 GCA_035934555.1 Verrucomicrobiia bacterium | reverse complement strand
TCGAACCGCTCTCCGATACCCCCGGCACGTCAAAACTCCAGGAGCTCCCCGACCCCACTACCTTGTCCCCCACGCACACTAACACCGGCATATTCGTATCCACCACCTCCACCGTCTGACTGCACATCGCCTCAAACCCGTTGCTGTCGCTGGCCTCCCAACTTCGCGTCGCCGCATACCCCAACCCGCATAACGCGTTGGTCTGCGTCCCCAATACGCTCACCACCACTCCCTCACCCGTCGCGCTGGGCTCATCAAAATCCCATGCCACCCCCACCGTCACCGTCCGATTGGTGCCGCACGCTAAGCTGGGCAGTTCCACGCTCAACTGCGCCACCGCGCTGGTAACGCTGCCATAGGCATTGGTCACTACTACTTGATAACTCCCAGCATCCGCTAGGCTGGCATTGCTTAACACCAACGTCGCCTCCGTCCCCTCCACCAACGCGTTGGTCCCATCGAAATACCACTGATAACTCAATGGATCAGTTCCGGTGGCCACCACGCTCAACTGCGCCATCGTGCCATTTGTTACCACCTGGTTGGTCGGGTTCTGCGTGATTTGAGGACCGACGAGGCATTGCCCGCCGCCATCAAAGCAGTTGATCGGCGATACCTCCAATGACCAGCAGTGGAGCGTGCCAACGTCTTGCGCGAGCTGGTCCTCGACGACAAGGGTCCAAGCGCCGTTCAAAGCGGGGCCGGCTTTCCCATTGAAAGCAGCCAAAGGCTGGTCCGGCGCGAAGCTGCCGACAAACGGCGCGAGCCCTAAGTCGATAAGCGTACCGGCGTCGTCGGAAAACACTGTTGGATCGTCGCAAGCAGTGCCGTAGTCCTGCCCATACAGCCCGTTATTGGCGCTGAGAACAACCTGGGTCCCGTCCGGTGAGCGCAGCGAGATGCGCAGGTCTTCATCGTATGTATGGGTGATAAAGACCGATACTCGCACGCGAGCGACCGGCAATTCCATGCCTTGGACAAAAACCGAAGATTCGATGGAACTGAGATCAGGAATATCGACGGGGATGTTGGTGGAAACGAACGTCTGCGGCGTGCCGCTGCCGGCGATCACAGTGTTGAGCTCGAACGGCTGGCCGAAATCGAGCGCCCCGAGGTTCGTCGCCGTTAGGTGCAGAAAAAACTCAGGTCGGGTGTTGCAGGCGAACAGCGGATCGGTGGAAATGCGAAAGGGAGTCGTCGAGATGGCTGCTTGGCCGACGAGGAGATCAGGGAACGTGTGCGGAGCGGCATCCACCACCACATGCGGAGTGGTTGTGCTCAAGCTGGCGGTGAGGCCGGTGAGCGGCCCGGAGGTTCGATTCGACAGTGTGATAACCAGATCAGCGCATTCATTGGCGTCGAGGCTGCCGTTGGCGTTGGCATCCTGCATGACGATACCCTCCAGCAGAGGTGGAGGCGCGATCGCCAGCGCCGGGTAGGCCATCACGATGCCGGCACCGGAGTCCGGGTCGAACCCTGGGGCGCCGATTTGCAGGCAGGTGTTGGTAAGGACGAACCGGACCCCCTCCGGGGTCAAGTACGGGTTCCGCGACCAGACCAGGCCGGCAATAGCTGCGGCATGCGGGGCTGCAGCCGAGGTGCCCAGAAACGGAGCAAACCCAGGCACCGTCGTGGTCACGCCATCGGCTGCCGTGATGTCCGGCTTCAACAGCACCCGCCCGCCCGTGGAAGAAAAGTTTCCTGGAGTGATCGCGCTCCCGTCGGGATTATAGAAAATCTGTCGCGGGCCGTCGGAACTGAAAAATTCGACCGGATTGGCGGCCCCACCGACAAAGGCGGTCGCCGGAGTGCTGACGCGAGTTGCCGCAACGGAAAACGCGTTGGGCGCGCCGGAGGCGTTGTGGCCGCGCGTGCTGCCAGAAGTGGAGTACTGGAGCCGGCCGCGACCGGAACTGAGATACAAATAGCGGGCGTCACCCGAATATTTCACAATCACGATGCGCTCGCCCACGTTCAAGACATCAACAGACTCATACGGATCTGACTGCCCGTCCTGGGTATTGGTTGAGGCGCGCACCACCTCGTTGGAGGCATCCAGGACGTAAACGTCATAATCATTGGTCGAAGCGCCCAACGGGTCCGACCAGAACAAATCCACGCGCTGGAAAGTGCCGCCGGGCAGAACAGTATCATAAGTCGCGCCGCCGAAATCATGGAGCTGTCCGCCCCGGCCCAGTGTCGCCGGCCCGCCATCAGTGAAATCGCCTTGCCAGGTCCCTGAGGTGTTGCGGCTCAACCCGCCGCCATTCCCAGCCGCAGAAAAGAACAAGGCGCCGGCGGCGGACACATCATTGACCGCTTGCGCGATTGGGCCGTCCTGGAACGGACTCTCGTTAAAATAAAGAACGTCATCAACAATAATGCGGCACCCAGCCGCCTGGAGGTCGCGAATATTTTGTGCAAAACTGGCTTCGCCATTGAAAGCGGTCGCGAAGTAAAGAGTGGCGCCTGGCGCCAGCGAGTGAACGATTTCGAGCATCGCCGTCCCTTCACCCAAACCCACACCGTCCTGCCCGGGCAGCACCGTCACGTTCGGCAAATCTCCAACGGTTTCTGCCGCCGGCAGAAAATAATCGCTGTCGGACAACACTCCAATGCTGATACCGCTCCCATCAACACCAAATGCCGCCCGCGCCTCCGCCGCGCGATGGGCGATGTCTCCCTCGGGATCCACGGCGCGGTTGGCGATTGCCCGGTCCGCCGGACGCACGGCGCGGACCTCCGGCCGTCGTGCGAGCAGTTCGGCCAGCTCCAAAGGAATCAGCGCGCGAACGGCATGGTACCGTGGAAAACTGCTCAGCACCGACCCGCCATTTTGCTGAATCAATGCGAGCAGCGGCGGCGTTACCTGGGCACTAATATCCACCAGCACGAGACCATTGCCTTGGCGAGCCAAAGAGGACTTCAACGCGCTCACCCCATACGCCGCAGCTCCATGGCGCTGCTCCTCCAACGCATAGAGGAGTTGGCAATCCATCTTCTTTTGGAACGGCGTTCGCGACTGTTTCTGCTCTTGCAGGATACGAATTTCCTCAAGGGCTCGTGCGCCTATGTTCTTTGGGGGTGGCGCTCCCTGGGCACCGCTGCTGGCCGGCACCGCCAGCCAAAGACCCGCAACGCACTTTAACACGCAGCCAAAGCGCCTGATATGGACGAGCTTTACATACATTTGTTCAGACCCCTCAATCCCCTCCGCCAATGCATGGACGGAGTAACTGCCATAACTGCCAGGAAAAACTTTAAGGCTCGGCGATGACTGAAAAATTTTGAGAAGACCGATTCCCGCCACCGCTGGTTTAAGTGAAAGTCTTTCCGCGGCGCGTGTAAAGCAAAAAGGTGTACAATTCGGTTGAATAGGGAGCGACTCCCTCGGCATCCTCGGAGCAATGCAGGACGTAACCGCCTTACACGAATCCATTGCACGACAACTTCCGGCAGGTTTGGACCTGCTACGGCAAATGGTAGGCATCAACAGTTTCACCGCCAATCCCGCAGGCGTGAACAGCCTGGGTCAGTTGACGGCTGAAGCGTTCGCTCCTTTGGGCTTTGCCGCGGAGTTTGTCCCTTCAACCAACCCCGCCTGGGGCAAGCACCTGGTGCTTACTCGGACCGGGCTCTCGGCCCGCAACCTCGCAATGATTTCACATCTCGATACAGTCTTTCCCCCGGAAGAAGAGGCGCGAAACAATTTCCATTGGCTGGTCGAAGGCGACCGGATTTTTGGGCCAGGCACACAGGACATCAAAGGCGGCACGGTCATGATGTGGCTGGTGCTGTCAGCGTTGCGCGCCTGCGCGCCGGCGTGCTTCGAGGATATTACCTGGAAGCTAATTTGGAACTCTTCAGAGGAATGCTTTTCGCCTGATTTTGCCGAGGTTTGTCGTGCCCGGTTCAACGCGCAGACTCTGGCGGCGCTGGTCTTTGAAGCCGAAGGGCGCGCGGGGAGCAGCAGCGCGTTAGTGGTCGCCCGGAAGGGCCGCGCCAGTTGGCGCATTACCGCACATGGCCGCGGCGCGCATGCCGGCGGCAAACATCCGCATGGCGCCAACGCGATTGTCCAATTGAGCCAAACGCTGCAAGAAGTTGCGGCGCTTACCGACTATTCCAGCGAGTTGACGTTCAACGTAGGAACTGTCGCCGGCGGCACCGTTCTGAATCGCGTGCCCCACGAGGCCATCGCCGAAGGTGAGTTCCGCGCTTTCGATCCAAAGGTGTATGCCACCGCGCGCCAGGCCCTTCTGGCACTCGGCGGTCCGGGCCAAGTCAGCAGCCCCGCTGACGGTTTTCGCTGCGAAGTCAAAGTGGCGATCACCTCCGAATGCCGGCCCTGGCCTCGGAATCCCGCCACCGACCGCCTGTTCGGAATCTGGCGAACCACGGCCGAAGAACTGCGGCAACCGCTCGCGCCCGAGACCCGCGGTGGCCTCAGCGACGGCAACCTGCTTTGGGATGCAGCGCCGACGCTCGATGGACTTGGCCCCTGGGGCGATAATGATCACTGCTCGGAACGAAGCCCCGACGGCGCGAAGCTGCCGGAATTTATTCTGCGAAGTTCGTTTGTGCCTAAAGCGGTGCTGAACGCGCTCGCTATTCAGAAGCTGGTAGCCGCGGAGTAGGCCGCACGCAGGGGTTCCATTCACGCCAGTTATACTCGATATTGAAACATCCGATTACCCTCGCTTCCGCGATCTAGCGTATAGAAACATTGTCTTCGTAAAACAGATGACGAATCACGGGCAGGCATATCTGAATACGCTGGCGGGCGCCCCGGCGGGTTGCTTCGAGAATAATTTCGCGTTGGTGTGCACGAAACTCGGGTTGGGCGAGAAGCTCGACCGCAACGAACTCATCCTGCTGCAGGATGCGTCGTTCCGCGCGACGGTGTGCAATCTGGCGTTAAATGGGCGTGGCGCTTACGCCACTACGCTGACGCCGGCTCACGAACCAATTCGCACTCACCTCGAACTGGAATTCATGGTTGCGTGCGACGCGCTCTTCGCCTCCGCGGGCTGGCAAAACCTGCCTTGCTCTCAGCAAAATACCGTCCGCCGCATTTTCCTCGCGGTGCTGGTGCGGCAGGAAAACCTTGCCTTTTAGCGCCGCATCCGCCGTCAAGACGCAGTTTCGGCTTTCCGAAACAGCACGCAAAGAGCAGATTTGACGTAGAGAGCAAACATCTCCTGCACCAAATTATGCAAAACGGCCTGCCCTGGCTGGCACGCGCTCGACTCAGGTACTGGAAGTTCAGCGAGAAACACCTGGCGCCGCTGCTCCCGCGCTGGGCCAAGCCATACACGACTCATCTGCCCGTCCTTCTGGAGGTCGCTACGCAGCGACCCATCCTGCGCGTCCTGGAGGTGGGCTGCGGGGAATTCAGCACCCTGGCCTTTCTGGACCGCAGTTGTTTCGCGGACCTTGAACAAATCGTGTCCTTGGAAAATGATCCACGCTGGGCCGAGCGCGTCAAGGAGCTGGCTCGAGGCGACCCCCGGCTGAATTTGCGGACCGTAAGTGGGCTGATGGCTAAGGCACTGGCCGCGGAAAATCCAGAAGATTACGATCTGATTTTCCTGGATGATTCGCGGTGCGTTGAAGATCGCTGCCAAACCATTGCGACGCTCGCGTCCATGAGGCCCCAGCAACCCGTGGTCGTCATTCATGATTTTGAAATCGTGGATTACCGGCTCGCCGCCCTGCCCTTTCGCCGCAGTTTCAGAGTTACCGGTTTGAACCCTCACGTAGGCGTGCTGTGGAATGGCCAGCAGCTTTCTAAAGCGCCCCTGCGCGATTTGAACCGGCGTCTGCACAAGCTTCCTGCGACGTTCTGTCCGGACAATCACCAGGGTTGGCGGGCCTGGCTGCATCCCCAGAGCGCCCAGGAGGTACGCCACTGAATGCAGACGGGTGGCCGTTATTCCAAGTCGAGCACGCAAACGCCGCGTCTGCCGCGACACCACTTTTATTATCTCACCCGCCCGGATTTCCTGAAGCACGACCATATCCACCGGCGCAAGGTGCTGGCATTGCGCCAGGCTGGATTGCGCGCCTCGTTGTTATCTTTTGTTCCGCGCCAAATGTATCTGGCGCGGCAAGCAGAATACCAGGCCGCGGCCGTCGGCCCTTTGCGCCGGGTTGTGATCGTTCCCACGCCTGAAGCAATCCCCACTGCCGTGCGGCGCTTTTTTCTGTCGCGTTTGCTGGTATATCGACGCGTGCTCGTTCAGGTGCTTTTGGTTGAGGCCGAGCCGCTGCTCAAACTCAAACAGATGCGTGGTCTGGGCAACCGGTTGCGCTGCCTAATCGAGCATGAGGGCGACATCGCCTCGGAGTGCTTGTACCGCTGGTGCTGCGAGCACCACCTGGCGCCCGCAGATGTGCCGCCGCCGGAGTTCAAACCAACCTACGACTACATCATTTCCAAGGAAGGGAATCAATTACAACGCGCCGACGGCGCCATTCTTGTCACCCCGGAGCACCGCTCGCTGTGGGAACGACGCCTGCAATCGCCTCTGGCTTCGCTAGCGCTGCCGACTTTCTTCGACCCGGCGCGGCTGCGTTTTGCCGCAGACGCGCGCGCCAGGCTGCGGGCGGAGTTGGGCCTGGGCGAGGACATCCTACTGGTTTATTCCGGCAGCGTGAGCATGCCTTGGCAGCGGTTTGATAGCGTGTGCGCATTCGTCGCGCAATTAAGCGAGCGGCGCCTGCCGGTGCGGTTGCTGGCGCTGGTTCATTCGGATGGCCATGCCCAGGCTCGCGAGTCGATCGCCCGGGCCGGAATTGAAGCAGTGACGCGTCTGATGGGAGTTTCTCCGAGCGATATCGCAGGGTTCCTGTCGGCGGCAGACATCGGTTTGTTTCTACGGCACAACCATATGATGAACCGGGTGGTCACTTCAGCCAAACTCGGGGAGTACCTGGCGGCGGGCCTGCCCTTGTTAACCACCTGGGCGTGCCCCTATTACCGGCCATTTGTTGAGCAACACTCCGCCGCGCTCGCCTTGGACGATTCACTGGAGCTGCGCCCTGATTTTGCGGCTGGGTTCGCTGCGCTCGTGGCAAACGGTCAGAATGAGCGATGGCGCGCCGCCTTTTCCGCGGCCGCCATTGCTGAATTCTCCGAAGATAACGACCTTCACCGGGCGTACGTGGACTTTATCCGCCAGCGGCTTGAATAACCAGCTTCGGCCAATCACCGACGATGGTGGCGCGGCACGATCCCGCGCGCATTGGCAGCCGAAATCGGCGACGCCACACCTCACAGCCACTCAATCAAGGGGTGCTTTCGAAATCGAACACACCCGGTTGCGCCTCGAACACAGCCCGTCCGTTTTCAAAAGCTTGATAGGTGAGGCCGCGAGCCCGCTGGGCTGAGCGGCCACTCTCGAACACAGTCGCGGCGGAGCTCGCCGGGACGCAAATGGTCGCTGTGGTGTTCACCGGCACGCGGATGTGCCAGTGCAATTTTGCGCCGTCCTTCTTCCATTCGCTCGCGATCAGGCCATAAGGCGAGCTATGCGTTGCCCGAACCCAAGCAAGGCCACACGCTGTCTCTGGCCGCAGCACTATATGCTTAAAGCCAGGCTGAGACGGGTCTGGCCGAATCCCAGCCAGATACTCGAACAACCAGACGCCCAGGTCCCCGACCAGCATCACGTGATTGCCTGAGTTCATCGCCGGGTCCGCAGTATCCCCGTTCCACAACTCCCAGATGGTCGTCGCCCCCTTCTGGACCATGTACCCCCAACTGGGATAGGTCCGCTGCGTCGCCAACTGCAATGCAACATCCGCGCGGCCGTTGTCTGAAAGCACGCGCATCAGCCATTGGCCACCGATTAAACCGGTGCCAATGTGGCCATGACTTTCCTGCTCGAGCTTGTCAAGCAAATGTTGGAATACCCGCCCCCGCTGGCTCTCAGGCACCAATCCAAAAGCCAGCGGCAGTACACAGGAGGTCTGTGAACCATTGTCATACTGACCATGTTCCTCATCCAGGAACGAACTGTTGAACGTGGCCTTAAGGGTTTCGGCCAAATGCTCAAAATGTCCGGCATCTTCCGCTTTCCCCAATTGTCTGGCGTAACCCGCCATTAAGACCGCGTCTTCATAAAAGTAGGCGCTCGCCAGCAACCCGGGGTTAGTCTTCTTTTTCGGATCGTCGGAATGAATTTGCTTGGGATCGTCCGGTGGCACGCACCAGTCACCATACGAATCACGGCTGATGAGCCCATTGGTAACAAAGCCGCTCATGTGATCCATCCAACGCTTGGCGCTGGGATAGTGCCGTGCGACCACCTCGCTATCGCCAAACTGTTCCAACAGCGCTTCCGGGATGAGCACCGTGCTGCTGGGCCACGTGACATTATCCGAATAAAACGGCCAATACGCCGGGCAAACATCCGGCACGCTACCGTCATCCTTCTGCCCATCGGCCATGTCCTGCAGCCATTTGCCGTAGAGCGCAGCGGTATTGAACAGATACGTTTCGCCTTTGGATTCCGCCGAGCGGTCTCCGAGCCAGCCCTGGCGCTCATCGCGTTGCGGGCAGTCGGTCGGAATGCTGCGGTAATTGCCCCGAACACCCCAGCGGATGTTGCGGTAAATTCGATTCAACAACTCATCTGCGCAGGCGAAGTCACCGGTTGACTCGAGGTCATCCTGCACCACGCGAGCTTCCAGGTTCTCCAAACGTGGGCGCCCGGGGAATCCCGTCACCTCCACATACCGGAACCCGTGATACGTAAAGCGCGGCTCATAGACTTCCCGGCCTTGGCCCTTAAGAGTGTAAGTATCGGTCGCTTTGGCCGAGCGCAGATTCGCGACGTACAGACCTCCGTCCGGTCCCAGCGTCTCGGCGTGACGCAATCGGACCACCGTGCCGCGTGGCCCCGAGACCCGAAGCCGGCACCAGCCCACCAGGTTCTGGCCCATATCAAATATCCAAACGCCCGGCTGAATCTGAGTCATGGATAGGGGCCGCACCGTTTGTGTCACGCGGATAGGTTCGAGCGACTGGGCCGTGAGTTCTCCTTGCGGGGCACTGACCAGCGGTGCGTTGCTCCAATCGACATCGTCAAACCCGACCCGGTTCCAGCCCGGCATTTCCAAGCGGGCGTCGTACTCCTCGCCATCGTATTCGTTATTAGCGCGGATGGGGCCGTCGGCGGTCACTTGCCAGCTTGAATCGCTTACCACCCACTTGACCGAGCCGTCGTCGTATTCCAATCGCAATTGCAGAAGCAATTTGGGGAAACCAAAAGTGCGGGTGGCAGTGGGTATCTTCCCGCGTGGTGCGAAGAAACGGCCATTGCCGAGCACCACGCCCATCGCATTTTTGCCCAGGTGCACCTGCCGGGTCACATCGTAAGTGACATAAAAAACCCGCTTGTTGTAATCGGTAAGCCCCGGTGAAAGCACGGCGTCGCCCGCCTTCTCGCCGTTGAGGTAAAGCTCAGAAAGACCCACGCCAGCGATATACGCCGTCGCCCGTCGCAAGCCCTTAGCGACGCCAAACTCCTTGCGCAACCAGCGGGCAGCCAACCGCCGCGCTTCCGGTCCGCCGATTTGACCCCACGGCATCATGCCTACCGGCCCCAGCTTCCGAGCCGCCAGCCAGGTCGAATCGTCGTAGTCCGGCTTCTCCCAATCAGCCAACTTTTCGGCCGAGGTTCGCCAGGTATCATCCGTTGGCACTAACAACGGCTCACCAGCCTCAAACTCAACCTGCAGCAGGCCGACAAATCCTGCCGGATTTGGCGTGCTGCCAACATTCTTCACTGCCGCTCCCAGCAGGTTCTTACCGGGATGCAGGCGGGACAGGACATCGAGTCCGAGCGCAGCGCTGAAATTATTGCCACTGCCAACCTCGGTTCCGTTCACAAACGCACGGAACTCGTTGTCTCCCGTGACCAGCCAGCGGGCCGACTTCGGCTTGCGCCCAGGTGGCAGCTCAAAACTGCGTCGGAAAAAGCGTGTTCCAATTGGCGCGGAGACTTCCGGATGACCCTCCGGAAACCAAACCCAAAAAGTCCCGTGTAAGGTGTTCTCCGGCTCGGGACCGTCGAGCCCGATCCACTTGCCGCGCCAGTCGGCCTGGCCCAGCAGCCCCATACTCCAATGCGCCGGCGGGCTCCACCCCGTCGGCCGGCCCGCTTCATCCCAGACTCGCACTGACCAGTAACACTGCTGGGATGAACGCAGCTCAGCCCCGCCGTATCGAACCTGGATGGATTGATCGGAATTAACGCGGCCGCTGTCCCACAAATCTGCAGCGCCCGCGCGCAGCAGCGCCGGGGTTGTGGCAACCAGAACCTCAAATGCCGTTTGGCGCTGGCCGCGACGAGCACGGCGGGTCGGTTCGAGAATCCAACTCAAACGTGGGTGGACTTCATCCAAGCCCAATGGCTCCTGCCGGTACTCGCAACGCAACTCGGTGATCTGGAGCGAGGCCGGCCTGGCCGTCAATGACAGCGCAGCCAGCACTGCTGCCAACCAAAGGAACTCGAGGGTCAGCTTGCGAAGATTGAAAAGAAACCTGCTCTCGCCTAAAGGAAAGCCCAAACGCTGCGGCGCAGCAACAAGGCCTAAATCATTTTGCCGGTTCATCACCAGCAACCAGCTAAGCGGCCAACCCGCGGCCAATCAACCATTAAAAGCCACAGCGGCCTATTCAACGGCCTGTTCGAGCGCTAACCGCCGGTCGGAATACATGGCCACCAACGAAATGGCTGCCAGCGCCGGACACGCCACCGCAAAAACAACCACGGCCAATACGCCACGCACCACCGCCCTTGCCATTGCTAGCATATTCGACTTCTGCTCCTCAGGTTGCCTGACATCCTTGCGCACGCTCCTCCACCCTCCCACTGTCCGGGTCGTAGAACCCTACCGGCGGTCTCCCCCATCCCTTACAAATTGGGGGCGGCACGTTACCGGACCGCCCCGGGCTGCGCAGCCAACCTTGCTGCGCTCTATGAAGTGTACCTAACATCCTGAATCTTCCTCGGCTCAGCCTGCCAGCCAATGGGGTATTTGCCTTCCCTCACATGTACATCCCACCATTGACGCCCAGGACCTGCCCCGTGACATAGCTAGCCCTCGGACTGGCCAGGAATACCACCGCATTGGCGATCTCTTCCGGTTTGCCCAAGCGGCCCATCGGCGTCATTGCTTTGACCTGGCTCAACGCGGTCTCCGGCATGCCGCTCACCATGTCTGTCTCGATAAAGCCCGGAGCCACCGCGTTGACCGTGATGCCCTTGCGGGCCAACTCGCGCGCGAGACTTTCCGTAAACGAAATGATCGCCCCTTTCGTCGCCGCGTAATTCGCCTGCCCAAAGTTGCCCGTTTGGCCCACCACCGAGGAGATATTGATGATCCGGCCCCACCCGGCGCCGACCATGTCCTGCGCGACCAATTGCGTGGTGCAAAACACCCCGTCGAGATTGACCCGCATCACCTCGTCCCACATCGAGCGGGTCATTTTCAAAAAGCTTTTGTCCCGTGTGATGCCGGCATTGTTCACCAGAATGGTAATCGGCCCGAACTCCACCAGCACTTTCCGAATCACCTCCTGCATCTCCTCAGCCGAAGCCACGTTCGCCTGATAAGCCTCACAACGCACTTGCTTCTCTTCGCGAATGGTGCGTGCCAACTCCTCGGCCTGACTGGCCGAGGTCTGAAATGTAAACGCCACATTCGCCCCGGCGTGCGCCATTGCCTGCACGATGGCTCGACCAATTCCCCGGCTCCCGCCGGTGATCAAGCACACCTTCCCGTCAAGTTCCCTGCTGTGATGATTATTGTTTTCCATAGCCTTGCCTTCCATTTTTGCCGCGATTTACCAAACCCTCCGGGACTGCTCCGGCTCAGCACGGTCCCGTGCCCACCGAATTCAACACCTCGCCGGTTCTCCACTCCCCCCATTACAACAGCAAAAACAGCGCCCCGCCTAGGTAGGTTTATGCCCCAGGACGCCCCCGGGAGCCTGGAAAAGGCGCTCGTCGCCGGTCTCGGACGCCGCCTCGAACGCTGCCAGAAAGACGCGCAGGCAAGCTCTGCCACCCTGCTCTTAGGCCGAGGGGTGCCAGCCGGCATCCGCCCACAACGAACCGCTCACCGCGGCGTTGGAAACCATGAAACAGATCGCGTCAGCGATTTCCTCCGGTTGGATCAGTCGCCGCAACTGTGTGCGCGGGATAATAGTTTCATTGATGAATTTGTCGCCCAGTGCGCGCACCATCGGGGTATCGGTGTAACCTGGATGGATGACCCCACAGCGGATGCCGTGGAACACCGCTTCCATCATCAGGGTGGCAGCCGCGCCTTCCAGTCCAGCCTTGGTCGCCGCATAGGCAATCTGCCCTTTATTGCCCAGGGAGGATACCGACCCGATGAAAATCACCGCCCCTTCGAGGGGTTCGGTGGGGTCCCAGCGCTTCAACCCCTGCGCGGCTCGGTGCGCCGCGATCCCCGCCACCATTTCCAACGCCCAATACACCGGCGCGACCAGGTTGACCTCCACCACCTGCCGGAATGTTTCAACTGGATAAATACTGATTCCGTTGGTCTGCTTGTCCAGCTTCACCGCCAGACCGTCCCGCGTAATGCCCGCCGCCGGGACACAAATGTTCACCCGCCCATGCTTCTCCGCCATTTCCCGATAGACCCGACTGCGAAACTCGCCTTGGGTGACGTCCCCGCTATAACCGAACGCCAGCGCATGGCCGGAGAGTTCGTTAATGGCTTTGGCTACTTGCTGCACCGCCTCGCTTTGGTCCACCAAAGCCAGACCGGCCGCCTCCCGCTTCGCCAACTCCAAAGCCAGCGCCCGGCCGATGCCGCCCGCCGCGCCAGTGATCACCGCGACTTTGCCCTTGATAGTCATTGTGCTCGCCTTTCTATGCCAGAATCTGGCGCATTTCCCCTGCGGCTGTCCAGAAAACAGTTGTGCATCTGCACAATTCGTTCCTTTCTTATCCCTCGTGGACCGAGGTTTGTCAACCCGCAACACAGCCCTTATTACCTTGCCCCCTTCCTGTCCTGAGCCCATTGGTGCTGGCCGCCAGCGTCGTCGCAGACGGGGTTGGCAATTGTGCAGACGCGAAACGCTCAGGCTTGCGTGTGTTCCGGCCCGATTCTAAACTAAAGGTATGGCTGTGGCCAACGAACCTTCGAGCCGGCATCTCGAAATTAAGAAATACCCTAACCGGCGGTATTACGACGCGACGCACAGCCGGCACCTGACCCTTGACGAGATCCGCTTGCTGGTCCAGCAGGGTTATGACCTGCACGTGGTCGATGCCAAAACTGGCGCTGATATCACCGGCCAGGTGCTCACGCAGATCATTCTCGAACTGGACACTCCGAAGGTGGATTCCCTGCCCGTGCCGCTGCTGGTTCGCCTGATCCGAATGAACGATCAATTGGTTAAGGATTTCATTGACAAATACTTCAACCAGGCCCTCAAGTCTTTTCTCGACTATCAACAACAGGTTGAAGAGCAGATTCGCCGCGCCCACGGATTGCCTTCGGTCTTCCCCTCGGTTTCCGCCTGGACCAAGGCAGTGCTCGAGCCGTTTGCTTCCGCTCTAGCCAGCAACCCCGCCCAGCCCGGCTCAACCCCGCCGTCCGCCTCTATCAGCGCCACAGAGCAGAACGTTCCGGACACGGTCGCGGAGCTCAAAGCTCCACTGGCAGCCCTCAAGCGCCGTCCCATGCGCAAACGCCCACGGGGCCGCCGCGGCCACGAGCGAGCCAGAAAATAAAATTGTGCAATTGCACAATATTTTGTTGACGCGCTCCACCGTTAGTGGTATGAAAAGACCATGACGGGACCGCCTCAGCACGAAGCGTCCTGATTGGAATTATGTCCGCCGCCGCTACCGCCCATCATCGCAGCCTGCGCCTGTCGCGCGGAAACTCTGCTGCGTTCGCATTAATCTCGGTTGGCTGCCGGCAATAACAACTCGAAAGGAGACTGCAGAATGAAAGCAAATGCCACTCGCGAAAAAGACGACCTCAACCACACGACTCGACCGGTATCGGAAATGGCCGATGCGGCGATGAAGAACTACCAGCAGGCGCTGCGCACCGGCCTGAAACTCCAGGAGGAGGCAGGCAAATGGTGGAGTTCGATGCTCCAGCAGACCACGTTGGCGCAGGACTGGCAAAAGCGGGTCAATAACGCTACCGGGATGGCCACCAACTTCATGCCCCTGGCCCAGCGCCGCCTGGAAGAAGTCATGAGCCTGATGGAACAGAACAGCCATACCAGCACCGAGTTAATCAAAAAGGCCGTCGATGCCGCTCAAACCCCTGCTTTGGCTGAAAGCCAAGCCAAGTGGATGGATTTCTGGACCTGCTCGCTGGGCGTGGCGCGCTCAAACGCCGAAGCCGTTTCCCAAATCAGCTCCAAAGCGATCGATTCCTGGATCGAATTTGTCCGCAAGTCCAGCGACGCAGCCGAGGTCCACGCCGCCTGACGGGGGCCTGGCTTTGGCCGCCCGAGCGTGTGTTGCCTCAGCGGCCGAAGAGTCGGCCGGGGCGGGCAGAATGGTGTGCCCCGCCGGCTGGATTACGGGGTAGCGCAGGTCCGCCCGGCCTGCGCTACAGGGGGGTCAACGCAACAGCGGTTCCGGCTGAGCCGGCACCCCTCCGGTGGGGGGCGAGGGGGTGCGATTAATCTCGCTCCAATATGCCTCGAACCGCCGCACCAGGTTCACCATCTCATCAAACGACACGGGTTTCACCAAATAGGAGTTAGCGCCCAACTCGTAAGCACGGTCCACGTCCGCCTGCAGGTTCGAGGAGGTCAGGACCACAACCAGCAGCCGCTTGAGGTCACGGTGGGCGCGCACCCAGCGCAGCACCTCGAAACCGTCGGTCCCGGGCATCTTCAAATCCAGCAGCAACAAGAACGGCAACGGTGAGCGTTCCCGGCCGGCATAGGGCCCCTCGCCGCTTAAGTATTGAATTGCCTGCTCGCCGTCACGGACTACTTTAAGCAGGCGCCGCATGCCCGCTTTGTGAAAGGCCCGTTCGATCAGCAGCACGTCATTCGGATCATCCTCCGCCAGCAGAATGAATTGTTCAGTTATCATAACGCCTCGTGCTCTGGATTGCCGTCTGCTACGATAACGATTTTGAAGCGCTTGGCAACTGCCGGCGCGCATTTTGGGGTAAAACACCACGGCCTAGGGTTATACCCCATTTCCGTCACGGGCGCCGCGCCGCATTCTGAGCCGGAGCGAAGCGGTGCTTATAATGAACATAAGCCCGACACCCTCGCCCAACTCAACGGTCCTATGATTAATGTGTTGCTCGTGGACGACCATAATGTCGTGCGGCAGGGTCTCAAAGCCCTGCTCACCGCCGAATCGGATATTGCCATCATCGCCGAAGCCCAAAGCGGTCGCGAAGCGGTAAATCTTGCCGACAAACACCGCCCCGACGTAGTGGTCATGGATTTGGCCATGCCGCTGCTCAATGGCTGGGAAGCCACTCGCCAGATTCTTAAGACAGTCCCTTCCGTCAAGATCGTGATCCTTTCCACATACGATACCGACGATCACATCCAGCAGGCAATTGGGGCCGGGGCCGCCGCTTATTTGATTAAACAGACCGCCGCCGCTGAGCTGGTCAAGGCCATCCGCGAGGTGAAGAAGGGCAACGCTTATTTCAGCCCGGCGATTGCGTTGCGTTTGCGCGAGCAGACCTGCCGGCCGGTGGAGACCGCTCCGCCAATCAAGTCCCCTGCGGTCGAACTGACCATTCGAGAGGCGGAAGTGCTTCAGCTCATTGCCGAAGGCTTCGCCAATAAGCAGATCGCGTCGGAACTTGGTTTGAGCGTCAAGACGGTGGAAAAGCATCGCCAACAGGTGATGAACAAGCTGGATATCCACGACACCGCCGGCCTGGTCCGCCACGCCGCCGCTAAAGGCATCATCGAAACTAACCTCGCCGGCGTGCCCCACCCTTAGGCCGGAACGGCATTGGGCGCGCCTGCATCGTGGGCCGGCCTAGCCCTCCGGCGCTTTCAAAACACCACTGCCCACAAAAGCGCCGGAGGGCTGGCGCCGTCCAAAACCTCGCGGCCTTCGGAAGCCGGTCCTCAAAGGCAATCATGGACAGGTATCCGCCCGCTCTAGATATGTATGGCCCTGCCCGCGACGGCTAACGCCGCTTCGCGCAAGGCCTCGCCCAACGTCGGATGCACGTGACACGTCCGCGCCAGGTCCTCGCTGCTGGCCCCAAACGCCACAGCGGTTGCCGCTTCGTTGATCAAATCACCCGCATGCGGTCCGATAATATGTACGCCCAGGATGCGATCGGTTTTGGCATCTGCCAGCATTTTGATCCAGCCCTCAACCTGGCCCAGGGTGCGCGCGCGGCCATTCGCGCGGAATGGAAACACCCCTTTCCGATAATCCGTGCCTGCCTGTTTTAGCTGCTCCTCAGTTCGGCCCACGGCCGCGATTTCCGGGTGCGTGTAAACCACCGCCGCAATCGCGTCATAGTTCACATGTCCGTGGCCGGTGACTAATCGTTCCACGCAGGCAATGCCCTCCTCTTCGGCTTTGTGCGCCAGCATCGGACCGGTAATCACGTCTCCAATCGCGTAGATCCCTTCCGCGCCGGTGGCAAAATGGTCGTTCACCGGAATGAACCCCTTCTTGTGCAACTCGATTCCGACACTTTCCAATCCCAGATCATGCGTGTTGGGTATACGCCCGACCGCCACCAGAACGCGATCGCCCCGCACCGCCTCCTGCCCTTCGATGTCCACCACATATTGATCGTCCTCCGCCCTGGCGCCAGTCACCCTGCAGCCTAGCCGAAACTCCAGACCCTGCTTTTCCAAAATCTTCCTCGCGTCTGCGGCCACTTCCGCATCCAGCCCGAATAGAATCCTATCCAAGTACTCCAGCACCGTTACCCGCGCGCCCAACCGGCGCCACACCGAGCCTAATTCCAAGCCGATATACCCGCCGCCAATCACCACCAAATGTTTCGGTACTTGGTTGTACCTCAAAGCCTCCGTGCTGGTCCCCACCCCGGCGCCGTCCGGCTTCACACCCGCCAACTCTGCCGACCGGCTCCCGGTCGCCAGCAGGATCCACCGCGCCTTCAACTGCTTCTCCTCTTTGCCATCAGCCACCACCACTCGGCCGCCCGGGCCGTCCAGGCGCGCGTGCCCAAAGTAACGCGTAATCCGGTTTTTCTTGAAGAGCGCTTCCACGCCTTTGGTTAGTGTGGTGACCACTTGCTCCTTGCGACGCAGCATACCGGCCAAATCAAGGGTCAAACCGTTGACGTGAATGCCGTGGGTCTCAAACTTCTCCTTCGCTTCGGAAAACCGCTCACTCGATTCCAATAACGCTTTGCTCGGAATACAGCCAATCCGCAGGCAAGTCCCTCCGAGCGCAGAAACTTCCTCGACGCACGCGACCTTCAGTCCAAGTTGGGCGGCCCTGATCGCGGCGACATAACCTCCCGGCCCGGCCCCGATCACCACCAAATCATGCTCTGCTGCCGCCATGAATGCCCTTTCCCCTCAGGTGAGAGTTCGCCCCAGGCCTGCCGCGCTGGCAGACCTTCGCCTCCTTGCCGTTCAGGCAGGTTGTTACCGACGCCGCAACGTGGCCACAGTCCGATGCGCGTACGAAAGCCAGAGGATGCTCAGCGCGGCAATGATCACCGCCTGGCTGACCACGGGAAACGAATAAATGACGAATGCACTGGCTCCACACGTAACGGTCGCCTTGATTAGATCCAACACGCTCATAACACTGCAACGCTTGCTCGCACGTTCCAACCCGATCGCCCCAAGCTGCCTGCTCCGGCCGCCTCCAACACGGCAACCGGCGCGCGCAACCCGCACGCCACCCCTGTGTGGCTGTGGATATTCTTACGCCCGCTTTTGACTAAAGCCAAATCAAATCTGTCGCTCAGCGGTGATATTTTGCGCATTTTACAGCTCCAGAGCATAGTTCCCATCTCCCAACCAAAACAGCCGACCCGCAATGTCGTTTAACGCGAGGCGGGTTCGACCAAACCTCTCAGACAATGTCCCCAGCACCTGAGCGACGTCGTAGCGCTGTGCCAGCGGATGATCGCTGGCCACCCGGTATTGCGTCCGCCCCAGGCCTTCATAGTACTCGAGGTCGGGGAATCCTCGCCTCTCCGCCCGCACCCGAATCCGTTCCGGAAACACTCCGGACAGAAACAGCGAGTAATTTCCAATATGAACCCGCAGCAAAAAACTTGTGCGCTGGTCGGCTGTCCGCAATGCCGTCAGCATTTCGAAGAAATAATCCAGCGGATTAGCCTCGCCCGGCACCACACAGCGCGCGCGCTCGGAACGCGCAAATTCGGCCAATACCTCGGCGACATAATCCGCCACTGCTCGTTCGTGGATGTCGGAGCGCCGAAACACCTGCCGCACCAGGATATAAAAGTAAAATCGGCTCGAAACCCGCAAGCAACCCCGCCTCTCCAGCAGCGCGTGGAACAACGCCTCGTCGTCCAAAATCAGGTCGCGCGACTCCTCATCGGCCAGCAATTTGACCAGGCACTCCGCTGTCCCGATTTTACCACCCAACACCGATAGGATAAAATCGATATCTTCGGCGGCAAATTGCGCCCGACAATTCGGTTGAATCATCTTCATCGTCTTTTCCTGCAACACTATGACGAATCGGCCTGATTGCGCCAGTTCCCGCACCGGGCGCGTCCTGCCCTTCGTCGGTTCTTGAGTAATATAAAGCAAAATGCGTTCCATGAAAAGAGCCGCTCATTGCTGAGGCACATGGGGTGTTTCGAGCCTTTTGCCGCAAATAGCTGCACCTTTTTAGGCTTCGCTTGACTTCACCGGCTGCGCGCCCCACATCTTCCCTGGATGGAATCGGTTACTGCCAAAATCCCGGCCCGCTCACATCGCCAGGCGATGGAGTGGAGCCTGGTTCTGGTCAGCCAAGGCATTGAATGCACCATCCAGCAGGACCCGCAAGGCGCTGTCTGGGAGTTGCTCGTCTCTTCCGACGATTTCCCCCGCGCGCGCCAGAGCATCGACCTTTACCGAGCCGAGAACCGCCATTGGCACTGGCGCCAGGAACTTTTCCAGCCAGGCCTGCTATTTGATTGGGCCAGCCTGCTGTGGGTGGTGCTAGTCCTGGTGTTTTACTGGCTGAGCCGCTCCCGGCCCGGAATCGAATCCGCCGGGTTGATGGACACCGCGGCCCTTTCGCGCGGTCAATGGTGGCGGCTGTTTACCGGCATGTGGCTTCATGCTGATCCCGCTCATCTGGCCAGCAACACCAGCATTGGCTTTGTATTGCTCGGCTTGACCCTCGGCCGGTATGGCACAGGTCTTGGCTTTTTGGCAGTATATCTCGCCGGAGCCGGCGGCAACCTGCTCGACTGGATGCTCGCGCCGAGCCCGCGCCACAGTCTGGGCGCTTCGGGCCTGGTCATGGGCGGCCTCGGCCTGCTCGCCGCTCAATCCGTCTTCCTCTGGAATCACTCACCGCGCGCCCGTAAACTCATCATCACCGCCTTCTTCGCCGGCATCATGCTCTTTGTCCTGTTCGGGTTGAACCCTGGTTCAGACCTTCTGGCCCATGGCGGCGGTTTTGTCAGTGGGTTGGTCCTGGCGGGTGTCTGCGCTCCATTTCTAAAGCTGCGGCATCAAGGCAAACTCAACCTCATCGCCGGCCTTGCGTTTGCTTTGCTCATTATCATACCTTGGTGGCTCGCCCTTACCCGCGCCAAATGAACCGAAGCCACTCTCCATGAACCAGCTCCGTCACGCCGCGAGGTTTTGGACTGCGCCAGCCCTCTGGCGCAATCAGTCCAACCTCCCGTTACATAAGCGCCAGAGGACTGGCGCAGTCCAAAGCGCTGGCGCGCGGCTACAACACGGTTCGCCCCATCTCCTCGCGTCATTCCTATTCTGCGCTTGCCTCATTTACCCTTGCGGCGCCGCGCCATGCGACGCTCGCGGCGAACAATTCATCGCCTTCACCCATTTCCGCGGCTTCGAACGTGGGCGCGGCTCACGCGTCGGTGAGCTTGTGCTCACCTCACCGCTCATCGAACCGCGCATCCATTGGAACGAGCTGATTGCCTCCTGGAACGCTCAGTCTCCCGCGGGCACCTACCTCAAAGTGGAAGCCCGGGCGTTTTACCCGGACCACGCAACAAAATTCTTCATCCTCGGCGAGTGGTCCCCTAGTCCAACTCGGCACCCGCGCCAAAGCGTCGCCAACCAGGCCGACGCTGACGGCAACGTCGCCACCGACACACTCAAACTCACAGACCCCGCTGAAGGGCTCCAGGTCCGCATCACCCTGGGAGGCGATGATCTGATCAAACCTGACCTGAAATTCCTAGGCCTCTCTCTGACAGATACAAACGTGAGCCCTCCGGCGATGCCACCCGACCGCATGGCCTGGGGCCAGACCATCTCGGTGCCCGAACGCAGCCAAATGGCTTATCCAAACGGCAAGGTTCTTTGCAGCCCGACAACCGTTTCAATGCTCATGACCTACTGGGCGGGTGTCCTCCATCGCCCCGACCTCGACCATGATGTCCCCGAAGTTGCTGAGGCCGTTTATGATTCGCAATGGAAAGGCACTGGCAACTGGCCGTTCAACATGGCCTATCCCGGCTCGTTCCCACGCATCCGCGCCTATGTCACGCGCATGTCCGATGTCTCTGAACTCGAGCAATGGATCGCCGCCGGCCTGCCCGTCGGATTATCTGTGTGCTACGACCGCCTCCGCGGCAAAGGCCCCGGCCCCAACGGGCATCTGGTAGTCTGCGTCGGTTTCACCGAGCAGGGCGATCCCATCATCAACGACCCGGGCACCAGCCAGCATGTCCGCAAGGTCTTTGCGCGCAGCAAACTGATTTACGCCTGGGCTTATTCCCACAACGCCGCCTACCTGATTTACCCCGCCGATGCCGAAGTTCCCAACGACCGCTTCGGCCACTGGGATTCCTGGACCGCCCATCAGCGCATCCTTTTTCGATAACCTCACATTTTTTTCGATTAACGCTCCGTGTTCTACCGGTAGTAACACTGAAGGCATGCACGAGGTTGACATTGCTTTACACGCCGAGTTGTGGAGAATGAGTCCGGGCAAGTTGGCAGCCAGTACAGCAGGTGGGAGCCGCATGAACGAAGCACTCCATCGAATTCCGGGCACAGGCGCCCGGGCAGCCGGCGGTCGGGGCATCGGCCGCTTTCTCGGCATCGACATCGGCGCTGAGACCATCAAGCTGGTCGAACTCTGGCGCGAACCGCAGGGTCTTCGCATCGGCCGTTCAGAGGTTCTCGAACACGGCAATACCCCACGCCCAAAACTCCTGGAAGCCCTGGCTCGTTGGGATTGGAGTTCGGTATCCGGCGCGCGCGTCAGCGGCCGGTTTTCCACCCAGGTCAATCTGTCCCGCATACCGACCAAACAAGCGCAATCCCGCGGCTACCGGTTCTTATTCGGTGATCAGCCTGCCACACTCATCAATATCGGCAGTCACGGCTTCTCCGTCCTGGAATTGCGCGGCACGGACCTGACGGTTTTTCGTGAAAACAGCCGCTGCTCGCAAGGCACTGGCAATTTCCTGCGGCAACTGGTTGAGAGGTTTTCGCTTACGGTCGAACAAGCCAGCCTCTTATGCGCCGAGGTGCCCGACCCTGCGCCACTGTCCGGCCGCTGCCCCGTCATCCTCAAGACCGATATGACGCACCTGGCAAATAAAGGCGAAGACCGGGCCCGGATTTTAGCCGGCCTGTTTGACGCCGTTTGCGAAAACATTCTGGTGCTGCTGCGCCCTGGCCGCAGCCCGGGCAAGGTGCGCCTGGCCGGCGGAGTCAGTCGCTCCCAACGTGTCCAACGGGTGTTCGCTCAAGCCTTGGCCAGGCAAGGCATGGAATTGCTCCCTTTCGCACCGCCCACCTCGCTCTGTCTCGAAGCCATCGGTTGCGCTTTGCTGGCCGCCGATGCGCCCGCGCCGGTGCCCGAACTGAGCCAATTGCTGTTGGCCCCACGCCCGCTGAATCTTGAACGGCTTCCGTCATTGCAGGATTCACTGCCGAAGGTGCGCCGCTTTCCCGCGCAACCCTGGGCCGCGATCAATGGCGAAACCCGGCGCGTTATGCTGGGGTTCGATATCGGCTCGACGGGTTCCAAGCTGCTTGCGCTGGATGCCGCCTCTCTTGAAATCCTGTGGGAAGGCTATCGCCAAACTCTGGGCGACCCGGTCGGCGCCGCCCAGGACCTGCTTCGCAACTTCACAACCAGCAAAGCTGCAAAGTTCCCAGTCGCAGGCTTTGGTGTCACCGGCAGTGGTCGCGAGATCGCCGGCTCGTTGTTGACTTCCTGTTACGGCCCCAACGCGGTGTTCGTCGTCAATGAAATCGTTGCCCATGCCACCGGCGCCCTCCATTACGAGCCGCGGGTGGACACGATATTCGAGATCGGCGGGCAGGATGCGAAGTACATCCGGCTGACCGAGGGCCGCATCATTGATTCGGCGATGAATGAAGCCTGCAGCGCCGGCACCGGCTCGTTCATCGAAGAGCAGGGGCGCAAATTCTCCGGTATTACCGATATCCGCCACCTGGCCCAGGCCGCGCTCGCCGCCCCGGCCGGCGTTTCCCTCGGTCAACATTGTTCAGTGTTTATGGCGGAGGTCATTGATGAGAGCGTTGCCGCCGGCACGGAATCATCCGCTATCATCTCAGGTCTCTATGATTCCATCATCAAGAACTACCTCAACCGCGTTAAGGGAAATCGCTCGCTGGGAAAGTTCATTTTCTGCCAGGGTATGCCGTTTTCCGCCGACGCGCTGGCGGCGGCCGTGGCGCGCCAAACCGGCAGCGACGTTTTTGTGCCGCCCAACCCGGGGATGGTCGGCGCGCTGGGTATCGCGCTGTTGGCCGGCAGGGAATTGCGTGCAAGCGAACCCCACAAACCCAGTGCACCTGCGGTGGACCTCGAACTGTTTCTTGGCGCGAAAGTCGAACAGAAGGACACCTTCGCGTGCGGGTCAAATCGTGGTTGCGGTGGCGCGGGAAACCATTGCCGAATCGAGCGGCTCCGCACAGTTGTCAACCGGCAGCACTCCCTCTTCACCTGGGGCGGCGGGTGCGCCCTTCACGATAAAGCGACCCGCAAGCGAAAGCTGCCCGATCGTGCGCCTGACCCGTTCCGCCAGCGTGATGAACTGATGGCACAATTGCTCGCTCCGCTGCGGACGGCTCGGGGATTTCCGCGCGTCGCCCTGGCCGATGAGTTCATGCTCAAAGGTTTGTTCCCGTTTTTTGCTGGTTATCTGCATGAAGCAGGGCTGGACCTCGAACTGGTTTCCGGCGCCGAACAAGCCACACTCAAACGCGGCATCCAGTGCGCCAATGTCCCTTTCTGTGCGCCGATGCAACTATTCCACGGCTTGGTCGAAGCGATGGTGGAGACCGGCGCGCCCTGGCTCCTGGCGCCCATGGTCCGCAGCCTGCCGCAGTCCCAAAGCCAGAGTTGCGCCGTTGTTTGTCCGATTGTCCAGGCCGGACCGGACCTGGTAAAAGATGCCGTCGCTCGCAAACCCGGGATCAAATTGCTCGCCCCCCGCATCGATTTCGGACCTGGTGGTTTTGCTTCGCGTGAATTTCTCCAAAGCTGCCGCGCGTTGGGCCAAAGTCTCGGTTTGGGCGAGACCCAAGCACATGCCGCCTACCAGGCCGGACTAAGGCTGCAGCAACAGTTTGACGCCGGCTGCGAGCGCATCGGCCGCGAGGCGCTTGATTTTTGCCAAACCAAGCAACTCATCCCCGTCGTGGTGCTGGGGCGCAGCTATACAATTTACAATCGCATCCTCAATTCCAATGTCCCCGCGTTGTTGCGCGAACAAGGCGCGGTGGCAGTCCCGGCCGATTGTTATCCGCTCTCGCCCGAGACTCCCCATTTTGGCGATATGTACTGGGCTTACGGCCAAAGCCTGTTGCGTGCCGCCCACCAGGTGCGGCGCACCCCTGGTGTTTATGCGCTGTATTGCACCAACTACTCCTGCGGGCCGGACAGCTTTAATCTGCATTTCGCGAGCTACATCATGCAGGGCAAGCCTTTTGCCATCATTGAAACCGACGGCCACTCCGGCGATGCCGGGACCAAAACACGATTGGAAGCATTCCTCCATTGCGTCGAGGAGGAACGCCGCGCCGCGCCAGCTTCGAACGGCTTACAGAACAGTTCGTCGCATACTCTAGACCCCAGTCTGGCGAGAACTCTCCCTCTCCCCTTCGGAAGGGGAGAGGGCCGGGGTGAGGGGTCGCTTTATGCAGCCAATCCCACGCTCCTCTCGATAACTGATTTCAGCAAACTCGCTTTCGCCAATCTCCGCTTACGCGATATCGGCCGAGTCAATGGGGCTACTGAACGGCTGCTCGTGCCGGCGTTGGGCCACGCCTCCGAGGCTGTGGCCGTGGTCTTTCGCGGGGCCGGTCTGAACGCCGAAGCGTTGCCGCTGCCCAACGAGGAAACGCTTCAACTGGGCCGGCGGTACACTTCCGGCAAAGAATGCCTGCCGATGCCTTTAACTCTCGGCTCGCTGCTGCAGCGGTTGCAGCGCGCCAGCCCGGGCCAGCGCTTCGTTTATGTCATGCCCAGTACCGACGGCCCGTGCCGGTTCGGCGTGTACAATTTGCTCAACCAGATCGTGCTCGAACGCCTCGGCTGGCAGGACCGCCTCCGCATCTGGTCGCCCAAGGATACCGGCTACTTCGATGATCTGCCCGCAGGCACCGAGATCCTCATGCTAACCGGCATTCTCGGCACGGACCTGCTCATGCAGGCTCTGCTCGATACCCGCCCCACCGAGCATCGTCCGGGCGGCGCGTCGAGCCTCTATTCCGAGTTTTTTGGCGCATTGCTCGCTCTGCTCGAAACTGCCGGCCGCGGCCGTCTGTCCCTGGCGGCTGCGCTGTGGCAAGTGGCGAGCGGTGACCTGTTTGGGATTCGGGAACTGCTTCAACGAGCGGGCTGCGCCTTCGCTGAACTTCGCGGCGCCGAACCTAAGCCTCTGGTGGAACTTACCGGCGAGATTTATGTGCGCGCGGTGCCTTTTGCGAACGATTTCCTGGCCGAAAAACTTGAAGCGCGCGGTTTGCGTGTGCGGTTGGCACCCCAATCCGAATGGATTGCCTACTGCGGGTATCTCCAGCGGCAAGCCCCAGGCCGGAACCGGCTCGCGAAGGGCTTAAGCGCAGCCATTCAACACCGCATCGAAGCGCTTTGCCAGGGTGCCATCGGCAGGCCTCTCGGATGGCCGGTCCCGCTCGGGATTGCCGAAACGCTCTCAACCGCCGCGCCGTTCGTCAGCCCTGACCTTTATGGTGAAGCGATCCTGACGGTGGGTGGCGCATTGGCAGGCTGGCGAGACGGCCAGCTCGATGCCGTCATCAGTGTCGGCCCTTTGGAATGCATGCCCACGAAGATCGCCGAGGCGCAGTTCCACCACCTCGCGGAGCGGGAAAGGTTATTGAGCCTCACCCTCTCGTTTAACGGCGACCCGATTAATTCGGAAATTCTCGATAACTTTGCCTTCGAAGTTCACGAGCGCTTCGCACGAAGAAGGCCCAAGGTGCGGAACGGGCTTAACCACAAAGTGCACAAAGATGAGAAGACGCCGATGAACATCTAATTTCTGTGGTTAAATTCGTCGCTACTCAATTCTGAATTCCCCGGATTCCAGCCGGTTCACCGCCATTCGCAATCGGAAGCCACACGCAATAGTGCCCCCCCGCACTGCCGGCATCCGCGAAGGCCCTCAGCCGCACCGGAAAAGGCGCGCCCGCTTTCAAGCCTCCCCAGTCCCGCCGCAATGTTGCCTTAATTGAATAGACCTGCGCTCCGGACCAGGTCTTGAAGGCTTCCGGCGCCGGCTCTGGATTGACACCCAACGCGACAACATTCGTTGAGCCCAATTCAATGAGCGACAGCTCTTGTCCAGGTTCCAGCAGGGAGTCATCCGCGGCAAGGACGAGCGGCCCGTACTGCAGCGCGGCTTTGCCAGCGTTAAGGTGATCGCCTAAGACCAGCCGCGGCTCGAGCTTGAACTCCAATTGAATCACATCCCCGCTCCGCCAGCGGCGTTTGAGGGCGACATACCCATCGCTGCCCGGCGCCATATTCGAAGCAGTGCCATTCACTTCGCATGTGGCATGCGCGCACCACGCCGGCACGCGAAACTTGATTGTGAACGTGCCGGCATGCTGCGGTTCAATACCAATGCGTACTGAGCCGTCCTGCGGATACCGCGTTGCGATGCTCAGCCGGATGCTGCGCCTGTCCCGGAGCCGCAACTTGGCTCGGCCAGGCTCATACAGGTTCACCACCACACCCTCGTTGTCGGTGGACAGAGCGAAGCTCGGCAGCAGCGCCACGCCACGGGGACCGCTGGACAAACAGCAGTGCCCGTCGAGATTCGAGCTATACGGCTTGCTTCCTTCCATCTGCACATAATAGCCCCACGCGGTGCCGTCGCATTTTTGCGCACCGAACAACTGGTTGAGCACGACATGCTCCAACTGCTCGGCGAAACGCGCCTGGCCCGTTAGCCGAAGCAACTGCGCGTTGAACTGCTCCCAGGTGACCGTGACACACGTCTCGCCGACATTGGCCACATTCGGCAGGTCATAGTTGTCGTGGAACACCTCGCCGTAACTGGCGGCGCCGGTGATATAGAGCCGATGGTCCACGATGTCCTGCCAGGCGTTCAGGCAGGCCTCGAGGATTTTGGGGTCGCCCACCGTCCGGTAGTACTCCAGCGCGCCGTTGAGACAGGAAAGCATCTCGTAAGCCTTGCCATTGCCAACCTTATCCACGCGTTTGACCGTCAGCAGACGTGAAATGATATGCGGCCCATCCGGTTGTTCCCAGGCGCGCAGAATGTACTTGCAGAAATCGAGGTATCGTTGCTCGCCGGTCATCCGGTATAACAGGACCATCGGCTCGAGCACGCTGGTCGGCGCCATGCCCACATGCCACCCGGCTTTGATGATGTCACGCTTGCCCGGTTCATCCCCAAAAGTGCGGCAGAGCAGATCCCCCATGCGCCGGCAGGTCGGCAGCAACTCGCGATTCCCCGTGTAGCGAATGTAGGTCAGCAGGCCAATGAGATTGTACTTGTGCGCCCACACGTCCCACTCCGTCCAGCGGTCCTTGTCCAGGTACGTGCCGAGGTAGCCATCAGGCAATTGGCACTTGGCCAGTTCACGGGCGGTATCATCGAGTTTCCGACGAAGCGACGCATCCCCAGTATAGACCCAGGCCAAGGTGGCCGCGTGCAGCCACTTGCCCACATGCTCGCCATCCCAGGCCTGCCGCCCTGGCCGCTTCCGATATCCTTCCAGCAACCGACCGGTGTCCAGCAGCACCAACCGGTTCTGTTCATTGGCATCGATGCGTGAGCCCAGCCAGCCTGTGAGGTGGACCCGGCTCGGTTCTTCAAAAGCCTGGCGGTCCGGGATGACGCAACGAACTACATCCGGCAACGTAGTCAAGGCCGCAGCCACTGAGCCTGCGGTCACGGCCAGGCCGAGAAAAGCTCGGAAAAGGATCATAGGGTTCGGTGATTCCGCGACTTATTTGCTGATGCTGGCACAGTCCACTCAAGCGCAGAAGCAAAAAGGTGTGTCACGCCCCTGAGGCGCTGGTGCAATTATAATCACCTCTTCCTGGCTCGGTGTTTGGGTGCATTGGCCGGGTGAATTCAACGCCTGCAACGATTGGCCGTCCGGGACGACCAAGCTATTTTGCAAATCCTGCCCCCGTGCTTTCATCGACACTCTGCGCAGCGTTGAAATGCAGCGGCTTGCACCGGCACGAGCGCATTCTGGCCGTAACCGGGACAGGCATTTGCGCCCCCTCGAGCGGAAATACGCATAAAACGACTACGGAACTGCATTTTGCCAACTTTTATTATTGACTTTCTCCTCGGAAAATGCACAATCTGACATCAAAGAATACAACTAATCGAACGGGACTTATTATGCGTGGACTGACGACCAAACTACTAACAACCGCGACTATCTTGCAACTGGCGGCTTTTGGCGCGAAGGCACAGCACACTTACCAGATCGACAATAACACCATAAACTATCTTGCGAACGCCAGTGACGGAACGGAACCGCTCGACAATTGGTTTGGAAATGAGTTCACGGCTATATCGGGCGCCAATCTCCTGAACGGGGTGGATTTTGCCGTAGGTACTGTGTCCAACGGGACAACCCGGATCACCTCTGCTACGCTAGCCATCTACACGGTCGGCGATCCGGCTATCGGGGCAACGCGGGTTTATACCCAGACCTTTACTCCGGTTGCGGTCGCCGGCGCAGTCAACCTTCAGCACATTAATCTGACCACCCCGGTTCTGGTGCCTGTGGGTGACGTATTTCTGGTTTCGGTTCTAATGAACAATGTTATCGGTCTTGGACCCAACGATGTCTATCCGTTCGTCCTCGATACCAGCACCACCTCGACTGGCAGCTTTTGGGATCGAAGCGCTCCAAACACCTTTAATTTGGATAATCTCGACGCCGCCAGGCTGCTCAGCTACGGACTCGCTCCGGATGGCAGTGGGGCTCCCCCGTTTATCCCTGGAGGCCGCCTCATCCTGCGCGCGGATGGCATCGCAGTCCCGGAGCCTACGACCTTAGCCTTGGCAGGTTTAGGTGCTGCGGCCTTGCTGATGTTCCGCCGGCGCAACGCATAAGCGCTCGGGCGTACTTTCATCATAACCAACCCCACCTTGCGGAGCGCGGACGGTCTCGTCCGCGCTCTCATCTTTTAGACCTCGTATGTTTATACGGCTGGCGGAGTCGCCTGGCAGCCCTACAATAATCCGGTGATAAGCAGCACAGTGCAGTCGCGGCCCATCCAGGTAGCCATTGTTGAGGACGACGAGGAAATCCGCGCCAATTTGACGCACCGTATTCGGGAGAATGCGGATTTCACCCTGCTCGGCGGCTACGGCAGTGCAGAAACCGCGCTGGCCGAGTTGCCGATGCGCCGGCCGGATGTCGTGCTGATGGACATCAACCTGCCGGGAATGGATGGAGTCGAATGTGTGCGCCAGTTGAAGGCGAAGCTGCCCGCCGCGCAGTTCATAATGCTGACAGTTTATGAGGACAACAACCGCTTGTTCAAATCCTTGATGGCCGGGGCCAGCGGGTATTTGCTCAAGCGCACAGCGCCGGCCAAATTGATGACGGCCATCAAGGAAGCTCACGAAGGCGGCTCACCCATGACACCGCAGATCGCCCGGCGCGTCGTGCAGCACTTCCAACAGTTGCCCCAGCCGGCTTCCGAGCTGCAAAAGCTCACTCCGCGTGAAACCGACGTTCTGAATCAACTAGCCAAAGGCTACCGGTATAAAGAAATTGTGGACAATCTCGGTATTAGCTCCGGGACCTTGCATAGCTACATCCGCAACATTTACGAGAAGCTGCACGTCCATTCGCGTACGGAAGCGGTGGTAAAATTCTTGAATAGGTAAACTGCAAGATTGAGACTCCTCACTGCCCTCCCACACGGAGGAACCCGCTTGTATTGCTCGGTGCCAGGAAAAAAGTGTTCCCATTAATCCCACTGCCAAGGGATTGCCAGATGGCCGGCACAAGGTTCGTCGTCATCTGAACCTGATACGGCGGGATACCGCCGGTCCACGTCAAAACAAGGTTATTGGTCTGCAGGCTGACGCCCGCCAGAATGGGCGGCGCGGGAGTCACCGAGATAATCATATTTGCCGTCGTGGCCAACCCGCCAGCGTCCAGCGCTCGAACACTGAAGCTGTTTGTTCCCACATCCGGCGATAACGGTGTCCCGGCCAGCGCGCCATTGCCGGCGATCAGCAGCCAACCCGGGCCGCTCAATTTGCTGAAACTCAGCGTATCGCCGTCAGAATCCGTGAAATTGGTCGCCAGATTGGCGGAGTAAGCCCGGCCGGCCATGGCCGGCAGTTCGGTAAAAGGATTGGCCAGGAACACCGGTGGGCGATTGGTCGCCGAGCCAAAGTGCGCGCGCACTTGAGCCGCACTGAGTGCGACGTTGTAGATAGCGACCTCCTCCATCGAGCCCACGAATTGATCGTCATATTGGGCAGTGCCGGATTGGCGTGCGCCAATCGACATAGGCGTCGATGCACTCAGCAAGCCGGAACCCGCCGTGATGGTGCCGCTGGCATTGGAGACGCCATCCACATAGAGCACCACCAAGCCGCCGGATTCGTTGCACACGCCAACCAGGTGATGCCATCGGCTGTTCGGTGCCACGGTGCCATTGGCCAGGTGCGCCCCTCCGCCCGCATCCCGCACGAAAAAGCGGAAGGCGTGGTTGGCCGCGCCGCAATCGAGATTAAATTGCTCGCCGCCGCCGCCGCTGCCTTTGGTCACCAGCCCCGCATCGGTCGATTGCGCCCCGCCATTGACCCAGGCCTCGACCGAAAACCCCGCATTTCCAGTGGTCGCAAAATCGATCGGAATATTAGTGGCGCAACTGTTTGCCGACGCGAGAATGCCGAACTTGGCGACCGTGTGCGTTGAGACATAGCCGTAGCCGGGTTGCCCCAACACGGTGCGATTGTAGATCCCGTTTCGACCGGCTAGGTAGTCATGCGCGACAGTTCCACTTGCCTCATCCAGCCGCCAGTAGCCTATTGGGTGGTCCGCCAGCACTACCTGGCTATAGGGGTAATTGGGCGGGGCCGCCACGCTCAGCGCGACGACACTGCTCGTCGCCGTCCCATACGCGTTGCTGACGATCACCGAATAATTACCCGAATTCGCCACTTGCAGATTATTGACAGTTAGCGTGGCACTATTAACGCCGACCGGCTGACCGTTATCACTCCAGTAATAGGAGAGCGGCAGCGCCGCGTTGGCTGCAACCGAGAGGTTCAGCGCCTGACCGCTCAACAGGAAAAGGCTGGCGGGGGTGGGCTGCTGGGTAATGACGGGGGCGCGGTAAATCGTCAGCGTCGCCACCGCGCTGGTCACTGCGTTTAACGAATTGCTGACGACGGCATAAAAAGAGCCGGCGTTGCCAGGCTGCAGCACCGGCGGCAACGACAGTGTGGCGCTGGTCTGCCCCGTGAGCGCGGTAAAAGACCCAGGGCTGCCGCTGCTCGAATAGTACCACTGATAGGACAGCGGCGCAGTGCCCATCGCATACACGGTGAAGCTGGCGCCTTGCGTCGGAACGGTATTCGTCACGGATTGCGGTTGTCCGCTAATGCTGGCCTGCGGCGGCATCACCGCGCCGCTCAAGGCGAAGATTCCCGAATCCTGGTTGCCGCCCACCGCCGGGTTATTGAACCTCACCGATACCACGGGTTGATTGAGACCCAGCGCGGCTAAATAAATTACTGTCTGGTACAAGTTCGGATTCGAGCTGCCGGCGTCCTCGGTGTAGAGGGTGGGTTGCCCCAGATGCAACCGGCCGAATCCTTGCAAGGCGACGTTGGCCGTCGTGTAGTACCAGTCCTGGTCGTTGTAGCTGAAGGCCGGGCTGCTGCTGCCGTCGGCAAAGTGTACCACCAACGTGCCCAAACCCCCGCCGTTAGCCGAACTGGCAAGCACGGCCAGCGAGTTGTAGGATTGCGAATTGGCCAGGGTCAACGTGCCGGAGCTGGCGTAAGTCTGGCCCATCATCAACGCGTTCATGCCGCCGGGCGGCCCAAGCCGGAACACCGTTTGCCCGTCCGCGCGGCTGGTGAACTGACCATTGGCCGGCAATCCCTGCAACCCTCCACTGCCGCCAACCTGCGGATTAGCGTTCAACCCGGCCTGGTAAAAGCAATAACTGTTCGCGATGTCAAAACCGGTCGCACCCGGGCTGGCGAGCGTCGCGTTGGCCGCCACGATCACCCCGGCATTGTAGCCGCTGACGGTCAACGGCCAGTTGGCAGCAGAGACCGTGATGCTGAACAACCGGCTCTGAGCCACGCCGCTGGTCAAATTGGTAATCCAGACGGTGGCGAAATAAGAGCCGACTGGCAATGCGGACGCCACCCCCGTATTCAGGCTCACATTGACATTTGCCGCCGGGCTGCTGGCCGGCAATGTGCCACTGATGATGGACGCGTTCAGCCAAACCGACGTGTTCGCCAGCGTCCAGTTCAGGCTGGCCGCGCCGCGGTTAGTTAGGACGAAATTTACGTTGGTGACTGAGAACGGCACGCTATAGGGCGTGATCGCGGCAAAGCCGATCCCCGGCGAGATCTGCAAGGGATCGTTCGGGCCCGCCAGCGCGTTAATGAAGTTGATGCCGTTGGGCGTCCCCCAACCCGTGCACAAATCGTAGCCCGGCACCGCGGGATAATTGGTTGGGCTGCCCGCGTTAAAATTGTTGCCGGTGGTAATGTCATGGAAAACCGAGGTGTAGGTTGGCCCCTTCCCCAGCGAGTACACGCTGGAATTAAATGTGCCAATCGTGTTGCGCCCGTTCGCCACCGCTTGCTGATTCACCAGCGCCATGAACCCGCCCCACAACGGCGCCGCCGCGCTCGTCCCGCCCACCGTTCCCGTTTGGCCATTTTTGTACACCCAGAAAATCACCACATCCGCCAGCATCGATACGTCGGGGAAATTCCGCTGGCTGGTTGAGCCATGGCTAGCGGTGAAGTTCAATCCCTGCTGGTAGGGAGGAATCCCGTAGGTCGCGCTGAGGCCGCCGCCGCTGCCGCCCCAGGTCGTTTCGGATAGCCAGGGTCCACCGGCACCGCTCGTCGTCAAGGAAGTGCCCCCCACCGACGTGATGTAGGGGTCATCCGCAGGCGCAAAAATCGATTGGGAGGAGTTATAGGCGCCGCCGTCACCCGAAGCCACAAACATTGTCTGACCCTGCGCACCAAACTCGAGGAAGATCGTATCCATACCGCTGGGCGCCGGCAGGAATCCCCAGGAACAGCTTATCTGCTTGCAGAATCCGTCCGTGGCCATGCGATTGAGGATGTCATAGGCGCTATTGCCTTCATAAACGACGATGACCGCGCCGGGCGCCATACTCATCGCCATTTCAATATCCAGCGCTTCCTCCCCATCGTCGGCCCCCGGCGCCGGCACCCCGCTCACCCCGTCGAGCAACACATTGGTAACGACGATGTTACTCGGTAAGCCGGCGTACTGTTCGTACACCGGAATATTGTTCGAGAAGTACGGACCAAACTGGAAAAGGCCAATCACCTGGCCTTGCCCAGTCAGCGTGACCCCGGGCGCATACGCCGCGCGAAAATCGTGCCCGATAAAATCTCCGCCTGGCCCGGAACCTGTCGCATAGGAGCGAATGCCTTGGGAATCCTCCGCCTTAACCAGCATCGGGTGTGGCAGCACCGAATTGTCCAAACCACAAATGTCCAGCACCGGCAGGGTCGCCGGAACCGACGGCTCGGTGTCCGGCGCGAAAAACTCCCGCGCCTCCGTCGGGTGCGCGTAGCGCCGCAGTGTGATGTTCAAGGCGCGATTGATATCCGCGACACTGCCCTCGACATCCAGGACGAGCCGGTTCGAGTAGGTCGCCGTTACCTTCAGGCCCTGCTTTTCGAAATAATCCCGCACGGCCTGGTACTGCTGCGGCGTGGCGCCGAATCGCGCAGCGAACTCAGCCGGGGTGAGGTATTGATGATAAAGCGGGTCCATCGGCTCATAGAGTCGCTTAACGAACGCTTCCAAACCCGCGCGGTCACGCGAAGGCAGGCCCACGGCCAATGCCAGGTGGTCAGATGCGGCCACTGGCCCAAGCGCCGGCCGGCCCTTCGCCGCCGCCGGGACGTGGCCGCGCAGCACTTTGCTCGCCGGCGCGCTGAGGGCCGCCGCTGCGGCGACGAGAGCGAACCAACCAGTAACAACAAGGATTCGGCTACAGAGACAGGGGAAGGTTTTCATGAGACGATTTCGGGCTACAACTGAGCGAGGGCGATCCGGGCATCAAAAATCAACCAAATGCCAACGGGTCATCAAGCGCTTGCTATAGGGCAGGCACCGCACACCATTTCGAGAAACCAGCGGCACGGGAATATTGTTGCCAAAAAAACCGTCAAGGAAAGAAAAATAATCCTGCCAGTGCTCGGCCCGACGGAATTCGAAGAAGGCATTTTGACAGGATTAACAGAATTAACAGGATTAAAACCTGAAGTCTGATTGAGTGGGCCGTCCTGACTGCACGCTTAGAAATCCTGTTCATCTTGTCAATCCTGTCAATTTTCGGCCCATTCCTTCTTGCTCAATGCGCCTCCCATGCGGAATCTGTTCGCCATGACTCCAAACAATGAAACTCGGTTGCGAATGATTCTAGGCGTCGGGCTCGCCGTGCTCCTGTTCGGGCTCGCTGACTCAAGCGCGCTGGCCCAATCCGGCTCGGCCCGCTGGGAGCCTGAAATCCATGCTTTTGAGGCATCAGATCGCACCAATCCTCCCCCGCAGCACGCCATTCTCTTCACCGGCAGCTCCTCCATCCGGTTCTGGAAAAGCCTGTCCCAGGATTTTCCCGGAAAGCGGGTCATCAACCGCGGCTTTGGCGGGTCCGAGATCGCCGACTCGACTGCGTTTGCACCGCGCATTATTTTCCCCTATCAACCGCGCATCATCGTCTTGTACGCCGGGGACAATGACCTGGCTGCCGGCAAAACCCCCGACCAGGTCGTAGCCGACTACCGCCGCTTCGTCAGCACGGTCCACGAACACCTCCCACAAACCCGGATCGCGTTCATCTCCATAAAACCCAGCCCATCGCGCTGGCGCTTGAAGGACAGCATCGTCGAGGCCAACCGCCGGATCGCGGAAATCAAAGAGCCTTACCTGGCCTTCATCGATATCTTTCCCCAAATGCTCGGCCCCGACGGCAACCCGCGCCAGGATTTATTCAAGCCCGACGGGTTGCACCCCAACGCCAAAGCCTATCGCATCTGGGCCAAGGCTATCGCGCCTTACCTCGCAGGCGATTCAAACCGTTGAACGAACGCCAAAGCTGCAGAGGGCTGCCGCAGTCCAAAACGCTGCCGCGATTTCCAGCACATTAATCATTCCGCGAGGTTTTGGACTGCGGCAGCCCCCTGCCGCTTTTGCTCGTATCGACTCAGGTGCCCGCCGTTTTAACTCCGCCCTCACTCCGAATACTCCGAATAACTTGCCTTACCGTACGCATTTGTGGCATGCTTAAGCTGCAATCCTCCTTATGAAGGGCAGAAGAATCAATTGGCTGGTGAGCGACTGGCTGCGCAACGCCAGCAAGCGGTACCTCGAATGGTCCGCCCGGCTCCGCGGCCAGCGATTCTACTGCGCCGCGCTCGCCGGTCTCTCCGATTACAACGTCACTATCAATTGCGACCTCACCGTCTCCTGCACCTGCCAGGATTACGACGGCTCCGGCCACCTGGGCGACCTGAACCGCAGCTCGTTTCGCGAGGTCTTTTTCGGCCCCGTGGCACGCCAGTTCCGGGAAGACCTGGCAAAGGGCAAGCTCCCGATTCGCACCTGCGCCCGGTGCAGCGAATTGCGGCGCGTCCCCAAGTCCAAGGTGCGGCTCGAAGTCCCCGCCTCCCCTGCCCCGGGCATCGCCGCGTCGCCGCCGTACCTGGTGTCCGGCCCGGCGCCGCGCCTGCCCTACCGCGGGTTGCTGCTCGAAAATACCGTCCGGTGCAACCTCGATTGTATCGGGTGCGACCGCGAATCGGCGGCGCGCACGCGCAGCATCAAACAGATGGAGTTGGAGAAACTCGAACGCATGGCTGACCTGGTGCGGGAGCTGGAGTTGCAGCAGTTGTTTTATTTGAATTTGGGCGAACCGTTTCTGTCCCGCAACATTGGGCAGGAATTGAAAATCCTCAGAGAAAAGAACCCGCGCTGCCGGATTGTCATTTCCACCAACGGCATCATCCTCACGACGGATGCGCAGCGTGAGGCCGCGTTGAGCGCCAGCCATATCTTCTTTTCCATCGCCGGCGTCGATAACAACATGCTTTACAAATACGAGCAGTCGCGCAGTTTCGATAAGGCCTACGCCAACATGAAGGCGCTCGTCGAATACCGCAACGCCCGCGGCCTGAACCAGCCGTTGCTCGAGTGGAAGTATCTCCTCTTTAATTGGAATGACCACCCGCGCGCGATCAACCGCGCGATTGAGCTGGCCAAAGCCGCCGGCGTGGACGCGATCTCCTTCTGGCCAACCAATAACCCGTTCTTTGGCATCTCCTGGCGTTACCGCCTCGGCCGATTGAACCACGTCGGTATCAAAAGCTGGAAGGGCCGTGAAGTGCCCTTACGGTCCGATTACCCCGCCGGGCTGTCGCCGGCTGCTCTCGTGGAGCGTAGAGCCTAGCGCGTGGGACCGGTCCACCCTTCCCGCTCCCCGAAAACTTGGGAACAAGCTGTGCAAAACCCGTGACAACTCGCAGTTGCCTTCCCGCCGCAAAGCGCCTGTAATGCGCCCGTGTCGCGGTGCCGGAAAATTCCGTTCGCCTCATTTTCCCACCCACGCTGCTTATGCCTGACGAATTAATTGCCGAGAAAACGGACCTGAAAAAGACTCCCCGGCGCAGGGCTCCGGCCAACGGCTCAGCCCACCCCGTTGACCGCCTGCCGCCGCACTCGCCCGAAGCCGAGCAGGGCGTGCTGGGCTGCATTCTGCTGTCGCCCAACGACTGCATCGGCGAGTGCATCACCAAGCTCAAAGGCGGTTCGGAGACCTTTTACGATCTGCGCCACCAGACCATTTTTGATCTCCTGGTCGAGATGTTCGATAAACGCGAGGGCATCGACGTCATCACCCTCCATCAGCGGCTCAAGGACAAGCAACTGCTCGAACAAGTCGGCGGCCTCGAGTACCTCGCCAGCCTGCCGGACATGGTCCCCTCCGCCGCCAACCTCGAGTATTACCTCGACATCGTGCAGGAGAAATTCCTGCTGCGAAAAATGATCCGGGTCTGCACCGAGGTGGTCGGCCGGGTGTACGAACACGAGGGCGAGGTGGACGCGTTGATGGATGAAATCGAGCGCGACATTCTGCGCATCAGCGAATCCCGCGTCCAGGGCCAGACCACCACCATCAAGGACCTGGTTAAGCGCGCCATCAACACCATCGAGGATTATCATCAACGCCAGGGTACCCTCACCGGGATCGGCACCGGTTTTGTCGATTTAGACCGCATGACCACCGGGCTCCACGGCGGGGAAATGATCGTCATCGCTGCCAGGCCCTCCGTCGGCAAAACCTCCCTGGCGATGAACATTGTCGAACACGTTGCCATCACCCAGGCGCTGCCCGTCGGCGTCTTCAGCCTGGAAATGTCCGCCGACAGCCTCGTGCTGCGCATGCTCTGCTCCCATTCGCGCGTCAACCTGCGCAATGTCCGCGAAGGGTTCCTCGCCGAGCGGGACTTCCCCAAGCTGACCGGTTCGGCGGGCAAACTCGCCCACGCGCCGCTCTTCATCGACGATTCCTCGGGACTTTCCATCCTCCAGCTTCGGGCTAAAGCGCGCCGCCTTCACCAGCAGTATGGGATTAAACTGTTTGTGGTGGATTACCTGCAACTCTTGCACTCCACCGCGCGTCGAGCTGAGAACCGGCAGCAGGAAATTGCCGACATCTCCAGCGGCATCAAAGCGCTGGCCAAGGAACTCAACGTGCCGGTCATCGTGCTGAGCCAGTTGAACCGTGAAGTCGAGCGCGAAAAAGGGCGCGCGCCCCGGTTGTCCGACCTGCGTGAATCCGGCGCGATCGAGCAGGATGCTGACCTGGTTGGGCTGCTTTACCGGCAGGTAAAGCAGGGTGAAGAGGACGAGCAACCCGCGAACGACAATGATGCCGATGGCATTCCGATCAATCTGTTAATCGCCAAACAACGCAACGGCCCCGCCGGCGAGGATGTCCATCTGACCTTCCTCAAATCCATCACTCGCTTCGAAAGCGCAGCCAAGATCGACCCCGTGGATGCGGGGCAGTGACTTCGTCACAAAGTGTCTTGGACTGCGCCAGCACTTGGCGCCCGGTCCGATGGGTTCAGCTATCTCGGGCGAGTCGAGTGGTCCTGCAGCCAGGCCACGTCTTTGCCATTCGGGTCGGGGATGGTGCCATTGGCGTTCTGCATGATAGTTGGATTGTACAGTGGCAAACAGGTGGGGCCGTCCAGCCAACGGTGCAGTTCCGCGTGCCCATCCGCGAACGAAAAGCCACATCCATTATTGTGGTAGTTGGCCGGCATATCCTGCCCCCACTCGTACGCCGAGGGATTGGGATTGACCGGATCATACCCGGCCATATCCATCATGAAGTTGCTCCAGTTGACCCGGTCCTCGCGTTCGTCCAGGAACACAAAGATTTTATCCGGGGGCCCCTTTGTGCCCGAGATAGCGGAAAGTTTGGTATAAACCATATAGTTCGCTGCCCAACCCCAACCACCATCCGTTCCGTATGGCAGTGGGTCCTGGCCAGGTATGGGCGCGAAGCCCCCCACAAACAAGTTCATCGACATAGTGAGAATGCGCGGCTTTGGACCCGTCACAGTTTGAACTGTCGAGTGGTCGGCGGGACACTTATAAACGGCGGCGTTTTTGATGTACGACCAAAGCGGGCGCTGCACGATGTCGAAATTAACATCCCAATTATAGCGGGCGGACGTGAAATCCATATGTGCTCCAGACCAGCCGTACTTGTCGGGCCAGTTCGACGTCACATCCGGAGCCGGCTTAATCGTGCTGGCGTACGGAAGGATATCGTTGCTGTCGTCGGTGTACATGTGCCAGGCGTTACACAGTTGTTTGTGGTTGTTCATGCAATATACGCCTTGCGCTTTGAGCTTGGCTTTGCCGAGCGCCGGCAGCAGCAGCGCCGCCAGAATCGCGATTATTGCGATGACGACCAGCAACTCGATGAGCGTGAAACCTCTCCCGCGTTGCGGATCACCTGTTTGATTGGCCCGAGTTGTTCGTTTCATAGGAGTTGGCACTCATTTTTTTCTGAATGTTAAATGCTGTGCAGCTACGCCATTATCAGCTCTGAATTTCTGATCGGGCCAATTCTTTTCTCTAATTTCCACAGAAGTCAAGCTTGTTTAGGTGATTTTTCAAAACTCCTGTCAAACCCCCATCTTACCGCGCCGAGCACGAGCCGCCGCACTCCCCCACCCCACCCTTCAACTGGGCGCCGGGACTCGCCTCCCACCCCTTCACCCTTCGGTTCAGTTTCCCCGCTGGCCTTTGGATGTTCGGCTGTTTGCGCTTGGAAGGGGCCTCTGACGGAGGCGCCCCCTGGCAAGCGAAAACGGCCGGGGCACAGGCCCCGGCCGTTTGTGCTAATGCCGTGAGCTAACTCAGGCTCTCAATTACTGGAGTAGCAGCCGGTAGAACATCTTCGCACCGGTGGGGTGGAAGGTGTAGGACGGCGGCGCCGCGCCTGTAACGGGCAGCCAGTTGGCACTCGGGCCAAGCGTGGGGGATTCCAGCAACGTGCCGCTCGTCCAGGAGATCGTCACGTTGGAGCCCGCCACCGAGAACTTCAGCGACTCTGGCGGCGCCGGGGTCGAGAAGTTGTGACCGGCCAGACCCGCGGATTGGATCTTGGCTACTTCCGCGGCTGTAAGCGCGCGTCTCCAGACGCCGATGTCATCAAGGCTGAAGGACACCGGGAAGGCGGTGAAGTCCGCCGCCGCAGCTCCCGTGATGGTCCCCGGGTAAGTGCCCGTGGGGTCCGAGGCAATGGTGACTGCGCCACCGACGTCAACACTCCCAACCGCCCCGATATCCGGATTCGCCACCAGCAGACCATCCACGTAGGTGTTGCCGACGTGGTTTGTGCGATCAAACACCACCGCGAAGTGGTGCCAGTTGCCGTCATTGATCGTGTTGGCAGGTCCGCTGACGTTAATGTTATTGACGCCGTCGTTGATGTTCCACTGATAACCGCCCGACTCGTAAGCGGGGCTCAAATCCCAGCCGGGATTGTTATTCGAGTTTGTAGCCGTGCCGATAAACGGCGTATCTACAGGCGTGCTGCCCAGCGGCAACTTCACCCAAAGGCTGATACTGAAACTGGTCGCCGTGCCGAATTGCAGGTCTGCCGGCGTTCCCAGCGTGACATAGCTGACAGCGTTCACAACCAGGTTGGTGTTATTATTGGTGACGACCGTAGTGAGCGTTTGCAGGCCCTGCCCGATCGCACCAGTCCCGAACGTCGGTCCACCGACCGGCGTGCCGTTATTGCCGCGGCCGGAGCTGTCGGTGGTGTCGCCATCCATTTTCAGGTGTAGAACCAGGCCGTTGGTGACATTGGCATAAGCCACCGGCGGGATAACCGTCACCGCAACGCTCTGCGAGGCCGTTCCCGCGCCATTGGTCGCCCAAAGCGCGTAGGTGCCAGTATCGCTCACTTGCACGTTGGTCAGCCCGAGGGTGGTCGTGGTCGCCCCGGCAATCTGCGCCCCGTCCTTGTACCATTGCAAGGTGATGGGCAGCGAACCATAAACGGTCGTGCTGTAGGTCAGGGTCTTGCCCGGCGTAACCGTTTGCGGCACGAACGCGCCGACAAAATACGGGACCGTGGTCGCACCAAACCGTCCATTGAAGTGTTGCTGAACTTCCGTTTGACCCAACACGCGATTATAGACCGCGACCTCATCGACTGTCCCGTTGAAGAACGAATCTGCAATGGTAGCCGCGGTGGCGCCGCGCCCGCCGATGATGAAGGGTCCGGCGGAGTTCAATGCCGGTGGTCCGCCCCAGATATAACCATCCGTTTGACCGTTGATGAACACAATAAACGGATAATGCGTGCCGCCGCTCACACGTGTGCCGTCATAGGTCACGACAATGTGAGACCACTCACCGGCCACGACCTGGCCGGCCGTATTGACATTGCCGTTGTTTCCGAAATAACCGGCGCTGCAATCACCGTACCACCAGCCTCCGATTGTCTGCACCCACCAACCGTCCTGTGCCGCCGTAGTAGCGCCATAACTGCTGGACACGGGCACGATCGAGCCACCCGTCACTTGCGTGTTGACCCACGCCTCGACGCTAAACTGGTTTTTGTTCAGATTGGGTGAGTAAGGTGCGACACCGAGGCCGCCATTGCCCGCAAACGAAACTGCCGTATCCGCATCCGAGGAGAGCACCCCGGCGGCGCCTAGAGTGACCGGGGGTGTCGTGCCGTTCACGTTGGTGTAATAGCCGTCATGGCGTCCCATGCCATCCCACATCGTGGTTGAGCCCGGCGCTTCGTCGAACCGCCACCAGGCCTCGGGCTGCGAAGCCAGGACGAGGGACTCATAGCTGCCGGCCAACACGCTGGGGACAGTGATGACCACCGGCCCATTGGTCGCGCGGCCAACCGAGTTCGTTACCGAAACCGAATAACTGGCCGCATCCGAGCTGACGACGCTGGGGATGATGTAGGCCGAAGCCGTTGCCGAAGCAATGGGCGTCGCATTCTTGTACCATTGGTACTTCAAGCCGCCTCCAGAGGCGCTCACCGACATGTTCAGCGTTCCACCCGTATAGAGCGCGCGGTTGACAAACCCTTGAGTCCCGGTAATCGCGGGCGTGGTTGGCGTCACCACCGACACCGATACGGGCTGGCTTTGGACAAGGCCGGACACATTTGTGACGGTCACATCGTAGGTGCCGGAATCAGTCAATCCCGAACTGGCGATGGTAAACGTGCCGGTCGTGGTGGTGGCGACGAGGGCACCGTCTTTGTGCCAGAGGTAGGTCATGGTCGGGCTCCCCCCAACGTCAATCGTCAGCGCGACCGGGTCGCCCGCGGCGACCTGGCCGGAGGGTCCTTGCAAATCCGTAAAGATTTGCGGCGGCACTCCACCAACTGCGGCGGCATATTCCGTATAGACCTGCCCCTGGGAGAGCGCCTGGTTGAAGATGGCGACCTCATCGATGTCGCCGTTGAAATTGGCGTTAGTACTGCCGGAGTTTGCGCCGATGAGGGTCGCACCGTCAAAGGCCTCATTTGGGTTGTTGACGGTTGCCGTAATGATCGCACTAGCGAAGTCATTGTAATTGGAATCGCAAATATAAAGGGTGACCGAAGCCGGTTGGATCACCATTGCGACATAGGCCCACTGACCGTCAGGCAGGGGCGGGAGGCCAGAATCATTCTGTGGGCTCCAGCCGTAATTGTTGCCAGCCCAGACCATTCCCAGGCCCAGTGTGCTGTTTGGAGTCGCCTGATCGAGGGTCAGACCGGAATGTGTCGTCCCACCATTACAGAGCACCAGCGCCGTGCCTGGGGCTTGCAAACCGTTGGCTTTCACCCACGCGGAAATAGTAACCGTATTCGTGTTCAGATTCAGGGCTGGAATCCGCACCACCCCACCGGCGGCGTCGAAGCTCACGCTGGTATTAGTCGAGGCAAACCCGGGGAAAGTCGGCGGGACGGGTCCCGCGACGCCTGGGTTAGCATCGTAAATGTACTGGCCATTGGCTGCGCTACCGGCGCTGCCTGAATTGGCAGCCGTCGGGAAACCTACCCCGGCAAAGCGCCACCAGAGGGTGGGCGCGTCCGCTTGCACCGTCGTCCCGTAAGTTGCCGGCGCAGTGGTGCCGGCGTTGTAATGGGCCGCCACGCGAGCGGCCGACAGCGCGCCGTTGTATAGGGCCACCTCAGCAGCTTTTCCAGGCCACGCGAAACCATTATCACTGCGAACTCCGACACTGAAGGGGGCCGAAACGTTCCCGACGTACCCTGCCGGGGCTCCGCTGGAAACTGCTACGCCATTCTTGTAAAGCGTGGCGGTAGTGCCGTCATATGTGAGAACCAGGTGGTACCACGAGCCTAACGGCAGATCATTGGTGGCGGAAAGCTGAATCGCCGGCGTGGCCCCATTCTGATAAAACATGCGCACCACAAAGGCATTGCCCGCGCCGAAGGTGCTCCCATTATCCTGCGCCAAATACCACCCGGAACGGGGGCTGCCCACCTGGACGGAGGAGGCCACATAACCAAAAAAGGGCACCTGCGCAGGATTCACCCAGGCTTCAAAGGTGAAGGCATTAGGGTTCAGTCCAGCCTGCCATGGCGTCGTAACTGATTGAGAGCCGTCGAATCCCACGGCCACGCTGCCGGAAAAAGGCCCGGTAACGCCTGTTACGGGATAACCGTTATAGGTGCCGTTGGCGCTCGTGCCCAGCGAACCCGAATTAAGGGCGGCGACATTGGCCGGCGGTTGGACGGTTTCGTTGAGTTGCCAATACCCGACCGGCGCCTGGGAAATCACAGTGCCGGGATAGTCGGCGCACGCGGTCCATGCCGCGCCTGCCGCTAGCAACACGGCTCCCGCCAGGCGGAAATCGAGAAGGAGGTGGTTGTGGTGTTTCATACGCTGTTTGGTTTAGTGCAGTGGCTTGCTTGCTTCTTGGGTTGCGCTCAAGGACCAGGGCTTGCCTTCCGGGGCGTTACTGCAGTTCGCCACCGATACGCAGGACCTGGTATCTGCTTTCTTCCGGTGCCGGGCTTGGGCGCTTGCCCCGGCAGACAGAAATTCAACTGAGGGAGGGAGGGAGGAAAGACACATCGGCTATTTCGGTCGGGTGGTGTGGTCCTGGAGCCAGGCGACATCCAGATCACCGGGCACTTCCAAGGTGGAAGCGGTAGCCACGCCGTATTGAATCGGCGGCGTGGTCCCCGGATCCAGCCAAGGGTGCGTAAGGTCCACATTGATGTCCCAGTTGCCGGCATTGCCCGGGTCGAAATTCATGCAGTCCTTGGCCCACGCGTATTTGTCCAACGCAGGGGTATTCGGGTTCTGGCTCGCATAAACCAGCACATCGCGGTTGTCTTCCGCGAACATCCGCCAGGCCAGCGGCAACTGCCGGTCATTATTCAAACAGCAGATGCCTTGCGCTTTGAGTTTGGATTTGGCCATGGCCGGCAACACCATCGCCGCTAGAATCGCGATTACAGCAATTACCACCAGCAACTCGATTAAAGTAAAGCCACCGCCAAAGCCAAGCCCCCGCCCCCCCCTCGCACTCTGCTGCGGAATTCGCGGACGTCCGTGCAAATTCAGGCCTGGTTTGGAACCTAAGCTGCGCCCGGGGCACTGAACTTTCGCCAACATTGCGTTACAACTGCTGATGGGCAGCATTCTTTGCATTTCTTCAGAAAAATGTCAAGCATGTTCCTGACTTTCGTCAGAAAGCAGGGAAGCATCTCGGCAGGGGGTTCGCCAAGCTGCTATCGTCGGCCTAAAAACGACTCTGGGTTACTGACTCTTGTACCGGGTCGCGTGGTCCTGCATCCAAGCCACGTCCTTCCCGTTCGGGTCAGGGAGGCTGCCGTTGGCGTCCGCCATGATGGTGGGGTTGTACAGCGGCAAAGTAGTGGGGCCATCGAGCCAACGGTGCAGCTCCGCATGGCCGTCCGCGAACGAAAAACCGCACGCATTGTTGTGGTAGATGCCGGGCATATCCTCCCCCCATTCATAGGCCGAAGGATTGGGAGTGACGGGATCGTAACCCGCCATATCCATCATAAAGTTGCTCCAGTTGACGCGGTCTTCTCGCTCATCCAGGAACACAAAGATCTTATCCGGCGGCCCCTTCGACCCCGTGATGGAGGAAAGCTTCGTATAAATCATGTAGTTCGCTGCCCAACCCCAACCGCCGTCGGTTCCGTACGGCAGAGGGTCCTGACCAACGACGGGTGCGAACCCCCCCACAAACAGATTCATGGACATTGTGAGAATACGCGGCTTTGGACCCGTTGGGGTTTGGACCGTCGAGTGGTCGGCCGGGCATTTATAAACGCCGGCATTCTTCACGTACGGCCATAAAGGCCGCGTTGTGATATCAAAATTAATATCCCAGTTATAACGAGCCGACGTGAAGTCCATGTGCGCACCCGACCATCCGTACTTATCGGGCCAATTCGCGGTAATATTGGGGGCGGCATAAATCGTGCTGGCATAGGGCAGAATATCGTTGCTGTCATCGGTGTACATGCGCCAGGCGTTGGCCAGTTGTTTGTGATTGTTCATGCAGTACACGCCCTGCGCCTTGAGCTTGGCTTTGCCGAGCGCCGGCAATAACATCGCCGCCAGGATCGCAATGATCGCTATCACCACTAACAACTCGATAAGAGTGAAACCCTGCCCCGTTGAATACTCTCTCTGCCTCGCCGCGTGAGTTTTGGTTTTCATATGGTTTTGCGCTGATTCAACCCCCTTGCTCCAACGAACTCTGCGGGCACGAAGGCCATCCACCGCCCCAGACTCAGGGGCTGCCGCCCTGCCCGCGCCATCCCCTCGCCGCCCCTACCCTGGGGCCGCCGCAGGTTTATTCGGTTCGCCGACATTTGTGTAATGCTGATTCCCTCTATTTTTTTCACTTATCGCAAAAAGTCAAGCGCGTTTGGGGAAAGCCCTGTCGAAACCACTGACGGCCGCCATGCCTGGCAACCGGGCTGTGCGGGGACATGTTGCCCAAGCCGGCCCGTGTTTCAGCTAATGCCGCACTGTTCATTGTCACGTCAAGCCCAAGCTGCCGCCCTGCTTCAGTTTCGCCCGCACTAAACGCGACCCGGGCGGGGTTGTGGCTGAGTGCCTTACTTTTTGCATATTGCGGGCTAATTGTCAATTGCTCTAGTCAAACTAATTGGTGCGATTAACTTCTGTTCACGTCGCTTTCCCTATCCCTGGAGCATCGACAATGCCAAGGCGCTCCTGGACACCGGCCATCGGCTGCCGCACTCCATGAATCCTCAGAAAACCAGCCACTTTGGACTTGCAACGGAAAGGCGCGGGGCAGCCGCGCTCCAAGCCAAACCTGCCAGCATGAGCAAAACGTAACAGGGTCACCTTAATGGAGCGCGGACTTTCAGTCCGCAGCAACGCCCTGATTGTCCAAGGGGGCTGCGACCTTATCCCGTCCCCGTTCAGTTCGAGTGCTGCTGCGGGCTGAAAGTCCGCGCTCCGCCGCGCTCCGGGCCGCTCGAAACGCACGCTTGCCAATTTCAGTTTGGCACGGCATACTGTCTTGACGTTAAACCCCATCTTATCATGAAACAGAACACGGAGCAGCGAGCGGAGGGCGCGCCGGGCGCGGTGTTTGGGTTTTCGGGGCGTTCCGGCGGCGTTCGGACTGGATTCACACTTATCGAATTGCTGGTGGTGATTGCCATCATCGCCATCCTGGCGGCGATGTTGCTGCCGGCTTTGGCCGGCGCCCGCGCAAAGGCCCAAGGCATCATGTGCCTGAACAATACCAAGCAACTCACGCTGGCGTGGCACATGTATTCCGGCGACAGCAATGACCGGGTCGCGAACAATTTCGGCGTCGATCAAACCATCCAGGCGATCACCGCCGGCGCATTGAATAATTGGGTCAACAATGTCATGACCTGGACCGCCAGCGGCTCGACCCAGGACCGCAGCGTCACCAATTTCTCCTGGGTCGCCCAAGGAGTTCTAGGCCGCTACACTGCCGCCGCCATCAACGTTTATAAATGCCCCTCGGATAACTTTCTCAGCCCGGCCCAGGTCAACGCCGGTTTTCCCCGCCGCAACCGCAGCCTTTCCATGAACTCGATTTTCGGCCGGTACAGCATCATTAATGGCAATCAAGCCACCGACCCCACCTCCCCGCCCTGGCAGCAGAACACCTTCGCACAGCAGTTCAAACAATACTTGAAGCAGACCGAGGTGCCGCGCCCTTCCAAGACGTGGTTGTTTTTGGATGAGCATGCGGACTCGATCAATGACGGGTACTTCCTCAACACGCCTACTTATGTTGAATGGCAGGACCTGCCGGCGTCTTACCACAACGGGGCCTGCTCGTTTGCTTTTGCTGACGGCCATTCCGAGATTCACAAATGGCTCAGCGGAACTTCCAAGTACACGCGTGTTATTTACCGTTACCCGCCACAAATGCCCCTCGACGCCGCCGGGAAAATTGATTACGCCTGGTACCTGGAACGCACTGGCTATACGTACATCGGCAGCGGCCAAGGCGCGTATAATTATTGAATCGTGAACGGTAGAGTCGTGGAGCGTAAAGGGTGCGCTCCGCGCTGCCCCGCTCTACGCTCAACGTTCTTCACACTCCCCTCATCAACCCCGCGCCGCCCATGCGCGCCATCATCTTCTGGAACTTGCCCATCTTCTTCATCATTTGCTGCATCTGGGCGAACTTGTTGAGCATTGTGTTGAGCTCGGTCACTGAGACCCCACTGCCTTTGGCGATGCGCTGACGCCGTTTCGCATTCAGGATGTGCGGGTTGTGCCGTTCCTGCGGCGTCATCCCGCAGATCATCGCTTCCATATGCCGCATCTCTTTCTCGGACTTGCTCAGGTCCTGTTGCTTGGCGGCTTCCGCTCCCCCGGGCAACATCTTGATAAGAGACTCCAGCGGTCCCAGCTTTTTCATCTGCCGCAATTGGTCGAGAAAATCTTCGAGCGTGAACTGCCCCTTGCGCATCTTTTCCTCGAGGCGCATCGCCTCATCGACATCCACCGCCTCGGCCGCCTTCTCCACCAGGCTCACCACGTCGCCCATGCCCAGAATCCGCGACGCCATGCGCTCCGGGTGAAACGGTTCGAAGTCCTCGAGCTTTTCCCCCACACCGGCGAACTTGATCGGCTTGCCGGTGACCGCTTTCATGCTCAACGCCGCGCCTCCCCGCGCGTCGCCGTCGAGCTTCGTCAGAATTGAACCGGTGATGTGGAGTGCCTGGTCAAAATGCGTTGCGACGTTCACCGCCTCCTGGCCGGTCGCGGCGTCCAGCACCAGCAGGATTTCCTGCGGCTTGGTCAGGTCACGCAGCCGCACCAGCTCTTGCACGAGCGGCTCGTCAATCTGCAACCGGCCCGCCGTGTCAAAAATGAGTGTGTTGCGGTTGTTCGCTTTGGCAAAATCGAACGCCTCCCGCGCAATCTTCAGCACGTCGGTCGCGCCGCGGTGCAGATACACCGGCAAGCCGGCCTGCTGGCCGAGCTTTTCGAGTTGGTCCATCGCCGCCGGGCGGTACACGTCGGCCGCGACCAGCAGCGGCGTGCGGCCCTGCTTGAGCAGCAGCCGCCCTAACTTGGCGCTCGAAGTCGTCTTGCCCGACCCATGCAACCCCACCATCAGCACGCAACTCGGGTTGCCGCTCAATTGCAGCCCGCCGTTGCTCGAGCCCAGCAACTCGACCAGCTCGTCATTGATGATTTTGACGATCTGCTGGCCGGGTTGAATGCTCTGCAGCACCTCCTGGCCGAGCGACTTCGCCTTCACCCGCTCGATGAAGTCGCGCGCCACCTTGAAATTCACGTCCGCTTCGAGCAGCGCCTGGCGCACCTCGCGCAATGAGTCGCCCACGTTGGCTTCCGAAATCTTCCCCAGCCCGCGCAGGTTCTTGAACGCGTTCTGTAGTTTGCTGCTTAACGAATCAAACATAAATGCAACGGGACGGCTTTTTATCATCTCCCGGCCACTGCGAATCCAGGCCTCGAGTCCGGCATACTCTAGGGCACCGGTCGATCTCTGGCAAGGCGCGGCGTTTCGTAGCGCAGATTCTTAAGATTCAACAGGAGCAAACAGAGAAAACGGAGAAGCAGAATCTCTGTTTGCTCTGTTTGCTCCTGTTAATTTCCGGGAACCCTGTTTATCGCGTTTGCCCCCTCTTTGCCCCCTCTTTTTGCTTGATTCCTTGTTCTGATTTCAGTAATTATTATCTCTAAACCATGCCTCACTGCCTCCTCGCGCATCAGCGAAACTTTGCCCGTTCCTCCTCTCTCCGCCTCTGCGCAGCGGCTCTGCTGGCCGGCACCGGGTTCAGCGCCCGGGCCGACTTCAATCCCGTGCCGCTGACCAGCGCCAGCTACAATCTGGACGTGGTCGCCGAGCGCTCGGCGCCGCCGCCCATTGGCCGCGCTACCACCGTGTCGATGGACTCCGGCACCAACAACAACCAGGATTCCTGGTATGAAGTCGGATTCAACCTCGCTGCGCCGACCACCGGTGTGCCGGCCGCCGGCTCGACCTTCACCAGCGCCTCTTTAGCCTCGCATCAGTACCAAATGGCGCCCAGCTATACCACCAATAACGCCCTGCTGCTGGATGCCGCCATCACGCATGGCACCTGGACTCTGAGCACGCCCGCGCTTTACTCCAGCCTTTCCTTCCTGACCAGTGGCGGGCACAACGGGCTGCCCGCTATTGGCGTGGTGGTCCATCACCTGGACGGCACGGCCGAACAAGGCAGCTTTGGTTCACCGGATTGGTTCAACGGCGCCAGCCCTGCCTGGACCGCCAACGGCCGGGTCAATGTCCAAACCTTCATCTGCGACAGTGTGAACAGCGGCAATCCGCGTCTTTACTCGCGCGACATGACGCTGGCCAACACCGCCAGCCCGGTCGTGAGCATCGAGCTCACCAACCAAAGCACCAGCGGCGGTGACGTGGGCGTGTTCGCCGTCAGTGGCGCCGCCCCGTCGGCCAGCACTTGGACGCCCATTGCCGTCACCGGTTATGACGCCGATATGATCGTCGAGGCCGGCGCGCCCCAGCCGGTTCCCTTAACGACCGTCACTACCGCGTCGATGGACAATGGCACCGCCAATACCGGCACGACCTGGTTCGAAGCCGGGTATGATCCTTTCAATCCCACTGCGGGCCTGCCTGCTCCGGGCTCCACCATCACCAGCTTCAATCAATCCGATCATCACTACACTTTGCCCGCCAGCTACACGGGCAACGACGCCGCCGTTATCGACAGTTCCATGGGCACCATCACGCTGACGCCCGCCACGCCAACCCGGTTCTCCGCTTTGGCGTTTCTTGGTGCCGCCGCCTACGGCCCCGTCACCCTCACGTGTAATGTCCAGCACCAGGACCTCTCGACGGAGACCTTTTCCTTCTCGATGCCCGATTGGATTAGCAGCTCGCCCGTGGCGTGGTATGTCAACGGCCGGCTTTCCTTGGATACCAGAGCCATTACCAATGAAAACATCAGCCCGCAGCAGGTGCGGCTGTATGAGCCCCAAATCGCTCTCGCCAATACTATCAGCCCCGTTACCAGTATTGACTTGAGCTGGGCCGGAGGCGCAGGGAATTCGCGCGCGGCTGTTTTTGCCCTCAGCGGCACCGCCGGCTCTGTTCCGCCCATCATAGATTTTCCCTCGCAAACCATCGTCACTTACGAAGGCCCGGGTCAGACCTTTTCCGCCACTATTTCCGGCGGCACCCCTCCTTTCACATACCAATGGCAAAAGGGCACCAACGGCGTTTTTGTAAACCTGGCCGATAATGCTAACATTTCCGGCTCCCAAACCACCACGCTGACCCTCGCGGCTCTGGGCGTGCCCGACAGCGGCGATTACCGCCTTGTCGTCAGCAACGCCGTTGACACCGTCAGCAGCGCCATCGCAAGTCTGACCGTCATGTCGGTATTGCCCGATGTCACCGCCCCCGGCGATCCCATCTCCAGCTTCGGCAGCCCCCTGGCCTCACCTGTCGGGGAGGAAGTCGTCCATGCCATCGATGATAACAGCTCGAAGTTCCTGACGTTCGGCGCCGGCACCACCCCCTACTCGGGCACCGCGGGGCTTATCGTCACTCCCGCCTCCGGCGCTTCTGTTGTCAGCGTTCTGCGCCTCTATACCGCCAATGATTCTCCTGAGCGCGATCCGGCAGACTTCATTCTGGAAGGCTCCAATGACGGGGGCGCCACCTATTCGACCATCGCCTCCGGCGCACTTCAATTGCCCGACACTCGTAATGCCCCGGGCAACCCGACTGATCCCCTCTCACAGGCTGTTCAGCAGGTCAGCTTCTCCAATCCCTTCGCCTATACCAGTTATAAGCTCACATTCCCCCATGTTAAGAACGCCTCGCTGGCGAACAGTTGCCAAATTGGCGAGGTGGAGCTGCTCGGCGTCAATACGACTTTGAGCATTAGCATCAGCCCAACCTTCCTGAATGTTTATGGCGATACCGGGGCCAGTGCGCAGTTCAGCGCCAGTGTTTCACCCGTTGACCCTTCCACCACCTACCAATGGGAGAAATTCAGCAACGGGGCTTACGTCCCACTTGTCGATAACGCACGGATCAGCGGCTCGACCACGCCTCTGCTCACCGTCAACAATGTTACCTTCAGCGACTCGGCCAACTATATCCTTGTGGTCTCAAATTCTACGAGCGCTCTCGCCAGCCAGCCGGTCCTGCTCAACGTCCTTTCCCAATTGGCGGACGTCACCGCTCCCGGGGATGCCATCTCCAACTTTGGTCCCGCTGGCCCTTCACCCACGGGTGAAGGCGTCACCAATGCCATTGACAATACCTCCGACAAGTTCCTGAGCTATCCCAACGGCGCGACGGGCCCGGCGCCGTTTGCCGGGCCTCTCGGCCTGGTGGTCACGCCCTCAGCCGGCAGCACCGTCGTCACCGGCCTGAGGATTTACACCGCCAACGACTTCCCGGTGCGCGACCCCGCCGACTATAAACTCGAAGGCTCAACCAATGGCGGCGCAAAGTACACCCTTATCGCCACCGGTACGCTAACTTTGCCCAACGACCGCAACGCCCTGGCCCTGCCCACCGATCCGGTCAGCCAGCCCAACCAGGAAGTCCGGTTCCCCAACACCCACGCCTTCACCACCTATCGGTTGACCGTGCAAAATGTGAAGGATAACACCACCGCGACCAGCATGCAGTTCGGCGAACTCGAACTCCTCGGCACCACCGCCATCACGCTTGCCATCACCGCCAACCCCGATGGCTCCCTTACCATAACCTCCACGACTGCGGGAACGCTCTGGTCAACCACCAACCTCGTCAATCCCGTCTGGCAGAATGAGGGTCCCATTTCGGGTTCGGTCACCGTTTTCCCCGCCGCGGGCACGCCCAGGAAGTTTTACCGCGTCAGTGTGCCCTAGCATCGGAGCGCGGGACTTTAGTCCGCAGCAACTTCCGCACACCACAGGGCTCGGAGTTACGGAGAACTCTCGGGCGAACACATTGCTGCGGACAGGAATTTCCGCCCTTCCCCTACCGTTGACCGAATGCTTACGGATGCACGAAGAAACTCTGCCCCCTGGCTTACACCTGCTTTTCTTGCTTTTCGCCAAAGTTGACAACCGCCGCCTCGTCCAGCTAGATTTTCCCTTCACGTCGGCCCGGTTGGGCTTGAGACGACACGGTGTGCGGGCGGGTCGCGTCGCTCAACCCGGCCATCTCGGGCTCACAACAATCAGTGGTAGGTTACCCAAGTGGCCAACGGGGGCAGACTGTAAATCTGCTGGCTTACGCCTTCGATGGTTCGAATCCATCACCTACCACCACCCCCTTTCTCCCAAGGAAATAGCGCATTTATCACTGTCCTGCCGATGCGATCTGCGCCTCGGCTCTCCCGGGCCATGCCTCATTCCGTGCCGTTGTGTGCCTGACCGTGCCGTTGCCTATCGATGCTCGAAATGCAATCAGAAACCTATCAAAGCGTTTTTGCCCCGGACCACCATAACACCGCAGCCCCCGCCAAAGCTTGCCGTAGGCCCCTCCAGCGCACGGCCCGAGGCTATTGCCGCGCCTCAGGACCAAAACAGGGCGCCCTTTCGAAACCGCTCCACAGGAGTCAATCGAGGGGACCGCTACGCCCGTTCTCCGATGGTCTAAGGGTGGGGGGGGTGCAATGGAGTTCCTTTTCGCCCGGCCGCGCGAGCGGGCTCTGGGGGGCACCTCCTTTGATGTTCTGGGGGCCGATTCACCGGAAGGCAGCAAACCACCTTGGGATCTTGGGTACAGTTGACCAAGTTGACCTTTCGGGGCCGACTTAGCGCTCGACACAGCGCCGCAGCGGTGACACGGTTCCGCCGTGAACGAGGCTGGCCCTGGTCGAAAGTGGGCGGTTTGCGGTTGCAACACGTGTTCAGGCCATTTGGAGTTCCACCCGGACAACGCGGGCGAGACCGTCGTGTGCCCGCACTGCGGCATGGAGACGAGCTTATATGTCCCACCGTCGATCTCGATGCCGATGGCTCCCCTGGTCCACGACGCCCACCACACCACCCCAAGACCGAGAAATAACTTAGCCGTGTTCGTCATGGTCACCGTGTGCCTCGCCGTGCTTTTCGTGGGGGGGGCGGCGTTGCTCACAGTTGCCTCCTCACGACAACAGGTCTGGTCCAAGTCGCCCACCGTAATCCAGGGCGATATTCAGGTAAAGGTCACGGGGGGTGGAATGGCGAACGTCCCCTTTTTAGATGTGCTTGGCCGTGTTCAGTTCACGAGTCCCTATTTCGTAATAAACCCACAAATCAAGAATTTAAGCACCACTCGAAAGATAGACTTCGAGACCTGGCGCTCCTCAGCCGTGCTGGAAGACAACTTCGGCAACACCTACTCCCATATCGGAGTGACGCCGATGCGAAACCCGGCGCTCCTCGAACCGGCACCCGACCTCACGGCGATCTATCCGGGCAAAACTTTCTTTGACTCTGTGGTCTTTGAACGTCCCGTCGCCAATGCCCAGTGGCTCCACCTGCAGCTTCCCGCCAGCCACTTCGGTGGCAGCGGCTATCTCAGGTTCGAGATTCGCCCACCGTATCCCGTTGCACCTCACACCGCTCCCTGAGGGCGCCGGGCCTTCCCTAGATTCTCAAGGCGAGGCTCAAGCCTCGTGGTGGGGGACCGTCGCTTGGTTGGCCGGCGGAGTCGCTCGGAAGGGACGCAAGGGGCTCCCAATGGAGTTCCTTTTTGCCCGGCCACGCGAGCGAGGTGGCACCTCCTTTGAGGTGCTAAACAGTTAGTAAAACCCCCTTGACGCTTAGTCCGCTGTGAAAGCAAACTCGCCTACTTGAACAAAGACCATTATCGATCTGGACGGAGTCGATCAAGACGCGCCACCGATGAGGATTCTTGATTTTATAAAATCTGGCTTTGAAACTGCGAGAGCGGCTTCCCCTTTGGAGGACGTTGTTGTGAAGGGCCGCAGGCTGTTCTCAGAGCATAGGTCTTTCGAGCGGTGGAGCCTGATAATGACGCAAAAATATGGGGACGACGTGACCCCGTATCTTGAGAATGCGTGGAGAGTGATAGAGGAAGAAACAAAGGCTGAGCAAACCGCCGCTGATTTGCTGAAGTGCTCAACACTCTATCATATGGTCGCTCCGGGGCGGTTTGTCCCAGTTTCACGCGAAACCTTCGTGACCGATAAGGCGCTGAAGCGGTTTAAGGAACGAAACCTAACACCCTTGACGAAACTCTATAGACTAGCAGGCCCCAAGACTATTGTGGCCCTTTTTTCTGCCCTATTTGTTTTGGCGGGGCTTTGCCCTCCATGGGTGCAAGTTGGCACCACAAGCAGCAACTTTCGCTCCCGCCTAGATGCCGGGTATCACCCAATCCTGTCCCCGCCGGAAGCAGCCAGCCGCTTCGCCGCGGTCCAGATTGATACCTCTCGCCTAGTGGTCGAATGGTTGTGCATCCTGGTCGCGGCTTTGGCGGTTTGGTTTGTCTTTCGCCGGGTGAACTCTCAACCTGCCGACAATCGCCGCGCCTAAGGACCATTCGCAGCCAGTCAGCCCTGCCTTTGCGCTCGGCTGCAAACCCCGACAAACGTGTTGACGCCTTCGATGGTTCGAATCCATCACCTACCACCACCTTCTCTTCAGCCTGTAGAAACAGGGGTTTCCTTCACCTCTCGGAATCAAAGGCCTCTGGCGCATAACGTGCGGCCATAAGCGCAAGAAAAACCAAGGTTGACCAAGCCTGTTCACTGCGCTCCAAGTGGGCCAAGAGGCGCGGTTATCCCGGCAAGGACGCCGGGCTCGGGTTCAGGATGATACCGTTCGAGAACGATTACCCCAATCTGCCAAAGCTGCGTGAATGCATCCGATTCGTGAGCGATGCCGATCGGGCTGAACTGCGCCAATCACTCAACTCAGCGGCTGATGAGGAAGTCGTTCACTCAACGCTTTTGCCGAAGCATCCCCAACGGTTCTCTGGCAGTCGTGACCGAACCACCAAGCGATTCGCGGCCGTCTGGGCATCCATGACCCTGGCGATGGCCAATCGCCTTATAGAGACGCTGGCTAAGGTTGGCTAGGTGGTCGATGGGCAGCGGCGTTTGGGGTGGCTTTGAACTCATTACCGTGCCAGTTGGTTGGCACCGGGGCGAGGGTGAAGTAATGCCACGTCTGGTTGGTGTTTCCGTCCGGGCCAGGCCCATACCAATCCCTCGCAGGGTCACCGTACTCGTCGAGCGGAGGTTGTGTGGCTGTTCCCATCATCGGCCGAGCTGGAGCGCGAGCGGGAGCTGGCCCGCTCCCCGGCTTGTAGGGATGAAACGCCGCCGGTTCGCCAGTTGGAGGGCTGGGCGCATCGCTGGGTTCTTCCGGTTGCGACGGTGGCTGTGATACGTGCTCGGATTGCCGATGGGGTGCGGTTGGTTTGCTGGTGGCCAGCCAGCCGACAAAGCAGCCCGTCAGGACTAAGCCTGCCAAAAGGAGCGCCGCAGAGAAGGCTTTCACGTCGGGCTTATACACCCGGGCACGCGGCGAAGCAAGGTGTAGCCCACCGCGGCACTCGTGCTGTCACGCAAGAAATACGGCAGCCACTTCGCCGCCGACCAAGCCGCCTGATTCACCCCGGTCGCGCGCGCCAAACGGCAAGCCCCTGGACTCCCTCGCCACTTTCAGCCCGAGTCCCCAGGCCGGATCGGCCTCATTTTCCGGGCCGGCCTCCGCGCTGTGCCTCCCGGCACTTGGCCACCCTGGACCCGCCACCAGCCCCAAAAAATTCGTCTGCCCCCTCCCGATTACCCGGGCAGTGCGTTCGATTACCAGCGGTCGCGGGAAAACCAAGTAGAGCGCGTGAGTGTCCTCTCGCGGGTCAACTTTAACCGTGGTTGCGCCGCAAGCGCTGGAACTGCCAAAGGGTAAGCCCGACCGGCACCCAGACCAGGACCATCATGTATTGCAGCGAGCGAGCGACATACCCGAAGAAAATCGAGCTCTGAAAGAAAAGCCGTGCCGGTTCATCGTTGGCGTGCAGCGCGGAGGCGACGCCGCCCTGCGCGAAACCGTGAGCCAACGCACAGCCACCCTGAGCCGCGAGCCACCCGGCGGCGCCCCCACCAAAAGCAGCATACCCGAGCGCGGCTCCGCCCGCAGCCCACGCGCCAATGGCCAGCCCGGCGTAACTGAGCAGCCCGATGGCAAATCCGCCAAGAGACAACAAACCGATCGCCACCCCGCCCATACTGATGGGCGCAATCGCTACCCCAGCGCACGCGAACAATCCCCCATAGGCCACATTACCGAGCGCGATCCAGCCCTTGGCTGGCAGCGTTTTGCCATCTTGCTTGCATTCCATCCGCACATGGACCAGCGGCAACCCAAGAAACGACGCTCGGCTGCGATACTCGAACGGCTGCGAGCGAAACCGTCGATTGGGTGTGTGGGCCTCGGCCGGCCGCAAAGCCGCTTCCTCCTGCCGGATGCGACGTTGAGCGCGGTTTCCCCAAAAAATGAGCGCAAACAGCAGAACGCAATAACCTGCCGCCAGGCCGATGAATCCCCATGCCACCGCAGCCGGGTGCGTTTTGAACCGCGGCATCACCACCACTCCAAAAAGGGTCATCACAATAAAGAACCCGATCGCCAATGACCAGGTGGCCGCCGCCATCCGCACCATAAACCGGCGCTCGCGCGGTGACTCGGTGTTGGCGATTCCAATCCGGGTGCCCAGAATTCCGCCGGCAATCCCTACTAACGGTCCCAGAATCGCGCCGCCAATCCCCAGCGAAAACCCGGCCTTGGCGGCCATCGTTCCTTTGGCCGCAGTCGCGCCCAAGGTGGCCGCGCTGGCCGAACCGGCAAGCACAGGCAACGCCAGCAGCACCGCCGCAGTAAACACTTTGGTCGGCGAAGTCCTTTCCAGCGCGTGCTCAACAAACGACAGCACCGCTTCCTGCACAAGCTTTCGCCCTCGAGAAAGTCGTTGCTTCACCGCATCCTCACTCAGTTCGAGCGCCGCGGCCACAGCCTCGACCGACTGGTGTTCGCGATAGAACAGCACCAGCGGTTCGCGGTAGAGCTGCGGCACCGACTCCAGCGCGCGCCAGAGCAACGCCTGCTCCTCGTGCGTCATGGCTGACTCCGTTGGTAATGGCCCGGCCGCCGGATGCTCTTCGACGCAGTCCAGCGGCTCCGCATGGCGCAAGGGGCGACGCCCTTCGCGGCGCAAAAAACTATTGATCCGATTACGCGCCAAACCACAGAGCCAGGCGCGCAACTTGCCGGGCTCACGCAAATGGCGCAGATGTTTCCAGGCCGTGATGAACGTTTCCTGGGCGAGGTCTTCGCTTTGGCCCAGGCTGCCGGTGGCGCTGTAGGCGAGCGAACAGATCAAGGTCTGGTATCGCGAAACGATGGACCCGAACGCGTCGCGATCCCCGGCGAGACAACGGCTCACCAGGTCCGCATCGGCCACGACGGGCAAGTTGGTCATTTCAGTTATCATCATAACACCAACAAGTGGCCCGGCAGCCAGAAAAGGTGACAACAAATGTGCTGCTTCAAGCGAACCTGGGCCAAACCGCCGCAGGCGGCCAAACGGGCGGAGCGCGGAATTTATTCGGCGCAGCCAGGCAATTCGGAAGTTGCTGCGGAATAAATTCCGCGCTCCGCCCGCTTTGCAAGCTCTTGACCCACCAAACTTTTGCGCTCAAGCTTCCCTATGCAATCGAGAGCACAGAGCTCTCGAGGCGAAACGGTTCCGGACGGGAGATCGCCCGGGGATGAAAAAGAAAACCAAAACACACAAAGGAAACGCCGGTGAGTGCGATATCCAGACGGGAATTCATGAGAAAATCGGCAATGGCAAGCGCAGCGGTGGGGTTGCTGGCCGCGAGCGCGGAAACCCTTGAGGCCAACCCGCTGCGGCTGCCCATTGGCAGCCAGGTTTGGCCCTTGCGTTCGATGCTGAAGGACTTGCCGGCCTTTTGCAAAATGCTCGCCGGGATCGGCGTCACCAGGCTGGAACTATGTTCGCCCATTGGCTATGGCGCGCCGTTTTCCTCGCTGGCCAACGCGAAAGAAGTGAAAAAGATCCTAGCCGATCACGGACTGAAATCCCAAAGCTCACACTTCTCGATGGCCGAGCTGCGCCATAAACATGAGCAGGGCATCGAGTGGGCCAAAGAAATCGGTATCAAGCAGATGATCACCGCCAGCTTGGGCGATGGCAACGGCGGAGATCATCCAACCCTTGACCAAGTCAAAAGAGCGGCGGACGAATACAACCGAATCGCCGCGGTGGCCGCCAAGGCGGGTATGCAGCAAGGCCTGCACAACGAAGGATTCGAGCTCTCGATGGTTGATGGCAAACGAACCTACGATCTGCTGTTCGACCTGCTCGACCCCAAGCTGGTGAAATTCCAGTTCCAGATGTCAACCATTACCGCCGGGTTGGTCGCCGTCGACTACTTCCGCCGCTATCCGGGCCGCTTTTTCTCAATGCACCTGCAGGATGTGGACATGAATCGCCCCGGAAAGCCGCAGGTTCCCCTCGGGCAGGGCAGCATCGATTGGGTGCAGACGTTCAAAGCCGCCAGGGTCGGCGGAGTTAAAAACTACTTTGTCGAGCAAAACTGGGAGCTCACCCAGCCGAGCGTCGCTTATCTAAAACAATTAAACGTTTGAGGAGCGCTCGCTCGTAGCTTTCGCCAGCAATTGCCGCAGCACATAAGGCAAAATCCCGCCATGCTGGTAATACTCAATTTCAATCGGTGTATCGATTCGGCACACCACCGGCACGTTCTCTGTTTTCCCGTTTGCCCGATGAATACGTACCGTCAACTCCTGCTGTGGTCGCAGGCCGGCGCTTAAGCCGAGCACGTCGTAGGTTTCGCTGCCGTCCAGCTTTAACTGTTGCGCGGTGACGCCTTCCTTGAATTGCAACGGCAACACCCCCATGCCCACCAGGTTCGAGCGATGGATGCGCTCGAAACTCTGCGCTACCACCGCTCTCACGCCCAACAGCGATGTGCCCTTTGCCGCCCAATCCCTCGAACTGCCGGTGCCATATTCCTGGCCAGCGATGACAATGAGTGGCGTGCCCGCTTTCTGATAGGCCACCGCGGCATCGTAAATTGAAACCGGCGTCGCGGGGTCGCAGCCAAATTCTTTGCCCGCGAAGCACCGCGTCACCCCGCCTTCGGTACCCGGCACCATGAGGTTCTTAATGCGCACGTTGGCAAAGGTGCCGCGCGTCATCACCCGGTCGTTGCCGCGGCGCGAACCGTAGCTGTTGAAGTCCTCGAATGGCACGCCCTCGTGCAGCAGGTACTGCCCCGCGGGTGACGACTTCTTGATGCTGCCGGCGGGAGAAATGTGGTCCGTCGTAACGCTATCGCCGAAAACACCCAGCGGCCGCGCGCCAGTGATTTCGCGGATTTGCCCCGGTTGCAATGAGAAATCTTTGAAGAACGGCGGTTCCTGAATGTAGGTGCTCTTGGCGTCCCACTGATAAACATTGCCAGTGCTGGCGGGGATTTCGTTCCACTTAGGATTTTGCCCGGCGAAATCGCGGTACAGCTTGCGGAAAACTTCCGGCTTCAACGCCGCCTGCAAGAGTTGTTTCACTTCCGCCAGGCTCGGCCAGATGTCTTTGAGGAAGACGTCACGGCCGTCCTTGGCCTTACCCAGGGGTTCGCGGCTCAGGTCAATATCCACCCGGCCCGCCAGCGCAAATGCAACCACCAGCGGCGGCGACATCAGGAAGTTGGCTTTGATGCTCTGGTGCACACGCGCTTCAAAATTGCGATTACCGGACAACACCGACGCGGTCACCAGATCATACTTGCTGATGGCCTCGTCCAGGGGCGGCGCCAGCGGCCCCGAGTTGCCGATGCACGTCGTGCAGCCGTAGCCGACCAGGTTGAATCCCAGTTGGTCCAGGTAAGGTTGCAGCCCCGTTTTGTCGAGATAATCGGTGACGACGCGCGAGCCCGGCGCCAGCGAGGTCTTCACCAGCGGATTGACATGCAGTCCGCGCTCGACAGCTTTCTTCGCCAGCAACCCCGCCGCCAGCATCACGGAGGGATTGCTCGTATTGGTGCAACTGGTAATGGCGGCAATGAGCACGCTGCCGTGCCGGATTTGCGCATCCGTCAGCGACGCGGGAACGTGAACCGCGTCGGGCGTGGGCCGGTTATTGGCCATCTCCAACTCGGTCGCGGGGTTCGTGTTTCGCGCCGCGGATTCGCGCCGCGAGACTGGCTCCTGACTGCCGCCACCCGAGGCGCCCCCGCCGTCGGTGGGCACGTGAAACGTTTTTGCCAATTCCTGCGCGCCCTTGCCGAAACCGTTCTCCGTCACTGGCCGAGCGAAGGCGGCCGCAAACTCGTACTTCAGATTGGGCAACTCGATGCGGTCCTGAGGGCGCTTCGGCCCGGCGACACTTGGCACTACACTCGCCAGGTCCAATTCCAAATCCACCGAATAATCCACCTGCCCTTTGCGCGGGATGCCGAACAGGCCCTGCGCACGGTAATAGTTCTCATACATCCGGCAATGCTCCTCCGAGCGGCCGGTGGCGCGCAGGTAAGCAACCGATTCTTCGTCAATCGGGAAGAAGCCCATCGTTGCGCCATATTCGGGGGCCATATTGGCGATGGTGGCGCGGTCCACCACGGCCAGCGCGGCGGCGCCGGGGCCGTAAAACTCCACGAACTTGCCCACCACTTTCGCTTTCCGCAGCATTTGGGTGATCACCAACGCCAGGTCGGTAGCCGTCACGCCTTCCCGCAGGGCCCCCGTCAAATGCACGCCCACCACGTCCGGCGTCAGAAAGTAAACCGGCTGTCCCAGCATGCCCGCTTCAGCTTCGATGCCGCCGACGCCCCAGCCGACGATCCCCAGCCCATTAATCATCGTTGTGTGAGAATCCGTCCCAACGAGCGTGTCGGGGTAATACACCGCGGCGGTTGCGCCGGAAGTCATTGGCGCAGACAACACGCCCTTGGCCAGGTACTCGAGATTGACCTGGTGCACGATGCCGATGCCAGGCGGCACGACTTTGAAGGTGTCAAAGGCCTGCATGCCCCATTTCAGAAACTGGTAGCGCTCGCGGTTGCGCCTAAACTCCATGTCGAGGTTGAGTCCCAATGCCTGGGCGGAGCCGAAGAAATCGACCTGAACAGAGTGATCGACTACGAGGTCCACCGGCACCAGCGGCTCGATCAATTTGGGCTCGCGCCCCAAGCGCGCGACGGCCGAGCGCATCGCCGCCAGATCGACCAGCAGCGGCACGCCGGTAAAATCCTGCAGGACGATGCGCGCCACGACGAACGGTATTTCCTGCGTGCGCGGCGCTTTGGCCTGCCACCTGGCCAGGTCGCGCACGTTCTGCTCGGTCACACGGCGCCCGTCGCAATTGCGCAACACCGATTCCAGCACCAGCCGGATCGTCACGGGCAGACGCGAAACGGCTCCGACGCCCGCTTTCTCCAGTTGCGGCAGGGAGTAAAAGGCGCCCTGTTGTCCGGCGCCCAAATCGAAAGTCTGCTGAGTGTTAAAAAGGTTGTGCGCGCTATTCATAAAAAGCCATCCTGACTAATGATAAACCCGCCCGCCCGCAATAAAAATATCAGAATCGGTAACTGATCGCCAGCATATGCAGATTGAGGCCGGGATTGTGAATGCTAATGCCGGCGTTGGACATATGCTGAAAGCGGTAACCAATGCGGAAGCTGGCCGGCAACTCCAGGTTCACGCCGATGTAGCTGGTAAATTGGAACAACTCGCCGAAATCCTTCTCACGGAAATCGTCGCGGCTGAGTCCGGTGGCGCCGGCGCCGCCCTCAAAGGATACCGGAAGGTTCGTGCGACACAGCAACAGGCTAGGGCCGACAGTGCCAATGCAGGCCTCACCGCCGGGATCCCCCAGCCACCCGGCGGAGAAACCCAAACGCGATTGCAGTTGGAATTCCCGCCCCAGTCGCCAGGACCAGGGCAAACGAAGGTTCAGAAACGCTTCCGCCTGGTGGAACTCATGCCCGGGGCCGGTTGGCGATGCACCCACGCGCGCACCTGATGATTCAATCGAGAAACTCTGTCCGGAGGTTGTGATGATAGAAAGCAAAAGCAGAACCGCTCCACCCCAGCGGTGCACCTCCAAACCGGTCTTACCCTCGAAACCATTCACGGGCGCAAACTGTCTCACGGCTTGGCGCTTACCGCAAGCAACCAGCAGAATGGTTTAGCGGAGCGCGGACTTTAGCTTTGGTCCGCGGCCGTATCCGGATGGCCGACCCTCACCGAATTCGCAAGCTTGCTCAGCGATTGACATTGCTGCGGACGAAAGTCGGCGCTCCGCTAAAGAGGTGCGAACCGTTCACCTTTTCAAAAACTTCGCCACCGCCTCGGTCCGCGTGCGGACCTGCAATTTTTCATAGATCCGGCGGATGTAGGTGTGGACAGTTTCATAGCTGATCCCGAGCTTCTCAGCGATCTCCTTATAAATCAGTCCCTGGCTAAGGCAGTCCAGGACTTCCTGTTCGCGTTCCGAAAGGTTCTCGGTGGCTTGCGCGGAAGGGCCGGCACGTTGAAAAGACTGCGTCACCTTTCGCGCGATGTGCGTCGTCATGGGCGAGCCGCCCCGATGCACCTCCCGGATGGCTTCGAGCAGTTCGGCGCTGTTGGTGCGCTTCAGCAAGTAACCGGCAGCTCCGGCGGTCAGCGCATTGAAAATGTTTTCGGTATCTTCGTACACCGTGAGCATCACGACTTGGGTTTGCGGCAGCGTTTGCTTGAGCCGGCGCACGCACTCGACGCCGTTCATCCCCGGCAGATTAATATCCATCAACACCACTTCCGGGGGGGCCTTTGGCAAGCCCTCCAGCGCGCTCTCCGCATCCCCATAATGGCTCACGCACTTGAAACCCTCCGCGCGATTAATCACGCGCGCCAGTGTCCCACGCAATTGTTCGTTATCTTCGACGATGGCAACCGTAATTGGCATGGAGTTAACTGCGTTCAATTTACAGATACTCTCGGGCCGGGAGCAATTACCAATAAACTCTCGAACATGAGCCAAAGCCAATTCATAGAGGTCCGGGACCGCGCCGTCCCCCCGAGACTGGGGAAATGAACGACGCATTGAGCTCTGGTCCGTAATCGGTCATTGCGCGATTTGCTTCCCTGACTATTATCCGGCGCATGAAGGCTCGATTGGCAACACTCGTTTGCGTCACGGTGCTCATTCTAACCGGCACGACCTCCCTGCCCGCGCAGGAACACCCTTCGGTGGTGGTCAAGGTGGCCGATGCAATCGCCGTCCGCCCGATTTGCTTTGCTTCGACGGTCGTGGGCACGACTTTTTTTGTGCTGGGTCTGCCCGTGACGACGCTTTTAAAACGGAACCACCCCGCCGCCGAGGCCCTGGTCATCCACCCCGCAAAAGCCACCTTTACTCGCCCGCTGGGCAATATGGACGCGCTGGCGAATTAGACAGGCGCCTTCCGCTGCGCTACTTTGCCCGCCCAATGCTGTTGGAATTCACCAAAATGAACGGCGCCGGGAACGATTTTGTCTTAATCGACAATCGCACCCGGAAGCTCGATCTGACGCGCGAGCAGGTTGTGAGCCTGTGCGACCGGCACCGCGGTGTCGGGGCCGACGGGTTGATCCTGCTGGTCCCTTGCCTTTCCGGCAAAGCCGATTGGGCCTGGCAATTCTATAACAGCGACGGCAGCACCGGCGAGATGTGCGGCAATGGCGCGCGATGTTTTGCCCGATTCGTTCAAGCCCGCACCCCAACCAAAGGCCCTTTCAAATTCGAGACCGAAGCGGGGATAATCTCGGTCGCGTTCCAGGGCGAGCGGGTCACGGTCACCTTGAGCGCGCCGGCCAACTTACGCTTAGCCGAACAGGTCCCACTTGCCAGCGGCACCCAAACCATTCACTCGCTCAACACAGGTGTGCCGCACGCGGTGCTGTTCGTGCCCGACGCCGACCAGGCCATGGTGATGCAATTAGGTCCCGAGATTCGGCGGCACCGCCATTTCGCCCCGAGGGGCACGAACGTTAATTTCGTGCAGGTGCTCGAGCCCGGACGCATTCGGGTGCGGACGTACGAGCGGGGCGTCGAGGGCGAGACCCTGGCGTGTGGGACAGGCGTGACGGCCTCGGCGCTGATTTCCTCGCGCGTGCACCACTTCAGCTCGCCCATCCAGGTCCAGGTCCAGGGCGGGGACATCCTTGAAGTCAGTTTCCGCGAGAGCAACGGCGGCTTTAGCGATGTCCGCCTGAACGGCCCAGCGGAGTTCGTTTTCGAAGGAAGGATCGAAATCTAGCATGTTTACGGGAACCTACACAGCCATCGTGACGCCGTTTAAAGCCGGCGTGATTGATGAAGCAGCGCTGGAGCGGCTAATCAAGAGCCAGATCAAAGCAGGCGTGGACGGTATCGTGCCGGTCGGGACGACGGGCGAATCGCCCACCGTCAATTATGACGAGCACGTGCGACTCATCGAATTGGCGGTGAAGTTCGCTGCGGGCCGCCTGAAGGTGCTGGCCGGCACCGGCGGCAACTCGACCAGCGAAGCCGTTTATCTGACCGAACACGCCGAAAAAGCCGGTGCCGATGGCTCACTCCAAGTCGCGCCATATTACAACAAGCCAACGCAGGAAGGGCTGTTTCAACATTTTCGTGAGGTGGCGCGGCACACACGGCTGCCGCTGGTGCTCTACAGCATTCCGGGCCGGTGCGGGATCGAGATCGGCGTGGAAACTGTGCAACGGCTTGCCCGGGAATGCCGCAACGTGATCGGGATCAAAGAAGCCGGTGGCAACCCCGACCGCGTGAGCCAGCTCCGCGCCGCGCTGGGCCCGCGCTTCGAGATCATGAGCGGCGACGACGCGCTGACTCTGCCCTTCATGGCCGTCGGCGCCCAAGGGGTCATCAGCGTCGCGTCCAACGTCATCCCGCGCCAGGTTGCGCAAATGGTGAAACTGTTTGCCGCCGGACGATTCGCCGCCGCGTTAAAGCTGCACCAGAAGTACTATCCGATCTTCAAAGACCTGTTCATCGAGACCAACCCGGTCCCAGTGAAGGCCGCGTTGGCGATGCTGGGCCAAATCGACGAAGAGTACCGGCTGCCTTTGGTGCCGATGAACCCGCGCAACCGCGAGGTCCTGCGCACGACGATGAAAGCCTGCGGCATACTGAAATAACCACCAAGTCCAGCGCGGCACCGGCACGCTCGCGCTTCTCCCGCATTAACCCACCATGACCCGCATAATAATCATCGGTTCCAAAGGCCGCATGGGCCGGGCGTTGCTCACCTGCGCGCCGCAGCACCCGGACATCCAGCTTGTGGGCCAGGTCGATAAGGGCGATGATTTGCGGCCGATTTTGCCCGGCAGCGACGTCGTGGTTGATTTCAGCGCGCATACTGCGACGGCCGGCATCGCCGCGCTCTGCGCCGAGCACGGCAAGGCAATAGTCATAGGCACGACCGGCCATTCGCAGGACGACCGCTCGGAGATCACTCGCCTGAGCGCCTGCATCCCGATGGTGCTTTCCTCGAATTTTTCCCTCGGCGTCAACGCGCTGTTCTGGTTGACACGCAAAGCCGCCGAGATACTCGGCCCGGAATTTGATTTGGAAGTTGTCGAAATGCACCATCGGCTCAAGCGCGACGCCCCCAGCGGCACGGCTCGAAGCCTGGCCGAGATTCTGGCCGAGGCGCGCGGGCAACAACTCGAAACCATCGCGCGCCACGGCCGCGTCGGGATTGTCGGCGAACGGGCCCAGACCGAAATTGGCATTCACTCAATCCGCGGCGGCGACGTGGTGGGCGATCATACCGTGATTTTCGCCGCACCGGGCGAGCGACTCGAACTAACGCACAAAGCCGCCAGCCGCGACACCTTCGCCCACGGCGCGTTGCGAGCTGCCGCCTGGGTCGCGCAGCAGAAGCCCGGCCTGTACGATATGCGCGACGTGCTCGGGCTGAAATGAGGCCGTGAGCGCACCAGCGCCAGGACCGGAAGTTTTCATCGCACTTGGCGCGAACCTCGGCAATTCGCGTCAAGCCGTGGTGGACGCGATGGAACTCCTCCAAGCGCTCTCCGCCGCGCCGCTGCGAAGGTCGTCTTTATGGCAAAGCACACCAGTCGATTGTCCGCCGAATTCGCCGCCCTTCATCAATGCCGTCGTCCGTCTAATGCCGCATCCGGCCGAAACGCCTGAATCGCTCTTAGGCAAACTCCAGGGATTGGAACGCGAGTTTGGGCGCAACTTTAACCCACAACGGAACGCGCCGCGCACGTTGGACCTGGATCTCATCGCCTTTGGCAGTGAGACGCGTAACACGCCTGGATTGACGCTGCCGCACCCCCGCTTTGGGGAAAGGAGGTTCGTCCTGGCACCATTGAGTGAGCTGGCACCGGATTTGATTTTACCAGGTCAGTCCCACACCGTGGCGGAGCTGCTCGCGCAAGCGCCTTCCGACCCCGGGCTGCAACGGTTGGAATAAGACGCTAGCGCCTTTTTCCAAATGCGCGGGGGGGGATTTGAACAGGAGCTTTTAGCCCGCTCCGAGCGGGGCTGATTTTTCTCCATTCCATTCAACAATTAACCCCCAATTACTGAACACCACACCAGCCCGCGGTCAGCGTGTGGCAGGCGGCGCGTCGAAACGGATCACCGTCTCGCCGGGTTTGCCATAGCCCAGCCATTCACGGGCGAGCCGCTCGACCGCCTTGGGATCATTGCGTAGAGAATCTCGCGCGCTCTTGAGCTGCCGTCCGGCTTGCTCCTCTTGCGTGATCTGAGTGTCGAGGTGAAAGATTAGCTGCCGCATCCGCTCGTTCTGGCGGATCAGTGGCAGGTACCACACCGCCACCCCGAGCAGGCCGGCGAGAAACAAAAGGAAAATAACCACTCGGGTCAGCTTGTCCCAGATGCCCAGAGCCATGTTCATGCGCGCGAGTTAACCACGGTCCGCCCAGGCCGTAAAGCAATTATCGCGTTCTTTATCACCCATCCTTCCTGCTCCAGCGCGTGCTCGGCCGCGACTTCCTCCGCGCCGGTTAACTGCGCAACGATCCGCACCGCCCGTTGGCGCAGCTTCTTGTTTGCGGGAGCGAGATCCACCATCAGGTTGCTTGTGACTTTGCCCAGTTGCACCATCGCCAGCGTGGTAAACAGGTTCAAAACGAGCTTGGTCGCCGTCCCGGCTTTCAACCTTGTCGAGCCGGTCAACACTTCCGGTCCCAAGTCGAATGCCAACACCCGTGTTGGCCGTAAGCGGCGTGGAATCCGCAAATACGGATTAAAACAGAGCAGCAGAGTAGTTGCGTGCCGCCGTTTGGCTTCGTGCAGCGCGCCCCAGACAAACGGGGTCATTCCGCTGGCGGCGATGCCGGCCACCACATCCGTTGAGCGAACCTTGCGCTCGCGGATGCTCCGGGCGCCGGCCTGGGCATCGTCCTCGGCGCCTTCAATGGCTCGGTTCACAGCGGCAGGTCCACCGGCTTGAATGGCCTGCACTAAATCAGGGGAGGTCCGGAAGGTCGGCGGACACTCGCTGGCATCCAGAAGCCCCAGCCGGCCACTCGTGCCGGCGCCGACGTAGAACAATCGCCCCCTCCGGCGCAGCGAGCGCACGATCAGCCCAATCGCCCGTTCCAAGTCCGGTGCCGCGGCCAGAAGCTTTCCCGGAACCGTCGCCTCCTCGCTCAACATCAAACGGATGGCGCGCGATAGCGGCAATCGATCCAGGTTCATTGAACGCGGATTTCTCGCTTCGGTTGGTGAGAGCCGGGTGGAGGATACACCCTGAGCCAAGCCGATTAGCTTCCTTCGGCGTACGCGGCGCACTTTGCGGGTGCGTTGAGGGATGATTAACGATTTGGCCGCTGCCACGGCAGAATTATCGCGGCCGCCGGTCTGGGTTCAAGGCGCATCTCTTGCTGGCACGGCAGCGCGACAGCGCGGTAAGAAAGCGGCGGATGCTCAAGGATTGTTGCATTTGTTCCAGCGTGAGCGCAGCTTTCCGGCGCCAATTGGGCCGCTCGTTGCAAGTGCCGGGAACGTTTTGCGGTCGTTCTTCCAGCCAAAGGTCCTCGAGGTTTACCAGCACCAACTCAGCCGGGCTGGCCGCCAGCCACCGCAAACAGGCGCGCAACACCGAATGGGTCTCGCGCGCGCTGAGCGCCCCGCGCGAAATTCCACGTCCGCTGCGTTTTTGAATCGTTGTCGATGACCGCGGTTCGGCCGTCTCGAGCAGACCCTTGCGTTTCAGAAACGCCAGCAGGGCCCGATTGAGAGCGGTGCGCCGCGCGCGTTCCTTCTTCAGTTGCCTGGGCGTGAGCAGTCCCAGCGCCGCACGGTCCTGCAAATCCAGACCGCGCCAGTGCGAGGCGAAAGTAGGCGTGTCATGAGTATTGAGGCTGGCCAGGGAGCGGACTGGCGGCTGTTCCAGTGCTTTGCGCGGCTTATCTGTTTGCTGGAACTGCGCCACATAAATCTTGCGAAACCGGTGGCGGTCCATCGCCGCATTCACCTCGGCCGGCACCGTCCCGAGGTTTTCTCCCACGAGCAGAGTTTGGTGCCGATGCGATTCGAGGCAAAGAATCGCCTGAAATTCCTCCGCGGCATAACTCACGTAGGCCCCCGCGTCCGCGGGGAATCCGGGGGGAATCCAGTATAGGCGGTGCAGCCCCATGATATGGTCGAGGCGCAGCATGCCTGCGTGCCGGAGGTGAAACTTGAGATATTCACGAAAATAGGCATAGCCACTCTCCCGGATGCGCTCCGGGTGCGGTGGCGGGAAGCCCCAGTTCTGGCCGCGAGTGAAAAACACGTCCGGCGGTGCGCCGACACTAGCCAACGAGGCAAACGCTTCCCGCTCGCGCCAGAGATCATAAGAATCCGGGTGCACTCCTAACGGCAAATCCAGCAACAGGCGCATGCCGCTGGAGCTACAGCCGCCGGCCACTCCTGCCATCTGCTGTTCCATCAGCCATTGGCTATAAAGGTAATACCTCTTTGTGCCCTCCCTGTAGTCGCCCGGTTGCAGCTTTCCGTGTCGCAGGCGCTCCTCCCATCGGCTCCACGGCGCGCGCATCGTGTCACAGGTTGCGCGGAATTCAGCATAGTCCGAGCACCGTGGATTGTTCTGGAGGAAATCTTCGAAATTGCTGGAACCACCTCGAGTAAAAAACGCGTCGGCCAGCAGTTCGAGCACGCGTCGGCGCAAGGCCGCTTCTGGGCAATGACCGACCAAAGGCTCCCGCTGGAATGCCGCGACCTCCTTCTGAAAACGCGCGGAGCGCACCAAACGCCGCGCTGCGGGACATCGTTCGAATTCCGCAGCCTGGATAATATCCAGATAGAACTCATTCCAGAACAGCCGGCTCGCCGGGGAGTACGGGCTGGGTTCGCAACACGGTTGCCCCAGAAATACGGCAGTCAGCGGCAACGTCGCCATAACACCTCCGCCCAGTGAAGCGACCCATCGGCTTAAGCGCGCCCAGTCGCCCAGATTGCCCGCTCCCCAGCTTTGGTTACTTCGCAAGGCATACAGCGGCAGAAACGCGCCCCATTGCCGCGCCCTTCCGGGAGGCGAGTAGCTCCGGCTCGGCGCAGAAATCAGCAGGGCGCGCTGGCTTTGTCCACCGGCTTGCCATTCCAATTCATGATACCCGAATGGCAGTCGCGGCAAGCGCAGCACCGGCGCGGCTTCAGCCAACGGACCCAGCGCGCGGCAGCGACCATCCTCAAACCGCACGAGGCAAAACGAACCGGCGGCGCCGCTCGCCGCGTGCAGCCTCAACTTAATCACGAGCGGTTGGTGGTCCCAGACCACGAGCACAGGCGGCAACACCCGTTTCTGTTTCCTCTGCTCCAGTTCACGCAGTGCGGCTCGAACCTCGGCATCTTTGTGAGCCGAGACTCCCCACAATCCAAGCAAGGCTTTGAGCGTTTCCTGTGAGGCTCGATGCTCCTGCCCTTCCATGTCCTGGTAACTGAGCTGAATGCCATGAGCCCGCGCCAATTGGCTCAGCGGCTCGCCACCTCGCCCGTGCGACGCGGCCCCGCGGGCCGAACTCGCCGCCTTTCGCCCTGCCAATCGGAGGACTTGGGAACGAGGGCGGCCCAGGTCCCGCTCAGGCCCACGCGCCAGCAGGCGGCCACGGCGTGCGCCGACTCTTCCGTCAGGTGTTCGCCAAGAAACTGAGGACTTGCGTTTCCCTCTCACTGTACCTTGCCTGGAGCCAGCAGTTGGAGGATGCCGCGCACGGGAATCCGCACCCAATCGGGGCGGTGAGTCAGTTCGTATTCCAGTTCCGCGACCGCTTTCTCGAGGAGAAACGCGTCCAACAACACGGCCAACTGGTCCTTGGCGCTGGGCAGCAAATCCCCCGCGCTGGCGGCCCTCAGGTAACCGCGCAGGAACGACGCGCTTACCCAAGTGTACCAAAAGCGGGCCCACGGCTCGAATTGTTCGAGCTGGTTCTCCTGCACCCTGCCCATGTCCATTTGCTTGAGCAGCGCAAGGTAACTGACGTAATCGAAGGAGCGGACCATGCTGGCGACATCGCGCAGCGGCGAACGCTTCAGCCGCCGCTCCCCCAGCGGGCGGCCAGGTTCACCCTCAAAATCGATGAAGAGGAAATCTTTGCCCGTATAAAGCACTTGCCCCAAATGCAAATCGCTGTGGCACCGAATCCGCCGCGCGCGCAGGCGGACCTCGTTAACCGACCGAAATCGCTTGAGAATATCCGCTTCCAATGCGGCGACGCGCTCGGCCTCCCGGCGAATATCCGCCGGCAAACTGCCCAGCTTGCTCCGAAGCGATTGCATCGCCCGGACGGTCGTGTTACGCATCGATTGAAACAGGGAGCGTTGGTAGAAGGGCGTGAATGGTTCCGGAGCGAAAGCCCGGTCCTGCGAATCGGCGGCCAAAGCCAGATGCAACTCGGCCGCACGTTGCCCCAGCAAGCGGGCCAACTCCACATACGTGCCGATGAACCCGACAATCGTCTCCGGCACTTCCCGCTCCGAAAGTTGCAACAGTGAGCCTGCGCCTGAAAGCATTTGCTCATTGGGAGCCGTACGGACGCGATCGAAATATCGGCTGAGCATGTCGAGGGTGTAACTCCAGGCGTCTTGTGCCTGGGGGGTGAAGCGTGTCAGCAGGCCCAGCGTCATTTGCTCACCCGGGCGCCGCCGATACTCCAGCCACCCAGCCAAAGCCGGGACATTCGCAAATCGCTGCCGGCTCAGAAATTGCACCACCTCCAGGTCCGGATTGACTCCGGGTTCGAGACGTCGAAACATCTTCAGAAAATATTTCTCGCCGAACATGACGGTGAGGTTGGTGTATTCGGGGTTGCCGAACGTGGGCACCAACCCCGAGAGACTCCCGAAACCAGCTTCGCGCAGCGGCGCAGCCGGCCAGGCGCGCACCTCCCCTGCCCCGCCCCCAAAGACCCGGCGTCGGGCCATCGCCTCGAGCAATGCCCGGCTCAGCGGCTCGCTTCGCGTGGCCGCAACCAATCCCACCTCCTGACCCGGCGCCTGCAGGTGGACCTTGGCAATCAGCGAGTCCGCTCCTTGCTCCTTGAGTTCTTCGAGCTCGGTCCCCTCGGCCGCAGCGACCAGCAGTTGATATTCATCAGGGTCCCCCTCAAAATACTCCACGAGCAACAGAAAGATAAATGCTCGCGTGCCCTCCACCGGGACCTGAACGGCGTCGCGGATTTGGACCGTCCTCACTTCGGCCGCTCGCAACGTATTCCAATGCCTGCCCCGCAGATACACCAGCACACAGCGCTCCAACTCCGGCCGCCGCTCTGCTTGCAACAGTTCTTCCCAACGCTCCCGAACCTCCAGCGGTTCGCCCGCTAATCTGGTCAACTCGGCTCGCGTGCTGGCCTGTGGCTCGAGCGAAAACCAAAACGCCGCATGCGGACTCAACGTCAGCGGATACGCTTGCTCCGTGATTGGCGGGAACTGGGCACGACCGAACAGTTCGACCGGGACGCGACCCGCAAAGGCGGCAAGATTCAACTGCGCCGGTTGCGGAAACCGGGAGAGGTTCGCCACCACGAGGATTTTTTCATTCTCATACTGACGGATAAACGCGAGGACCTTGCGGTTATCGGGCTGGAGGAATTCCAGCGCGCCGCGGCCAAAGGCCAGGTAACGCTTGCGCAACGTCAGCGTGCGTTTCATCCACCACAGCAGCGAGTTGGGATTAAGCTGCTGCGCCTCGGCATTGATCGCTTCGTAGTGGTATTCCGGGTCGAGGATAATGGGCAGGTACAAGGCCTGCGGGCTGGCGCGCGAAAATCCCGCGTTTTTGTCCGAGCTCCACTGCATCGGGGTGCGCACACCGTTGCGGTCGCCCAGGAAAATGTTGTCCCCCATGCCGATCTCGTCGCCGTAATAAAGCACCGGTGTGCCGGGCAAGGCGAACAGCAGCAGGTACAGCAACTCAATTCGGTTCCGGTCGTTGCCCAGCAGCGGCGCCAACCGCCGGCGGATCCCCAGGTTGATGCGCGCCCGCGCGTCGTTGGCATACACCCGGTACATATAGTCGCGCTCTTCGTCAGTGACCATTTCCAGCGTCAGTTCATCGTGGTTGCGCAGGAATAACGCCCATTGGCTCGTCGGCGGGATCGGCGGCGTCTGCTCCAGAATATCCACGATTGGCACCCGGTCCTCCATCCGCACCGCCATGAAGATTCGCGGCATGAGCGGGAAATGAAACGCCATGTGGCATTCATCCCCTTTGCCGGAGCCGAAATAAGTCACCGCTTCCTCAGGCCACTGGTTGGCTTCGGCCAGCAGCATGCGATCACCGTACTTGTCATCCACGTGCGTCCGGAGCGATTTCAAATAATTGTGTGTCTCAGGCAGGTTCTCGCACGAGGTGCCCTCCCGTTCATACAGATAGGGCACGGCATCCAACCGCAGCCCGTCCACACCCATATCCAGCCAGAAATCCAGCACCCGCCGAATTTCTTTATGCACCAGCGGATTATCGTAATTGAGGTCCGGCTGATGTGAGTAAAACCGGTGCCAATAATGCGCCTGCGCCACAGAGTCCCACGTCCAGTTCGACGGCTCGAAGTCGCGGAAAATGATCCGCGCTTCGGCGTAACGCTCGGCTGTGTTGCTCCAGACATAAAAATCGCGCCAGGCACTGCCCGGGGGTGCGCGGCGGGAGCGCTGGAACCACGGATGCTGGTCCGAAGTGTGGTTGACGACCAATTCGGTGATCACCCGCAGCCCGCGCCGATGCGCTCCCGCGAGAAACTCCTTAAAATCCTTCAATGTCCCGTACATTGGGTTAATCGAATAATAATCAGCGATGTCGTAGCCGTCGTCTCGCAGCGGTGAGGGATAAAACGGCAGCAGCCAGACCGCCGTCACGCCCAGGTCCTGCAGGTAATCCAGGCTTCTCGTCAGCCCGCGAAAGTCGCCGATTCCATCGGCGTTGCTGTCCAGGAACGCCCGCACGTGAACCTCGTAAATAATTGCATCCTTGTACCACAATGGGTCTTTGCTCAGCGGGACCCGCGGAACCACGCGCCGCTTGCGCCCCAGCTCGCGTATGCCCGACACCCGCATTGGCCCCCGGCTGTCCGGTGCAGGAGCGGGATCTGAGTTCGTTTGCGACGGCTTTGCTGGTTCGACGGTCACGCGCTGCCCGTTCATACTCCACGTTAGCAGGGATTGCTTATGCGGCAATCACCCCATTCCGCCCCACTCGCCGCCGTACCAGTTTCGCGCGGTACCGCAGGCGCCCTCGTCTGCGAGTTGGAGCACCGTCTCGGTGCGTGCTGGCGGCCCCGGCGGCGGGACGCTGCCAGAACTCGCAGGCAAGGACGCCCGCGTTACGCTAAACTCATTCGCGCCTCCTGCCTTTCCGCTTTCCTTTCCCTCTCAGCAAATACTAAGGTGAGCCGGTGAAACTGCTGTTCATCGGCGACATTGTCGGCCATCCGGGCCGGCGCGCAGTCAAGGAACTGCTCCCCAAATTGCGGCAACGCCATGACCTGGACCTCGTCATTGCCAATGGCGAGAACGCCGCCGGCGGCTCGGGCATTACCCCCAGGACCGCTGAGGAAATTTTCGCCGCGGGCGTCGATGTCATCACCACCGGCGACCACCTGTGGGACCAGAAAGAGGTGGTGGAACTGCTCACCAAAGAACGCCGGTTCCTGCGCCCGTCCAACTACCCGGCCGGCACGCCCGGACAGGGCAGCCTGCTCTGGCAGACTCCTCGAGGCAAAGCCGTCGGCATCCTTAACCTCCAAGGCCGCACTTTCATGGCCGCGCTGGAAAACCCGTTCCACGCCGCCGAACGCGAGGTCACCGCCCTGCGCAAAGAAACGTCGTTGTTGTTCGTCGATTTCCACGCCGAAGCCACGTCTGAAAAGATCGCCCTTGCACGCATGCTCGATGGCCGCATTAGCGCCCTCATCGGCACTCACACGCACGTGCAAACCGCCGATGAACAGATTTTCCCCGGCGGCACAGCGTTCCTGTGCGATGCCGGCTTTACCGGCCCGCACCAGAGTGTCATTGGCCGCGAAATTGAGCCGATCGTGCAGCGGTTCCTGACCAACATGCCGCAAAAATTCGAGGTCGCCCGCGGCCGCGTCACCCTCCAGGGGGCGGTCGTCGAGATCGATGATTTCACAGGACGCGCCGCGCGAATCGAACGCGTCTCCGAACTGCTGCCCCAAACCTGAATTGTCTTGTATAGATAAGATGCGCGCGTGCAGCCTCAGGCCGGAACAGGAGGAACGTTCGGCCTGCGGCTCACTGAAGCATAAAGAATTGCTGCGGCGCGCTGATGGAGTTCGTCCATGGGCTCGACGCGCCGGAAACCGGCAGGTAGGGCCCGGCGACATTGGTGGCAGAAGTGAGTTGGTAATCGCCAGGCCAGGTCAGCACCAGGCCATTGGGTATCCGCTCCATGGCAAGCGTTGGGCTTTGGCCAGGGACAATTTCGCCCGTCGAGAGGATTTGCGCGGCATAGTTTCCGGGCGCAAACCCGTTCGGGTTGGCGAACACGACCTGCTGCAACTGGGACTCGCTCAAACCGGATGCATCGTTGCCGGCGAACACATGGTCGGAACTGCTCCAGTTGGTAATCACCAACAGCGCACCGGCTGTCCACGCCAGACCCGAACTATTGTCGAAGCGAAGGACAGCCGGGAATTCGGAAGAAAAGGCAATCGTAGAATTGGTGGCAAGCTCCACCTGGCCGGCCTCAGCCTCGGGCAACTCGGTGCTGATCGTCCCGCCGAGATCGAGCACGCCGGTGTTGGTGAAAGTAGCCGGCGGGTCGAAATACCGCCCATTGAAATAAACTGACATCGTCAACGCGCCACGCAGGTAGAGACCCTCGCAGATAGAGTGGTAATATTCCCGTAATTTGTGCCGCCATACTGAACGAATGGACATCCGGTGCACGTGGTCCCGTTAATCCCGTAAAGCAGGCCCGAGACGAGGTGATAGGTTCCCCCCTGCTCAATATCAATACTCTGTGCGGCGATGCTGCCATCGTCCTGGGTGAAAACCGCGTCCGGGTTGTACGGGTCGGTAGAGCCGGTGCCCGACCCGACTGTTAGTTGGCCCAAAGTCAGGTTGGCATTATTGGTCGCATCGAAGTTGCCATTGGGTACGAATACCGCCGCATTCACCAGTGTCAGCCCGCCGTCCTGGATGAAGCTTCCTCCGTCCACCAGCAACTCGCCGCCGTTGGTGCCATCCATTTCAAAGCTGCTCTCCACGTTGTCCAATGTGCCATTGGTGCCAAGGGCGCAGCCATTGAGCACCCTCAGCGGCGCTTCCGTTCCGGCATAATTCAGCAGAAGCGTGCTCAGGCCGTTGGTCGGCGCCAACACCGTCAGGTTGCTGACCGTCAAAGAGTCCGGGTAGCCCGAGAAAGTGGCGCTGTCGATATTGACGGCTTTGTATCCGGCATTGGTGATGTTGACCGTCTGGTCCGAGGCCGGCAAAACGCCCAGCGACCAGGAAGGAGACTCCCAGCGCGCGCTGACGGGGTTCGTCCAATCATTGACCAATTGGGCCGGCGCCGACAACCCAAGCGCCAACATACTCAAGCCCCAGGTCGAGGTTATCCAGAAACCAGTTACCAACCGCCCGCAGTATCTTTTCATGCCCACCTCCCAATGCTTGAGCTGCATGGTTATTGCCGTAAACAACACGATCTGGACGCGCGGAAAATCCGCTATCCAGCACGATCACACAATGGGTTAATACCCGCCGAGCGGAGAGAATCGCTAAAGGCTAAACGGAAAACGCGGCGCACCGAGGCGCAATGCGTGTTGCCTCCGACCTGGGGAGCTTGGAAGGCCCTGCCGGGGCCCCGTATTGCAGCAATGGAGATTGCGACGAGGCTGATTTCATGCGATTCTCTCTCACAACCAAGCCTATGTCCGAATTGAAGTTTTCACTTCCACATCGTCACCCGCACTTGAACCGCTCCGACTGAAGGTAATTTGCTCGAACAGGGCTATGGATAGAGCCGAACAACCAGAAACGCCGGACGCCACGGCGCTCACCATCGCGGACACGGCTGCGCCATCATCAGCAAAAGATACGCTCGCTCTGACCGTGCCGGTGACGGAGCGGCCGGGGGATTGGCTGGGCCGCTACAAATTGCTTCAGGTGATCGGTGAAGGGGGATGCGGGGTGGTCTATATGGCGGAGCAAGAGCAGCCGGTCCGCCGCCGGGTAGCCCTAAAGGTGATCAAGCTGGGGATGGATACCAAGAGCGTGATGGCTCGGTTCGAGGCCGAACGGCAGGCACTGGCGCTGATGGACCATCCGAATATTGCCCGGGTGCTGGATGCCGGGGCCAGCGACACGGGCCGCCCGTTCTTCGTGATGGAACTGGTTCGCGGCGTTAAGCTGACCGACTACTGCGATCAAAATAAGCTTTCGACCGAAGAACGGTTGAAGCTCTTTATCCAGGTGTGCCAGGCGATTCAGCACGCGCATCAAAAGGGGATCATCCATCGCGACATTAAGCCCTCCAACATTCTGGTGACAATGCACGATGGCGTTCCGGTGCCGAAAGTGATTGATTTTGGCATCGCCAAGGCCACCCAAGGGCGATTGGTCGATCAGACCTTGTTTACCGCGTACGAACAATTTGTCGGCACGCCTGCTTATATGAGCCCCGAGCAGGCGGAGTTGAGCGGGTTGGATATCGACACGCGCAGCGATATTTACGCGTTGGGCGTCCTGCTATATGAGTTGCTCACTGGCAAGACGCCCTTTGATACACAGGCACTGCTGGCTTGCGGTCTGGACAAACTTCGCCAAACGATTCGCGAGAAGGAGCCGGAGCGTCCCTCAACGCGCTTGCGCGCCATGGTGATTCAGGACCTCAGCACTGCAGCTTCGCGACGGCAGACCGATCCCCCCAAACTGATCCACCTGGTCCGCGGCGATCTCGATTGGATCGTGATGAAGACCCTTGAGAAGGATCGCACGCGACGCTACGAAACGGCTAACGGCCTGGCGATGGATGTCCTCCGCTATCTCAATGATGAACCGGTCCTGGCCCGCCCGCCCAGCAGCACGTATCGGCTCCAGAAACTCATCCGTCGGAACCGGGCTCTGGTGGCCGGCGTGGGGGCGGTGTGTCTGGCACTGGTAGCTGGGCTGGGGCTGTCACTCCACCTGTACCTCGGAGAACGGGAGGCGCGGCAGCGAGCCATGGCTGCCGAGCTCGAGCAAGCGCGATTGCGCAGACAAGCCGAGGACGCGCTGGCCGTTCAGGCGCGGTTGCAAGACCGCGCGCACCTGGCCGATAAGCTTTCCGCGGGGGGCCGTCTGATAAGCGAGGGCCATTACGACGAAGCGGAGCAACTGCTCTATCAGCTTCCCGATCCAGCAACGATCCCGTTCCTTAACAACCTGGCAATGGCTCGCGCACGAGCGGGAGACTGGCCGCGGGCCAGCACAAACTTTTCCCGCATGATCGAGCTCGAGCCATCCGAACCGACTGGGTATCTGTTTTTAGCGCCGTTGCTGGTCCAGGCGGGCGAGCTTGAAAGCTACCGGCAGCTTCGCCATCGCATGCTCGAGCAATTTCCCACTCTGCACGGCCCGGTGACCGCGCAACGGTTGCTTAAGGCGTGCCTTTTGGAACCAATCGGCGAGGCCGATTGGGACAGCGTTGAGCGGCTCGACAAAACAATGGAGACCACCGCCGCAAAGAGGCTATTTACCCAGCAGGCTTTTCGAGTCACTCGCGGGCTTTTCGCGTATCGTCTCCGCGAATATGACAAGGCGCTTGGCTTTGTGCAGAACATGCCCTCCGGTCCACAAGCGAACCCAAATCTGAATGCCCAAGCATGCCTGGTCTCGGCCATGTCCCTGTGGCGACTGGACCGGATCGCCGAGGCACGTGCGGCTCTGAGGCGCTGTGCACCCTCTCCCGCGGACAAACCGGTAAAGGGCAAGAATAGGGAGTTCGGCCCGGGATGGAATGAAGCGATGTTCAGCGAAGCGTTGCTTTGGGAGGCCAAGGCACTGATCGAAACCACCGATAAAGCCTCGGATTCGGGGCCGCCTCAGTGAAGGCGGCCGGACCGCGGACTTTAGTCAGACTTTACTCCGCAGCAACATTCTAAAATCCCGCCCCATTCTTGTTCACCGGAAATTTGCTGTTTGACACGGCAGATAAAGAGTGGCAGCGATTCTGATATTATCCATTTGAATTACTTGCGTTCGCACTCAATCGCCGGCGCCGGGTTGGCCGAACCGAATTATCCTTCAGCGGAACCTGCGCAACGGGCCGCTCGAAAGGAAATCCTATGAGGCGTTCCGACCGGAACCTCCTCCGGGGCGTATCGCTCGCGGCATTGCTCGCGTTGCTGGTGGTCTGCGGGCGAGCCGCTGAGGAACCGGGGCTGCCAGCGCCGAGCGAGATTCAGCCGTTGGCCGCCCAGGTGAGACGCTTGACGGAAGCCTTGAGCTATTTGGGTGCGCCATTATCCGCAAATGAACGGGAATCCCTGGACCGGGTCATCGCCAGTGCGAGCGCCCAGGATGCGGCAGACGGGATACAGCAAGTTCTCGATGCGCACTGCCTGGCCGAGGTGACTATCAATCCCGAAATGCGGGTCAAGGTTGTCCAAGGCCACGCGGCGCCTGAGTTGGTCGAAGCTGGGTGGCGGACTTTCCTGGTCAAGGTGTATAACCAGGCGGGCGCAACCGCCCCGCTGCGTGTGGTAAGTCCCAATGCTCAGTCAGTTCATGATTCCCCCGCCACGAAGACCGCCTCGGACGATTACTACCGCAAGCGAGGAACGGCCCGCAGTTCGGCGGCGGACCTGTGGTTGGACCTGGAAACCTACGACAAGCAACCCCTGAACAAAGAGCTCAGCGGGCTCCCTTTGGAGTACCGAATCCTCTCCTTGTACAGCCGGGACCCCGGGAAACGGGAAGCAAAACTCGTTTTCGATGTGGGCCAGGGAACCCAGGAACTTGGGCTCCGCAGCGATGTCGATATTCTGTTTCGCTGCGCGCCCGCGACTGAACTCTCCTTGCATGTGCTCGATGAAACCGGGCAGCCCACCACCGCCATGTTTATCATTCGCGATTTGCAGCAACGGGTGTATCCGTCCCAGGCCAAACGGCTCGCGCCTGATTTCGCCTTTCAACCTCAGATCTACCGCGCCGATGGCGAAACCATTCCCCTGCCGGAAGGCCAGTACCAGGTCGAGTACACCCGCGGACCGGAGTATCTGACCAGCCACGAAGAGCTGAGCGTCGCCGGCCGGCGCCAGACCGCCACGTTCAAGCTGGAACGTTGGATCGACCCCTCCAAGCTCGGGTGGTGGTCGGGCGACCATCATATTCATGCGGCCGGCTGCGCGCACTACACCGTGCCCACCGAAGGCGTGCTCGCTGCCGATATGTACCGCCATTGCCAGGGTGAAGACCTCAAGGTCGGGTGCAATTTGACCTGGGGGCCTTGCTTTGATTTTCAGAAACAGTTCTTCACGGGTCAGGATGACCGCGTTTCCCGATATCCCTACCTGCTGCACTACGACATCGAGGTCTCCGGTTTCGGCTCGCACCAATCGGGCCACCTTGTGCTGCTGCAACTCAAGCAGGAGATTTACCCCGGCGGCAATTCCGACCGGCACTGGCCAACGCTGGGTCTCAACACGCTGCGCTGGGCCAAGGCGCAGGGGGCGGTATGTGGTCCGGCGCACTCCGGCTGGGGTTTGGAGGTGCAAACCGCCGACCTGCCGAACTATGTGGTTCCCCCTTACAATGGCATCGGCGCGAACGAATACATTGTGGATGTGACGCACCAGGTGCCCGGCCCCGATGGCCGGTTGGTCTCGGCCGTGGACTTCATGTCCCTGGTCGATACTCCGTATGTGTGGGAACTGAACATGTGGTATCACACGCTGAATGTGGGCTTTCGGACACGAGTCAGCGGCGAAACGGATTTCCCTTGCATTTACGGCGAGCGGGTTGGCCTGGGGCGTTCGTATGTGAAGCTGGACGGCCGGCTCACCTACCACGCCTGGTGCGAAGGCATCCGGCAAGGGGCCAATTACGTTGGCGATGGACACAGTCATTTGCTCCATTTCCAGATCGACGGAACAAAGATGGGCGAACAAGACAGTGAGCTGCGTATTGCGGAACCGGCCACCCTTCGGGCCACCGTCCAGGTCGCCGCCTACTTGAATCAAACCGCAAATCCGGAGCTGGCCAAGAGACCTTACAACGAACAACCTTACTGGGATTTGGAGCGGGCGCGCATTGGTCAAACGCGCAAAGTTCCCGTCGAGTTGGTGGTCAACGGCTCTCCGGTGGCCCGGCAGGAAATTCTGGCCGACGGAACCCTCCGGGAGGTTTCCTTTGATTTTCGAATCGAGAAAAGCAGTTGGGTCGCAGTGCGAATCCTGCCTTCTTCGCACACCAACCCGATTTTCGTGCTGGTTGGGGGCAAGCCAATCCGCGCGTCGATCCGCAGCGCGGAATGGTGCCTGGCGGGCGTGGACCGATGCTGGTCACAAAAGGAGCGCTTCATCAAACCCGACGAACTCGAGGATGCTCGGCGGGCCTAAGATCATGCCCGGGTGACTTATCGCCGGCTTCTGGCCGAGTGCAAGCAAGCCGAAACCCAGCCCGGTGCGAAGTAACCTCTCTTGCGATGATAGGGACGGCGGCTCTGGACGCAGTCTTACGAAGGGCGTCGCTGCTTTGCAGAGGCACCTCTTCCCTGAAAGAGTGAACTCGTGAGAGCTCTGTGGAAGCGAGGGTACGTCTTGAAGATCTCACCGTCCGAGGTTTCGATGCATTCAGAAACGCCCGATTTATGAAATGACTCTGTTACGGCTTGGGCGCGAGCAGCGCGTCGAGGCTGCTTGGACCGGTGTTGGTTTTTTCCAACACGGGATAACGCAAACCGCCAGCGTAATCGAGTTCGACAGTGCGAAAGATATCGCCCGTCCTCACGAGCAACGTCAGTGGTGATTTTTTGGCTTTAATCGCCTTCTTTAGCTGGTCGGTATCGAGCGCTCGGCCGTCAACCGCGATCAGTTTGCTGCCCACAGTCAACCCGGCGTTGAACGCGGGGCTGTCCCAAACGACCTCACTGATTTCACCTTCCTTGCCAAGGACAAAGCCGCCGGAATATCTCAAGTCGGTGACCTTACGTGCCTTTTCATAGGATTTGAACGAGTCGCTCGGCGTGTTCGTATAAATGAGCTGGTAACCCCCACGGCGTATCCCGTCGAGCGGCGCGTGCTCGCTTGTATGGTCAAGGCGCGCCCGCAGGAAGCCTGTCCAGTCGTGCGGTTGGATTTTATTAAGCGTTTGAACAACATCTTCGAACTTATAGGTCAGTTCGCCCCAGTCGCGGTCATGCACGCCAAAGAACGCCCGGGCGAAGTCGTCCATCGACCGCTCGCCGCCGGAAAGTTCCCGCAGCAGGCTGTCGGCATCCAGCCAGATGAGCAGGCCCTCCATGTAGTAATCCTCGGCGCGCTGCCAGCTCGTCCAGCCTTTGGGCCGGCGCTGAGCGATGATCGGATCGTCGGTGGTATCCTCCAGGGGACGCCACGTGCGTCCGGCCGCGGTATCCAGGCGCGCGCCGATGCCGGCGAGGAAGCCGAGCGCGTCCTGCTTCGAGACCAGTCCCGAACGCGCGCCGAGGACCCAACCCCAGAATTCCGTCTGCCCCTCGTAAACCCACAGCAGACTGTCCTGCATTGGCGTTCGGTAGTCGGGCGTCCAGAGGTCGGCCGGGCGGCGGTACTTGCCATTCCAACTGTGGGTGTATTCGTGCGGCAGAAGATCGCGCCGCGCTACGTTGTCCTTCCATTCGGTGAAATAGCCGCCACTGACACCGTCCTCGGAACTGCGGTGGTGCTCGAGCCCGATTGGCCCCTGGCGATCACTCAGCGCGAGCAGAAAATCATAGTGGTCGTAGTGTTGGGCGCCAAACAGTTTCACCGCCTGCGTGACGAGGTTTCGATGAAACTGGAGTTGTTCTTCCGTAGCCGCGAGTTGCTCAGGCTGGTCGGCGACAATGTTGAGACGCACCCCCGGGGCGAGAGTTTCAACACGCACATTGGCACCGGCGAAGATCGGACTGTCCACCAACGTGTCAAAGCTCACCGGCTGGTACCGGACAGTCGAGCCTTCCTGTGAGGCAACCTCCAGCGCCGTCGCTGCCTTCCAGCCCGCGGGATACTTCACCGACGGCGCCACCGTGATGCGGCGAACATAATACCCCGCGGGGTAAAGCGCCACGGATGACCACTGCAGATTGAGCATGTCCGGCGTCGTCACAATGCGGCCCTGCCGAATGTCGGTCGGGGCGAGAAACTGGAAGCGTGCCTCGACATTCGACGCGCCTTGGGGCACCGCGACATGGAACGCGAACACATCGACCGAATCACGCCGCCACGGCAGCGAAACCCCGCCGGCGCTTAACTTCAGCCCGGCCAGTTCGGCAATTGGGCCCGCGGGCGCATGCTGCCCCGGCAGCCATTTCGGGTACAGCAGGACCAGCGGACCGGCCCCGGGCACGGGAATCGTCTCGCTCACCTGGAAAATACCTCGAGTGACATCGGAAGCATCGACCGAAAGCGAAATTACGCCGGGCCGCGCAACGTCGCGCGCAGGTGGAATATCGTCCCGAATCGGTTCAGCCTCAGGCGCGCTGTTTTGACTGTAACCGAACAGCGGCGCCAGCAGACAAATGAGCGGCAGTGACAGCTTCTTCATCGGCGAGACACAAGATTAGTGTTCGCGATGAATGAAATCAACAATTACGAAGAAAACCGGAAGAACCTATTACGGAGAAGTCGGTGGGGCGCATGACAAAAAATCGCAGAGTCCACGATCTGCGCATTTTTTGGTGACAAAGTATCTATGATAGTAGATACTCACTGCCATGAACACTCAAAATCCATTGCATTCTATCCTCCACCAAATCGCCAAGATTCAAACCA
>DASYXT010000115.1:0-93679 GCA_035934555.1 Verrucomicrobiia bacterium | reverse complement strand
TCCTGTCCGCAGCAATGGGTGTTCGGAAGCTGCTGCGGACAGGAATGTCCGCGCTCCGAACGATTACTATCTTCGAATACCTGCTACCGGCCCACTAATTGCATCATAGCTTCCGGGTATCTTGGGCCGGCAGCGGCGCCTTTAGGGGAGAGTTCATTAATGCGCTGCAAGTCGGCGGGGCTCAACTGCACGTCGAGCGCGCTGACATTTTCCTCGAGGTATCGCCGGTGTTTGGTCCCGGGGATGGGCACGACGTCTTTGCCTTGGGCGAGCACCCACGCCAGCGCCAATTGCGGCCCTGAGCAACCTTTCTTGCGCGCCATCTCTTCGATCCGGGTCACAAGTTCGAGGTTTTTTTGAAAATTTTCGCCCTGAAAGCGCGGCGAGTTGCGACGGTAATCATCGGGCGCCAAATCCTCGAACCGCCGGATTTTCCCAGCCAGGAACCCGCGACCCAGTGGACTATAGGCGACGAACCCGATGCCGAGCTTGCGGCAGGCCGGCAGAATTTCGTCTTCCGGGTCCCGGCTCCAGAGCGAATACTCGCTTTGGAGCGCCGTAATGGGGTGCACCGTGCAAGCCCGCCGCAGCGTTTCGGGCCCCGCTTCCGACAGGCCCAGATACCGCACCTTGCCTTCTTGAACCAATTGCGCCATGGCGCCGACGGTGTCTTCGATCGGGGTGGCCGGATCGACGCGATGCTGATAATAGAGATCGATGGTATCCACGCGCAGGCGGCGCAGACTGCCCTCGCAGGATTTGCGCACATACTCCGGCCGGCCATTAACGGCGCGCCGGGTGGGGTTGGCGGGGTCGCGAACGATGCCAAACTTGGTGGCCAACACCACCGAATCGCGCTGGCCCTTAATTGCACGGCCAACCAATTCCTCGTTAGTGAACGGACCGTACATATCCGCGGTATCAAGCAATGTGACGCCCAAATCGCGCGCGCGCGCGATCGTCGCCAGCGACTCCTTGTCCTCACGTCCGCTATAAAACTCCGACATCCCCATGCACCCTAAACCCAACGCCGAAACTGTCAGTTCACGCAATTTCCTCGTTTCCATAATGACCCTTTCCTTTGCATCGCGGCCAAGTGTGAAGCGCAGTGGCGGACTGAAAGCCCGTGCTCCAATACGCGCTGCGCTTTATTTGGCCAGTATAGCATGGACCACGCAGAATGACCGGATTAAATCCTTCGTTTCGCTTCGTTGCTGAACTAAACTGTCAAGCATGACGGTCATGTTCACGCCCGGGCAGTTTACGCAACGGGCGGAGTTTTATCATCAGTTGGGACAACTCACTTCGGCCGGGTTGACGCTGCCGGTGAGTTTGGAACAACTCCGGCGCAGTCCGCCGGGGCCATCCTATCGCGCGCCGATTGAGGCAGTGCTGCACCAGTTAAGCGCCGGCTGCAGCTTCACAGAAGCGTTGCGGCAGCAGGGGTCATGGCTGCCGGCTTTTGATATGTCGTTGTTGTTCGCGGGGGAACACAGCGGCCGGCTGGATTCCTGTTTCAAATTGCTGGCTGATTATTACCAGGAGCGGGCGCGGACGCTGCGTCAGTTGCTGACCGACCTGGCTTACCCGCTGTTCCTGCTTCATTTTGGGATCCTGATTTTCACCTTTATCCAGCTCCTGCACTCGAACAGTTGGGTCGCGCCGCTGGTGCAACCGGCTTGCCTGCTCGTCGCATTATATGGCGGCACATTCCTGGTGATTTACGCCACGCAAAGCCGGCATGGCGAAACCTGGCGCGGCCGCATGGAAGCGCTGCTGCGCCCGGTGCCGGTGCTGGGCACGGCCCGGCGGGAGCTGGCGCTGGCGCGCTTGTCGGCTGCACTGGAGGCGCTGTTGAACGCCGGGGTGTCCATTATTGAAGCGTGGGAGCTGGCGGCGGCGGCGAGCGGCTCGCCGGCGCTGCGCCGAACGGTGCTGAGCTGGCGCCCCCAATTGGAATCGGGCGAGACGCCGGCCGAAGTCCTGCGGCGGTCCGGGAAATTTCCGGAAATGTTTGCCAACCAGTACGCGACCGGTGAAATCAGCGGCAAACTGGACGAGACGCTCGGGCGCCTGCACCAGTACTACCAGGACGTGGGCTCGCGCAAGGTGCACATCGTTTCGCAATGGGTGCCGCGGTTTATCTATCTAATCGTGATGCTGCTGGTGGCTTACAAAGTCGTTTCGTTTTATCTCGGCTATTTCCGCGACGTCAGTAATGCGGGAGGGTTTTGAGGGTCTTGGAGCAGGGAGCGTAGAGCGTGTGCCGTCGCGTATTGAACAGGAGCAAACAGAGGAAACAGAGATAAATACGCCTGTTTCCTCAAGCGCGCCCGCCGCTTCACGCTCCACGCGTACGCCGCGCCCCTTGCACGGCCCGCGCCCTTCCCTTAGTCTCTGCGCATGATTTTAGCCGACCTTCTCGCCAATGAAACCCTGCGCCGGCATGAGTTTCCGGTAGTGCGTGAGAAGATTTTCCTGGCGCACGCCGGCGATTGCCCGTTGCCGCGGCGGGTCGCCGAAGCGGTGGCCAAATACGCGCGGGACGGCTCGATGGGGGACCAGGAGAGCGTGGTGTATCCGGCGATTCTGGAGGAGGGGCGGCAAGTGGCGGCGCGGCTGCTGGGCAGCAAGCCGGAGGAGATTGCGTTTGTAGGGCCCACGTCGCTGGCACTCAGTTTCATCGCCAGTGGCCTGAAATTTCGCCGCGGCGACAACGTGCTGATTTATTTCGAGGACTATCCTTCAAACGTGTATCCGTGGATGGCGCTGGCAGAGCAAGGCGTCGAGGTGCGCTTGATGAATACGCGCGGTCTGGGCCTGATCCGGCCGCGGGACGTGCTGGGACAGGTGGACGAAAACACCCGGTTGGTGGCGCTGGCCTCATGCCATTTTGTGAGCGGTTTCCGGGTGGAGCTCGAGGCGCTCGGCAGCCAACTGCGGCAGCGGAATATTCTGTTTTGTGTCGATGCGATCCAGACCGTCGGCGCGTTTCCCCTTGATGCCACCCAGGTTGATTTCCTCGCGGCCGACGCCCACAAATGGCTGCTGGGGCCGTGTGGCGCTGGCTTGCTCTACGTGCGCGCCGGCGTGCAGGAAAGGCTGCGGCCGCCGGTGTACGGCTGGCACAATGTGCTCTGCCCCGACTTTGTGGCGCAGGAACAGGTAGTATTGAAACCGGGCGCGGCGCGTTACGAGGCCGGCACGCAAAACCTGCTTGGGTTGGTGGGCCTGGTTACCGCGATCGAGCTGCTGTTGGAGTTGGGCGTGTCCGAAATAGGCCGCGAACTATTGCGCAAACGCGCGCTGCTGGTCGAGGGGTTGCGCGCAAAGAACTACACCGTATTGCACGCCGACGCCGCGCCGGAAAACTCAAGCGGCATCACCTCGTTTTATCGGCCGGGAGCAGACCTGCCCGCGCTGCACCAAAAGCTTACCGGGGAAAATATCGTCACGTCGTTGCGGGCCGACCGCACCGGCCAAAAGTACCTCCGTTTGTCGCCGCATTTCTACAACACCGACGCAGAATTGCAGCGCGTGCTGGAGTTGCTGTGAAAGCCGGGCGCCACGAATTCATTCTCCCCACACGGTGAAGGTCGAGGGCACTCCGCCACGCGATTCGAAGGGCCCTGGGCAAGGATGAGCGCGGCTTCGCTTCTTTCCAAAGTAATCCCGGTTGACTTGGAGCGGCGAACCATCCGGGTTTTCGTATCGCACACCCGCCACCTTGGTTCGGCCGAGCAGCGCGGTAGTGACCCGCTGGGTGGGTGCTCGTCGCCAGACCGGGTTCGAGGTGAGCCTTAGCACGAAACGGCGGCCGTCCTCGAAAATCTGTGCCTGGGCCGCCGGCGCGCTCTCGCTAACGCATGCGGTTTCATCGGCTGACGGTTGTGCGCCGCCCAGAAACACATTGCCTCCAGTGCGCAAGGGCAGCGCGCAATTGTCATAAATGCCAAGACCATAGCCGGTCTCCCAGCCGCGGTTACGGGTGGACGGCTGGGCCCGCGCGGGCGACGTAGCGCCATTGCCCAGGAACAGGTTGTTATAAAAGCGATCGTCACCGCCCTGTATTTTTTCCAGCCCGGCGACAGCGGTTGAGTGGGCCAGGAGAAAGGGCGTGTAGCGCGACGGCTCGGGGCTGGTGGTGATTAAGCCGGCGAACAGGTTATGGGCGTAGGCGCCGCCCTCGGACATATCGCGCAGGCTGGTACGGGAAAGGAACAGGTTGTTATCCGCAAGGAAGGGGCCGTGGTCCACCTCAACGAAAAGGTCTTCACCTGCGTTATCGTGGAACAAGTTTCCCGAAACGCTCGTGCCCTGTGCCATCCAGTCCAACCAGAGCCCGCGGCAGGTGCGGTAGATGTGGTTGCCGCAGATGCAGGTGTCAATCGCCGCGTGGATTTTTATCCCGGCCATCTCGGCTCCGGAAAAAAGGCCGCGGACATGAATATCGTGGATGGAGTTGGCGCTGATGGTGCTGAATGCGGCGCCGAGGCTGCCGACGATGCCGGCCTGTTCACAATGCGAAATGACGTTGTTCCGAACAAGGTGATGGCCGACGGTCTCCTTGTCCCAGCCGTTTTGCAGCGCGCGTTGGATTGTTTTCACATACCCCTCGGCTGTATTGGCCGACGTGTTGTCCCATTGATCGCCATACTTGCCGAGGGCGATGCCGCAACACACCGAGTAGCTGATGCGATTGCTTTCGATGAGCCAACCTTTGCTCCAGTGAGTTCCGAGCAGGCCGATTTGTTCGGCGGTAGGCGGCGCCCACGGTGTGGCTGCCTGGCTTAGCTCAAAGCCGCGCACGGTGATAAAATTGCGGCCAGGGCGGTCCGGATAAAAAACTGTCTGGCGCACGTTAATCTCGACCTGTTGTTGGTTGGGGTCCACTCCTTTGAATTGGGCGCGGATTGTGGTGTGGTCCGGGTCCACCTGACCGAACCACAGGCCCGTCGCGCCCGCGGGTTCGAGCACTTCCTCCAGCCGGGCCGCTTCGGCCAACCACTGGCCGTTGAGATAAACCGCTCCAGGATGATGCTGCCGTCCCCGTGGATCGAACCAGTCGCCCTGAAGCAGCACCTGGTAGGGATTAAAGCTGCCGAAAAATGCATTCGGGATTTCAACTTTCCAAGTGTCCTGCTGGAGTTTGACCCAGCCCTTGATGACCTCCGAGCCTTTGATCTCGACCTTCTCGCCGGGAGCAGCGCGATAGACGATGCGTTGCTTCTCGGAAGTGCCGCCGCGCGGCGGGTTGATGCGCTCGCGATAAACCCCGCAATGTACGGTGATGACATCTCCCGCTTGGGCCAACTCTGCCGCGCGTTGTATGGTGCGCAGCGGGGCCACGGCGCTGCCGGCCGCGGCATCGTTGCCACGCAAAGCCACGTGCCATTCCGCCGCCTTCAAGCCCGTCGCAAATATCAGAAGAGGAAACAGACGGCTAAGAGTTACGTTCATGATGGGTGCGGCCGGGTGCCGTCACCGGCTCGTTGTAGCCGGATGCGCCACCTGCGGCAATGTCAATTCCCGCAGCGGTGCGACTCAATTGTCAACGGCGCCACGGTCTCAACGCTGCAGAGCGCGGGCTAGAGGCGCCTCAATTATCACGAAAGGCATCCAGCGCCGGTAACGCGTGCCCTGTAAAGTCGAACAGGGTGGTGTTATCCACCACATTGCGCGCGCCCAATCGCCAGCCCTCGCCTGGCACGCAAATGAAGATCGGGTCCCAATAAAGGTCGCCCAGGCAATGGCCGCCGGCAGTTAGTTTGAGGTCATTAAAGCATTTCAGCAGAAAATTCTTCTGGCCGGCGGGCGTGCTGGGGTAAATCTCGGGCCCGTTATTGCTCAACTGCCCCGGATAGCCATCACAGGCATTGGTGCTCCAATTATAGCCGGTTTCCATGAGCAGCACCGGCTTGTTGAACAGGGGAAAGAACTGGTTAATGTTGGTCCGCGCCTGCTCGGAGGTGAAATGAGTCCAGAATGGGTAATAAGAGCAGCCGATGATGTCCCACGAGACATTGTTGCTCAGACATTGGTCGAAAAACCATTCCACGGTCGGCGCATCCACGTTACCGATGTGCAGAATCACTTGCGTCGCAGGTGAGACCGCTTTTACCGCAGCATAACCCGCATTGAGCAGTTGGGCCAATTGGGGAAAGTTGGCCGAAGAACCGGCGGGAAGCAGGATGCCGCCGCCGATTTCATTGCCCAGTGACACATATTCGGGCGTGGTGCCTTGCTGCCGCATCTGCCACAGGAAATTCGTCGTGAACGCATAAACCGCATTGGTCAATTGCGCGAAGGACAGACCACTCCAATCGTGCGGAATCCCGTTGGTCCAGTAATCGCTGTAATAGAAAGTCAGTTCGAGTTGCAGGCCGAGGGCTTTGGCGCGCGCGGCCAGGTTCAGGATGTTGGTCGGGCTCTGAATGCCGGCCGGCAGCAGGTTCGAAGGCGAGTACGCCGGATTCCCGGGATCATTGTACAGCCGCAGCCGCACGATATTGAATCCGTGATTCTTGAGAATCTGGAGGCAATCGGTTTCGACGCCGTTGGTTTCGTAGAACTTGCCGCCGCCTTGCTCGACGTAGGTCAGCTCCGAGATGTCACCGCCTTTGAGGAAATTGTACGGCAGATTGTCGTTCGTAAGGCTGAGGGAATCGAGCCGGCACCAGTCGCCCGCGGCGGCCTCGGACGAAAGCTGAATGAGGCATTGGCCATTGGTGACGTTAATGCCACGCACAACGGTGGCGGTCCAATTGGTGAGCGCCGGCAGGCTGGTGCGCTGCTCGTTGGCCGCGAGGAAGCAGGCGTTTTGGCCGCCGCTGCTTTTGACAACGCCATCGAGCCGGTAGATGCCGTCAGGCAGATTCGTAATCAGCACACTTGTCTGAACCTGGTAGGAGGCCGAGTTGCTGTGCTGCAGACAAAAGTTTCCGGCATAGGCGTCGGTAGCAATCACCGCCGAGGCGTTGGTGTTGCCAATCGTGGTCCAGCCCGAGGGGTTGGCAACGGGTTGGCCATCAGCCTCAAAGCCAAGATTAGCCAGGTTCAGTGGAACACCCGGCCCCAGCGCGCTGGCGGCGAGGCGGTAAAACATCCGGGGGGCTGCGGCCGCGAAGGAGGCATTGCTGAGCCCAACGGTGTTGGCCAGATCCTGCCAGGAGCCTGGAGTGAGATTGGCCGAGCTTTGCAGGCGAATGCCGGCTCCGCCGGGCCAGGCCAGGCTGACGGTATCGGTTCCCAGCAGGCTGGCACTGAGCGGGCCAAGCGCGGCAAGCTGGAACGACGATTGCGCGCGCCCAGGCCAGAGCGGGGGCAGCAGCGCGGCGAGCGTTGCCCAGAAAGAGATCACCAGGCGCGTTTTGGATTTCAGCGCGTGCACAAAGATAAATCGATTGCGTTGGCCATGGCCTGGTAGCCGGCCGGGTTGAGATGCAGATGATCGCCGGAATCGTATGCGGGCACCAAATTAGTGCGGGTCAACGGATCACGCACTACCGCATCGAAATCGATGATTGCATCATACAGGTTATTGGTCCGAATCCACGCATTGACTGTCTGCCGGGCGGTTTCGTGCGCTGCCGTAGAATAGAAACTGCCGCCAAAGGGGGTCAGGGTTGCGCCGTACGCGCGCAGGTTGCGCGCATGGGCTTTGGCAATGAATTGTTTGTACGCGCCAATCAGCTTGGCCGCGACAGCCGGGCTGCGGTCCGCGCTGGCCCCGCCGATGTCGTTAACACCCTCAAAGATGAGCATCCAGCGCGCGCCGCTTTGCTCGAGCACATCCCGCTCCATTCGCGCCTCGGCCGGTGGGCCCAATCCGCCAAAAATACCATTGCCACCTATGCCCATATTGGCCACCGCAACATCTGCCGTGGCTGGATGCGCCGCGAGCCGTCGCGCCAAATCGTCGGGCCAGCGGTTGTTGCCGTCGGTGGTTGAGCCTCGCCCGTCGGTGAGCGAATCCCCCAGAACCACCAACGCTTGAGCGTTCGTGCCAGCCAGCACATCAACGCCAGTGATGATATACCAATGGTCGGTGGTCGCTGCGCCCGCCATGCTCGGCGCGGCGACGGCCTTGCCAGCCTGGAGGTACGACGTGGTGCGCGCACCCGGATGCCCGGTGATTGTCGTCGGCGAGATGGCTCCGAAGCAGATGCTGATGGCCAGATTGGTCAGCGCGGGTAATTGGTATTTCAGCGGGTCCGAGACAATCGCTTCGCCCGCGGGAATGGTCAACGACTTAGCCCCGCGAAACGTGAGCGCTTTGTCCGTGGCTGGATCGACCGTCCCGCCCATGGCGCTGCCGGCACCGGTGGCTAACGCAATGTGCGCTGCGTCGATAGTGACCGGGTTGGTACCGTATGCGTTGGAAAAGCGCACCCGCAATTGTTTGCCGCCCAGGGTCACATGAACAAATTGCCGCAACGTGCTGTCCGCGAGAGGCGCTGGAGGCAGATTCCGGGCTTCCGTCAACTGGGGTCCACAAGCCCAGGTCGCGACCCAGTGGTCGTTGGCGGCGAGCAGCGGTCGCTCGGCGCAAATCAGAACGACGAGGGCCAGCAAGCTGCCGCACGTGTTTAGCGGAGCGCGGACTTCAGCTTCAGTCCGCAGCAATGTCCGGATGGCAACTCTGCCCACATCCGCAAGGGTGCTTCGCGATTGCACCTTGCTGCCGACTGAAGTCCGCGCTCCGCAGTTCATCACTGCGGCAGGGTTCCATTCCCGTTGATTTGCGGGTTGTCGATTTTCGCAAATGAATTGGCCTGGCATCTGGATGGATATTATCAGCAAACCGATCGTTGTTCAAAATGCGCTTGCCAGTATCGCAGAGCAGCATCAGATTCTAGCTGGAAAGCATCTTCAGCCTTGCAAGATAATCAAGTGCGCCCGTAGCTCAGTTGGATAGAGCATCTGCCTTCTAAGCAGAGGGTCTTGGGTTCGAATCCCAACGGGCGCGCCAATTTAAGTCTCGCGGAGTTGCATTTCACACCGGTAAACACGATGCGAATGCACTTTTTTCCTTGCGAATCCGCTCATACGACCAAGTGCGACTTTGCGCTACTTTTGACGACTCTGGCCAACACAGCCAACACAGGATCAAGCCCCATTCACCGCCGTGCCGGTCGCGCCCTTCACCCGCGCAGAAATCTCCTGCGCCGTCATCCTCGCCGCCGGATTGTCGCTGAGCTGCTCCACCAGCGCCGAGACAGTGTTGAACACGCCAGCCTCCTTCTGGTGGTCCATGAGCCACTTCACGAACTGCGCATCCGCCGCCGTAGTAGTCAACATGGCTCGCGCCGTCTCCACGCCCTGGACAAGCGCCTCGTTGATCTTGCGATTCCGCACCTGGCGGTAGCCGTGGTAGAGGCCTCCGAGCGCCAGGGCCACAATGCTGCCAATGCCCGGCGCAAAGGTATTTATCACGCCCCCGGCCGCCTGAATTGTCGCCTCAGCCTCGGGCCGCGCGACCAAGTTCGTCACCGGCACCTGGACGACGTTTGTCATGAAGACCGGAGAGAAGTTCGTCACAAGCGCCGTTACCATGTTCGTGACTACCGGCTCACGAGTCGCATACCCGGACACGACGCCTGTAGCAGCATCGGTCATATACACAATATTCGTCCGCTCCGTCAAGCACGTCACGCGCACGGGACCACGCAGGCAGCGCGGCGTCATATTCAGGATGTGTAGCGTTCACGGGCATCGCTGAGTCGAGTCAATGCTGACATGCCAACGCTACCACCGGATTTCGGCTGATCGTCCGCCGCCCGAAACGCCCTGTGACTGCGCGGGACACCAGCGGACCGCAGCACGCATGGATAAGACATTTTTTCCGCAGAAACCTGTTGACCGTTTTTCAATCGCCCTACCCTAACCCCGGTTTTCGGCACAAAAGGTCCGACCGAAAAGACGAGTTGCGTATAGCTGCACGCAGTCCCCCTCTAGCTGCACGCGGCTGCAATTTTTCTTCGATGAAACCAGTTGACGACCCCACGAAACTCCCTCTCGCCAAACCCGCCACAAACTGCTTACATGCACACTGTTGGCGAAGTGCGGTTAACCGGCACGATCATGAAACTCACACGATTCAAAATTCAGAAGTACAAGTGCGTCCTCGATTCCGGCTGGGTGGAGGTCTCAAACTTGACGGTGTTGGTCGGAAAGAACGAGTCGGGAAAAACATCGCTGCTAAAAGCATTACACAAATTCAATCCATTCAAACCGGAACCATATTCGATCCCGCGCGAGTGGCCGCGGGGCTATCGCGGGGACCGATCCGAATCACAGGTTGTTTGCACCGCCGAGTTCATTTTGGCGGCCGAGGAGATCAAGGAACTCCAAACACTTGGCGAGCAACCTTTCACGCTGGACCGCATCCAAGTCACCAAGGACTACAAGGGCCGATTTGAGGTTCTGTTCCCGCAAGGCATCTTTCCCGAGAAAGTCCACCCAAACGACATCGACAAGCTTTGCAATGAATTGCCGACGCCCAATCAGGTGTCCCCAGAATTCGAAAAAGCCGCGAACGAGTGTCGTTCCGAGGCCATCCGCCTTGCGCACGAAGGGCGCTTCTCTGAACTTCCCAACCTCTGGGGTGAGCACGACCGAAAACTCCAGGTTCGGAGCAACCAGAACCCGCAACACCAGAACGAGCACAACTTCCGAAATCAGTACTCGGGCAAACTAAACGAGATTTCCCGCGCTCTCCAGAGCACCAACACGATGCAACGCAAGGCGCACGATTTCATTATCCAGCACCTCCCGAGCTTTGTGTACATGGACGAGTACCAGACGTTCTCCGGGACCGCCAAACTTGACACCATTAAACAACGTAAGGATCGTGACGACCTCCAGCCCGCCGATGAAACCTTCCTCACGATTTTGGCCTTGGCCGAGCTCGATTTTGAAAACGAGTACAAGAAAGGCGGAAATACAAACGAAGAGGCCCGCGAGGAGCGCCAGTACGACGTCAGCGACGCAGAGGCCACCCTCAACCGAAAAATCGAAGGGCATTGGGGGCAACTCCGGTATCAGGTTCAGTTCCGCACGGATGGCTACCAGTTTATGACCTTCGTTAGGGGGATGAAGGACACCGCGCTTATTCGGCTCGAAGAACGATCCAAGGGTTTCCAATGGTTCTTTTCTTTTGACCTGATGCTAATGCACGAGACCAGGGGGAAGTTCGAAAACGCCGTAATCCTCCTTGACGAACCAGGCCTTCACCTTCACCCGGAGGGCCAGCGCAACCTGCTCGAGCGCCTCTCCGAGTACGCAAGCTGCAATACCCTGATCTACGCAACGCACTTGCCGTTCATGATCGACCTGCAACAGCCCGACAACATCCGCGTGATTAGCGAGACGGATCAAGGCACCGTAGTTTCCGAGGATCTCACCACCAGTCACCCCGCCGCCAAGCTCGTCCTCCAGGCCGCCCTAGGCATCGGAGGACGCAGCAGTTGGCTGGTGGCAGAACAGAACCTCATTCTGGAAGGCGCCGACGACTATTGGATCATTGGAGAGTTGTCTGCCCTGTTCAAACGCTGCGGCAAGCAGGGGTTGCCGCCGGACGTGCTGGTCACGCCAGCAGGGGGCGCTTCCGAAGTAACATACCTCGCCATCTTCATGGTCGGCCAGGAACTCGACGTCGTGGCCCTCTTTGATAATGATTTGGCCGGGAACACCTCCAGAGAGAAGCTGGTTAAAAGTTGGCTCCCAAAGTACAAGGCCCAGAGGGCGACTGCACTCGGTCTTGGTGAAGCCGTAGGACATCAAGGAAGAGAGTTCAGCATCGAGGACCTCTTTCCTGAGGCGTTTTACGTCGAGCGGGTAAAGGCGTCGTACGAAAAGGAAATTGCCGCCTTCGGCATCTCGCTCTCGCCCCTCCCTCCAGGGAACCTCCTATCAAAACGCGTTGAGGTGGCCTTCCAAGTGGTAAAAGTCGAATTCAACAAACGAAGAGTCGGCCGGCGAATCGCTGCCGACATCCGCCAGATGAAAACCACATCCGATCTTCCAGAGCAAACGCGCCTGATGGCGGAGCAACTCTTCGCCAGCGTTGCGAAAGCCTTCTCACAGACGTGAACACGCTGCCTCCAGCCCCTCCAGCGTCAAGACAATGAGGCCCAGAGAGCACTTGTCTTGCAATATAGTTCTGGTACTTTGATTGGGATTTGGCTAAATGTGGAAAACGCCTTGAAAACCTCTTTCCTCTCGAAACACGACCTGGGCGACGGATTTCGCCGAGACATGAAAGTCGTCCTAGGGCTAAATCCGGATGTTGTGGCGCGCCTGCCTGAGTTTGCTTTCAGGGCGACGCTCACGCCAACAACCAGGGAGAAGGACAAGATTTATCAAAAGGCCTCCTCCGAGCTTGGAATCCCTCTGGTGCAAATCGAGCCGGCGCTCAATGTCTCCGCGTTTCTCCTCCGACAACTCACTCCCGGCGGAGAGGCGTCCGCCGATGATGAACAGGCACTCCTCGCGGATTTGAAGGAAGCGCTCCCCTGCGAAGACGACAAGAGCCAGATCCTGACCCGTTACCTTGAAGGCTTGAAGAAATTCGCCAAGCAGGACCTGCGCGTTGCGATTTTGCAGAGGGCTCATGAGCAATCAGCCCTCCCCATCCTTAACGAGGTTTCTGTAGAGGCCGACTTTCGTGCCGTTTTTGAGAACAGCTACCACTACGAAGAAGACATCGCCGCATATTCTCCCAAATTTTTAGGCACAATTCCGCTCGGCATCGTTCGCCTGGAGTTTGACGGCACCCAAGACGATGCCTACTTTCAGTTAAGCAAGCGGTCCTTGCAGGTGCTCATTGACAGCTTGGTCGCCCTTCAAAAGGAGATCCAAGTTGCCGAGAAATCCATATCGGCCGCGCAACCGAAACAGTAATCCTATGCCAAGCGCACTACGCAATGAAGTGCTGGAAGAATCGTATTTTGACTCACCCGGTCCCGAGGCGAAAATCGTGCCATTGCCGTCATATGGAATTTCGCAAGCTCAGAAGCAGCCTCGGCCGGCCGTTGAGGATTACGCGATCAAATCAGAGCGGAACTTCAACGAGCTGAATTCCATGGTCGAGGAGGTTCGCAAGCTGCTTCTAAGCCGCCCCCAGCCTACTTCGAGTGCGTCGCAAAACGTCGCCCCTACGGCCCAGCAAAAATTTGAGTCACTGGCGGAGCGATGGAAAAAAGAAACACTTTATTGCTCCTCCGTTCTGGAAATGGCGATGCACCCAGCTTATCAACAGATAATCGGCATGGGCCGGACGGCGATCCCCTTCATGCTGAAAGATCTTAAAGAGCAGCCCCGCCACTGGTTTTGGGCACTGCGGGCCATTTCAGGCGAGGATCCCGTTCCACCTAACGCCAGAGGCGACGTTCTCAGAATGACACAGGCTTGGTTGGTTTGGGGTGCTCGCAGCGGCTATGAGTTCTGACCCACTGGAGACGCTGTTTCCAAAACTCAAGGGGACCGCATTTAGCCGTACCAGCCCCTACGATCCGACCTACAATTGCATAGCGTGGGCCGCCGACGATAAAAGGAGATGGTGGTGGCCCGACCCTTGGCAGATGTATTACTGGCCCGACGACGCTCCCCGGGAATGCACCGTCGCGGCATTCCGCGCTGCTTTTGGGACACTTGGCTACTCGCACAGCCAGACGGCGCTGGACGATAATACCAAAGAAAAAGTGGCACTCTTCTGCAAGAATGGTATCCCGACACACGCTTCTCGCCAATTGGACGCGGCGACCTGGACCAGCAAGCTGGGCCCGGATATCGACATAAGCCATGAGCTGGAGGCCATTTCCGGCATCTGCTACGGCGAGGTGACTGACATCCTCGGACGCTCAAAACTGACCTAAACCGCTTTTTCCGAACCAAAAACTCGGTCGAGGCGTCCCTCACTCCACTTTCTCCAACTCCCTCGCGCCCGCTCCTCACAACCCCCTCAATTTCCTCTGGGGAATTGAGCGCGACTTCGTCGCCGCCAAGTACCTGAGACAATCCGCCGCATCATCGCCGCCGACCCCATCCTCATCCGCATCCAAGCGCGAGCTGGTGCAGGCCTGGTCCTCCACGGCAAGAGTTACCTGCGGCGGACATGCCGTCTAAGCCCACCGCTTATCACTTCTTGGGCCCGTAGCCGGGCGCAATGCGTCCAGCATCATCGAGCTTGCCGCAGGCCCAGAGCAGGCCGCGGGTGACCAGGTCCAGGTAGCGGCCGTCGGCCACCGTCGCATTGTTATGGCCGATGGTGGTGGTGAACACGCGGGTGCCGTGGTAGTCGTTCAACCAGACGACCACGGATTTAGCCTCCCTGGCCACACCGTTCCGGGTCACGGTTTGGGTGCCCTGGGCCAGGGGGGTGGCGGAGGGCAGGACTTGCACGTTGTTGTAGAGCTCCTCGTTGATGGTGGTCCAGTCGCTCAAACCCTGCAGGATGGCGTGATTGGTATTGGTGAAGTGGATCGCGATGGGCAACTGCGCGCCATGCCCGCTGGATTGCAGGCCCAAATAATCGAACCACAGCGCCCGCTCGCTTCCCGGTTCGGCACGGTCAGCCGGATTGCCGACACGATAGCAATGGACCGCACAATGCAGATTGACGCCGGGGATCCCTGCACGATGGGGGGCCAGGACCGCTTTAATCAGCGCGGGGTCGTTGATGTCGGCGGCGCATTCGTCGTGAATGACGACGTCGTATCCCTTGGCATAATCGGGGTTGCCCAGGATGGGCAGCGGCGGCCGGGTGCTCGAATCATCGGTATGTAGCTGCGTTACGACCAGGTTGGCGCGTTGCTCCAGGCCCGCTTTGAGGATGTCCTTCTGTTTGGCGTAATCGTGGCAGCAACCGCCGGTGATCAACAAAACGCGCAGCGGCGGTACTTCAGCGGCTCGAGCGCCGTTCAGAACGAGCGCGCAAGCGGTAGCGCCGGCGACCAGCCAGGAAAGGGGTCTTTTCATGCGATTTGTATTAGCCGAGTTCCATCGCCGATGGAAGCCCGAAGATTCCGGCCTCAATGGCGCTAAATGACGCTACCCGGGTGAACACCAAAACCTCATCATCCAGCAGCGACTTCATTTTGCTGACGCTTTTCTTGCAAGACTGGAGAGATTGCCGATTAGGTCTCGCCGGCCGCAATTTGAGGCATACACCTCATTGAGTAATTCATGGGGTGTCTGGAAACTGAGGCGGCCCAACGAATCTGTCCGTCATTTGACCCTGGCGGCAAACCACAGATTCGCAGGCCCTGTCCGTCGCATGAGAAGACTAATTGTTTGGTTGGCATTAACGGCAAGTGTTTGGATAGTTTCAGAGACAGCGACGCGGGCGCAAAATTGCGATGCGCCGCCGTCGAGTTTGGTTCATTGGTGGCGCGGGGAAGGCAACAGTTTTGACTCGGTGGGATTAGGAGACGGCGTGTTGATCGGAGGCGTGCAGTTCACCAGCGGAGAGGTGGGCACAGCGTTTCTGATCAGCGGCGGCGGTGACGACTATATCGCATTGCCGCCGAACCTGTTTCCGGTGCCGGCGGCCGGAGAGGGGAACTCACCGTTCTCGTTCGAGGTTTGGTTCGAGACGACCTCGAACGGCTGCATTCTGGGCCAGCAGGACCAGCCGCCCTTCGCCAGCGAGTTGGGCGGGTACGTGCCGGCGCTCTACGTCGGGACCAACGGGTTGCTTTATGCCGAGCTGTTTTGGGCCACCGCGCCGCAGCTCATTACTCCGGGGCCGGTGAACGACGGGAGGTTTCATCACGTGGTAGTTACTTACGACGGCTCGACGGAGATCCTGTACCTGGATGGGTTGAATATCGGCAGCACGCCGCTGGTCCAGGAGGGTTATGCTTCAACTTATTATTACCAGTTGGGGACAGGCATAACCGGGGGATGGGACGCAACGACTGGGGATTGGTTTCCCTTTGCGGGGGTGCTCGACGAGCCATCGGTTTACAACCAGGCCTTAAGCGCGGCGGAGGTGGCGGCACTGTTTCACGCGGGGAGCGCGGGCAAATGCGCGCCGCTGGAGCCGGGGCTGATTCTGCGGCATCGGTACAGTTTCGACGGAGCGCCCTCGAGCCTGGTGGTAACCGACTCGGTGCGCGCGGCCAACGGGTTACTCGTCTTCGGCAACGGAGTGGCGCCATTCACCAACGGCGTGCCGGACGGCAGCGGTTTTTCGGGCAACGGCACATTGAACCTGGCGGGCACCAGCGGGTGCGTGCTGTTGCCGCCGCGGCCGGTTTCGGTGCTGTCGAATTTCACGCTCGAGGCCTGGCTCACCTGGAACGGGCCGGCGACCAGCGTCTGGCAGCGGGTGTTTGATTTTGGGCTCAGCGACCGGGGGACCAACGCCAACGGGCAGGGCACCAATTACGTGATCTTCACCCCGGCGGTGGGAAACACCCAGTTGCCCGGGTTCGAGGAGACGACCGTCAATCCATTCGGAACCAACCTGGACCCGGAGGCACTGACGCTGATGATGCCGCAGCCGTTTCCGATTGGGCAGGAGGTTTACCTGGCGATCACCTATGATCCGGGCGCGGGCTCGGCGAAGCTTTATCTCAACGGCGGGCTGGTCGCGTCGGCCACCGGCACGTTTAACCCTACCAGCAGGATCACCGATTACAGCAGTTGGCTGGGGCGTTCGCAATGGGACCAGGACCCCTATTTCAACGGGAGCTTCGATGAGTTCCGAATCTGGGGCGGCGTATTGAGCGACCAGGACATCGCCAGCCACTATGCGGCTGGGCCGAACCAGCAGTTTATTTCGTTCCCGCCGTCGCTGGCGATCGCGCGCAGCGGGGGCAACATGGTGCTGTCGTGGCGCGCGAATGGCGCCGGCGCGCAGCTCCAAAGCACTGCGCGCCTGGTCTCGGCCAACTGGGTAAACGTAACGAATGCAGCGACACTGGCCAACGGCATCTACACAGTGGTCGTGCCCGCCGGCGGGGGGCCGGTGTTTTACCGGTTGAAACAATAGGATGGGGGTCGGCAACCAGGCATACCGCGCGCAGCTCAGTCGCATCGATGGCGACGGCCGATTCCGCTGCACGGGCAGCAGGTCGGAAACCTGTGTTGCTCTACCCAAAAAGCTTCGATTCCCTGCAGCATCTGCTGCATGGCACGCGTTCCCGAGGGCTTCATTAAATAGCCGTTTGCTCCCAGGCTATGCGCGCGGTCTATGTCCCTGGGTTCATCGGACGAGGTGAGCATGATCACGGGCAGCAGCCCAATCTGTGTTTGTCCGCGCAGCCATTTCAGTACTTCGAAACCGTCGAGCCCAGGCATTTTGACGTCGAGCAATATAATATCCGGGAAAGGGTACTTGGTGCGGTCTTTAAAATGGCCGCGCCCGCTTAAATATTGAACTGCCTCTGCGCCATCGTTGGTGAACCGAAGCAGAGCGTTCACGCCGGCCTTTTTGAATCCCCGGCTCAAAAGCAGGTGATCATCCGAATTGTCATCCGCCACTAAAATATTAAAACCCATACTCCATTCCCCTGTGCTTAAAACGAGGTCCCTGCCAGACCTGTACGCCGTCCCCGCAAACTGTCAAGGCCGACACCTGCCAATGCCTGGCGGCGAGCCAGGCGATGGACGTGAAGAGCGCAGCCGCTCGCCAGTTGCTGCCTGGGCTTTTGCTGCGGGCCTTTGCATTTGCCCCGTTTTGGAGGGAGTATAGGGTGTGAGGAGAGAGCTTTACGAACTGCTGGAGGCCATTAACCGCGCCGATTCCCTCGCGCGGGTTTACGATTCGGCCATGCTCTTTATCTGCTCGACTCTCCAGTGCAGCCGGGTGGCCATTCTTCTGCTCGATGATTCCGGTGTAATGCGCTTTGTCGCTTCCCGCGGGCTGTCCGAAAGTTATCGGCAGGCGGTTGAAGGCCATTCTCCCTGGCAGCCGGAGGCAACCGACCCGCAGCCGGTTTGCGTTCCCGATGTGGATGCGGCGCCGTTCCAGGAACCCGTGCAGGCTAGCATCCGCGCGGAGGGCATTCGCGCGCTCGCGTTCATCCCGCTTACTTACGAAGGGCGGCTGCTCGGCAAGTTCATGATTTATTTCGACCGGCCGCATGATTTTCCGCCTGATGAACTAATAATGGCCCAGGGCATCGCCACGCAAATGGCTGGCGCCATTCACCGCCGGCGAGCCGATGAAGCCTTGCGCCAGGGTGAAGAGCGCCACCGCAAGGTTGTCGAGCAGGTGAAGGATTACGCCATCTTCAGCACCGATACCCAGGGACGCCCCACAACCTGGAACGAGGGGGTCCGGCGCATTCTGGGCTTTGAAAAGTCCGAATTCATTAATCACGATATCGTGAGGCGGATTTTTACACCGGAGGACTTTCAACAAAAAGTCCCCGAACGCGAGTTTGATACTGCCGCCCGCGTCGGCACCGCCAGCGATGACAGGTGGATGCGACGCAAGGATGGCACGCGGTTTTGGGCCGAGGGCGTCACCACCGCCATCACGGACGGTGAGGGAAAGCTCATTGGCTTTTCGAAGGTATTCCGGGATTCGACCGCGGCTCGCAGGACGCAGGAACAATTGGCCGAGCTCAAGGATCAACTCGCCGCCGACCTCAAAGCGATGACGCACCTGCAAGAATTCGGCGCAAGCGCTGTAACTCCTACCGCCGGGCTGGAATCTCTGCCCGATGACCTTCTCTCAGCGGCAATTTCGATCGTCCGCGCCGACAGGGGCAACGTGCAACTTGTCGATGAAGAGTCGGGGGCCCTCAAAATCGTCGCCCATCGCGGGTTCGAGCCGGAATTTCTGAATTTCTTCCAGGCGGTAGTGGATCAGGCGGCAGCCTGCGCCGCCGCCGTGCGAGCGGGGCAAAGAATCATCATCGAAGACGTGACCTCCAGCCCTCTCTTTCGCAATACGCAGGCGCTGCAGGTTTTGCTCAACGCCAACGTCCGGGCCGTCCAATCAACACCCCTGATGAGCCGCCAGGGGAAGGTGCTGGGAATGATCTCGACCCACTTCAGCCGGCCTCACCGGCCCAGCGAAAACGACCTTCGTTTCCTGGATATCCTCTCTCGCCAGGCCGCCGATGTGTTGGAACGCTGGAAAGCGGAAAGCGCTTTGCGCCAGACCAAGGAACAGCTCGCCAGGGCCAATCTCTACCTGGACGAGCAAGTGCAGGGACGAACCGCGTCCTTGAACGAGGCGCTGCGTTCCCTCGAAACCTTGCTTTACACCATCGCCCACGATTTGCGCGCTCCCAACCGTGCCATGCAGGGCTATGCCGACCTGCTGGCAAGCGCGCACGCGGCTCAATTGGATGACGAGGGAAAATTCTTCGTCAGGCGGATCGGCGAAGCCGCCTTGAAAAACGAAGCCCTCATCAAGGACCTGCTTGAATATGGCCGCCTCTCCCATACCGAACTCAACTGCGGGCCGGTCGATCCGCGCAAAAGCCTTCACGCCGTGTTGCAAGCATTGGAGATCGAAATCCTGGCGAAAAAAGCCGCCGTTGAAGTCGTCGAACAATGGCCCCTGGTCGTAGCCAATGATTCCGCGCTCAATCATATTCTGACAAACCTGGTTTCAAATGCGCTAAAATACGCCCGTCCGGGGGTGCCTTCCCGGGTCCGCGTTTTTCCCGAAATCCTCAATGGCACCAGTGACGCCGCGCACCATCCGCTCGTCCGGGTATGCGTTCGTGATAATGGCATCGGCGTGCCGCCCGACCAGCGTGAATCCATTTTTGAACCGTTTCAGCGAGCGTCGAACGCCAACAATGAAGGCACCGGCATGGGTCTGGCCATTGTGCGCAAGGCTGCCGAACGCATGGGCGGTCGTGCCTGCGTCGAGTCCAACCTCGGCGAAGGCAGCACCTTTTGGGTCGAGCTCAGAAAGGCCACCCAGCCATGAATTCCCCGGCACTGCTCTATGTCGAGGACAACCTCGATGACCGGGTCCTGTTCACTATGGCTTGCAAGCAGGGACAGGTCCCGCTCCGCCTCGCATCAGCCGAACACGGCAAAGAGGCCGTCGAGTACCTGAGTGGTTCGGGCGCTTACGCCAACCGGGAGGATTTTCCGTTGCCCGACGCGGTGTTGCTCGATGTGAAGATGCCGTTTCTGGACGGCTTTGGCGTGCTGCGCTGGATTCGCGCGCAGGGCTCCCTGCAAAACCTTCCCGTTTTCATCTTTACCTCGTCCTGTCAGGATTCGGACATCCGTCGAGCTTACGATGCGAAGGCTACCGCATTTTTGACGAAACCTTCTGAGTTTCGCGCCCTGGTCCGCTTGGCCGAAGCGTTGTACCGGTGCTTCTCTCCTGACGGGCTGCGGCTGGAGTCCCTGCAAGCTCTGCCCGAATTCCGGCGGCCCTGATGAGGGTTGGTGGCTTTCCGTGACTGAGAGGCGCAACGCGCATGGGTGAAAGTGGCCGCGGCCGGATTGTCAGTTGACCTTGACGCCGGGCGGCCATTTTGAAAGGGTGCAATCATGTGGGCTTGGATATGAACGAACTGACGCGCAGACAATTCATCCACCGGGCCGGCCTTGCGACTGTGGCGGCTGCCATGGCTTTGGGTCGCACCTCAACGACCAGCGCGGCGGCAGCAAAGACCTGCAAAATGACCGTGGATCTGGTGTGCGGCAACCTGGGGATTTCGGCCGGCCAGCGTGAGGCGATTGAGCTGGCGGCACGGCACGGATTTGAGTCGGTGGGCGCGGACGGTGGTTACCTGGCGACTTTGAACCAGGAGCAAATGGCTGAGCTCAAATCGTTCCTGGGCAGCAAGGCACTGGTCTTTGGCGCTGCGGGATTGCCTTTGGACTTTCGCCGGGACGAAGAGCGATTTCGAGCGGGTTTAAAGACGCTGCCGCAATTCGCGGCGGGATTGCAGCGCGCCGGGGTAAACCGGGTAGCCACGTGGCTTACTCCTTGTGACGACCAGCTAACCTATATGCAGAATTTTCGCCAACACACCTTGCGATTGCGCGAGGCGGCCAAGGCGTTGCAGGACTACAGCGTGCGCTTGGGGTTGGAGTATGTCGGCCCAAAGACCTCCTGGGCCAGCCGGCGTTATCCCTTTATCCATACGCTGGCGGAAATGAAAGACCTGGTCGGCGAGATCAATGTCCCCAGCGTGGGATACATCCTGGATAGCTGGCATTGGTGGCATGCCGGCGATACCGCGGCTGACGTGCGCTCGCTAAAGGCCAATGACGTGATCGCCGTGGACCTCAATGACGCTCCCGCGGGCATTCCGAAAGATCAACAAGTTGATGGCCGGCGCGAACTGCCGTGTGCGACGGGTGTGATCGACGTCGGCGCCTTCCTGAATGCGTTGAATCACATCGGTTACGACGGGCCGGTCCGGGCGGAGCCGTTCAACCAGGCAGTTCGGCAGATGACAAAGGACGATGCCTGTGAAGCGGCTGCCATCGCATTGAAGAAGGCGTTCGCGCTGGTTTCGTAGTTCGCAGATTATCAACTCGGCGCCGAATCCACCATGAGCGAGCGGGTGCGCCGGAGCGAGGCCGGTTTGGTGCGGTGGGAGCGTAATTGCCGCCGCCGAACTCGCCGCAGGGAGTGGCTAGCCAAATCATGCTCGAACAGGTCTCGATTGATGGCCTTGGCCGCCGTGGCACCCAGCCCCGCGTGCAAGGGGGGCGGATCGCGAAGGCGGCTATGGATGCACCCAGGGCGCCCGGTAGTCGCGTTTGAGCAGACGGGCTGCCTCGGCATTGCCCGGAATGGTTTCCGCCTGGGCATCCCAGGCGAGCTGGCAACCGGTGTCGTAGGCGATCATCGCGAGCTTGACCGTGGCCGTGGAGCGGTACGCCTCTTCCACCGTGCAGCCGGCCGGTTGACGGGTGCGCACCGCATTCAGAAACTCCGCCATGTGCAGCCCGCCCATATCGGCTTTGGCTTCAAAGGTCTGCCGCTCCTTGCCTTTGCCACGCGGAATCACTTCATAGTGATCGTCGGTGACGAAAATGGTTTCCTTCTCGCCATATAAAGTGATGCCATTCGAGATTTGCGGATTGTATTCTTCGGCTCCCCAGATTCGATGCCGCCAGGTAAGCGGACCGGAAGCGAAATCGAAATGTGCGGTGAGCACGTCCGGGGTGGTGATGGCTTTCAACGCATAGATGCCGCCAGCCGCAGCGACCTTTTGCGGCAGGCCCTCTCCAAGGATCACCCGCGCTGCGTCCACCAGATGGATGCCCCAATCCACCAGGTGGCCCTGGCCGGTGGTTTTCTCCAGGCGCCAGTTCATGTGGCCCACCTGCGGGCTATACGGAATCTTCGGTCCCGGGCCGCACCAGACGTCCCAGTCAAGGGATGCCGGTGGCGGTTGCGGGGTGGGATCCTTCGTGCCAGCCGAGTAATTGATAGTGGCTTCGCTGCAAACGATTCGGCCGGCGTTGCCGGCCTGCACCCGCTGGCGCACCGCCTGGAAGGCCGGACTTTGCCGGCGTTGAAAGCCCACCTGGACAATGCGCCCGCTCTTTTTGGCCGCTTCGACCATCGCGCGCCCTTCACGGATGTCAAAGCTGAGCGGTTTTTCCTGGTACACATCCAACCCATGCTCGAGCGCCGCGATGAACTGCAAAGCGTGCCAATGCGGCGGCGTCGCAATGATTATCGCGTCCAGGCCACCGGCCTTGAGGAGTTCCTCGTAGAGTTTGAACGTCTGCGGGCGTTTACCCTGCAGCTTCTCGACATCCTTTGCGCTTTGCTGGAGATGGTCACTATCCACATCACAGAGCGAGATTACCTCGACCCCGCCGCACTTGACCGCGGCGTTGAGATCGACCATCCCGTACCAGCCGCAGCCGATGAGGCCCAGCTTGAGCTTGCGGTCCGGTTCAGCGGCACGCAGTAGCGCAGGGAATTGGCTGAGGGCCACCGCGCCAACAGTCGTGCTTTGGAGGAAGTGCCGACGGGTGCCTGCATTCATGTGGTGACAATGCCCGGAAGCGAGGCCGATGGCAATTCCGTTTGCGGTTGCAGCACGATCTTTCCGGCCAAGGTGCCGCGCTTATGAATCGTGCTTTCCTCCTGCAACCGGTGCGCCTCCGCCGCCTGGCTCAACGGCATTACCCGGTCAATCCTGGCGCGCAGTTTGCCTTCTGCGGCCCAGCGGTTGATATCCTGCGCCGCTACGCGTTGCTCACGCGCGGTGGCATTGAACATGGCAAACCCGTGCAGCGAACAGTCCCTGGTATAGAAAGGGCCCACGGGAAACGGCGGCCGCGCATCGCGTCCGGCCATCACCACCATCCGCCCGCGCAGGCGCAACAAAGCCATCGTGCGTTCGAAGTCCGGCTCGCGCAGCGTTTCCCACCACACATCGAGTCCTTCCGGGGCAAATTCGCGTACGGCCGCCGCAACATCCTGCGTCTTGTAATTGATAACCAGGTCCGCCCCCAACTCGCGGCAGATGCGCATCTTTTCCTCGCTGCCCGCCGTCGTTGCCACCCGCGCTCCCAAAATCTTCGCCATTTGGACCACGCATGACCCCACCCCGCCGGAACCGCCGTTGACGAATAAAACTTCCCCCGCGCGCAATTTTGCATGGCGCACCAGTCCAAGATGGGCGGTCACGCCGACCAGAGACAAAGCGACAATCGCCTCATCGCTCACTCCTGCGGGCGTCGGATGCAGCCACTGCTGATCGACGGCCGCCAGCTCCGAAAAGGTCCCCGGCCGCTCGCCGGCGCCCTGGCCAGTGGCCCACACCCGGTCGCCCGGCCGAAAACGCCTCACGCCGGCTCCAACTTCCAACACCCTGCCGGCCAGGTCGCGCCCCAGAATCCACGGGAACGGCAGCTTGGCCGGGATGCTGCCCGACCGGATGTAGGTATCGATTGGGTTGACATCGACTGCCCCAACCTGGATGAGGCATTGGTTGCGCCCGACCTTCGGCGCCGGCAACTCGCCATACTCGATAACCTCGGGTGGTCCCGTCCGGGTAATGTACGCTGCTTTCATGTTTGAGAAGTTACCGTCACATTAGCAACTCACCGGTGCAACTCCCACGCTCGCGGTGGCCGGCCGCCAGGCCCCGCCCCGCTCTACGCTCCCCGGCCCCCTACCCCGGCCGCCGCAGCACCGTTGGCCGCTGCGCCCAGGCCGGATCGGGCAAGGGAAAATCGAGCGTGTAGTGCAGCCCGCGGCTTTCGGGCCGCTGCAATGCGCTCTCGACAATCAGCCCCGCGACGGTGGCGATGTTGCGCAATTCGAGCAGATCACTCGTGACGATAAAGTCCCAGTAGTACTGCTGGATTTCTTCTTGCAGATTGATGATGCGTTTCCGGGCGCGTTCGAGCCGCTTGGTCGTGCGCACGATGCCGACGTAATCCCACATCACCCGCCGGATTTCGTCCCAATTGTGGGACACCACGACCATCTCATCGGGGTTATGGGCGTTGCCGGCGTGCCACGGCGGCAGCTCGAACTGGCTCAGCTTGGGCGGGTGCTCCAGCACATGCTCCGCGGCGCGGTGCGCGCAGACCAGCGCCTCGAGCAGCGAGTTGCTGGCCAGCCGGTTGGCCCCGTGCAACCCGGTGCAAGACACCTCCCCGACCGCGTAGAGGCCGCTGATATCGGTCTGGCCGTTGATGGTCGTGCGCACCCCACCGCATTGGTAATGGGCCGCCGGCACGACGGGAATCGGCTCCTTGGTTATGTCCAATCCGTAACTGAGACAGGTCTGATAAATATTAGGAAAGCGGTCGATAATGAACTGAGCCGGCCGATGGGTGATATCCAATAAAACGTGGGCGGCCCCGCTCTTTTTCATCTCGGTGTCGATCGCGCGGGCGACAACATCCCGCGGCGCCAGCGATTTCAACGGGTGATACGCATCCATGAACTCGACGCCTTGCAGCGTTTTAAGCACGCCGCCTTCGCCGCGAACCGCCTCGCTGATGAGAAACGATTTGGCCTTCGGATTATACAGGCAGGTGGGATGAAATTGGATGAACTCCATGTTGGCGATGGCGGCGCCTGCGCGATAGGCCATCGCCACGCCGTCCCCCGTCGCAATGTCGGGGTTGGTCGTGTAGAGATACACCTTGCCGCAACCGCCGGTCGCCAGCAGCGTCACCGGCGCGGCGAACGTCAGCACGCCCCCGGAGCGCTTGTCCAACGCATAAGCCCCCAGGCAACGGTGGTCGCCGACATACCCAAGCTTCTGGCTCGTGATCAGATCTATCGCCAGGTGATTTTCGTAAATCTCGATATTCTTCTGCGCGGCGACCGCCGCCAGCAGCGCCCGCTCAATCTCCCGACCGGTGACGTCTTTTGCGTGCAGGATACGACGCTTGGAATGGCCGCCTTCACGCCCTAAATCCAGTTCCCGCGCTCCGTGGGAAGCAGGGATTTCCCGTTGCGAAAATTGCATGCCGAGCTGGATGAGCTCCGCGATGCGCTCCGGTCCCTCCTGCACGATGGTCCGGACTACTTGCTCGTCGCACAGGCCGGCGCCGGCTTCCAGCGTGTCGCGCACGTGCAACTCGAACGAGTCCTCCTTGCTGGTGACCGCCGCAATCCCGCCCTGGGCATAGTTGGTGTTGGATTCGGCGCGGTCTTTCTTCGTGACGATCGCCACGGTCCCATGCCGCGCCGCTTTCAAGGCATAAAACAATCCCGCGATACCGCTCCCCAACACCAGGAAATCGTATTGCTTCGCTGCCATCGGCGAACATTACCAACCGGGGTGTGACGCGTGAATCTAATTAATTTATCCGGCTCATGCGACAAACGGCAAGCTCACCACCCGCGCGGCACTCTCGCCGGCATCGCCGCGGACGATGAGTTCCGTGCCTGCCTGGCGGGCCTCGTTGCGCGCATAACCGAGCGCGATATTCGCCTCGAGTGCAGGCGACCAAACCGCACTCGTCAGATATCCAACCTCCTTTCCGGCATGGAATAACTTGTCTCCGTGCGCCGGCAAAGCCGTATCCGCACCCAGCCGCAAGCCGCATAGCCCTCGATTCACATGGCCCAGGGTATAAATCCGGTTCAGCACTTCCTGGCCGATGTAACAGCCCTTGGTATAACTGACCGCTTGCGCCTCGATCCCGCACTCCTGCGGGAAATTCCGCTCATCCATGTCCGGGCCGAAGCGCGGAATGCCCCGTTCAATCCGTGCGGTCTCGAAGGCCTGCCACCCGGAGGGACCCCCACTCACGGTTTTGGCGGCTGCGATTAGCCGTTCGGCTAATGGCCCCATCGCCGGCATGGGCGCGAACAGGTCAAACCCGGCTGAACCCAGGCGCGCATGGTTGACCAGGTACAGTTCGCCGAGATTCGCGTCATCGGCTTTGCTGAAATGGAACGGTTGCTCGGGCACTTGGGAGAACAGTCCAAGTGAGCCGGCCACTGCTTTGGCGTTCGGCCCCTGAAGACTTAGCAGCCCAAACAGCGCGCCCACATCCACCACCTCCACGTCATCGGCGACGATGTATCGTTCCAGCCGGCCCGTGACGGTCTCCCGGAGCCCGGGCTCGAAATCGAGCAACAGTTCTCCCTCGAGGCAGTACACATTCAGGTCGCTTTCCATCCGGCCTTTGGCCGACACCAGCGCCGTATAGCAACCTTCACCCGGTTGTAAACGCTTTATCTCGTTGGTCACCTGACCATGGAGGAAACGAACCCGGTCGGCCCCCGTCAGGCATACGCGGCTGCGGAAGCTCAAATCGAGCACGCCTGCCGATTCGCGCAGGAACCGGTGTTCCGCGAGAAAGTTGCCATAATCAGCGACGGCCTCGCAGTCAGTCACCGCGGTGAACCGGGCGCCGAGTTGCTGGTGTAAATCGTGGAGCGACAGTCGGTCCATGGGTGACGAATTTAGCGTGCGGCCTGACAAGCGCAACCGTTGCCGCTGTGCCGGAGGCGCCTGGAATTGGCCGGAGAAGAGCGGCAGGGGGCTGCCGCAGTCCAAAAGCTGGCGCGCGAACGCGCCGTCCGATGGCTGGCGAAGGCGACTCGAATGTACGGTAGCGCTGCCGTGTCCCAACTGTGTCGCAAAGCGTCGTGGACTGCGGCAGCCCTCTGCCGCTGTGGTGAGGGATCAGGCATTCGAAAGCGCCAGGGGGCTGGCGCAGTCCAAAACGCTGTCGCGAGGTTTCGCACGCCACTCATCGCGAGAGGCTTTGGAGCCAGATCACTCCGCGTGCTTCTGCGAAAACTCCAGCCACTCAAGCTCCACCGGCCCCTGGGAAACGCTCCATTTTAATCGGTTCGTTCCGGAGTTTAATTGCAGGGGGTCCAATTTGATTTCCGTCCAGGCGGTCGAGGTCACCTGGAGGGTCCTGGCCTGGTCACCGATCAACACCTGCGCCTGGGCAGAATCGGCTTTGGCTCTGACGCGCATAGTCAGATTGTAGGCGCCGGTGGTCGGGCTGGAAAACGTGTAGGCGGTCCATTCACCCGGTTGCAGCGTGATGTAACGCTCGGTTTGCCAGCGCCCCATCGGCACCTGCGTAATGGGGACCGCCTCCGACGGCCGATAGCTGGCTGAGCGGTACTTCGGCTCGTGCACCGAGTAGCCTGTGTCCTGTCCGCCCGGGTCAAAATTCGCCGCCTCGATTCGCGCCGGCACCCGGCGGAGGGTCGCGGCCACCACATCCGGATTAAACACGCAATTGTCCAAACGGATATTGGCAAGCAGTTCATCAAAGGCCTGCTGCGCCGCCGCTCGTGCGGGTTTGGCCCCGCCGCGGGAGTAAGCCGTCACCGCGGCCCAGCCGCCGGGCGGCTTGACCGAGCACGGCGCGTTGCGCGCGTCCATCTTTTTCCACGGCCAGAATGACCAGCCGACGTTGTTGGCCTCGAAATAGGCGGTGGTGGCCCAGTAGATCGCGTCGTCTTTCTCGCCCGTTTCGCCGCCCCAGATCGGCGCGCCCAACTTGGTGCGGTAATCCAAATACTTCTGAATGCTGTTCACCACCGTCGGATTGTTCCAGCAATAGTAATGGAACTCATAGACCAGGTTCGGATCGAACGGCCGCGTGAACACCGACCATTCATTGGCCCAGTCGGCGCCTTCGAGGATAATCATGTGGCGGGGATCGATTTCCCGGATGGCTTTGGTCAGCCGCTGGTACAGCGGTTCCAAACGGTCCTTGTAGGCCTTGGCGGCGCCGGTTCGCTCCGGCAGCGGCTCGTTCAACAGGTCGTACCCGGCCACCGTCGGCTCATCCTTATACCGGCGGGCGAGCGCTTGCCATAATTCCGTCAGTTGGGTTTCATACTTGGGCTCCATGAAAAGCTCCGGCTTGTCCGCTGCGCTATCGTCGATATTCGCGCCGGTCTGGCCGCCCGGCGCGGCGTGCATGTCCACGATCACATAAACCCCGGCCGCTTTGCACCACTGCACCAGGTTATCCAGCAGCACAAAACCTTCCTCATTGCCCGTGCAGCCGCCCGACGCCGTCAGGAACAAGCGCGAATTCAGCGCCGGCCGGACCGAGTTGTAACCCAATTGCGCCAGCCGTTGAATATCGGCCTGGGTGATATAATTTCGCCTGAACTCGTGCCAGAATCGGCTGGCGGCGTCCGGCCCCAGCAACTCTTGCGTAAGCTGCTCGATGCGCCGGGGACGGTCGGCGCGCTGGCCGAACTTCCACATATAGCCTTCCGGCAGGAACCAATTGCCCAGCCCTAACCCGCGCAGCAGCACCTTCTGGCCCTGTTCATTGACGATGTCCTCGCCGCGGGTGTGGAGAAAAGTCAGGCCCGGTGCCGTCTCGGCTGCTGCCGCCCCGACACAAACCAGGAAAATCGTGCTGAGAATGACGGCCACCAGGCCGGTGCGCCGGGCCAACTGGCGTGCGCTCCGTCTCAATGTACCCATGGCTGCCGTGGTACATCATCGGTCGCGGAAACGCACCTCTGAATTTTCAGCCTTACTGTCAGGCCTCCAGGCCTTAGGTCGTCTCCTGCTGTAATGGCTTAGGGCACCTGTACCGCGCGGTAAAAGCGGTACGCGATGCTCGGGGCCGCCGGATCGCTGAACACCGCCGCGCCGAACACATTCGTTACCGTTCCCAGCGGCGTCCAGGTCGAGAAATCGCTCGAACCGTCTATCCGGTAATGCGCGCCGTAATCGCCCAGCACTGTCAGTTGGAACCCATCGGATTTAAGCCCGTTGTACGCCGCCTGCACACTGACGCTCGGTTTGTCCGAGAAGTTGGCATAGATGAGTTTGTTGGTCGTCAGGATAATCCCCAGGGGGTTCTGCATACCGGTCACGTCGCCGCTCCAGCCAAGGAATGTCTGCCCCGGGTTCGGGGTCGCGGTGAGCGTGACGTTCGCGCCGGTGCTATACACGTTCGCGCGCGGGTTGGCCGCCGCCTGGCCCCTGCCCAACGGCACCAGCGTCAACCCCGCCTGTCCCGCGCCCACCGCCGCGAACAGCGACGACACCGTCGGGTTGGGGGTGGTGATGGTGAAGCTGAGCGGGTTGACGCTGCCGCTGGCCGCGTTGCCCCAAATCCCGAAGTAATTCCCCGGCTGAGGCACGGCGGTCAGCCACACGGTAGAGCCATACGGATAAACTCCGCCCGGAGGACTCAGCGTGACGGACCCACCACCAGCCGCGGTGGTGTGCAGTGTCGTGCCAAACACCGCTTGCACGGCTTTGCTGCGGTCCAGCGTCACGGAGATGACCGGGTTTGTGTCATTGGCATCGCCGAGCCATTGCAAAAAGGTCCAACCGCTGCCCGGCCTCGCGGTGACTTGCACCACTGAATTGCTCAGGTAAGTGTTGGCGAGCGGATTGACAGCGACCGTGCCGCCGCCGGCAGTGAGCGTCCTCAGAGTGTAATTCGGGAGAATCGAAATCGTGAACGGCCCCGCATCGCCCGATTCATAAAAATCGGGACTGTACCCCAATGCACGGATTTTGGCACTTTGAGTCAACGTGAAGGAGTTGGTGTATTCGGCAGAAGAGAAGGTAGGAGCGGAGCCATCGAGCGTGTAGAAGATGGGTCCGCCTGGGTACGCGTTCTGCATCTGAATCAGGACATTGCTGCCGGAGACATAAGGACTGTTCGTTAACAGCGTATGATTGGCGTAAATGGAGAGCACTGTGACTGTCAGTGCTGCGTTGGAGCTGCCGAGCGAGCCAAGCGAATTTGAAACCGTGCACGAGTAGTTACCCTCGTCGGAGGGCGCGACGTTGGTCAGAGTGAGCCAGGCAGTCGTGGCCCCCACCACTGGAGCGGCATTGTAGTACCACTGATAGTACAGCGGTTGACTGCCCCCGGCGCCTACGCGGAAGAACCCTGTCCCCCCGGCGAGCACATGCTGGTCGCTCGGCTGAGCGGTTATGAAGGGTGGGCTGGGCGGCAACGCGCACTTGCCCGAAGGCCCGGCGGCATAAAGATTGGCGATTTCGTCCGGGGACAAAGCGCGGTTGTAAATGCTGACCTCATCCAGACCGCCGATATGGCGCCGGCCACCCCAAAGGTCAGAACTGCCAGCCGGCCGATAACCTAAATTCACGTTTTCCAAACTGTTCCAATAAATCGGAACCGGAGCGGTATTGGTGGCAACACCGACTCCATTGGCGTAGAGCGTCAGCAGGCCGCTGACGTCATCGAATGTGAGCGCAAAATGATTCCACTGGTTGGGGCTCAGCACCCCGGCAGGGCTGCCGACATCCACGTAGTCGCTGCTGTTGGTGCCGCGAAAGAATCCATACAAGGCTCCGGGGACACCCACAATGCCGGGGCCGAAATTGTACCAGAAATTCATCGAACAGGGGCCGGTGGTGTTGCCGTACTCGACAATTGGCCGAGGCAAGCTCGTATCGGTGATCAGAATCCAGCCCTCAATCGTGATGCTTTGGACGGCAAGGTTTGGAGCTGCGGGAATCACCACCGCATTGGTCACCCCATCGAAACTGAAGGCCTGCCCTGACTCGCCCGGCATGTAGCTGATGGGCGGCACCGGCAGACCGATGTTCCCGCCATAGCCCGAGTCAGCAACGTTGCCTTCGGCCGCCCACCAACTCACCAACCCGGTCGGCGCCGTGTAGCAGGTATTCGGCAGGACCGTAAGGGTTGCGGGTGCGCTGTTGGTACTGCCATAGCCATTGCTGACCTGCACCGCGTACTGCCCCGCATCCGAGTCCTGGCAGCCCGTCAGCACGAGGGAAGAACTGGTCGCCCCGGGCAGACTCACGTTGTCGTGGGTCCATTGATAGCTCAAAGGCTGTGCGCCATTGGCTCTAACGCTGAAAGACGCGTAGCCGCCGATGAAAGTGGTGAAGTCGCTTGGTTGCGAGATGATCTCGGGGGACGTGGTCAGCGGGCACTTGCCATCGCTCCCCGCGGCATAAATCGACTGTATCTCCGCCGCACTCAGCGCACGGGAATAGACACTCACTTCGTCTATAGTTCCCCAAAAGCTGCTGGTCAGGTCGTTGCCTTGGGCGCCCAGCGCAGCCGGAGTATTGAAACTAAACGTCGTGCCATAGGCCGGCGCCGGATAGGCCGTTCCATCGATGTAAAAAACCACGCTGCTGCCGGATTTCGTCACGGCGACGTGATGGAACGCCGTATCGAGCAGCACTGCCGGGGAAGCCACGCTATCGACGCCGACCGCGGTCAGCACGAGCTCGCCGGAATTGTTCGCGGCGAACCCATAGCCGCCCGGGCCAAAAGCGAAGATGAAGCCGATGCCTGTCCAGAAGGTTGTGACGCTGCTCGCATCAGCGCGGGCAACCCATCCCTCGACCGTGAAATCCTGTAGCTGCAGGTTTGCGGCGCTGCCGAGCTGAACGGCAGCTCCGTTGCCGTTCAACGACAGGCCCTGACCCACATAACCGGTGGTGAACACAGCGCCACCAGCAGCAACACCGTTGTTTCCGCCCAACAGGTCGGATGCATCCCCTTCCAGCGGCCACCAGCTTACGATGTCCGCAGGGGCAGGCGCACACGCGCAGAGCCCAAACGGCATCCCAAGCAACCACACCAAGGCGATAGCCGGGAGTAAGGATAAATGAAGACATGAAGAAAGGCTTCGCTTTAATAGATCATTGCTCATGGCGTTTTCTCCGGGTTGCGTTCACCTCAACCGCAAAAACAACTGAGCAAATGATGCGGATAAAAAGCCCTGCTGTCAAGAGGCTTTATTGAGATGTTACAGAGCGCCCGGAGCGCGGACTTTAGTCCGCAGCAACGCGCAAACGTCACAGCGCGCTGCAACATTATTGCGGCCGCCTGCAATTCGACGGTTGCTGCGGACTAAAGCTAAAGTCCGCGCTCCGGCGTCTTAGAGGGCGGGCTCAACCTGCTTACGCTTACCAGGCAAAGCGCGCTGCGAAATATTCGGGGCCGCGTTCCGTTCGAGTGTTGCTGCGGGCTAAAGTCTGGGCTCCGGCGTTGCGGTTGGTGGCCTTACGGCCGCTGGCAATTGCCCGTTCTCTCCAAAAGAATAAAGCGCCTGGATTTCCGCCTCGGATAGCGCTCGGTTGAAGAGCATCACTTCGTCTATCAGTCCCCCAAAGTGAAAAGGAGGCGCACCGTCATCTGCGCCGCCGCCAATCCGAAACGGCTCGGGTCCGGTCATAATGGGGCCGCTCCAGGACCGGCTGGCATCCAACGCGCCATTCACGTAAAGCTTGATCGCCTTTTGGTCATAGGTCATGACGACATGATACCAGTTGTTGGTAACTAAGCGGGTGCCGCCATAGACCTGTAGCAATCCTTTATTCCAGACCCCAATATGAGCGCTGAAGACCTGGCGCACGTCCAACGAAATCATATACTGGCGGTTCGAGAAGGTCCCATCCTTGCCGATGATTTCGCCGCCATCCTTGAATGGGGCATCGAAGGGCATTTGCGTCGGCGCGACCCAGGCCGTCAGCGTAATCGCTTCCGTAGGATTCAGCGAGGGCGAATCGGAGGCCTGGACGTAATCATTGGTGCCGTCGAGGACAAAGGCCTGCCCGCTTTTGCCTCGGGCAAAGGAGGTCGAGCCCATCAGTACGCCGGGATTGACGCCGCAGGCATCCGCGGCGTTACCGTCCGCTCGCCACCAACTGACCAGGCCGGCAGCCGGCGTCAGCAGTTGTTCCGGGGAAATGTGGCCCGCCGCGGTCGCTCGGCCAAATGGATGTATGCGGCCCGATAATAGAAGAATACCCAACGCGGCAAGCAGCACGCCGGCCAATTGCCCGCTGACGACCAAGTGGCGCCTGCGGGAACGCCGCAGCTTAACACGTTCCCCGCGCTGGAGCCGTTCGAGGTCGGCCACCAGTTGCTCAGCATTCGCGTAACGATCCTTCGGGTCAGTGCGGCACGCTTTGACAATTACCTTGTTCAGCTCGACCAACTCCTTCCCGTGGATTGTCTCATCCAGCAATGTCGGCAACTCCGGGTATTCATGGCGGTCCTTGCCGGTGCTCAGTTCGTATAGGACTTTGCCCAACGAGTAGATGTCCGCCTGAATGCTGCCCGGGCCTTCGGGGGGAATGAACCCTTCAGTGCCGACATACGAGCGTGCTTCGGACATTTCCGCCACCAAACCGATATCGGCCAACTTAGGGACCCCGTTTACGAAGACGACGTTTGAAGGTTTAACATCGCGATGAATCAGGCCCTTGGAATGCAGAAAGGCCAGCGCCGAGGCGAGCCGCAACCCGAGCTCAACACAGGTGGCCATCGGCAGGCGCGCGGCTGCGGAAGTCTCGCGCGCCAGCGTCCGTGGCTTGTAAACCCCGGGTACAATGGCTTGGCCACGCTGCAGGTCGTCGGCCAGCTCCATCACGTAATAAAAATAACCACCGGCCTGGTTGTGGCCGACCTGGAGGATATCCACCAGGCCGTCATGAAGACGCGAGACCGGCTCAAATTTTTGTACGCCGGCCAGTTCGCGTTCGAAGGGGCGCTTATCGCGAAAGGTTCTTTCGAAAACGATTTTCACGGCCCGAAACGCGCCAAGGTCGTTCCGCGCCAGCCAGACTTCGCCGTAGCTGCCGCGGCCAATCAGGCGCAAAAGCTCGTGACTGGGGATAGCCGGAAAATCTTCATCCCCCTGCCCTTGCCCTGGTGAGACGTTCTGTTTATTAGAATCCAATGGTTTGGAGATTAGCTGGCTATCTCTACGGTAGCACGTTCTAACAGCCGCGCAGAACATCGACAAGCAAAAATTTGGCGCGCATTTGGGGCATCACTCACAAGGCGCTTGACCAATGGCGCATGGTTATGCCAGCATACTCCGTAGCTGGGGAACGCGGGAGCTATGAAAATCCGGTCCACCCGCCAGGCGGCCATGCCTGGCTACGGACCAGGGTTCACGCTGATTGAACTGCTGGTCGTCATCGCTATTATTGCGATTCTGGCAGCATTGTTGCTGCCGAGCCTTTCACGCGCTAAGGCCCGTGCGAACGATGTCACCTGCCTCAATCACCTGCGACAACTCAGCCTCGGCTGGCTCGCCTATAACGACGACAATGCCGGCCGCATGCCCGACAACAGCGGCGGCGGCGTCCTGGGCGGCGGCCCGGGTGCCTGGGTCCGCGGCAATGCCAAGACCGACATCAACACCACCAATATTGAGCAGGGCGTCATCTACCCGTACGTGAAGAATGCAAAAGTATATAAGTGCCCCCGCGACCCTTCAAAGATAACCGGCACTGGCCTGCCGCGGCTGCGCACCTATAGCATGGACGGCCTCCTCGGAAACCCCGTCCATTTCTCGATCTATGCGCAGATGACCGCACCTGCCCCGTGCGTGGTGTTCGTCTTCATCGATGAAAACGAGGACAGCATCGAGGACTGCACATTCGGCATTCGCGGCAATCCATACCCGCAATGGACGAATTTGCCTTCAGACCGGCATGACCAGGCCGCCAACCTTTCGTTCGGCGACGGACATGTCAGCCGGTTCAATTGGTTTTGGCCAAAGAAGTTCACCAGCTACGACCAGATGGCCTCACCAGCAGCGGACCTGCAGGATTTGAGGCGGTTGCAGGAACTGTGCCCCAACGCGCCTTGACGGAGCCCGACCGGCGCGCGGGACTTTAGTCCGCAGCAACGTCCACCGGTCGACCGTTTGCGACATTCTCCAGGCCCGCTTCCGTTCGAATGTTGCTGCGGACCAAAGTCCCGCGCGCCGTGCCCTTGACTCGCCGGACACGCCCTAATTATGCTGCAAGCGGTGATATTACAGAGAATCTGGAAGCGGGGCCTTAGTGTCGGCCCGGAACCCCGAACGCCAACAACTCGCTGCGCGTGTATCGCGGACGGAAGGGCGGCGCTGTGAGCCGGGCTCATTTCAGCTCGCTGGGGGCCAGCGCGAGTAATCCCTCTCTGCTCAGCCTCCTTGGCGATATCCGCTCCAGCCTGCGCGGTTGCCAGACGGTCCTGGATGTGGGGTGCGGCAACAGTTCCCCTTTGAAATTCGTGCACGGGGTCCAGTTGGTCGGCATGGACGGCTACGCCCCGGCACTCGAGGAAGCCCGCAAAACCGGAACGCACGACGAATACGTCCTCGGGGATGTGAAGAAGATCGGTGAACTGCTGGCGGGCAGGAAATTCGACGCCTGCATTGCGCTGGACGTTATCGAGCACCTGGAGAAGGCGGACGGCTGGCGGATGCTCGAGAGCATGGAACGTCTGGCCACCAAACGAGTCGTCATCTTCACTCCGAATGGTTTCATGCCGCAGAAAAGCAAGGACGGAGACTTACAAGAGCACCTCTCGGGCTGGACCGCCGATGAAATGCGCTCGCGCGGCTATCGCGTCCTGGGAATGTACGGCCCCAAATCGATGCGCGGCGAGTATCACCGCGTAAAACACCAACCCCGCGCGCTCTGGGTCTTGATCACTTTGTTTTTGCACTACGCCTACACACGAGCCCACCCGGAAAAGTCGGCGGCGATCTTCTGTGTGAAAGATATCGCCCGAACCTGACCTCAAAGAACCAGACTACTCTAAATCCTCATCGACGTACTCTCGCAACCTGCCTGTGAATGTCTTTACGAAATACTCGATCCGCGGCCTGCGCATGACGACTTTCAGGATGGAGCTATCCGATCTTTTGCGGATGTTGCGGATCAGTTTGCGTCGCGCTCGAATCCTTCCATAGCTTGCTACATAACAAGTAACGGCTCCCCAATGGGCTGAAAATTTGCCCCGGTTGAGAGAGAGCGCCGAAGCGACCCAGCCTAGTACCAGCAGGCAAAAAAACAGCGGCAGAATCCGAAGCCGGGCGGGGAACGAGAGATTTGACAGGAGGCTAAAGGCCATATTGCGAAGATAGTGCTTCAGGACGAAGGCGGCATGCGGTCCCCCTGCGGTACCTCCCATCAGGTGCTGGATCGGTGGCGTATTCACAAAGTGCGTCTCCCACCCAGCCAGCCAGGCGCGATGGCAGAAATCGCTTTCCTCATAATAACAGAAGAAATCCTCGTCAAAGAGAAACCCGCCAACATCGGGAATGATTTGGCGCCGGAACATCAGGCAAGCGCCTTTGCCGCTGAAGACGGCATAACTTCGCTCGTATTGTGGACCATCGGGCTTATAGATTCCGTAGTGGTATGGCACCCCAAGAGGTGTCAGGAAGGAACCGCACACATCCAAACCTCCGCCAAAATTGGGCAGAACCATCTTCCCCTGCACAATGCCGACCCCCTGGTGTTTAGATAAATATCCACAAAGCGGTTCTAGAAAGTCGGGAGTGACAATGGTGTCGTTGTTGAGCAAGAGCACCAATTCACCAGAGCAGACCGAGAGCCCAAGGTTATTTCCACCAGCAAAGCCTAAATTCCTGTCGCTCCGGACGAGCTTAACCCAGGGGTAACTTTGTGCGACAGTGATGGATTCATCGGTCGAGCCATTATCCACCAAAACCACCTCGCGTTTTGTGTAGGCCAGGCGGCCCACCGAGTCGAGACAGGCCGGCAAGAATCGCGCACCGTTGAAGTTAACAATGATGATGGATACCAGCGGCGGATCAATTGAAACCGCCTTGCCGCTGCCCGCAACTCGAGTATCGTCCGAAGCCATAGTCATTTAGGGCTCACCTTCGGCAACCCGTGGCGCTGGACATTGCGAACCTCTTCCCAACGGTTCAACCGCAGCCGGAAAAAGCGGAGCATCGCCCAATCGCTGCGCTTTCTCAGTGCGGCGAGCCTCCGCCGCTCGGCCTTAACATGTGGACGAAGCCGCCAGCATGCGAATATCGCGTCGAGGTAGGCTTTTTTGAAAAAGGACCAGCGCCGCAGCAGCAGCATGCCAACCAAGCCTTCAGCAAGCAGCAGCGCGACTTGCAGCGGCACCATCAGCAGCAGAATGTGCTGGCAATTCTTCAACAGTAGCAACAGGCAGTTTCGATTCGTGTAAAAACGCTTTGAATCGCTGGTACGCAGTTCGATGACCTTGCCGCCACCAACCGGGTTGACCGCCGCTGCTCCGCGATGATGAAGCCTGGCCCCCGGCACCAGGATGGCCCTGCCGCCCGCAGCCCATAGACGCCACGACAGGTCATACTCATCGGCGTACATGTAGAAAACGGGGTCGAAGCCGCCCAAACGATTGAACAACTCCCGTTCGATCAGATACGAACACCCCCCCACCACGAAAATCTCCCCTGGTGTAGGCCGGCGTGGCGCCAGGCTCATCAATCCGAAGATGTCGAACCCAGCCCCTCCGGATGACTGGATCGAGTCATCTTCGTAATCGAGCATCAGCGGGGTCCCCGCTTGCGAATTCGAGGATTCAACCGTGACCAGCAGCCTTTCCATACAGTCCGGCTCCAGCCAAGTATCATTATTCAGAAAAAACAAGAACTCGCCCCTGGCATGTGCAGCCGCGCGATTGTTTCCTTCACAGAAACCCAGATTCACTCCGTGCTGGATCACCCGCGCTCGGCGCCAACCGGCGACTAATTTCTGCGCCAGCAGGTCGGATCGATCAGGAGAATTATTGTCGGCAACGATGACCTCAAGTCGCCCGAAAATCGTCTGGTTCCGCAACGAGCTGAGGCAACGATCGAGCCAGGGAGCGCCGTTAAAGTTCAAAACGACCACGCTCACCGACGGGGCATGGTTCTGGTTCTCTTCTTCGCTTTGATTCACCGGCGCTTGCCATGGAGCTGATTCCAGGCGCGCCATTCTATCTGCAACGCAGCGAAAGCCTCAAACTGAAATTTCGACAGCAACTCTGCGTCGGCAAACCGCAATTTTGCGGGATTATCCAATGTCGGCGACGCGGTGCATTCCACTTATGACCACCGTCCCCCTTCTGTCACCTCAAACTCGCCTTCGTGCGTTGCGGTGCGTTCTCAGAATGACCAAGGCGAGTCATGGCATCGGAAATGCTTTATCGAAACTGCCAAAAATCGCACCGAAATTCATTTGACAGCCCACGCTTTCTTTGCTGAAGTATAACGACGCATTCAGACATGCAGTCGCTGGTTTCTAGGAGAAAGCGGGAAAGTATGAAAAGGATTCTGACTCTAACAAGATGTATCCCCTGTACTCTGCGCTCAGCTCGCCTCATGGCCGGCATGGCCATTGCAGCCGCGCTTCTGGGAACGACAGGGCTACCGCTCACCGCCTCCGGCTGCACGCCCGCGCCCAGCGGGCTAATCAGTTGGTGGCGCGCGGAGGGCGACACGCAGGATGCGGTGGGTGCAAACATTGGTGCTTTGCTAGGCAATACTGGCTTCGCCTCCGGCGAAGTGGGCCAGGCCTTCAGTGTTAACGGTTCGGGAGGCGGCGTCGATTGTGGAACACCGGCGAACCTGGAATTGCAGCATTTCACGATTGAAGCGTGGATTAAACGGGCCAGCAGCACCAAAGCCACTTGGGACATTTTTAATCACGGTCATGTCGTATCCTGGGTTTGGGGCGGGTTTGGTTTTGGTCTGTGGGACAATGGCCAAATCTTTCTCGATAAAGTTGGTTACGCCTCGGTAACTTCAACCGCCGCACTTACCGATACCAACAGCTTCCACCACATCGCGGTTACAAAATTCGGCACCAACGTGGTGCTGTACCTCGACGGAGTGGGTGAAACGATGCCGCCCTTTGACCCCGGGTTCGTATTCAATGGCACGTTCTGCATTGGCACCCGTGGCAGCGACCATGTGACCAGTTTCCTTGGATTAGTCGATGAGGCCAGCGTTTACAACCGCGCCCTCTCGGCGGGGGAGATTCAGGCGATTTACGCAGCCGGCAGCGCGGGAAAGTGTTTGGCGCCGGCGCTACCCGTGATCACCTCGCAACCAATGGACCTCACCGTAACCGTCGGCCAATCGGCAACGTTCATGGTCGCCGCTACCGCCAACGGCCCCCTGTCTTATCAATGGCGGTTCAACGGTCAACCGCTGACCAACCAGACCAGCACGGCCCTGGTGCTGACGGGTGTGCAACAGGGCGACGCCGGCAATTACGCGGTGCTGGTCAGCAACGGAGGACTTTCCTTGCTCAGTTCCAATGCGGTGCTAACCGTGCTGCCTAATTCGACCAATTGCACGCCTGCGCCTGCCGGTCTAGTGAGTTGGTGGCGGGGCGAGAATAATCCGCTCGATTCCGTCAGCAGCAACAACGGGACCTTGCTCGGAAACACCGCCTTCGCCCCCTGCGAGGTCGGGGAGGGTTTCAGCATTAACGGTTCGGGAGGCGGCGTCGATTGCGGAACACCGGCGAACCTGGAGCTGCAGGATTTCACGATTGAAGCCTGGATCAAACGCGGCAGCAGCACCAAAGCAACATGGGATGTGTTTAACCACGGTCATGTGGTGTCGTGGGTTTGGGGCGGGTTTGGTTTCGGCCTGTTCGATAATGGGCAACTTTTTCTCGATAAAGTGGGCTACGCCTCCGTGGCTTCAACCACGACACTCACCGACACCACGATCTTCCATCATATCGCGGTTACCAAGGCGGGCACTAATGTGGTGTTGTACATCGATGGGCTGGGTGAAACGATGCCGCCGTTTGACCCCGGGTTCGTGTTCAACGGTACGTTCTGCATCGGTACGCGCGGCAGCGACCACGTGACGAGCTTCCTGGGGTTGGTCGATGAGGCCAGCGTTTACAACCGTGCGCTCTCGGCCGCGGAGATTCAGGCAATTTACGCTGCGGGCAGTGCCGGGAAATGTCCCGGGGCGACGCTACCAGTAATCACATCCCAACCCACCAATGTTACCGTGACAGCCGGGCAGACCGCGGCGTTCACGGTCGCGGCTACCGGCACAGGTTCCCTGTCTTATCAGTGGCAGTTCAATGGACAACCGCTGACCAACCAGACCAGCACGGCGTTGATGCTGGCGGATGTGCAGTTGAGCGATGCGGGCAATTACGCTGTGTTGGTGAGCGATGCCGCTGGTTCAGTGCTCAGCTCCAATGCGGTTCTGACCGTGCTGTCGAACACGACCAATTGCATACCTGCACCCGAGGGGCTCATCAGTTGGTGGCGCGCCGAGGGCAACGCCTTGGATTTCGTCAGTGGCAACAATGGGACCTTATTGGGCAATACCGGTTTCGCCCCGGGTGAAGTTGGGCAGGCCTTCAGCGTTAATGGTTCGGGCGGCGGGGTGGATTACGGCACGCCAACTGACCTGGAGTTACAGGATTTCACTATCGAAGCCTGGATCAAGCGCGGCAGCAGCACCAAAGCCACTTGGGATGTCTTTAACCATGGCCATGTGGTGTCTTGGGTCTGGGGCGGGTTCGGCCTGGGACTCTTCGACAACGGGCAGTTGTTCCTGGATAAGGTGGGCTATGCTTCAGTGCAATCGACGGGCGCGATCACCGACACAAACTATTTCCATCATATCGCAGTGACCAAGTCGGGCAGCAACGTCGTCCTCTTTATTGATGGCGTCCCTGAACAGATGCCGCCGTTTGACCCCGGGTTCGTGTTCAACGGCACGTTCTGCATCGGCACGCGCGGCAGCGATCATGTGACCAGCTTTCTGGGATTGGTAGATGAGGCCAGCGTTTATGACCGCGCTCTGTCGGCTACAGAAATTCAGTCGATTTACTCCGCGGGCGGCGCTGGCAAATGTGCGGTGCCCCTGGTACCTGTAATCACCTCGCAACCGACAAACGTCACGGTGAGTGTCGGAGGGACGGCGACGTTCTCTGTCGCTGCCACGGGCAACGCCCCGATTTTTTACCAATGGCAGTTCAGTGGTCAACCGTTGACCAACGAGACCAGCGCGGCACTGGTGCTGACCGATGTGCAGTTGAGCGATGCGGGCAATTACGCTGTGCTCGTGAGCAACGCTGCGGGTTCCGTGCTCAGTTCGAATGCGGTCCTGGCGGTGCTGGCGAACCCGACTAATTGCACCTCGGCGCCGGACGGGTTGATCAGTTGGTGGCGATCCGAAGGCAATGCGCTCGATTTCGTCAGCGGCAATGATGGGACCTTGCTGGGCAATACGGCTTCCGGGCCAGGTGAAGTCGGCCGGGCCTTCAGTATCAACGGCTCCGGGGGTGGCCTCGATTGCGGCGCGCCGGCGAATCTGGAACTGCAGGATTTCACCATCGAAGCATGGATCAAACGGGGTAGCAGCACCAAAGCCACTTGGGATGTCTTTAACCATGGCCATGTGGTGTCTTGGGTCTGGGGCGGGTTCGGGTTTGGTCTGTTCGATAACGGGCAACTTTTCCTCGATAAAGTCGGCTACGCCTCGGTGGCTTCGACGGCCACACTAACCGACACCACGATCTTCCATCACATCGCCGTCACCAAATCTGGCAGCAACGTAGTGTTGTACATCGATGGCGTCGGCGAGACGATGCCGCCGTTTGACCCTGGGTTCGTCTTCAACGGTACGTTCTGCATCGGCACGCGCGGCAGTGACCATGTGACCAGCTTTCTGGGATTAGTGGATGAGGCAAGTGTCTATGACCGCGCTCTGTCGGCTACAGAAATTCAGTCGATTTACTCCGCGGGCGGCGCTGGCAAATGTGCGGTGCCTACGCCGCCGCTGATCACATCGCAGCCGACAAACCTCACGGTGACAGTCGGCGAGACGGCCACATTCACGGTGACCGCCGGCGGCAGCCAGCCACTGTCCTATCAATGGCAGTTCAATAGCCAACCACTGACCAACCAAACCAGCGCAGCCCTGATGCTGACGGATATTCAGTTGAGCGAGGCCGGCAATTACGCGGTGCTGGTGAGCAATGCTGTGGGGCAGGTGCTCAGCTCCAATGCGGCGTTGATTGTGCAACCCAACACGACCAATTGCACACCGGCACCGGAGGGGCTCGTGAGTTGGTGGCGCGGCGAAGGCAACGCCGATGATGCGCTGGGCGTGAATAATGGCACGCTGATCAACGGGGTGACCTTCGCGCCCGGTGAGGTCGGGCAGGCTTTTGATTTCAACGGCGGCGCGCAGTACGTCCAGGTGCCAAACTCGCCTTCGCTCAACCCTGCAAATGCGATCACTATTGAGACCTGGGTCTATCCAACCAATGTGCCGGCTACTGATTCTATGGTCATCGTCGGAAAGGACGACGCCGCGTCGGAGCGCCAATATGACTTGGCGCTGGTGACCTCGGGAACGGGGTTGGCCTTCCGGCCACACGTCGGAGTGCCGGGCGGATTCATTTTCTACACTGGAACCACGCCGGTGTCCCTGAACCACTGGTATCACGTGGCGCTGACGTACGACGGCACAACCCTGAAGCTGTACGTCAACGGCGTGCAGGATGGCAGCCTGGCGGTGACGGGGCCAGTCCTGGCGACCTCGCAACCGTTGTGCATCGGTGGACTGACCTCGGGTCCATGGTATTTCCGCGGCCTAATCGATGAGGTCAGCCTTTATAGCCGCGCCCTCTCAGCAACGGAGATTGAGGCGATCTACGCCGCAGGCAGCGCCGGAAAATGTCCGCCACCGCCGCCTGTGACCTGCGATCCACCACCTGCGAACCTGGTGGGCTGGTGGAAGGCGGAAGGCAACGCGCTCGATGCGGTCGGTACCAATGACGGGACCTTACTCGCCAATACCGAGTTTGCCCCCGGCGAAGTGGGCCAGGCTTTCAGCATTAATGGTTCGGGCGGCGGCGTCGATTGCGGCAGGCCGGCTGACCTGGAATTGCAGGATTTCACCATCGAAGCGTGGATCAAACGCGGCAGCAGCACCAAAGCCACATGGGATATATATAATCACGGGCATGTGGTATCTTGGGTTTGGGGCGGGTTCGGGTTCGGCTTGTTCGATGATGGGCACCTTTTCCTTGACAAAGTCGGTTATGCCTCAGTCGCCTCAACCACCACACTCACCGACACTAACAGTTTCCATCACATCGCCGTCACCAAATCAGGCAGCAACGTAGTCTTGTACATCGACGGCGTCGGCGAAATGATGCCACCGTTTAACCCCGGGTTCGTCTTCAACGGCACGTTCTGCATCGGCACGCGCGGCAGCGATCATGTGACCAGTTTTCTGGGGTTGGTGGACGAGGCGAGCGTTTACAATCGCGCCCTCTCCGCGACTGAGATTCAGGCGATTTACGCCGCGGGCGGTGCAGGCAAGTGCAGCGGCACCAATCACCCGCCGGTCGCCGGAACAGCCTTCGTGAAAGTGCTGACAGGCGAAGTCACGCTCATCCCCAGTTACCGCTTCCTGGATTATTGCTCGGACCCGGATGGTGACACGCTGAGCATTAGCGCGGTTTCTTCGCCCAGCACCAACGGTGGCACCGTGACGCTGGCGCCGGACGGTGTGGTTTATGTTCCGCCCACCAATTATGTCGGTGCCGACGAATTCAGATACACCGTCACCGACGGCCTTGGCGGCACGGCATCGGCCGCGATGGAAGTTTTGATTGAGGCGCGAGGCGCGGCGGCGGCGGCGATGTTGCAGCCCATGGCCAGCAGCAACGGCATGCAGATTCGGTTCAACGGGTTTGCCGACCGCAGTTACTCTATCGAGCGCGCGCAATCGCTCAACGGCCCCTGGATAGTGGTCGGCACCGCGCTGACGGACGATTCGGGCAACGCGAGCTTCGTCGATCCCAATCCGCCAGGCACCTGCGCGTATTATCGAGCCGTGTACCGATAACCCGGAAACCGCAGGGCGCAACAGAAGTTTCCCACGTTTTGCCCCACCCAGGGCGGGGTAAAGGCTTGGGCTTAATTGAACCCGCTATCGAGCGCGTTGAACTGGATGTTCGGGGCCACCCCGTTTCTTCCTTCCCGTGCCTGCCCGGCGCGCTTAGGCTTTCCGCCATGGATTGGTTCAGAGACCTGATCTGGCACGATGGCAAGTTCCTGGGCATCGCCTGGAGCGTGTGGAAGGTGGTGGGCTGGGTTGGCAACGCCGTCTTTTTCTCGCGCTTTTTCGTGCAGTGGTATGCGACCGAAAAGCTGAAGCGGGTGGTGGTGCCGACCGCGTTCTGGTGGCTGAGCCTGGCGGGCTCGCTCCTGTTGCTGCTCTATGCGCTGGACCGGCATGATTCGGTGTTCATCTTCGCGTACCTCTTCACCTGGATTCCCTATATCCGTAATCTGGTGATTCATTACCGGCACGCCGCGGCGCATCTGCAGTGCGCGCATTGCGGGGTATTGTGCCCCCCCCACTCGAATTATTGCTTCGGCTGCGGCGCGAAACTGGGACAAGCGGTGGCGGAGGCGAGGGAGCAATGACGCTATCCAGTGTTCAGGAATCAGTCATCGGCATTCAGCTATTCAGTATTTAGTGTAGAGCGAACAGGATGCAGAATCACTAATCAGCCATGCAGGATTTAATTGCAAAGGCGGCGACGCTGCTGGAAGCGCTGCCGTACATCCAGAAATTCAACGGCGCGACGCTGGTGATCAAGTACGGCGGCAGCTTCATGGATTCGCCCGACCCGGCGGTGCGCACCAGCGTCGCGCGCGATTTGGTGTTTCTCGAAGCGGTCGAGCTCAACCCCGTCGTGGTCCACGGCGGCGGCAAGGCCATCACGCGCGCGATGGAACGCGCCGGGCTGCCCGCTCGCTTCATTCAAGGTCAGCGCGTCACCGATGCCGCCACCGTTCGGATTGTCGATGAGGTCCTCTCGCGCGAGATCAATCCCGAGGTGGTCCAGGCCATCCATTCCCTCGGCGGCCTGGCCCAGGGTTTCGCCGGGCCCGACATCTTCCGCTGCCGCAAACTGGACCTGCGCGATGCCCACGGTGCGCCTCTCGACGTGGGGTTTGTGGGGGAAGTGACGTCGGTCAACACCGCGCCGTTGCTGCGCTGTATCGAGCAAGGGATCACGCCGGTGATCAGCCCCACCGCCCGCGGCGAGGACGGCCAGGTCTATAATTGCAACGCGGACATCGCCGCGGCCCAGCTTGCCAGCGCGCTCAAGGCCCGCCGCCTGGTGTTCATGAGCGATGTGCCCGGCCTGCTGCGCGATGCGAATAACCCCGCGACCTTGCTCTCGCGGCTCCAGGCGACCGAGGTGCCGGCGTTGAAAGCCGCCGGGGTGATTGACCGCGGGATGATCCCCAAAATCGACAGCGCCCTGGCGGCGTTGCAGGCCGGCGTCGAGAAAGTCTCGCTGGTCGATGGCCGCGTGCCCCATGCCGTGTTGCTGGAAATATTTACTGACGCGGGGATTGGGACAGAGGTCGTACCCTGATCTTAGGTCGCGGAGGCTGCGGGCTCAAATGCCCGCTGATAATGGGTTATGCCAACGTCATCCCAACGTCATCCCTCCGTCTGCCCTCCGTCTGCCCTCCGTCATCCCTCCGTCTGCCCTCCGTCTGCTCAACGTTCTCCTCCGCTACTGCCCTGCTCCTGTTCCAGCTCTGCACAAGCCGATGTGCCCCCTGCTGGCTTGAATTGGGGAACCCGGTTTAGCTTGAATGCCGCGCATAAACTCGCGACATTGGGTTGCCATCTCATCTATGAAACGATACTTCACCGCTTCGGCAGTTAAATCCAAACTCCTCAAGTTGCTTCTGGCGGTCGCTTTGTTGGGCGCCGTGTTGTGCGTCCAGGGCTGCACCGAAGACGACGCGAACAACCCGCTGTTGCCGGCGCCGTGGCTGCCGGTGTTTTAGGGCGGAGCGGGCCGGGGCGGGAAATACCCCGTAGCCGACCCACCCCGGTTCGCGGTTTAGTTACTTCATGCCAGCTAAATCGAAGAAACAACAAATGGCTGCCGGAGCGGCCCTGGCGGCAAAGCGCGACCGCAAAAGCAAAGCCTCCCTGCGCGGTGCTTCCAAAAGCATGTATAATTCAATGACCCGCAGCCAACTGCGGCATGTGGCCAAGACCAAACGCAAGTCGCTGCCCGCGCGCAAACGGCGCTGAGCCGCCGGCTTCAAAAGGAATTCCCTTGCCGCACACTCGAGGGGAAGGTTCGAAGGTGCTACCTGACTTCGTGCGCGGTCGTGGCGCCCGGGTCCAGTGGGGTCTTGGTTTTCGCAGGCGCAAGCATCGAGAACCGGGCGCAGTACCGGCGTGATTCCGTCGAGAGCAGGCCAACCGCTATGATCAGCAGAGCCGCATTTTCCAACAGCTTGTGGCAGATAAAAACTTCGCCGGCGCCGCAGCCGCAATCGAATTTGACCGCGCAGAGCGCCAGGTGCTGCGCGCCGGCGATGGCCAACGCACGCCTCAGCACGAGTAAGCTAAACGGCAACAGCATCAGCCCCACCACCACGGCGGTCCCGCGTACGGCGACCCCAGCCACCAACAGCAAACCGCAAAACACTTCGAACCACGGCAGGGTCGCGGCAATCGCATTAAGCGCCAGCGGACCGCTGACGATCTCGTATTGCCGGACCAACTTCAGGAACGCTTCCGGATGCAGGGCCTTGCTGAGGCCCATATAAATGAACACGGCTCCCAGTAACCACCGGCTGAGCACCGCCAGGAGCGTCAGAGCGCTATGCGTTTCCGGGTTGCCAGGACGTGTGGCCGTGTCATCCATGGCGTGTTATCTTTTCACCTCGAGAAAACGGCCGCTGTCGCGCTCACCCGTCTCGATCGGCAATCCATTCGTGCTCCATTGGCTGATGCCGCCCGGATAGACGAGCAGCTTTTCTTTCGGCACACCCGCCGAGAGCAGGAACATCGCCGCAAACGCGCTGTCCTCACACGTCCCACCGTTGCAATACACCATTACCTGGCGCGCGAACTGGCACACCGGCAAAACCGTTCCCATGTAATTCTCAGGGTGAAACCGATCAAACTCATACGCGCCGGGAATATGCCCGGCCTGGTACTCCTCCGGCGCCCGAGCGTCAACGAAGGCCACCTGGCCTTGCAGGAAACCGGGGTCATGAAAAAGGGCCTGCGCCTCCTTTCCGTCGGCCAGGTGCACACCCTGTGCCACAACCTGGTCGAGAACCGTCGCCGGGGCGCCCGTGCTACTGCCCTGCGCGGCCGGCTGCGCCAGCACGCTATTCGTCAACGCGCCGCGCGGGAAGTAATCGTGTCCAAGGCTCAGGCCTCGAGGAGAGAGCGCATTGGCGGCGAAAGCCAAAACCGCAGCGCCGCCGGCCACCAGCAGAGCTTCCAGCAAAACATTTCTCACAAACTAAGCGCGGCTCGGGCGACCCGGCCCTGCCGCACCGGATTACTGCGTCAATTGAGCCGTTGGTTTGGGCGGCGCCGGCGGCAGCGGCCGCACCTGGTTTGGCACGGGGGCGGTGACGGGCAGGCCGCCGGGTGGCTGAAAACGCTGGGCCACCTGCATAATCGGGACCTTGATTAAGGGCATGCGCGGGCTGCTGGACTTGATGGTCAATTCGGTCATCTGCCCCGCGGGATTCGCGTATCCTTGCGGGAACACCAGGCCAACGCTGTAAGTTCGGCCGTGGTTGATTTCTCTCACCTGCACGTCCACACCGGGCACATTGACGCCGGCATCCGAAAGCGTGAGCTGATTGGTGCTGTTATTCTGAATGGTGATGGACGGGGTGGCTTTGGTGGTTAACGGCGCCTCGGGCAGCATGATCTGTGGCGGCATCACCATGAGGGCCGGCTGGATATTCGCCCAGAAGGGAATATCGAGGGTCGGCGCGGTGGCGCTCGAGGTCTTCAAAGTAATCCGGGCCGCCACATTGCCTGCGTGCAGCGGCGGGGTGGCGGAAATCGTCACCTGGTACTCCTTGCCCGGGGTGTTGGTGCGCAGCGCGATGGTGAAGTCCTGGTTATTGCTCGAGGGGTCCCAGACCTGGAGCGGCTCCGGCATATTATTAATCACCCGAACGGTCGCCGACGCGCTGGGCGCGTCAGGCATCAAGGTCAGCACCGTGTAGGGGGGAGAAAACTCGATGGGCTTCCACACGGTCCCTTTGAGCTGCAGCACCGTAGTGGGCTGGTCCTTAGCGTTGGAGGTCACCGTGATGGTCTTGAACACCGGGCCATTGAAGTTCGCGCTATTAAACTGAATCGCGATCGAGCCGCTGTCACCGGGTTTGACCTGCCTGGTCCATTGGCCGGCGGTGGTGCAGCCGCAGGAGGGCTGTACGCCGCGAACTTCGAGCAACTGGTCGCCCGTATTGGTAAAGACGTAACTATAATGGACGGGTTCGCCGGCCTTGGTCTTGCCGAAATCGTGAATCGGCGTGGCAAAAACAATCTTCGGGCCGATGGCATTGGTCGCGGCGGCGACAGCTCCGGGAGCCGGAGGGGGCGTTTGGGCCACGACACTCAAGCCGCTGAATATCGACAACAAAAAGCCCAAGCGGGCATTCACGGTTCTCATACGTATTTCTTTTTAATCCGATTTACATTCTGGCAAAGATCAGAATGAAAAGAAAGTGGATTTTCACGTCACGGGGAACTCCAGACCCAGTTGCGCCGCCAACCCGCCCAGCTCGGTCCCCAGCCCCGGCAGACACGAGCGCAGCTCTGACACCTTCTGGCCGAACCAGGGATTGGTTTTGGCCTGCGGCTGCACCCGGAGCTGCCCGCCCAGCAGCCGCTGCCATTCTTTCTGCCACAACTGGTTGTACTCATTCAGTGCGCTGAACTCCGCCTCCTGTTTCAACACCTTCGCCATAAGCGCGCATAATCCGTCAGCCTCGGCGAAACCGGCGTTCATGCTCTGCACGCCGACCGGACCGGTCTGGTGCGCCGCGTCGCCGGCAAGCCAGCACCGGTGCCGGCCAAAAGCGCCTGCCAGGCTCTGCTCAAACGCAACCCGTGAACACCACGTTATCCGGCTCACTTTGGCCTCAAACCACGGTGCTCGCTGGCGTGCCACCTTTTCCACATATTGTTTCAGCCTCTCATCCACCTCCGGCTGGTCCAACCGCACCGCCCGCCGTTCCTTCTCGGGAAATTCCGCTTCGCCATGCAACAGTTGAAACGTCCAGCGATACCGGTTATTGGGCAGCGGCCAAAGCACGTTGGTCGTTTGGCCATCCAGCACGACGCGCACTTCGTCCGCGCAGTGGTCCGCTGTCTCGAATTCATACGCGGCGAAGTTTGTGGTGGGTCCCAGGCGCTGAAGGTCGAAATGAAGCCGCTGGCGCACCAGCGACGCATGCCCATCGGCGCCCACCAGGAACTGGGCGCGAACTGCCGTGCGACTTTTCACGACCATTTCCCAATGGGGGACAATGTAGCCGCTAGCGGTTCCTTGCAGTTCCTCGACCGTCGCGGTGACTGCTTCTTCCTCGTCAACCAGGTCGTCCAGGCGGTGCCGCCACTGGACCTTCACACCCGCTTGCTTGAGCCGTTGCTCCAGCAAACCCTCGAGCGCGTTTTGCGGCAGAATCAACAAATACCCAAATTGACTGCCGTTGCGGCTGAGGTCCAGCGCGCCCCGGCGTTCAGTGCCCTCGTAAAATGCCATCGTGGTCACCTTGCGGCCGAGAGCCAGGGCGGGTTCAAGCAGACCCTCGCGTTGCAGCATCTCCAGGCTCCGCGGGTGCAACGCGCACGCATAGCTACGCGCGGCGGTGCGTTCTTCGCGGTCGATAAGCGTGGGTTCCAGCCCAGCCCGGCTTAATAGCAGCGTGGTCCAGAGTCCCACCGGTCCGGCGCCCACGACCAGTACCTCAGTTTGTCCATTGCGCATAGGTGGTTTGGCATGATCGAATCGTGCGGCCCTACCATACCGCCGAGGTGCCCAAATGTCATCTTATTTCACCGCGGGCACGGACCGCAGCGGAGCGCGCACTTTAGTCTGACTTTAGTCCGCAGCAACGCCCGAAAGTCCACGCGCACTGCGACCTTATCCCAGGCACATCCAGTGTTGCCGCGGAGCAAATTAAGATCTGGGTAAAGTTCGCGCTCTCACTGATTGGAAAGCCACTACTAGTGCGCCTGAAAGGAAACTTTTTGAAGAAATCCGGTGTGCCAGGAATCTGGACACAGTTGTCCATGAATGAGGCGGACTGGCGGCGCTCGGCGGCGACGCAATCCCGCCTGACCGCAAGCTTTAGCGGGCGATGAGCACCCGCGCCACCGCCACCACCGTCGTCACCAACGCCAGGAACATAAACATGTCCACCGCGCCGAAGCGGGCTTGGCGTTTGTCGTTCAGGGGGGCCAGCGTGGTGCGAATCCATCCACCTTTGCCGGTATCGAGTTTGAAAGCTGCACGTTTCACAATTGGATTGAGAGCATTTACCGGACCAGAAGACGGAGCGCGGACTTTAGTCAGACTTTAGTCCGCAGCACCGTGGTATGAACAAGCCCGCTGGGTAAATCCGAGCCGCGCCGCCGTTCGGAGCCTGCTGCGGATAGGAATGTTTGCGCTTCGCTGTGGTATCGACAAAACCGCATGTAAATCTGACCCGCGCCGCCGTTCGGAGCCTGCTGCGGACTAAAGTCCGCGCGCCCCCATTTTGTTCTCTTTCACACGGGACGAGTTCTGTTAGTGTTGTTTTTATGGGCACGAAGTACGTTTCATTGACTGATCGCTTGTACTCTTACCTGGGGCGATGCCGGAGCGACGCGACCGACCCGCTGCTGGCGGAGTTGCGAGCTGACACTGCCGCCCTCGGGGATGTCAGCATCTGCCAAATTAGCGATGAGCAAGGGACCTTCCTGAGCATCGTGGTGGCGGCGATCGGCGCGCGCTCGGCCATCGAGGTGGGGACTTTCACCGGCTATAGCTCACTCTGCATTGCCCGGGCCCTGGCGCCGGGAGGCAAACTGATTTGCCTGGACCAAAGCGCCGAATGGACGGCGATCGCTCGTAAGTACTGGGCCAAAGCCGGCCTGAGTGACCGGGTTGACCTCCGGCTGGGAGATGCCATCCAGCAGTTACAGAATCTCGAAGCCAGCTTGCAATTTGACTTCGTTTTCATCGACGCCGATAAAACCCAATACGAGCAGTATTACGAGCTACTGCTGCCCCGTGTGCGACCCAACGGCCTGATTCTGTTCGATAACATGCTCTGGGCCGGGCGGCTAGGCGACGAGCCGATCCAGGAACCCACCGGTCGCGCTATCGACGCGCTGAATCATAAGCTCGCCGCCGATCCGCGAGTCGAGGCCGTCCTGCTTTCTGTCGCCGACGGTATCCAATTCTGCCGCAAACGATGAACGCGCCTTCCCCAGCTCCAACCCAACCCGCACCCCCGCGCTGGACAAGGTCCCGTTATGGCTTTGTCCTATTCTGGTTCGGGTCACTGTTCGGAACCTGGCTGGTTTTGCGGTTGGTGCTGCTGCTGGCGTTTAGGCCGGCAACGATTCCTGCGCATGACCTGACCATGGCGCTGTTGGTGGGGACCTACCGCGACATCTTTGCCGGCCTGCTGTTGAGCCTGCCAGTGCTGTTGTGGCTGGTCTTTGCGCGGGATACCAAGCGCCGCGTGCGCTGGCGCGGATGGCTCTTTTGGGGCGGCTGCTGGTTGATTTGGTCCGCTCAGGCCTTTGTTTTGTTCGCGGAATACTTTTTTTTCGAAGAATTCAAATCACGGTTCAACACGGTCGCCGTCGATTACCTGCTCTTTCCGTACGAGGTTTTTGTTAACATTTGGGAATCCTATCACGTTGCCGTCGTCGTGGCGGTTTGCGCCGCGTTTGGCCTGGCCTGGGTGCTGCCGGCTCGGGCATTGTTTCGGCACATGTGGGAGCGTCCGTTCGCGCAGCGCACCCGGCTGGGTTTCTTTGCCGGCGGAGTTCTGGCGGCGGCGCTGCTGGCGCCGGGTGTTCATCTGCGAGAGTTGCATGTATGCACCGACCGCACCATGAACGAAATCGCCAATAATGGTGTGATTTCCTTCGTCGCCGCGGCCTGGACGCATAACCTGGATTACGGCGCGTTTTACAAAACCATGCCACTGGCTGCGGCTTATGAGCGCACCCGGCAGTTGGTTGCAGCCGGCGATTGCGCGTTCACCGACAACGGCCAGACCATCCGCCGCCAGGTCGCCGGCGACCCTAACCGGCCCCGCCTTAACGTCGTCATCTTCCTTGAAGAAAGCCTCGGCTCGGAATTCTGGGGCAGCCTCGGCCGAACCAACACGCTGACACCGGAGATGGACAAGCTGGCGGCGACCGAGGGCATGCTTTTCACCAATATTTACGCGTCCGGCAATCGCACGGTGCGCGGCATGGAAGGCGTGCTGTCCTCGTTTCCGCCGTTGCCGGGCGATTCCATCGTCAAACGCAACCTGTCGGACAATGTCGAAACGATCGCCCGGCTTCTCAAACGTGATGGATACGCGACGCTGTTTACCTACGGCGGACGCGGAGTGTTCGACGACATGCGCTCGTTTGCCCTGCGCAATGGGTACGACCGGTTCGTCGAGGAAAAGGACTTCGATCACATCACCTTTTCGACGATTTGGGGTGTGTGCGACGAAGACCTTTATGATCGTTCGCTGCACGAGATGCGCGCGCTGGCGCAAACCGGCCGGCCGTTCTTCACCACCATCCTTTCGGTCTCCAATCACAAGCCGTACACCTTCCCCAAAGGCCGTATTCCTGAGGATCCGGACAAACACAAGCAGGAGTATGCCGTCAAGTACGCCGACTATGCCCTCGGCCGCTTTTTCCGGCAGGTGAAAGCCGAGAGCTTCTGGACCAACACAATCTTTGTGGTCGTGGCCGACCACGGTGCGCGAGTGTATGGCAGTCAGAACATCCCGATCGGGTCGTACGAGATTCCGCTGCTTATCACCGGCCCGGCGGCGGTGAAAACCCCCAGCCGCCCTGGTCAATTAGGCTGCTCGCTCGATGTCTCCCCGACCGTCCTCGGCCTCATTGGCCGCCCATACCAAACCCTGTTCTTTGGCCGCGACCTGCTGAAGGGCCCGCCCGCCGAAGGCCGCGCGCTGATGAACCACAATCGCGACATCGGCTTGCTCGGGCGCGACCGCCTGGTCGTCCTCGGGTTGATGAAGACCGACCAGTTCTACGCTGGTGACCCAAAGGCGGTCAACATGATGCCCTTAGCCAACCCGGCGGCGGCGGACTTCAGCCTGGAGCAAGATGCCATCGCGCTGTTTGAGGTCGCCGACGACCTCTACATGCACCAGCGCTATCATCTGGATCCGCGCTGAAGCCGCGGCGCTAAGGCGCGCGGCCGCGGAACAGTCCCACCAGCAGCGAGATCAGGAAGATCGCGATGAAGATGTAGAACAAGATCTGCGCGATGCCTGCGGCTGTGCCGGCAATCCCACCGAAACCGAAAATCGCGGCGATAATCGCGATTACCAGGAAGATTAATGCCCATTGTAACATGATTTACAGTCGGCCGGCGCGCCCGATTTCACCATCAGGTCTGTCCCTCCCTTTGCCAGGCCCATCGCCTACACCTGTTTGGCATCGGGCGGACATTCAGGGCCCGGTGCTTCGCCGGTGGATGGGGTACTTACCCACTTCTCTTAATTGATGAGAAATGTTTATTCTCGCCTTGCGTCATATGAAAACTTTGCTACGTCAAACCAACACCAGGCTGTACTTTCAGGCACCAGGAAAGTGGACCGACGATCAGAGCCGGGCGTTAGACTTTCGTTTTATCGATCGCGCACTGGTTTATGCGGGGACGTGGGGAATCAAGGATATCGAGCTGGCCTTTGCGTTCGATGACCCGCTAACCGTCACGACCGTCTCGCTGGAGCGAACGGCGGTGCATTACGCCGCGGCTTGAAGTTTGCTGGAATTGAAAGTGAGGGGTTGGTGTTTGGGGCAGTAGCCGTCCGCACGGCCTCGCTGGACCACAACCTTCACTCGCCACAGAATCGGCCTGGTCATTTCGTCTTGTCAGGCGGCTCCAGCCATCCTAGAGTTTTGGCTGGCGAAGGTTATAGCGCGCAATGATTGAATTGATTCAGTTCCCCTGGAGTCCGTTCTGCATCGTCCAACGCCGGATTTTGGAGTTCTCCGGAGCCAACTTCAAAGTTACCAATATCCCCAATGGCGACCGTTCGATGGTCTGGCGGCTCACGCGCCAGCGCTACTACGGCGTGCCGATCATTCGCGATGGGAAAACCGTCGTGTTCGAGGTGGGCGAGGATTCGCAGGTCATCGCCAAATACCTTGATTCCAAACTGCAACTGGGCTTGTTCCCATGGGATTTGGAAGGGGTGCAATCGATTCTGTGGCGTTACATCGAAAATGAAATCGAGGGGCTTGGCTTTCGCCTGAACGACGTCTTTTGGAAGGAAATGGTCCCGCTCAACGACCAACTGCGCTTTCTGCGCCATAAAGAGCGCAAGTTTGGCCGCGGCTGCATCAGCCAATGGAAACAGCAGCAAAAGGAGCTGCTCGCGCAATTGGAGCAGCGGTTGGTGCCGTTTGAAGAAATGTTGCTCCACAAACCCTACTTGCTGGACGAGCGGCCCCGGTTCGTCGATTTTGACCTGTACGGGATGCTCGGCAATTTCCTCTATTCGGGACATTATCGGCTGCCCGAAAAACATACCCGCCTTAAATTGTGGCATGGCCGCATGGGCCGGGTGAAAGTGAAGTCCTTAGCGCGTGAAAAAGAATTACATTCTTGATACCAATGTTTTGCTGCACGATCCCAATTCGCTTCTCAACTTCCAGGACAACCACGTGGTGTTGCCCATCGAAGTCATCGAGGAGATCGACCGCTTCAAACGCGAGTCCACCGAGTTGGGGCAAAACGCCCGTGCTGTTTCGCGCATGCTCGATGGCTTGCGCGGTTCCGGCCAGTTGAGCGAGGGCGTCACCCTGCCCAATGGCGGGCATTTGCGCATCGCCTTTCCCAAACCACACAACGGCACCAACGGCCACGCGTTGTTCGGAACCGACTCCGTGGATAACCGGATCCTGTCGCTGGCGGCGCACATCAAGAAAACCCAGCCCAAGAGCCAGACCGTGCTGGTCAGCAAAGATATCAATTTGCGGATCAAGGCCGACGCGCTGGGAGTGCTCGCCGAAGATTACGAAAACGATCGCGTCCTCATTACCGACCTTTACACCGGGATGATCGAGATCAGTGTCAGTCCGGAGCGGATAGCGTCCTTCCGGGCGAACGGCGAGCTGGAAGTCAACGGTGGCAAACAATATTTCCCCAACGAATATTGCACGCTGCTGGACGAAACCAATCCCAAGCGTACGGCCCTTGCGAAAGTGGACCTGAGCGGCACCAAGCTCTTGCCGATCATTGACTGCCGCGAAGGGGTCTGGGGCATCAAACCGCGCAATCGCGAGCAGCATTTCGCCTTCGACGCCCTGCTGGACGACCGCATCAAACTGGTCACGCTGATGGGCAAAGCCGGGACGGGCAAGACGCTCCTGGCGATGGCCGCCGGCCTGAAGCGCACGGTGCTCGAACGCGAGTACCGCCGCCTCGTGGTCGCGCGGCCCACCATCTCGATGGGCAAAGAGCTGGGGTTCCTCCCCGGTTCGCTGGATGAAAAACTGGCGCCCTGGATGCAGCCGATTCACGACGCGCTCGAAATGCTCAGCGACTTGAATATGGGCCACGAGCACCGGCGCAGCGGCGACCTGATGCGCTCCGGCAGCATTGTGGTCGAGGCGCTCAGCTATATTCGCGGGCGCAGTATTGCCAATCAGTTCATGATCATCGATGAGGCCCAAAACCTCACGCCCCTCGAGACCAAGACCATCATCACTCGCGTCGGCCACGGCACGAAAATCGTCTTCACCGGGGACCCCTACCAGATTGATAATCCCTATGTGGACTCCTCGTCCAACGGGTTCAACTATATCGTCAGCCGCTTCCGCGCCGAGCCGGTCGCCGCGCACATCGAGCTGCAAAAAGGCGAACGCTCCGAACTCGCCGAATTAGCCGCAAATATCCTGTAGCGGCGGTTACGTTCGGCTTGCCTTATTCCCCTCGGTTACCCTACCGTCCCGGTGTGATTGGGTTGTTGCGACTGGTGGGGTTGTTGAACGCCGCCGTCTGGTTCGGAGCCGCGGTTTTCTTCCTCTTCGGCGCGGAACCGGCCCTCACCGGTTCGCGCGACATCCAACAGTTGCTCGAGCCGCAGAATTACCCTTACTTCTCAGTTGCCCTGGCGCAATTGGTCGGTGTGCGCTTCTTCCGGCTGTATCTGCTCTGCGGTTTTATAGCGCTGCTCCACCTCACTGGCGAATGGCTCTATCTGGGTAAATACCCGCGGCGGCTGTGGCTGGCGCTCTTGCTGATGTTGTGGCTGGGCGGTTGCCTCGAAGCTTTCTGGCTGCAACCCCGGCTCCACACCCTCCATCAACGTGAATTTACGGCTTCCGCTCAGCGCGTGGCCGCGCGCGATTCGCTGCGTTTTTGGCAGGGCGCCAGCCATACACTGGAAGCCGTGCTGGTCTGCGGCCTGGGCATTTACCTGTGGCGCATGGCCAACCCGCCCGACCCGATGCGATTTGTCAGCGCGACCAAATTCCGCAGTTGACAACGCGGGAATGTCGTTGACCTTATTTTAAGAGTAAGTAAGGCTGCCGCCAAGGCAGCCGACCAGGGGTTGCTGTATGATTTCTAATGACCGCCCATCGCCATTTGGCGGCAATCGGCATCACGGGCCGCCTAAGGCCCCTATCAACGAGGAGACGCTCAAGTCCGACAAGGTCCAAATTGAGCGCAAGACTTTTCTGTTCGCGCTGAAAGAAAACCCGCGCGGCCGGTTCCTGCGCATCACCGAAGATGTCGGCGGCCGTCGCGATACCATCATCATCCCGGCGCCCGGTCTCGAGGATTTCAAACGCCTCCTTGATGACATGGTGCGCGCGGCCGGTGAACCGGGCGCAGCGCCAGCCGGACAAGAACAGACCGGAGAAGCAGAAAGACCTGATTAGCTGAGGTATTCCCGCGGGTCGCTGATGTGGCCGGTTAAGGCGCTGGCGGCCACGGTGGCGGGCGAGGCCAAAAACACCTGCGATTCCTTGTGGCCCATCCGGCCGGGGAAGTTCCGGTTGGTCGCGCTGATGCATTTCATCGGCGCATTCATGCGGCCGAACGTATCGACCGGCCCGCCCAGGCACGCCGCGCAGCCGGCGTTCTCGGTCATCTGCACCCCTGCCGAAACCAGGATGTCCCACACCGTTTTCTCTCCCCAGTGTGCCGTTTGCAGGTCATGCACAATTTCCGGCGTCGCGGGCACGCCAAACGTGTCAATCGCCACATGCTTGCCCTGCAGCACCCGCGCAAACTCAAGGAAATCGCTCGTCTTGCCGCCGGTGCACGAACCCACATACGCCCGGTCGAGCTTTATATGCCCGAGCTCCCGCGCGAGCTTGCGCTGGCCCGGATCGGGATGGCACGCCACCGTCGGCTCCAGTTTATCCAGATTCACCACCAAGTCATAGACGAACCGTTCGTCCTTGTCGCGCGTCACCGGCTCGTACTTGGATTGGGTGCCGTTGAGTTTGCAGCGGTAATCGACCGCCGCCTGGGTCTGGGCGTCGAACTCGAAAATGCCGTTCTTGCCGCCGGCCTCAATGGCCATGTTGGCGATTGTCATCCGGTCGTCCATGCTAAGGCTGGCGACACCTGCGCCGTCGAATTGCATTGCCCTATAGGTCGCCCCGTCGAAGCCGATTTCCCCGATGCAGTGCAGAATGATGTCTTTAGCCATCACACCCGGCTGCAACTTCCCTTCGAGGCGGAAATGCATCGTCTCAGGAACTTTGAGCAGCAGTTTGCCCGTGCCCATCACAAACCCCGCGTCGGTATTGCCGATGCCGGTGGCAAATTCGTTGAACGCTCCCGCCATGCATGTGTGCGAATCGGTGCCAAAGAGGATTTCCCCCGGGCGCGTGTGGCCTTTCTGCGGCAGCGCCGTGTGGCACACCCCGGCGTAGCCAGAACCGTATTGGCGCCGCAGCGGCCCCTGGGACGGATCAAACACCCAGTGCCCGTTTCGGTCGTCGATCACGTCATAAAAATACGCAATTCCCTGTTCCTTGACGAAGTCCCGCAGAATATCAACATTCCGGTTCGAGCGCGAATCTGCTGTGAAAATGTAGTGATCGGGGATGATCACCACCCGGTTGCGGTCCCACACTTTGGCTTGTGGGCCGAATTCCCGCTTGAACACGCCAATGGTGCCCGGCCCGCACACGTCATGCGTCATCAGCACGTCCGCGCTGACCCACACGTTATCACCGGCCTGCACCCGCGCCTTTCCGGCAGCGCGCGCAAGAATTTTCTCAGTCAACGTCATAAATTCACTGGTTTGAAGCCACCGGGGATTTCCGCGCAACGGTCATGCCCCGGGTGGCGGCCATCACGATAGCGGACGGCCCGGCGGAATTCAACCTGGGACCAAGAAGCCCGGGAGCGTAGGGCGGCGCCCGCTCCCCGCACTACCCTCCCCGCTCTACGTCTTCAAGTCGCGTGCCGTTCAACCTAGGGTTATTACCCCATATTGGTTATTCAGGCAAACTGATAATGTGGGCTGGTTGACAGGACGGGAAATTTGCCGCTCAGGATTTCCAATTCATGGCAATACCGGGCGCGCTTTCGAGAAAGGCAACTGTATGGCAGAAAAATCCAAACCCAAAAAGGAGTCCACCACCGGCACGGCGCCGCTGAACGAAATGGCGGAAACGGCGCGAAAGAATTATGAGCACGCGGTGCGCACGGGCCAACGCATGCAAGAGGAAGCCGGCCAATGGTGGAGCCGGATGCTGGGGCAGGCCGGGACCACAGGCGATTGGCAAACCCAAATCAGCAGCATGACACAATTTGCCAGCCGGGTCATGCCGCTGGCACAGCGCCGGTTCGAGGACGCGTTGGACTTGATGCAAAAGAACAGCAAAGCCAGCGCCGATTTGATGAAGCTGGCGCTTGAAGCCGCCCAGACACCGGGGCTGGCCGAATCCCAGGCGCGCTGGGTGGATGTCTGGACCTCGGGCATGAAAGCCGTGCAGGGCAACGTCGAGGCCGTCACCCATATTAGCACCAAGGCGATTGATTCCTGGCTGGATTTTGTGCGCAAAAGCGGACTGGCCTCCGAACATCACGCCGCCGCGAGCGCCTAACCGCATTGGTATATAATTAAACCTATGAAAGAAGGAGTGTATCTAGCCGGAGCGGTCCGCAGCCCGATTGGCACGTTCTGCGGTTCGCTGGAAAGTGTGCCGGCGCCGGTGCTCGGCAGCACGGTGGCGAAAGCCGCCGCTGCGCGAGCGGGCATCTCCCCCGACCAGATCGATGAGGTCATTTTTGGCAATGTCGTCAGCGCCGGACTTGGGCAGAATGTCGCCCGGCAGGTGGCGATCGGCGCCGGGTTTGGGCCCGCGGTGCCCGGCACGTCGGTTAACAAGGTTTGCGGTTCAGGCCTCAAAGCCGTGATGCTGGCGGCCCAGGCCATTAAATGCGGCGATGCCTCGCTCATCGTCGCCGGCGGCACCGAAAGCATGTCCCGCGCGCCTTACTTGCTCGAGAAAGCCCGTTCGGGTTACCGCATGGGCAATGGCGAACTCATCGATTCCATGATCCGCGATGGGCTGTGGGATGTGTACAATAACGTACACATGGGCATCTGCGGTGATCGCTGCGCCGAAAAGTACGGCTTTTCGCGCCAGCAACAGGACGAATTTGCCATCGCCAGCTTCCAACGCGCCCTCGAGGCCAGCGCCAAAGGCGCCTTCAAGGACGAACTCGTGCCCATCCAGGTCAAAGCCGGCAAAGAAATCGTCAACATCACCGAGGACGAGAACCCGAAGAAGTTCAACGAAGAGAAATTGCGCAAGTTGCGTCCGGCTTTTGGTGAAAAGGGAACGGTAACCGCAGGCAATGCCTCCAGCATCAATGATGGCGCGGCGGCGGTTGTTGTTGTTTCCAGCCGCAAAGCCGAGGAACTGGGCGTTAAGCCGCAGGCGCGCATTCTCGGTTACGCCACCTTCGCTGGCGAACCCGAGTGGTTCACCATTGCCCCAATTGGAGCGATTGAGAGGCTCCTGGGCCAGCTCTCGCTGCGAGTTGAGGATGTGGACCTCTTCGAAATCAATGAAGCCTTCGCGGTCGTGCCGATGACCGCGATGAAGCAGTTAGAAATCCCTCACGCGAAGGTCAACGTGCATGGTGGGGCGGTGGCGTTGGGCCATCCGATAGGCGCCAGCGGCGCCCGGACCCTGGCCACTTTGCTGTTCGCGCTTCAACAGCGCGGCGGGCGCATTGGGATCGATTCGTTGTGTATTGGCGGCGGCATGGGCGTCGCGATGGCTGTAGAAAGGTGTTGAACTAGCCGCGGCTGAGCGCATTGGCGCGGCTTAGAGCACGTAGGCGCGGCACCCTCCCGGCGCGGAGGGCGGTTGCGCCGACCAGTGGTAGTCATCGCGCCTCGGCACGAACCGGAAACTCGTTAAATCTATGGACCAGAACTTTGAAAAGACCGCCGAACAGGCGGCGGCGTTCCAGAAAATGTGGAGCGAGACTGCCTCCAAGATCGTTCAAGCCGCCTTCACTTTTTCCCCCAACTCCGCCCCACCGGACATCCTGCGCCAAATCCGCAGCGGCATCTTTGCAGCCCTGGGGCAATCGTGGGAGGAATTCATGCGCTCGCCGCAGTTCATCGAGAGCATGAAGCAATGGATGGACAGCGCGATCACGTTTCGCAAACTGACCAACGATTTCCTGGCCAAGGCGCGTTCCGACCTCCAGGCTCCTTCGCGCCAGGACATCGACACTCTCATGCTCACCATCCGGCACATGGAAAAGCGGGTGTTGGACCGCCTGGATGATTTGGCGGTCGAGGTCCGGGAATTGAGCAGCAAAGCCAACCGCAACGGCGGCACCAGGACAGCGGGCCGAACCCGCGCGGGCAATCGCCCGACCCGGCCGACCGCCACCAAAACTCAACGCCTATGAACGAATCTTCCACTCTCGCGAACCCGTGGGTTCAATGGCAACAAGCGCTGCTGGACGAGGCCAGTGCTAATATTGGCAGGATGAAGAACCTGCCCGGGCTTTGGCAACGTGCTCAGCAAGTCCGCAAAGGCGTATCTCCGGCCGAAATTGTCTATGAAGAAGACCGCTTGAAGCTGCGGCATTATGTCGGCCCGGCCAAGCCCCGGCACAAAACCCCGCTGGTCTTCATTTATGCGCTCGTCAACCGGCCCTATATCCTCGATCTGAAGAAAGGCCGGAGCGTCGTCGCAAACTTCGTCGAACGCGGCTTCGATACGTACCTCGTCGATTGGGGGATTCCCACCACCGCCGACCGTCACCTCACGCTGGAAGATTACATCAACGGCTACATGGTCAACGTGCTGGACTACCTGCGCGAGCGGACCGGGGTTGAGCAGGTGAACGTGCTGGGGTATTGCATGGGCGGCACCATGAGCGCGATGTTCACAGCGCTGCATCCCAAGTGCGTCCGCAACCTCATCCTGCTCGCCGCACCGATTGACTTCGCCGCTAATGACAGCCTGCTCAACTTGTGGACCCGGCCGGAGAATTTCGATGTGGACCGGCTCGTCGATGCCTACGGCAATTGCCCGCCGGAATTTCTCCAGGCCAGCTTCCTCATGCTGCGCCCGGTTGGCAATTTTCTCGAAAAGCCCCTCGCCTTTTACGAGCACATGCACGAGGAAAAATTTATCGAGGATTTCCTCACCACCGAAACCTGGCTGCAGGACAATATCCCGGTGCCGGGTGAAGTTTATCGGCAGTTCGTGAAGTATTTGTATCAACAGAATCTGCTAACGCAAAACCGGATGCCGGTCGGCAAGCGCCTTGTCAATTTGCGCAGCATCACTTGTCCGGTGCTGAATATCATGGCCGGCAAAGACGACCTGGTGCCCTGCTCCCAAAGTACTCCGTTCAACGATCTGGTCGGGTCGCGCGACCGCAAAACGCTCTGCCTGGAAGGCAGCGGCCATATCGGCTTGGCCATCGGCGGCCGCGCTCAAAAGGACATCTGGCCGCAGGCCTGCCAATGGCTCGCCGAGCGCAGCGCTTAGCCGCGGCGGTTTTAAGGAAAACCAGCGGCAACTGTCCCGGTTTAAGACAACCTACCGCGGATTTGTTCAGCTCGCGCGCCGTCCCGGCGACGGCACTTTTTGTGCTCTCAGCGGGGCGTGTACCTCGAATACTACGGGTTGAGCGAGCCGCCTTTCGACATCACGCCGAATCCACGGTTCCTGTTTTACAGCGCCAAGCACCGCGAGGCCTACAACCACTTGCTTTACGGCATTCGCGAGCGCAAAGGCTTCGTTCAGCTCACCGGCGAAGTCGGCGCGGGCAAGACCACTCTCTGCCGCGCGATGCTCGACCAACTCGATGCCCGCTTCGCCACCGCGCTGATCCTGAACCCGGTGATGAGCCCGGACGAAATGATGAAGGCCATCGCCCAGGAATTCGGACTGCCGGTGCTGGGCTTGGACCGCCTGGACACCGTCGCGGTCATCAACCAGTTCCTGTTGCAGCAAGTCGAGGCCGGCAAGGAAACGGTGCTGATCATCGATGAAGCGCAGGATCTGACTGACGAACTTTTGGAGCAAGTGCGGTTGTTGTCGAACCTGGAAACGACCAACCGCAAGTTGTTGCAGATCGTGCTGCTGGGCCAGCCGGAATTGCGCGAGCGGCTCAACAACCCGCGCCTGAAGCAACTGCGCCAGCGCATCACCGTGCGCTACCATTTGCTGCCGTTGAGCCGGCCCGAGGTGAACGAATACGTTCAGCACCGGCTGCATTTATGCGGCGGCAACGGCAAACCCGCGTTCACGCGCCCTGCTTTATGGCGCGTGTATCACTACAGCCAGGGCATTCCCCGGTTGGTCAACGCGCTCTGCGACAAGGCGCTGTTCGCCGGATTTGTCGAGCAGCGTGGGTGCATTGATTACCGGCTGGTGAACCGCGCTATTCGCGAACTCGAGGGCTATATCGACACATGAGCTTAATCAACGATGCCTTAAGACGGGCCGAAACCCCAACGCCGTCTGCCACACCGCCACCGGGCCCGCCGCTGCGCCCAACTGACGCGGCCGCGCCTGCCCGCTCGAAACTTGGCCTGGCGCTGCCGATTGCCCTGGCAGGAGTCGCGCTCTTGCTGCTGTTCATGTTTTGGCGCACATCCCAACGCGAAATTATCGCCCGGTCCCAAACTGCCCCGCCTCCGCCGGCACAGGCCACGGAAGTCGAATTAGCCGTGCCGGTTCGAGCACCCGCGCAAAAAACGTCCCCTGCTCCGAGCGCGCCGTTGGCGCGGCCTGATGCCGTCGCAGCAACCGCTTTGGTGCCTGCCGCACCGGCCCCGGCAGATACGAATGCCATCGTCGCTGCGCCGCAACCGCCGCCCAAACCTGTGCCGCCGCGGCTGCAAGGAATTATTTACAATCCGGCTCGTCCGTCGGCGGTCATCGATGGCCACGCGTTGTTCGTTGGGGAACATCTCGGGACGTACCGGTTGACGGCTGTCACGCGCGACTCCGCCACGCTCGTCAGCACAACCGAAACCAATCTGCTCGTGCTCCAGCCCTGAGCTTTAGAGCCTTTCTCTGTTCCTCACTTCATTGGGTCTCTTCCATATACCCGGAAGGACCGGCACAGGTTTTCCTCGCAGGCCATGTGGTTGCTCTGCGCATACGAACGCAGCAGACCGGCGGGATCGTAAATGCTCGGGCGCGACAGCAAGATCACGGGCACGCGGTCCGGCAGCGCTTTTGCCGGCTCCACCGGGTAACACTCAGGCGACAGCGCCGTCCGGTTCTCCTCCACCGCGCCCACTGGCACCCTGTAATACACCGCGCAATGCCAACTGGCCGCCCACCAGACCCGGCAACCTGCGGCTAGACTCTGGCGAGCCAGTGCGGCTGCGCCCCGATAATCATCTTTGTGATGCCGGTCGGCGAAGCGAAAGCTCAAGGCACTCACCAGCAGCAGCCCCAACCACACCGAGCACACTATCGGCCAAAAGCGCGAAGAGGGCCCTGATAGGGGCAGGGACGGCTCGGCCCCGGTCGCGCCAACGGGGAAGGGGCTGACTGGGGACGAGCCGTCCCCTTCCCGGAGGTTGCTGAGTTGGCTTCGCCAGAGCGCCTGGAGTGCGAGCGCCAAACCCGCCTCATAAAACGGGAACAGCGGCGCCCAATGCCGCGCCCAGAACATTTTCTTCATCACCAGCCCGGCGGTAGTCAGCGCGACACCGCCCACCAGCGGCACAGTCAGCAAACAGGCGACCCAATGCCATTCACGCCGGCCCACCAGCCGATGAACACCCGCGACTAGCAGCGCCACCCAACAAACCGCCGCCAGCGCAACGGCCGCGATCTCCCACGGATGGCCCCGGACTACTTGCCCCAAGAGCCTGGCCTGGGCCGCTTCCCGCATCTCCAACAAGGACGGCCCCAATCCCGCAAGCCCGGTCAGCTCGTAACCCAAATAAAGGAAATTCTTCCAATCGTTTCGCCAAAGGGTGGGCAGACCGCGTCCGTGCACGAGCGTGTAAACGTAGTAGGCGCCAATCGGGAGCAACAACAGCGTCGCTATTCCCAGCCACAATAGAGTGCGTTTGCGCGTAACGCCTTTGGCGTGCTGGCTGCCGTAGGTTTGCCCGCCAGGCGACAACCAAAGGTCCAACCCGCCTCCGACGATGACGGCCAAATAGGTGAACGGCGCCAGCAGGGTCGTGTACCCCAGCAAGACGGCCCCGGCAGCCAATGGCGCAATCGAAAAGCGAAAATCTGACCTCTGGTTTCTGATCTCTGCCCTCTGCCCAACAAACCCCAGCAGCAAGAGACTCCCACAGAACACCTCGAGGGCGAACGGGCGCGCTTCATTATTGTAGAACCAAAAATACGGCTGCAGAACCATCACCGCCGGCAGCCACTTGCACCTCAGTGCCCGCCCCACCTGGAACAGCACCAGCAACGTTCCCCCCGACCATAACAGATTCACGAGGCGCAGTTGCCATTCCGCCGTCCCCAACGCCATGCCAGCCGCCCAGGAAACAAACATCCCCAATGGCATCTGACAATCGGCGGCTTTGTCCGTCTTGAGATGTGTCAGCCAGGCGCCGAAATTTGGCTGAACGGCGTAGAGGGCGGTGTCTCCCTCATCAATCCAGAGGCTCTGGTTGCTAACCTGGAGTGGCAGCAACAGCATACACGCCGCGAGGATCCAGCCCGGGGAGAGCTGAGCGAGCCACGCGCGGGCCGAGCGAAATGCCGACAGAACCATTCTAGGAGAGTAAAAGGCCGGACCGGGAGTGGACAGGAGAAAGTTGTTTGGGTGCGCGCCACCACTGATGGACTCACTCGGTCGTTTCTTTCCTATTTCTTTTCCAGGACGAAGTTTCCCAGTGCCAGACAATCCAACCCGTTGTCATAGAAGCAACGGATCGCTTCGCGCGGGTGCATGACGATCGGTTCACCCATGATGTTAAAGGAGGTATTCAGCAGCAGCGGCTCGCCGGTGCGCCGCCCAAATTCGTTTAATAAATTCCAAAACCGCGGGTTGAAATCGCGCTTGACCGTTTGCGGCCGGAGCGTCGCGTCGGCATGCACGACCGCGGGCACCTTGCCCCGTTTGGGTTCCGGGCAGGTGAACGAGGTGACCATGAAAAACTCGTCGCGAGGTTTCACCAGGTAATCGGCGCGGTGCTCCCATACGAGCGAGGGACAAAAGGGGCGAAAGGCCTCACGGAATTTCACCCGCGCATTAATGACATCCTTGTTTTCCGGGCGGTTGGCGCTCATTAGAATCGAGCGATTGCCCAGCGCTCGCGGCCCGCTCTCCATCCGCCCCTGGAACCAAGCGACGATCCGGCCTTCGGCGAGCTTTTCGGCGGCGTAGGATTCGATGTCCTCGATGCGGCGGTACTCGAGGCGGCGCAGCTTTAACGCCTCCGCGATTTCTTTGTCGGAGTAACCCGGTCCCCAGTACAGGTGTTCGATGGCGTGAGCGGACGCGCCGGCATTGGCCTGGTAATACGCGTAGAGGGCGGCGCCAACCGCCAGGCCCGAATCGCCGGCGTTGGGATAGATGTGGTGTTGGTCGATGCGGCCGGATTCCCACAGTCGCTGGTTGAGCTTCACATTGAGGAACACGCCGCCAGCGCAGGACAGATTGCGCGTGGCTTCTTTGTCGAGCCAGGGATAGATCAGTTCCTGGACTTGCTCTTCGAGAACGCGTTGGGCTTCCGCGGCGATGGCTTCGCGGCCGTGCCTGGCGATGAGGTCGCGGATCGCGCCGGCCTCGTCGAAATGCCACTGGAGTGCGCCGGCTTCATTCCAATAATAAGCGCGCCCGAAATTGTGAGGCGTGACCAGCCGGCCCTGACCGAATCGCGGATGGAACTTATCGAGGACTCCCCGGACCTTGCTGTAATCGCCATACGGCGCCAGGCCCATGGTTTTGCCTTCGCCGTCGCCATGCCACCAGCCGAGGGCCTCGGTGACGTTGCTATAGAACCAGCCGAGTGACGCCGAAGCCGGGAAACTCTCGAGCAACTCGAGCTTGCCGTTCTGACCACGCCACACCGCCGCCGAGACGCCATCGCCGATGCCGTCGAGCGTGACCACCAACTGCTTGCCCGGTACAGGGTTGGTGTAGTAAGCGGAGGCGGCGTGCGCCAGATGATGCTGCACATGGACGATCTCGGCGCGGCTGGCCAGAGGAAAGCTTTTGATGTAAAGGGGCGGTTTGACGGCGGGGCGCTTGAGCAGTTCGCGGGCGAAATCGAGCGTGCGGCGCTGGCGGCCGGGGCGCTCCTGTTTAGTGCCGGTAAGCCCGAACAGGAAGTTGAGGTCGGGCACGCTGTCCTGGGCAGGAACCGCGACGGCGTCGATATCTGCAATGGTGAGCCCCTGTGACGTGAGGCAATAATCCACTGCGTGGAGCGGCAGGCCGCAATAATGCTTGGTGCGGGTGAATCGCTCCTCGGCGACATCGGCGACGATGCGGCCGTCGATCACCAGCGCGGCGGAGCTGTCATGGCCGACATGGACACCGAGTACTTTCATTTCATTTTTGCGAGGGGATTATAAGAGCGGCCGCAAAGAACACAAACCGCAGAGTAAACCCAAAACGCAGAGGGGCAGAGAGCGCAGAGGCCTGAGGAGAAGCCACTGCTCTTTGTGGTTCATGTGGCGTGATTGAACCGAAAATCGAGAATCACTGACCGGCTGGGGCCCGCTCGGGAACTGCATTGGTCCCCGGCTCCGCCGGAACCGCATTGGTGCTGCCGGCCGGGGTGGCCGGCTCGGGGCCAAGGCCGAGCCGGGTGCGCAGCACGGCCCGCTGCTCGAAGGGCAGGCCGCGTTCAGGGTCGAGCATGCGGTTGACGATGTCTCGCTTGGCTTCCTCCAGGGTCGGAATCGGAATAGCTTCCTTACGAAACGCGGTTTTGCTCTCGTAGGTTTCGCGGAGTTTCTGCGCCAGCAATGCATAGCCGGCCGCGCGGCCATCTTCGCCAATAAGCATGCTGGTGTACGAATTAACCAGCAGACCCTCAATGATCGCCTCGACGCGTTTGGGGTCCATCGCCTCGCCAGTGTCTTCCTGGATGCGGGACATCGCGTAATCGTCCAGCCGTATATGGCCCGGAAGCGAATTGGTATCATACCCGCTCAAGGCTTCATGGGGGAATTGCCGCCCGAGATAATCGAACCAATACTTCGCATCTTCGAGCCGGTGATACACATAAAGGAAATAGACGGCGTCGCGGAGGAAATTCTTGTGGGCGCGTTGGATGTTGTCGCGGTCTTTCGGGTCCTCCTTGACCGCCTGCACGTAAGCAGCATTCACCTTGGCTACGATGTCCAGATTCGGCGCCATCTCGAAACTTTTGGTAAAGGGATTCGCTATCATCCGGCCGCGGTGGAAACTCATCTGCATGGACTGATAAATGACGCGGTGCAGGGTGATCAGATCGTCTTGTTTGATTTTGGTCGGATTTTCCTGGGCCTTTTTCAAGCCGAGCGCCGCCCAATAAATCGCGTGCGCTTCGGGCAACCGCCATTCCAACGGGCCGTACTCCTGGTCCACGTATTTCATGAACTCGGGGTCCATTTTATAGCGCTCGATGAGCAGGCGCCGGCGGGCGCGCTGGTCCTCTGTTTGGGGATGAATCAGTTCATCCAGATTCGGTTTTTTCTTGCCGAAGACTTCGGCCATTTGATTGGCCCACTGCTGCTTGTAATAAATGTTGGCGTCATCAAGCGGCTGCCCGAGCTTGTGCTGGAAAAACCACGCCAGCTCGCGGTAAATGAGGGTCTCGTTCGGGTTATACCGCAACCCATCGTCGCGCAACAGCTCGATGCCACGGTTGACCCAGCGCCAACGGTCGGAGAAATCCGTAAACTTAACCGAGATGTTATAGGCCATGTTCCAGGCCTGTTCGAGCCAGACCTGCACATAATGCGGCTCCAGCTTGGTAATCCAATCGGCCAGTTGCGCCATCTCGAAGTATTTGTCCTCGTCCTGCAGGTCGCTGGCCCGAATCCAGAGCACGTTTGAGATCAACCCGCGGAACCCGCCGAGGGCCACGGTGGTGAAGGCCAGCACGGGCGGCGCATTTTCGAGCGGCTCGACCCGGGTCAAACCGAGATTGTCCCGGTCCTGGTTGAGCGAGCGCTGCACTCGCGATACGCCGGCGAGCAGCGCTGCGGCCAAAAGCAGCAGGAGGACCTTTTTAAGCCGCGGGCTCATTGGGTGCCTTGGGCGGTGGCCAATTCGCGGCGGGTCAGCACAACCATGCCGAAGACCGCCAGGCCGCCGCTGAGCAGCAGCACGATTTGCGCGAACGCCAGCCCTAACTCCGTCCAGGTGATGCTCCGACCGCTGCTGAGGGAATCGACTGGTGAGAAGTCCTTGGCCAGGCTAATGACGCGTAGAATCGCTTTGAAGGTGGGAATGACGACGATATCGGCGGGGGACCAGCCTTTGGTGCCTTTCTCGGCGTTCCAATTGGCAATCGTGCCCTCACTGACGGCATTGGCCATTGTTCCGCTGGCCAGCACCAGCGTCAGCAACCCGAGCGAGAAGAAGGCCGCCACCGGAAAAGAGAGGAAACTGGCTGCTGCCAGGCCGAGAGCAGCCAACAATGCCATCCAGCACAGGATGATTCCCAGGCCGCGGATGTAGTTAAGGCCAAAACCGCCCTCGCGGTAGAGCACCTCAATGCCGTCTTCGAGCGGGAACAGCACCGTGGGATTTTCCGGCACGTTGAGGAAACTGACGGTGAGCTTGCCCTGGCTGTCAAAAAGGTTGGGCGGGATGCGGAACTCGTGAAAGGAATCCGGCGCCAAACTGAGCGGACCGCTGAACCAGGGGCGCGTGTTGCCCTCCGGCAGGCCGACTTGCCAAAACCCGTCGATGGTCCCGGACGCGGGTTTTTGCGCGGCATTAAACTTGATCCGCAGGAACAGGGGTTGATCGTGGAGTGAAAAGCGCGCCATACCCAGGTCCAGGGTCCACTCGCGCGAGTAGCCGGGCGGGACGATTTGTTTGCTGGCCTTGATCTGTTCGCGGATTTGCTGGCGCACCTGGGCGATGCTGTCGCGGTCCAGGGGAACTTTTTCCAGGCGCTCTTTGAGCAGTTCATCGGTTTGCTGCTCAATTTCGGCATGATGATCCGGCGGCTTGACCGAGGCGCGGGCAACCAGCACTTCATTGCGCAGAACCTTTTGCTCGGCCAGCGGAAGGCGGTCGGCGCGCCATTGCAGCATGCCATAGACCGCACCGCCGGAAATCGCCAGCAGCAGCGCGTTGAGCGAAACGATGCCGAGCCATTTACCGAGCCAGATTTGCCAGCGCGCAATTGGTTTCGTGGCGACGACCTGAATTTGACACTCCTCGATGTCGCGGGCCAAAGTGCCGCAGGCCAGCCAAAGCGTCGAGATCCCCAGCAACGTGCTGATGATCCCCAGGGTGTAGGTGAGCAGAATTTGCGTGAACCCGCGCGCGGTGCCATCGTCCTTAACCAGCAACGGCAGGCCGATCACCGAGAGTAGCAGCAAGCCGGCGATGACCAGGAACAGCCGGAACCGAAACGCCGCTTTCCAGGTCAGCCACGCCATCGCAAAGATTTGCTGCATAGAAACGCGCGCGTCGCCGGTGGATTATTTCGGTTTGCTCATCAGCCCAGCGAGCTTTTCGTTCGCCTTCTCCAATTCCGCCGTTTGCTCAGCGGTGGGGGCAGGTTTGGGCGCCGGGGTTTCCGCTTCGGCGGCCGGTTTGGCCAGCGCCGCCAGCCTTTGTTCATCGACCGACGGCTCGGGCGCGGCGGACGCAGGCGCGGGAGTGGAGGCCGGTGCAGGCGCGGTGAGGCGTTCCAGAAGCTTATCGCCGACGGGTTTCTCTTCGGCATTGCCGCGCAAGTAAGCGGCGACCCGCGCGCCGGACATCGCGCCGGAGGTTTCGGCGGCGGCGCGTCGCGCATTATGGACCACTTGCAGGAAATAGCTTTCGAGGTTCTGCGTGGGAGTATCGATGCGCACTCTATCCTCGGCGACGTCCTTCCGAATGACTTCCAGGACCCGTTCGAGGGTTGGACGGGACAGATTGGGTGTGGTGATGCGGATCGTGTCGGGCGTGGCGAGCAATTCGCGCAGGGTGCCCATCGCCTGGATTTTGCCGCCGTAATAGATCACGACGCGGTCGCAGACATCCTCGACGTCTGACAGCAAATGGCTGCTGAGGATGACGGTCTTTCCCCGGCGTGCTAAAGCGAGAATGAGGTCCTTGACTTCGCGGCAGCCGATGGGGTCCAGGCCCGAGGTGGGTTCGTCGAGAATCACCAGGTCCGGATCATTAATGAGCGCCTGGGCCAGGCCAATGCGGCGTTGCATGCCTTTGGAAAACTCGCCCACCGCGCGCAAATGCGCCTGGCTCAAGCCAACCATCTCGAGTAACTGCTCGCTGCGCTGATGACGGTCCTTCCTCGGCAACTCGAAGAGGTTGCCGAAGAACTCGAGCGTCTCCCGCGAGTTGAGATATCGATAAAGATAGGATTCCTCGGGCAGATAACCGATGCGCGCTTTGGTGGCCACATGCCGAGGCGAATGGCCAAACACCTCCAGATGGCCTTTGGTCGGATGCAGCAGGCCCAGCAGGAGTTTCACCGTCGTGGATTTGCCGGAGCCGTTCGGCCCTAGTAATCCGAACACTTCGCCTTTGCGCACATCGAAATCCACATTGTCCACCGCGCGAGCTTTGGGGCGGTTCCAGAAATCTTTGAAGACCTTCGTCAGGCCGCGAACGGAAACCACCGTCTCGCCGGTGGGCACCGGCGTGGCATCGGTCGGCGCAGTAAGTGAGGTGAGGGTTGCGGGCATGTGGTTAGCTGCTGGGTTGTGCGGCCTTGCGGAAGAGAATCGCTAAATCCTGTTTGGTCATGCTCTTTTCAGCCAATGCGATCATAGCGAGAAAGCAGTTCTGGGCTGAGGCCAGGGCCGAGTCAACCAGCCCAGGCTCACGCATGCCGGCCATGCCTCCATGCTCGGCAAGGCTTCGCGCGTGAATGTCCAAAACTTCATCAAGAGTCAGGAATATTGGCTCGCTCACTTGGCCAGAAGGCTCAGCAGCTCCTTATTTTCACGGAACACAACGTCGCAGGCTTCCTCGAAGGAGAGTTTCTTCCCAAGCCACTTCTTCGCATCCGGGCTCGAGGTTCGGATGATCTTTTCGGCTAAGGCAGTAAACACCCGTTTCTGCTCTTCTGAGGAGAGTTTTTCGATCTGATCAAGAATTTCAGCAGCGCTCATAATGCACTTTACCCTCAGGCCACCTTGGGTTCCAGTTCCGGTCTGGACGCCGGGGTGGGCGGCGCCGGGCGGGAGGGTTTGGGCGCAACCGGAACCGGTTGATAATGCTCGAGTTCTTCGCCTTTGCGCACCAGGCGAGCGCTGTTGAACACCACGATAAGCGAGCCGCCGGTATGCATCGCCGCGGCCAGCACCGGCGGCACCTTGCCCAGCGCGGCCAGCGTCATGCCGCCGATGATGAACAGCAGCCCAAACAGGAAATTCTGGTTAATGACACTGCGCGTGCTGCGTGAGAGCTTCACCAGGAACGGCAGGCGTCGCAGGTCGTTATTCATCAGCGCGATGGTCGCGCTGTGGATGGCGACCTCGCTGCCGGCGGCGCCCATCGCGATGCCGATGTCCCCCGCTGCCAGCGCCGGCGCGTCATTCACCCCATCACCGACTACTGCCACCTGGTAGCCTTTGCTCTTAACGCCCCGGACAAATTCGACCTTGTTCTGCGGCAGGCATTCGCCTTTGGATTCCTCGCAGCCAATCTCTTTGGCCACCCGTGTCGCCACCGCCTGCCGGTCACCCGAAATCATCGCGATGCGCCGGACGCCGTTCTCCTTCAGTTCGGTCAGCGACTCGCGCGCTTCGGCCCTCGTCTGGTCTTGCAGGCCCACCCAACCAATGCAACGGCTGCCGCGTGCCACAAAAATCAGGCTCCAGCCTTCCGTCTCGTTCAAGTCCACCGAATGCAGAAAATCCTCTTTCACGCCGTTGTCGCGCAACCATTGCGCGCGGCCCACCAGCACCGCATCCCCATTTACCTGCGCTTTGATGCCGCGTCCGGCGGTTTCGGCGAAATCCTTCGGCTCGACCAGCGGCACGCCGGCATCTGCGGCCAGCAGCGCCAGCGCCTTGGCCGTCGGATGATTGCTGTATTTCTCGGCCGAGGCCGCAAGACGAAGCAATTCGGCGGGTTTGGTATCACCGAGGGGTGCCAGGCGGCTGACAGCCAATTCGCCGGTGGTCAGCGTGCCCGTTTTGTCGAAGACGAACGCGTTGATTTTTGCCGCCAATTCGATATCGGCGACGTTCTTGATCAGAATGCCCAGACGCGCGGCGGCCGACAGCGCGGCGACCATCGCCGTGGGCGTCGCCAGGATGAACGCGCACGGGCAACTGAAAATAATCACCGAAATGACATTGTTCAGGTTGCGGGTAAACGCCCAAACCAGCGCCGCGATCACCAGCACCAACGGCGTGTAAAAGCCCATGTACTGGTCCACGATCTTCATGATCGGCAGCTTGGTCTTCTCCGCCGCGAGGATCAGCTCGCGCACGCGGCCCAAGGTAGTGTCCTGGCCGGCGCGGCTGACTTTGATTTCCAGCACGCCGGTCAGGTTTTGCGTGCCGGCAAAAACTTCGTCGCCGGGCTTCTTATCTGCCGGCAGCGATTCACCCGTGATCGTCGCCTGGTTAAACGAGCCCTGGCCGGAAAGGATCACGCCGTCGGCTGCGACATTATCCCCCGGACGGATGCGGATGACATCCCCGACCGCCAGTTCGCTCGCCGCAACTTCTTCTTCGCCGGTCTTCGTCAGGCGGCGGGCTTTGGTGGGGGTCAACTTGATCAGGGATTCGATGGAAGCGCGCGCGCCTTCGGCGGTGCGGGTCTCGATGATTTCGCCCATCAACATGAAAAACGCAACCACGCCGGCGGTCTTGTAATCGGTCGAAGCAAAGGCCGCCAGCACTGCGATGGCCACCAATTCGTTGATGCTGAGAATGCCGCGGTAAATATCCTTCATTGCCGTCCACACAATCGGGTAGCCGAGGATAATGGCACCCAGGAAGGCGCTGGCGCTGGCGACGTTCTGGCCGTGGTCGAAGGCCCAATCGACAATAAACGCGTTGAGGACAAATACCACCCCAACGAGCGTCTGCCAGAGCCGGACGGGCGCGTGTTCGTGGTCGTGGCCACACCCGCAGCCATCATCGTGGTCGTGCGCTTCGTGGCGGCTTAACAAAGACGTGACTTGCATACGTTAATTCAGCTTCATTATAGGCGCCGGTCACGGGGCCGGCGATGGGTTGGCGCCCCCAGGCGCTTCCGGTTTCTTCGGCGGCTCGCGGTTGAGCAACAGCCGCAGTTCCTTTTCCTTGCCGCCCTGGGTCAGGTAGATTTTTTCCTGGGCGTTAGTAAGGACGCGCGCCATGGTTTCGTACAATCGTTGCTGGGCAAACAGCGCCGGGTTTTGCTCGAATTTCGGCAGCACCTCATTAAAGCGCTTGGCCTGGCTGCTGACGTCATTAACCAGCCGCACACGGTCTGACTGGGCGGAGTTGATGAGCGAATCGGCGTCGGCGCTCGAGCGGCTCAGGACCTGGTTCTCGTAGCTGCGCGCGTCATTGAGGACCTTGCTGCGGTTTTCCTCGGCTTTGAGCACATTATCAAACGCGTCTTGCACCTGGCGAGGGGGACGGCTCTCGACCTGGCATTCCTCGACTTCGATCCCCAGGTGCTGCTCGGTCACCAATTGACTTACTCGCTGTTTAATGGCGTCCTTATAATCAACTACTCTACGCCGCAAAATATCGTCCACCCCAAACTGTCCCGCGGCTTCGAGCAGCGCGTTGTCCAGGTCGTTTTGCACCGCGTTGGAAGCATTAACAAAGTTGAAAATGTAGCTGATCGGGTCGGATATGTGATAAGTCAGAATGACCCGGCTGTGAATGATATTGTCGTCAGCGGTCAAGACCGAGCCATCAATCAGGGGATTGAGCGGCGAGCCGGGCGGCGCGGGCGTTTCGGTGCCGGCGGCCTCGGCGGCCGGCGTCGTCGCGTACCAACCCACGGCCGAGCGGATAGTCTGAATCGAGGTGATCGGAACCTTGATGTGTTCATCGATGGGGTAAGGCCAGGAGAAATACAGCCCGGGCCCCAGCAGCGCCTTCTGACCTTCGCCCACCGGCCGGCCCAGGCGGATTTTCATCGCTTGCTCCTGCGGGCCCACCACGAACACGCCGGACGCAAAAAACACCAGCAACAACGCCAGCATCACCACTTTGACGACGCTGAAACTGCTGCGCAGCGCCTCCGAAAGCGCCTGCGAACCAGCGTCGAAATGCGTCTCCGGCGGCGGCAGTTCTTCGTGTGTATGAGGTTGGTCAGCCATATTACTGGTGCGCGACCGTCGTCGTGGCCGGGGTGGGCGCAGTCAACAGATTCGTTGAGACGCTGCGGTACAGGTTGGTGGAGATGCCGTGGAAAAGATTAAACGGTGGCGTTTGCTGATCGAAAATCAACGTCGAACGGTCCTTGAGCGAGTCTTCCATCGCATTCAACCCGAAAATGAATACCGCCAATTCCGGGTTCTGCTGAAATACGGCGAGGCTCTTGGCCGCTTCGGCTTCGCCCTGGCCGCGAATCGCCGTCGCCTGGCTGGCGGCCGCCGAGAGCACTTCCTGCGCCTTGCGGTCGGCTTCCGAGCGAATCTTCTGCGCTTCGGCCTGGCCTTCGTATTCCGACCGGCTGGCCAGCACCTGGCGTTCCTTGGTCATGCGCTCGAACACCGCCGTGGTGACCCCTTCCGGTAATTGGATTTTCTTAAGCCCGAGGAACTTTAGTTCCAGGCCGTAATGGTTGTTGCGCACCTGCGTCTGCACTTGGTTCATAATCTCCAGCTCGATCTGCTCAAACTTGTTGTTTTTGCCTGGCGGGGCCAGGAAATCCGCCAGCGGATGTCCGGCCTCGACCGCCATCTTGGCGTTGCTGAGCATTTCCTCCAGCCGCTCTTCGGCGCGGGCGATTGGCTCCGAACTGTCGGCGAACTTCGGAAAGAAGACCTTCGGATCAGTAATCTTCCAACCGACATACACCGAGGTCAATAGGTTGAAACTGTCGGAAGTCAGTCCCTGAGTAAGCCGGTCTTCGAAATTCTGCACGCGCTGGTCCAGGCGATGGACCCGCTCGATGGGCCACGGCAGTTTCAGATGTGGCCCAGGCTCGTTGATGTCGCGCGTCGGCCGGCCGAATGTCGTGATCACCACCGCTTCTGAGGTGCGCACCTGGAACACAAACAGCATCAGGCCGACGATCAGCAGCAGCAGAATGCCAATGGCAAGAGTGAGTGGATTCTGTTTCATGTAAAAAAGTTACTTCGCCTTGGGAGGCGGCACGTTGAGGTTGAGCAATTTGTCCGCCACGGACTGTTGCAGGTCAAACACGATGACGTCATGAGTGTTGGTCGTCAAAAGCAGGTACTTGCGCGCGTTGGCCGTCGCCCGCACAAACGTGCGCAGATACTCGCGTTCGGCATACACCGCCGGCGCGGCTTCGAATGCCGGGATTCGGTTGGTGAACAGTCCCGCCTGCGAGAGCGCGCCTCCCACACGTCTGACGCGCTCGGCCTCCGCCGTGTTGATGGTCGTCGTCGCATCGGCGTCCGCCAGCGCGTTGGTGCGAATCTCGTCGGACCTGGCTTCGAGGATCGCGGCTTGCTTTTTCTGTTGCGCGGCCACCACCGCTTCATAGTCCTTGGCGACTTTCACCGGCGGGTGCAGGTCCTGCAGACCCACCGTGATAATTCGGGCGCCGAGTTGACGGGCATCCACCGCCGCCTGGATGAGCTCCACCAGCTTGCGGCTGGCCTCCAGCCGGCCGCGCCCCATCAGGTAGTTCACATCGGCGGAGGCCAGATAGCGGACGACTTCGCGCGTCCCCAGATCCTGCAGCAGCGATGGGGCATCCTCGTTGATGTATGCCCATTTCTTCAGGTCGGTGATCTGGTATTGCACCGGGATGCTGACCGTCAGCAAGCTCACCGGCGGCGTATGCTGGTTGGAATCCAGGTTGGTTTCCATCGAGCTGGACTCGTGCGTCGCAACCAGGAAATTCTCCTCTTTGGCAACGTGCGCTACGGCCCACAGCACTGCCCGGTTCTTTTCATCCTCCGCCGACGGCGCTCCCACGTTGAACGTCTGAATGCGGTCGGTGCTGTAACGATAGACCTTCGAGATCGGCCACGGCCATTTGAGGTGCGCTCCCGGCTCCAGCAGCGTTCGCCCCGGCACCGGCCGGCCAAGGAATTCCAGCAGCCCTTCCTCTCCCGGTTCAATGACGACGAAACTCGTCGAGAGCAACAGCAACAAAACCTGCAACGGCACTAGCCAGAACAGCGCGCGCTCAAAAAACCGATAGAACCACGTTTCCGATACCTTGAAGCCGAACTGATAATCGATCGCTTGCGCAGCCGTCGTGATCAGGCCCTCCGGTTGGCCCAGCAGCCCCACCAACCGGCTCTCGTATAACGGCCGCTCAATCTTGCCCGGCACTCGCGGCCGGTAAATCTCCAGCACCAGCGCCACCAGTGTCTCGCTCGCCGTTATCGCCAGCAACCCGCATAGCGCCAGCGCGACATAAAAATCCGCTCGGGGAACGCCTCCTTGTACCGCAACGATGCCGCACGCCACCGACCCGCACAGGATCGCGTTGAGCAACACATAACTGGCGCTCGGCCGCAGCAACCGCTGGTGCTCCAGCCGCGCAAACGTCGCCGAAAACCGCCCCAACAGGAACAATAACAGTGCAAAAAGAAAGAACAGGAACAAGCCCGCCATCGGCTGCTTTAGCGGCACCTGCGTGCCGGGCCGAGCCAGCCAGCGCCATAGCAGCCACGCCCCGCCTGCCTGTATCAGGCAAATCACCACCGTGAACACCGGCACGAAAAACCGCTCGAACTGCTCCCGCGCCCGCTGCGCCGGAAACACCTCCGCGTCTTTGGCCTCAAAAAGCGCCGAAGACCCGTGAGCGCGGGCCAGTTCGTCCAATTCCAGCTTCTCGAGCCGCTCACTCTGTTCCAGGCGCATCTGGAACCAGCTCACCGCCGCCACCAGGATGCCCAGGCCCAGAAACACCGAACACACCTGCCCGGCCAGCGAATCGCTATACCGCGACACCGCGAACGCCGACACCCCCACCAGCAGCAGCATCAGGAAATTGATCAGCCCATTCCTCTGTGTATTTCGTTCCATTTGTCTTCTCTCAGCTCAATTCACGTTCTTCAAATAGCACTATCCCCACCGTCAGCGCCGCCCCCACATACCCCAGCATGTAGGCAAACGCCTTGCCCACATACTCCCAGTGAAACGTGCTCTTGCCAGAGTCCAGCGCATCGGCGAGCCAGAAAAGCTGCCAGTTCGGTGTGATCGTGTAAAGAGCCGATGCCCAGAGCGACCCGCCCATCCCGGCGCGGGCCATTCGCGCTTTATCGGCGGGCGTTATCGCAGCCCGCTCCTGCGCATCCAGCGACCCGTTGTGGTCCCTATCGTAGCGCTGAACCATCTCCCGCAGCAACGCCTTCTGGCTGTCCGACCACCGCGTACTCGTCATTTCCTGTTCGAGCTCATACCGCCACACCGGCGCCGCCCGCCGTCCAAACATGTAATCTGACATTATCCCCACCAAAAACAGCGCCGAACAAATCGCCAGCGTCGGGATAATATCCAGCCGCGTCGAGCAGGCCAGCGCCAAACCCGCCAGAATCCACACCGCAAACAGGATCAGCAAACCCGCGGTCAGCATCCGCCAATCGATCCCCGTCGCGAACGCCTGCGCCTGCACGTCTTTGTTAAAAAAATTTATCACCACAAACGCCAGCGACACCGTCAATACCAGCGCAAACGCTGCATCCGACACAAACGGCCGCCGCAGGAAAAAATTGCTAAAACCCCCCAGCGCATACGCCGTCACCAGCGCCAGCCCAAATATCCCCACCGCGAACCAATCCGTTGACCCGTAGGCGTCGAACGCCATCCGGCTCGTCAGCAGCGCCGCCAGCAGGTTCACATACGTCAGCACCGACAGCGCCATCATTAACCCCATATATTTCGCCAGGATAAACTGTGCCCGCCCCACCGGCTTGGCCAGCACCGCCAGCGCCGTCCCCGTCCGCAACTCCCGCGCCAGCGACGCCGACGCGCTCAGCACCGCCCCGAGCAGCCCCGCCAGCAACATCACCGCCAGCGTGCTGTTCTTCACCAGCTTCGGCTCATCCCCAAACGCAAAATAATAGGGCGTCGCCAGGAATATCTCGAACCCCGCCGAGGTCGTCATCAGCAGCAGAAACACCGGCTGCCGAATTAGCTCCATGAACGCGTTGAGGGCGATCGTAATGAATTGTCGCATTTGACTAAACCGTCAAGGTTAGCAGGATATGAAACGGCGCTACGAATGCAAATGCATATTCCATCTTCCAATTAGGGGAAGTCGCGACACTTTCTCACATACGCTCACGCTCGCCCCAGCCTGCCGCATTCTGCCCGGCGTTGGAACTGTGCGTTTGCCGGCACAGCCCCATGACCCGCTGCCACCGCCCTTGACAATCCACGCTTTGCATAACAAAGTATCTCCCATGGACTCGAACTGGGCCGCCGAGCATCTCCAGGTCATTCGCACCTTGATGGAGCGTTCGGCGGTTTACCGGCGCGCCCTCGCCCCCATCATGATTTATGTCGGCGCGCTTGGCATCGCCGGCGGCGTCATTGGCCGCCTCCTGGCCCTGGACTCCCGCCCCGCCTTCATCGGACTCTGGGCCGCCATCGCCGTCCTGGCTCTGGTTGGCGCTTTTTTGCTGATTCGCCGCCAGACCCTCAAGGACGCCGAACCCTTTTGGTCCCCACCCACGCGGCGCATCGCCCAGGCCCTGTTGCCCGGCGTCTTCGCCGGCGCTGCAGCCGGTTTGCTTGGCCTCCTTTGCCCCGCCTGGGACTTCCTCGCCCCTTCGGCCTTGCCCGGCTTTTGGATGCTCCTTTACGGCTGCGCGTTGACGGCGGCCGGTTTTTTCATGCACCGCGGCATCAAGCTGCTGGGGTGGCTATTCACTTTATCGGGCTGCGGCTTTATGGCCTCGCGCTGCTACGCGAGCGGGTTTCCGCTGGCCGCCAGCCATCTGTTGATGGGCGGCGTCTTTGGCGGCTTGCACCTCGCTTACGGCGTTTACCTCTACTTCACCGAGCAGCGCAGGAATGAAACGTGAACCCGCAAGGCTTTCTCCAGCTCGACCGCATCATTCACGAAAAGGGGCGCCTCGCCATTATGTCCATCCTCGCCGCCTCCCCCGAACTTTCCTTCACCGAAATGCGCGATGCGCTCAAGATGACCGATGGCAACCTCACCACCCACATCCGCAGCTTGCAGGAAGCCGGCTACCTCTCCGTCACCAAATCCTTTCACAAGAACCGGCCCTTGACCACCTGCGCCTTGACCCCGGCTGGCAGAAAAGCTTTCACCCAATACATCAATCTGCTGGAGACATTAGTGCAGGAAAACAAACCTAAGTAAGGAGCAATTTGAACGAAACCGCCCCGGCTGGGGTCATATACTTTGTGTTGCAAAGCTTACCATGAAAATTATCCGTGCAGAACATCTGGGCATGTGTTTCGGCGTCCGCGACGCCATCGCCCTCGCCTTGGCCGAAGCCCGCCTCCAGCCCCTCACCATCCTCGGCGACCTCGTCCATAATGAAACCGTTCTGGCCGGCCTCCGGGCAGCGGGCATCCGCATGGCCTCGCAAACCGAGGCCATTACCACCCCCGCCGTCATGATTACCGCCCACGGAGCCTCCCAAGCCATGCTGCGCCGCGTCCGTTCCCGGGGGTTAGCCGTGCTCGAAGCCACCTGTCCCCTCGTCCACGTCGCCCACCGCGCCGTTGCCAACCTCGTCCGTGAAGGCTTTCACCCCGTCATCATTGGCAAACCCGGCCATGTCGAGGTCCGTGGCCTCACCGAGGATTTGGCCAGCTTCGACGTCGTTCTTACTGCCGCCGACGTCTTCGAGCTCGAGGAACGGCCGCGCTTCGGGCTCGCCGCGCAAACCACCCAGCCCCTCGAACGCGTTCGCGGCCTCGTCGAGCTAATCCGGTGGCGCTTTCCCCAATCCGAAGTCCGGTTCGTCGATACCGTCTGCCAGCCCACCAAGCAGCGCCAGACGGCCGCCGTCGAATTAGCCCGCCAATGCTGCGTCGTAGTTGTCATCGGCGGCCCTCACAGCAATAACACGCACGAGCTGGTCAATACGTGCCGGCAACACTGCGCCCGCGTGCACCATGTGCAAGGCGCTGGGGACTTGCGCCCGGAGTGGTTTATCGCAACCGACACCGTCGGAGTCACCGCCGGCACGTCCACCCCGGACGCCGCGATTCAAGCCGTCGAGAACTGGCTGCAGAACCTCTCTATTGCGGATTCACAATCCCATCACGCCAAACAGAGCGATTTGAAGGCAGCTTAGCCGCAACCATGCCCCTTCTGTCAGGCCAAGAGGGTCGTTACATTGAGTGGCGGGGAGGGTATATTGGTCGAAGTGCAGTCCGGGACGTAATTATGAAATTTTTTCGAGTGGCATTCCGGCCGGAAACAGTTAAGCCGATGCTCGCGTTGATGTTTGCCTCCGGGACCAGCTTGGCGCTGGTTGCGGCGCGGGTGGCCTGGACTGGCAAAATGGAGTACGCCGCGCTGGGTTGGAACCTCTTCCTGGCCTGGCTGCCATTGGTGTTCGCGTTTCTCGCCAACGAGGAGTACCGCGCCCGCCGCAACCCGAACTGGCGCTTTTATGTCCTCGCCGTCACCTGGCTGCTCTTTTTCCCCAACGCGCCTTATATTTTTACCGACCTGACCCACTTGACGACGCGCTATTACGGGCATTTCTGGGTCGATATGGTGTTGATCCTGATGTGCGCGATGACCGGCCTGATCCTGGGCTTTCTGTCGCTATACCTCATGCAGGGCGTCGTCGCGCGCATGTTCGGCCGCGTCGCCAGTTGGCTGTTCATCGCGGCAATCGCAGTGCTCAGCAGTTTCGGCATTTATCTCGGGCGCTTCCTGCGCTTGAATAGTTGGGACGTCTTGTTCAAACCCGTTGCGGTGTATCATGGGATTGGGCAATGGGCCGACAACCCATTGGCGCAATCCAACTCCTACGCGTTCCCAGCCCTGTTCGCCATCTTCCTCTTTGTCGCTTACCTGATGCTCTACGGCCTGACACAGTTGCAACCCGCCCAATTAGCAAACCGCGCCGACTAACTTTGTGGAGCGTGGAACGGACCTGGCGGTCGGCCACTGGGGGCGTGGAGCGTGCTAAATCGAACCAGCGTTTGGTCAAAGTTGCAGCCGCGGGGAGCGGGGCCAAAGCAGGTTCTTCACCTCGTAGAGTTCGAGCGCAAATGGAATATATCCTCCGTAACCCAGCAGCGGCATCTCAAACAAGTGCAGGAATTGAGCGCCCGGCGTGTGGTAAATCCACTTGGGGTACGAGTAAAAATTCCACATCTCCCAAAAGAACCCGCAAATCAACGCTCCCAATGAGAGCGAGAGCACCGGGCGCCAATCCCCGCGGCCCAACGGTATCAGCAAATGCGGACGCCCTAGCGCGGCGTTGATCGGCTCCAATAACAGCACCAGCGAGGACCAAACAAACGGGTAACAATACCTGGGCCAGAGCAAAGTCGCCGCCACCATCACACCGCCGGCGGTGAACAAACCCAGTTGCAGGCGCGGCGTCGAGACCAGCCGTGGCCCGCTGCGCAGCCGCTGCACCCACTCGAAGCTGCGCACCAATTCCGCCGTCTCAAACACCGCCGGCATCACCGTCGAAAAACACACCGTGCACAGCAGGAAGTACTGCAAAGGCGTAAAGGCGTTAGCGCCGAGATACTCCCAGTTGGCCGTGCGCTGGTTGAACAGCTCGAATATCCACCATACCGGTGCGGAGGCGAGGAATAGCAGCACAAAATCAGCCCGCGACCGCGTCCATAATGAACTGCCCGAACGGCTCTGCACCAGCCCATCCACCACCAGGATATACCCCAACCAGAGCGGAAAGAATAAATACGAGGTGCGCATCGAACTGTTTGGCAATAACCAATTCAGGGGCCAGCACACCGCGACCAGCAGCACGCCGGTCCACCATTGCGGCAACCAGCGCACCGACCGCCGCACCACAGTGCTTTCGTTCATCCGCCCTGAATGTTCGGTCAGTGAGGTGGTTTTGCAAGCGCCGCCAATTCCTTGGCGAGCAGCGCGCCATTGCGCCGCGCCGCTGACGGCTGTACCGTGCCGGCGACATGGGTGATTGGGTTCTCATCACCGGCGCCTCAGCCGGCATCGGGCAGGAGTTCGCCAGAGTTTTCGCCGAGCACGGCCATAACCTTGTGCTGCTGGCGCGCGACGCTGACGCGCTCTCGCGCCTGGCTAAGGAACTCGAAACGAGTTCAAAAATCCAGGCCCGAGCTCTACCACAGGACCTGGCCCAACCCGGAGCCGCCAGCCGTGTGTTCCAATCGCTCCGCGACACGCCCATCTCCATTCTCGTTAACAACGCCGGCTTCGGTGGCTACGGCGCCTTCGCCGACTCGAGCCTGGTCCTCTCTTCCGAGATGATGCAGGTTAACATGGTTGCGTTGGTGGAATTGACCCACCTTTTTCTGCCGCCCATGCGCGAACGAAACCGCGGGCGCATTCTCAATGTCGCCTCGACCGCCGCGTTTCAGCCGGGGCCAACCATGAACATCTATTATGCCACCAAGGCGTTCGTATATTCTTTTTCGTACGCGCTGGCGGTCGAGTTGCACGGTTCGGGTATCACCGTCACCACCGTTTGTCCCGGCCTGACCCGCAGCCGCTTCTTCACTCGCGCGAAAATAAAAATGGAACATTCCTGGGCGATGATGGAAGCGCGGACGGTCGCTGAAGCGGGCTATCGCGGTTTGCTGCGCGGCCAGCGCGTGGTCATCCCCGGTTGGATGAACAAAGCGACCTCTTTTCTGTCCCGGCGCGCGCCGCCGCGGTTGACTTCCGCCATTGTCCGGCGCATTCATTCGAAGGCGCCGGCGCCCCAATGACTCTATGATTAAAAATCTGCGCTACTTTTTGCGGTTCGGTGTATCGCTGCTTTTTCCGGCGGCGCTGCTGATGTTTGCCGCCGGTTGTTCCCGTTCCAGCTATGAAGAACGCGAGGCCGCCTTCACCCGCGTGCCCACGCCTCAGGTGCCCGCGTTTCTCAACGGCCCCATCGCGGTCTTATTTACCAACACTCCGGGCTTTAGCGCCCAGGTGAAAATGGAAACGCCGGCCATGCCAGAAAAAGACCAACGCGGCTCAGGCCAATTGCTCGGGCGCGGTGCCCAGTTGCTGTTCGTCCCCGAGGCGACGCAAGCCGGAGAGAAACCGTCGCGCGGCGGCGGCTTCACTTTCATTTGGAATGTTGCGAGTGCCAGCGGCTACGTACTGTGCGAGCCGTTGCAAGGCTACGCCCCCATTAGTTCCAGCGTGCAGGTGACCAACGTGATTTGGCAACCCCGTCCTGCCGCGACTGAAAAGATCGCCGGCCGGCTCTGCTCCGTCGCTGTCGGTGTGTTCCAATTGAACGACGCTACCAGTGCTAGCTTCGAGGTCTGCCGCGCGCCTGAACTCCAAAACCTCCCGCTGCGGATTATGGCGCTGACCAACGCCACCGCTCTCACACTTACGCTGGCCAAGCCGCGGCTCGAACCCGTCGCGCCGGACCAGTTTTCACCACCGACCGGATTCACCCGCTACACCAGTATCGAAGCGCTGGCCGATGAATTGGCCGCCCGCCAACGGCTGCAGCGACACGGCAATCGCGGCGCGCTCGAACAAGACTTCGAACGCATGAATCCGCAGCCTCCCCCGGCTCGGTGAAAGCCTGGCTCCTCGATGACCTTGCTGGGTTGCAGGCGCTGCGCCTGGCGGAGTGCCCCGACCCGGCTCCCGGACCGGGCGAGGTCCTGTTGCAAGTTCATTACGCCGCGCTCAACCCTGCCGACCGCTACCTGGCCGAGCGGCAATACCCGGCGAAACCCCGCTTACCGCACATTCTGGGCCGCGATGGTTTCGGCTCGGTGCTTGAACTGGGGAACTCCAATTTGCGCGTGGGCGAACGCCGGGCGGTCCTGCGCGGCGATGTGGGTGGTGACCGCCCCGGCACTTTCGCCGAGCGCGTCGCGCTCCCCGCCGAGAGCCTGGTTGAGGTGCCGGCCGCCTGGACCGCGCCGGAAGCCGCAGGCGCCACCCTGGTGTATCTCACCGCCTACCAGGCTCTGACCATGTGGGGCGAGCTGCCGGGCCCCTCCGTGGTGCTCATCACGGGCGCTTCCGGCGGTGTCGGTGTCGCTGCGGTTCAACTTGCCGCCGCCATGGGCCATCTTGTCGTGGGCTTATCGCGCAGTGCGGATAAAGCGCGGCGCCTCGAGCAGATTGGCGCCCGCCACCTGTTCAATCCCGAAGATACGAACTGGCGTCAGGCCGCCAAAGCCGCCCTGGCGCCGCGCCGGGTCGATCTCGCCATTGATAATATCGGCGGCAAACTGCTGCCGCAGGTGATTGAATTGTTAGGTGAACAGGGCAAAGTGAGCTTAGTGGGGCGCCTCTCCGGGCCGGTCCCGGAATTTAATACCGCGACTCTGTTTTTCCGCCGCGTGCGCCTTGGCGGGGTTGCTGTGGGCGCATACACCAACTCCGAAGCCCATGCCGCCTGGCGCCAGGTGCTCGAGTTACTCGCCCGCACTCGCGCGCGCCCTTTCGTGGACAGCATTTTTCCGTTTGAGCAACTGCCACGGGCTTTCGAGCGCCTGGCCCAGGGGCCGTTTGGGAAGGTCGTTCTGGAAGTAGGATCTAGTGAATCGGCGGTGGGGTCACAATCGGCACTCCCGTCGAGCCAACGCCCACCGGAATGAACACGCCGGCGCCGCCGCCCGGCACGCCGATCCAGGCTGTGCCGGCGTTAATCGCCGCTGAACTCACAAACGTATCAAGCACGAGTTGCACGTACTTCGTCAGGTACCGATAGGGCGAGAACGGCACATAAACAATATCCCGCGGCTGCAGGGCAATATCCCTGGCTTCGCCGCGGATTACTCGTTTGTAATCGACAATCGTAATTTGTGGATTGGTCAGCGACCCGCGCAAAACCGCCACGTGCGGCAGGTACGCGCCTGTGATAGTGCCGTAAGCGCTGGCAACCGCCGCGGCCACGGTCATACCGGCCCGATAGGGCACCGCTCGCGGCTGGTTCACCGCCCCCAGCACATAGACCACCTTGGCTGTGGCGGGCGGGAAATAGACAAAATCCCCCGGCTCCAGGAAAATGTTTTCTGAGAGGTCACCTTGTTCGAGCAACCGCTCAAAATCCACCGGCAACATCTGGCCGTCGCGCAGCACGAAACTGCGACGTAAATCCGCCAGTGAATCGCCCGCGCCGGTGGCTTCTTCCTGGCGATAGGTGGACAGGCTCAGCGGACCGCCTGCCAGCGAGATTGCCTCCAGCAACGTCATCGGTTGCGTCAGCGCGAACACGCCCGGCTTTTGCACATAGCCCAGCACCCACACACGCTTACTCTCCACCTCTCGCAGCAGAACCGAAATCTCTGGCGGCTCGCGCACGTATTTCGCCATCCCCTGCTCCAGTTGCGCTTGGGTCTGCCCAAGCGTCAGGCCCCAAACGTCCAGCCCGGGCAGCAGTCCAAAATAAATCTTCCCATCCGGGCCGACCACAGCCGTCGTCGCATTGGTATCGGTCATCGACTCGATTTCGATTCGGTCGCCCGGCCCCAGGGTGAACAGGTTGGTGGGCGCTCGCAGCCAGGCAGGATCGATGCGATTGGTCAGCACTACCGTTTGGCTGGTCGAGGCCACCGGTGCTGGCAAGTACGAACGGAATTGCCCCACCGTCGGCTCGCAGGCGCAAAACGCCATACTGAGCAATAAGGCACCTGCAAATCTCGATAAGGCCAACGACCCGCGCGGCAAGGATAACCAGCGTAGCTTGTTCATGGCTGAAGGTGCTTGCGCTGCTTTGTGACCTGTGGCTTCAATTTATCTGCCATAAAGCTCAGAATGGTTTCAGCACATCAACGCCTACCCACGACGTCACCACCGACTGGATAAACGCCGTCGCCGCCAAATCAGCGGCTTCCTCCACTTTTATGAAGGGCCGCGAATTGACGTAAATAATATCGCGGGGGCGCAGTTTGAAATCCGGCTCGTTGGCGTCCAGGATGGCATGCGTGTTGACGACAATGCCTTGCGGAGTGTTCAAAGAGCCGCGCACAACCAGCACGCGCGCTTTGAAGGCGCGCTCGGTATAGCCGCCGCGCTGCGTAATCGCGCCGATGATGGTCAGGTCCGGCGTATAGGTCACGGTGCCCGGCAACCGCACTTCACCCACGACGTACACCTGGCTCACGTCGCCCGGCGCGAAATAAATGTAATCGCCGGGTTCCACCTCGACGTTCTGTGAGAGGTCGCCCTGTTGGAACAAGCGTTGGAAATCCAGCGGCAACCGTTTGCCTTGTCGCGCGATAAAGCTGCGCGAGAAATCCGTCAATCCGATGATGTTCCGGTCCACCAGCGCGCTTTCGAGCCCATTGGCCCGGGCCAGCGCTTCCAGAACCGTGAGCGGCCGGTCCAGCGTGTACACCCCTTTGGTAGTCACCTTGCCCAGCATGTAGTATTTCTTGCTGCGATACGCGATCGGCGTCAGCAACGTGTGCGGCGACCGGCGGTATTGGCCCAAATCCTCGTCGAGCTTCGCGCGTAATTCATCCACCGTCAGCCCGGTGGCCAGCAGATTCGTCGCTTCGAGGTAGTTCACCCGGCCATCGGGGCCGATGGGCACTTCGGTGCGAGTCAACTCGGGATGATCGTACAAGCCAAACGTGAGCACGTCGCCTGGTCCCAGTGTGAAGTGCTTTTGCCAGGGCGCCCGGTTTGCCGGACTGACAATCGTGAACCCACCATGCCGCGGTTCCATATTCGCCGACAGCGCTGGCGAAGGCTCGGGCGTAGCTGGCCCGGTCGCGCCAACTTCCTGTTGTGCGTGGGCCGCCGCAACACCTAGACTCGCCAGGACGCACAGACACCCCAGCCACCGGGGGAACCGCTGCCGCAGCGGCACGCTCGGCTCGTGATTCAGCACCGCGCCGACCAGATTGCAGCGCGCGTGGCGGAGCGTCTCCAACTGCACGCGCGTCTGCCCGGCTTGCGCCGTGCCGCTATTGGACAGCCAGAGCATATTGGGCAAGTTCGATCCTAACAAAACGGCTTCAGGAACACTCGCCGGCGGCAGCTCGACGAAAATCACCAGGTTCTCGATGCCCCGCCAGTGCTCAAGCGCATCGCGCCATTGCTTGCGCCTTTCCAGGTTCCACACCCAGCCCGGCAGCGGAATGTGGACCACCGGCTGCGGGTTGGGTCCTGTCAGTTGCTCCGTAATGCGGCTCGGCGCCGCCAAGACGCTCTGCGAGAGCGCCTGCGTTCCGTTGCCGTTTTCCGACGGACCAAGGTCACCGTCGGTCAGCAATTCCTCGGGGAATTCGTCGGCGGCATGCACGTAACTGGGCGACGGACGCGTTGCAATCGTCAGCACCTTGAACCCGGAGAGGCTGGCCGCCTGGGCCATAAGGCTAATCCAGGTTGAGCGCCCTTCCCCTGGCGTGGAGGAAGTGATGCCGCAGACCAGGCCGAAATTGGGAGAGGGGCTCAGCCGGCCCTGCAGCATCGTCCAGGTCCGAAACGCCCATTGCGCGCGGTCCTCGGGCTCCATCGCGTGCAAATCGCCCAAGGACGTCAGCACCGGCAGCTTGGTCACTCGCGTCACATCGTCGGCGGTCTTTAACCGCCCATCCACAAATTCCACCAGCAGCGCCAACAGCAAACTGAACCCCAGCCCCACCATCCCGCCAAAAACCGTTACCAGCCCAATTTTCAATCCACGGAAGTTCGTCTTCACCGCCTTGGGATCGGCGGTCGAAAAAATCCGCACGGTGCTGGGCGGGTCGGTTGTATAGAGCTGCGCCTCGCGCGCGCGCCGCAGCAGGTCCAGCCGGCCGTCTTCCAATGCGCGCATTTTAATATTGATGATGTCCAATTCCGGATTGGGCGCCCCGCCAGGTCCGCCGGCTGTGTCGAGCGGGGTCGGCACGTAGGGCAGTGAAGCCGATTTCGTATCTTTGGATTCTGCGGCAATTTGCGCTTCAATTTCCTTAATCTGGGCGCGTTTGGCCTGCACGCGTGGGTGCGCGTCAGTATAAGTCATTAACAAATCATTCAACTCGGTCTCGGCGCGATTCAGCTCTCGATTTTGTGTGCTAATCCGGGCCAGCTTGTTGGTCATGGCGCCGGCGCCGGGCAGACCTACCAACTGCCGCTCCACCGCGCTGATGTCCTGGTCCATGTTCGTGAGCAAACTCTTCAGGTAAGTATTGGCCAGCACCTCAGCGCGTCTGGCGTCCAGCTCGCGGGTATAAAGCACGGCATTGGTGAGGTAGGTATTGAGCCAGTCTGCTGCTTGTTGCGGTTGTCGCGCCGCCACCTGCACTTTCACCAGGTCGGTATCCGGGTCCGCATCTACCCGCAAACACTTGGCCAGTTGTTCGGGGGTCATTGGCGGGTGCAGTTGCCGGCCGATCCGCGTCAGCAGGTCCGGTGATTTGATGATGCTCGCGAAAGTATCGCCGGAAATCGGTGTGGTCTTGAAGGCGTCGCTCACTTCTTGCGGCTCCATCCGCAGCAGTTGGCCTAAGGCGGTAAACTTCGGTTTGACCACCAATGTGCCCAGGACATAAAACACCCCCGCAAACACAAGAAAACCGATCGCCAGCCAATGCCAGCGTTGCGCCAGAATCTCCAGGATCACCCAGGCATCCAGCTTGCCTGACCGGGTGTGACCGTTAGCCCGGAAGTGGCCGGCGGGGTCTTTTGGCTGGCCGGCCCCGAGCGGTTCGCCGCTCTGGCCAGTGAAGGAAGAATGCTGTTGGGCTGCGTGAGCCTCACGTTGCCCGTGCGGCTCCGCGTTTGCGCTGGAATTGTCACTCATCGAGGAATCAAATCGTGCACTTGGTTATCAGTGCTTTTCAGTTTACCTCGTCGAGCGTACAGGCTGTGGCCGAACCTTGGTTAGTGGGTAATGACCGTAATTGGCCCCTCAGAACACCCTACCTGCTGCTCGCGCTAATCGTGATCGCAATCCTAATCCCGTCTTCACCTGAAAGGGAACGACTTCCGCGAAGTTCCTCCCCCGCCGCTTGCGGTTCAAGGTTGGACCTCGGCTGTACGTTTTTGGCCACCCGCGGCTTCAGTACAGCAGGTACTTCGCCCTCACTTTTTGGAACTGTTCCAATTCCGTTTGCCACAGCGCATGGATTTCACTCAATGATTTGTTCGCCTTGATGGCGTCCAGCGTAGGTGGGTGCAACAGCAAACGCTCCATTTTGTTTACATCAAAACTTTTGGGATACAGCCGCTGCAACGTGATGGCCATTTGCAAGCCTACGTCCACGACGTCGCAGGCATCTCGGTCCGTCAGCACAATATAGACCCCATGACAAAGCTGGCCCTGGTGCACGCTGTAAGTCGGCGTGAACTCGATGGGCACAAAACGAACGCCGGGCAAACCGGCCTCGTTCAATTCCGTCGCGAATTTCACCTCGTCAATGTATGGCGCACCGACCATTTCAAAAGGCGTGTCGGTGCCCCGACCCACCGACACCGCGCTCTCCAACAGGCCAATGCCCGGATAGAGCATCGCTTCGGTAAAATTGCGCAGGTTCGGCGACGGATTGGTCCACGGTAATCCGGTCTGGTCCAGCCACAGCTCTCGCCGCCAGTTCTGCAGGGGAATAACTGTCAGGTCCGCGTGAGAGTTTTGTTCCCCCTGAAACATGCGGGCCAGCTCGCCAATCGTCATGCCATACCGCAGCGGCACTTCATGGTACCCCACAAATGTCGCCGGTCCTTCCCGCACAGGGCCCTCCACCGTCGTTCCATTCAGCGGATCAACCCGGTCCAGCACGAAATATTTTTTGTGATTTTCGGCCGCCGCCTCCATCACCAACGCCATCGTCGCCGTATAAGTATAAAATCGGCAGCCGACGTCCTGGATATCGAACACCAGCGCGTCCAGGTCCCGCAGTTGTTCCGGTTTCGGCTTGAACGTCTCGCCATACAAACTGAATACCGGCAGGCCGGTCTTTTCATCCACGCTGTCGCCCACCCGCTCATCCTTCAGCCCGCGAAGACCATGCTCGGGACTAAACAGCGCTTTGAGTTCGATCCCCGGCGCATTCTTCAGCAGATCGATCGTCGGGTTCCGCTCCCGGTCATGGCCGGTGTGGTTCGTCACCAACCCTAACCGCAATCCCTTTAACGGCGCGAAATTCTCGCGCACCAGCACATCGATTCCATTGAGGGTGTCCAATTCTGGCGACGGTCGGTGGGGCGACTTCCCCTGCGCCTCCCGCCTGGCTGCACGATTATCGAGCGTGGCTGCGGCTGGGTTGTTCGTCGCAGCCCAAGGCGCCAGCGCGCCCGGCACATATACAAAGTTGAAATCCGCGATCGCTTCTGCCGCCAGGGTGCCTAAGCGCGCCCGCAGCGCTATCACATTGCCGCTCTCGTCCGGATGGTTCCGGTTGCACAGAAATATCACAAACGATTTGGAAAACGGATCGATCCACAGCGACGGCCCGGTCCAGCCGGTGTGCCCGTAAGAACCAAGCGGGAAGAACTTTCCCCGCGGGCCGCTGTAGCCGGAATCAATGTCCCAGCCGAGGCCACGGCGCTCCGACATCCACGGCGGCGTTTGCACGCTGGTCATCAGCCGCACCGTCTCGGGACGAAATATCCGCACACGGCCCAGTCTTCCTTGGTTGAGCATCATCCGCGCGAACCGCGCCAGGTCCGACGCGGTGAAAAAAAGCCCGGCATGCCCGGCCACTCCGCCCATGTGCCGGGAGGTCGGATCATGCACGACACCGCGAAAGGGTTTGCTGTCCACCACCTCCGTCGGCGCGATCCGCCCCAGTTTGCTCGTTGGCGGCAAATACCCCGTATCGACCATGCGCAGTGGTTGGTAGATTTCATGCCTGACAAACTGTTCCAGTGAGGTGTGGCTCACCCGCTGAACAATCTCGCCCAACAGAAAAAAATTAATGTCGCTGTAACGGAACTCCGTGCCGGGCGGTGAGACCAACTTCTCCTGGCAGGCCTTGTGAATCGCCGCGGCCTGGCCGTGCCAGTCGGTTTTGGTTTCGATGTCGCCCCGCAGGCCGGAGGTGTGCGTCATCAGCTCGCGCAACGTGATCGCTTCTTTGCCGCCACCCTGGAATTCCGGAATGTACCTCTGCACAGGGTCGTCCAGATTTACCTGACCTCGCTCAACCAGCAGCATCACCGCCGGTGTGCAGGCAATCACTTTGGTCAGCGAGGCCGCATCGAAAAGCGTGTCCTCGGTCATCGGTTCGACCGCCGGCACCAAGGCGCGATTGCCGTAAGCCTTGTGGTAACTGCTCCCGGCATGCTCGACCCAAAGCACTCCCCCCGGGCATCGGTGCTGCGCGATCGCCTGCTCGATCGCGGCATCCATTTCGGACAGTTTTTCGGGCCGGAAAACCGGCGTTGCCGGCGCTGAAAACACCACACTGAGGTAAATGACCACGCTGGAGACCGGCAGCAGGCAACGCTTGTTCATGCGAGAGATTAAAAGCGCGCTCGCATCGTCAGAGCAATGGGATTCTAGTGTGGAGGTGGGTTGCTGCAGCACCGGCGGTCACCTCAGCGCGGGCGGCTGTGGTATTGCAGGCGGCCGGCCGATGAGGTGCTGGCCGAAGCCGCTTTGGAATTGGTTGTAAGATATTTATTACCAGCGGCTTATCACTGTTGCATTTTTCGAAGAATTTCTCTTGTGAACACTCCCAAGTGGCCTAGATTATTCCCACGTTCTTTGTGAGTTTCGACACGGGAAGACGTGGCCGAAAAATTATTTCAAAAAAGTTTCAGAAACCTGTTGACCCCGGTTCCCCTTTTGCTAAAGTCTTGCCCGTTGCTGATAGCAACACCGGCTGGAAAAAGTGATAAAACACGGTTGACGGTCGGCGCAGTTTGAAATAATCTGACTGCGAATTTAACTAGGTCTGAGTGGCCGAAGTAGAGAAGAAAAATCGGCCCTCGGATTTTTTGTCCCCCTGATGGGGCGGCGATACAGACTCCAGCGGTATTTTGAGCCTGTGTATAGTTGTCGCGGCGAATGGGAGTCATTCGCGGCTGATCGCGGTAAGGCGCGGTCGAAAAATTTTGTTCCGTTAGTCGGAACGCTGCTCATTGAAAATTGAATTGTGCGATAAGTTTAGAGCCCCTTCGGGATCATCCTGTTAGTGGGATGGCCTGAAGAGTTTTAAAGATTAAAAGACCGTCCGGTCTCACGATCGGATAGTAAGAATAGTCAAATCAACTAACGTTTTTTTAACGGAGAGTTTGATTCTGGCTCAGAACGAACGCTGGCGGCGTGGATAAGACATGCAAGTCGAGCGCTGATTTCGAGGTAGCAATATTTCGGAGTTGGAGCGGCGCAAGGGTGCGTAACACGTGGGTAATCTGCCATGAAGTTTGGAATAACTTGCTGAAAGGCGAGCTAATACCGGATGTGACCGTTGGGAGGCCTCTCCCGATAGTTAAAGCTGGGGACCGTAAGGCCTGGCGCTTCATGATGAACCCGCGGCCTATCAGCTAGTTGGTGAGGTAACGGCCCACCAAGGCTAAGACGGGTAGCTGGTCTGAGAGGACGACCAGCCACACTGGAACTGAGACACGGTCCAGACACCTACGGGTGGCAGCAGTCGAGAATT
>DASYXT010000110.1:0-1601 GCA_035934555.1 Verrucomicrobiia bacterium | reverse complement strand
GGCGAAAGAAGTTGTGGACGGCGTCGGCGTGTACGCTGGGTTGCCGGCAACCGGAGTGCCTCCGTTCAGAAACTGCACCGTGCCCGTGGGCGCGGCCCCGTTGCTCTGCGTGTTCACCACGGCAGTCAGGGTGACGCTGGCTCCGGTCTGGACAGTGGACGCGCTGGCCGTCAGGCTGGTTGCGGTCGCGGCCGGAGTAACGGTCATGGAGTCCGTCGTAGGCCCACTTGCGTTAAAGCTATTGTCCCCCGAATACGTTGCGGCCAGGCTGTACGACCCGCCCGGGAGCTGCACGGGCACGTCTTCCGTGTAGCCCTGGCTGTTCAATGGGAAGTTGGAGGAAGACGGAGCATTCTGGTTGGGCAGCGGGTTCCCATTGGCGGTGATGGTCACGGTGCCGGTGGGGCAGCCGGAAACTGGAAAAAATTGCGGCGCGCCCAGGCCCGCTTGCGGCGCGCAGGCGCTACCAGCGGAATTCAGGACGTTGGCGCGCACGACGTAGGGAGAGCCATAAGCGAAACTGGGCGCGTTGGCGTTGGTTACCTGGCCGGTATTCAGGTCGAATGTCACCACGCCGAGCTGCGTCTGGCTGCTTTCCTTATTTACCGTGACTTGAACCGGAGACGAATCGCTCGCCCCAAAATTTCCGTCACCCGCGTAATGCGCCGTCACATTATAGGTTCCACCGGGGAAAAAAACGGTGGTGCCGGAAAAGCTGCCGTTGGTCAGTTGAAAGCTGCCAATACCCGAGGGCTGGGAGCCCACGAGAGAAACCGCACCGGTCGGTGTGCCTGCCCCGGACGTGACATTGATAGTCACGTTAACCGATTGCCCGTGAGTGATCGTGGTAGGTGAAAGATTGGCCAGCGTGGTGGTCGTCGGCGTGAAGCTAACCAAATGCCAATTATTCACCAGGTTCGCTGCATTCACTGTGCCAAGTCCGATGGCAAGGTCGTATCCAGCATTGGTTGTCCAGGCAGGTGTTTGAGAAGGAGCAGTGCCAGTCACCAGGATACCGGTTGTGCCGGACGTGGGAGTGCTGCAGTTGGGCGTCCCGACCTTGCAGGCTACTGAATTATTGCGCGTAACGGTATCGTAGAAAATACAGGTGGACGTGTTGGCGCCTGCAGCCATCGTGGCATTTGACGCGCAGCTCGCACCACTCTGCGCGGCCAGTTTGTACAGCACGTAATTTGCATTGCCCTGGCGTTGGCCGGTCTTCTGATTCACCATCGCCAAGATTCCGGCGAAGGCAGGCGTGGAGACAGAGGTTCCCCCGACCCCCACGAAATTAGTGAAAGGAGAACTTAGATTACATGAGGTACTGGTGCCTGTTTTGGCATCGGACTGGCACATGATGTAGAAGCTGCCATTTTTGCCGTCGGCGGCGAACAGTGAGACGTCCGGTATGTCTCGCGCGTTGTCAGCCGGCACGCCAGCCCCTGTTTGCCATGGGGGCCTTGCATATCCGGTTATGCTACTGCCGGTCACGGGAGCACATGTGAAGCTGGGAAACGAGCCCGATGGATTAATACAACTGCTGGGACCGCCGCCGCCGCCCACCAGATTCCTGGTGGTGGCCGCCACGCCATTGCAGCCCG
>DASYXT010000078.1:0-3008 GCA_035934555.1 Verrucomicrobiia bacterium | reverse complement strand
GTTGGACTGAGCCGCTCTGCGGCAGGGGAGTCGTAAGCCCTACAGCCAACAGTGGGAGGGGAGCATTGGCAGGTCCGTCGAGATTTGTGGGGAAAGTCGTGCCGACTCAGGCACATCCTTTCCCCACATATGACGAACTATACTCATCCTTCTATCTTAAACTTCAAACAATTGGTCGAGCTTAAAGATTATCGACCGGCAACAAAAAAAGAATACGTGCGGTGTGTCTGGAAGCTGGCCGAACACTTTGACTGTGAGCCGGCCAAGCTGAGCGAGAACCAAGTCCGGCAATATTTCCTATTCCTGCGCCAGGAGTTGCAAGTTTCGCCCAGCGTCATGAAAGGAGTCAAATGGGCCCTGCGATGCTATTACCGGGAGTGCGTTAAAGTCACTGGTTGGACGGTGTTTGAGGATGTGCGTGTAGCCGAACCCAAGAACATGCCCACCGTACTGGCGCGCGAGGAGGTACAGCGGTTGCTGGCGACGGTGCGTGAGCCTCGCTTTGCGACCTGCTTGCGGCTGATGTATTACTGTGGGCTGCGCATCAGCGAGGCGGTCAGTTTGGAGGTGAGGGACATTTTGGGGCGCGAAAATCCTCCGCGACTGCATATCCGCAACGCCAAAGGCGGCAAGGATCGTTACGTGCCACTGGCCCCAGCGATGCTGGAAGAACTGCGAGGGTGGTGGCGGACACACCGTAATGCCAAACTGATCTTTCCCTCCCCTGCAAGTCCGACCCAGCCAGTGGTGCAGCGTTGCCTGAGTCAGACGTTGGTTGCGATGAGCGCCGCTTCGGTGCAGGAAGTTTTCCGCTTAGCGCAACGAGCCAGTGGCGTACATGTCAGCGCGACTCCGCATACCTTGCGCCACAGCTATGCCACCCATTTGCTGGAGGAGGGGGTGTCGTTGCGACAAATCAGCATTTATCTTGGCCACCAGTCGCTGGACACGACGGCCATTTATACGCATTTGACTGCGATCAGCGAGGCCCGTACCCAAGCGGCGCTAAAGCGGCTTTTCCAACCGCGCAAGGTCTAAGTCGGCTTTCGGCTCGTGCTTTCGCTGGCCGAGGTTCTGCGCCGACATTGGGCGCAGTACGAAGGGCAGTTTGGCGCGCAGATCCTTCCTTCTCATCGCCGAGCGGTGCAGGCCATCCTCAACTGCCGCACCCGCGCCCTGGGAGGAGAGGTTTATCGCTGCGCGGACTGTCGTCGGGATCACTTTGTCTATCACTCCTGCAATCACCGGGCCTGTCCCCAATGCGGCCATGCCGACGCAACGGAATGGATCGAGGGGCAAAAGCTCAAGCTCTTGCCCGTTCCGTACTACCTCATCACCTTCACGGTGCCCGAGGGCTTGCGGGCCTGGTTGCGCTCGCACCAAAAGGCCGGTTACGGCGCGCTGCTCAAAGAAAGCGCCGGAGCGTTGCAGGACGTGGCCCGGCGGGACAAGTACTTAGGGGCCGAACTGGGCGTCTTGAGCGTGCTCCACACTTGGGGCCGCCAACTGCAGTTCCATCCCCATGTTCATTGTGTGGTGCCGGCGGGCGGTTTGCGTCCGGACGGCCTGCGCTGGTGCCCATCCCACTCGGCCACTTTCTTCCTGCCGCAGATCGTCCTGGCGGCTCGGTTTCGCAGCCGGCTTGAAGCCGCCCTGCAGGCCCAGCCGGAGGCAGTGCAGATCGCCGCTTCGGTCTGGCGCCAAAAATGGGTAGTAGATGTACAACCGGTGGGCAGCGGAGAGGCGGCTCTGAAGTACCTCTCGGCTTATGTCTATCGCACGGCGTTGGGCTCTCACCGGATCCTCGCCGACCAGGACGGACACATCACCTTTAGATACAAAGATAGTACCGATCAGCGGTGGCATACGCTTCGGGTGCCAGCCCAAGAGTTTATCCGCCGTTTTCTCCAACACGTGCTTCCGCAAGGTTTTCAGCGAGTGCGCTATTACGGCTGGCTCAGCGCCGCGGCCGATACCCGGTGGCAACGCATTCTGGCCCTGCTGAACTGGACGCGGCCAGTTCGCCCACCCCCACCGCCCAAAACTCTCCCGCTCTGTCCGCATTGCGGGGCCCAGTTGTTTTGGGTTGGCAGATTCATCCGCGGCCCTCCCTAACCCATGCCCAGCCTCAGCTCAGGCGCCCGACGAAACGGTTTGCAAAATCCGAGCGCCGGATATTTGCCTCGACCGCCAAAAACACCGCCGATCACGCCCGCACTTAACCCAAACTTCTCCAAGAATCGGCTCGATCACGCTTTCAGTCACCCATGGCTGCGCTCCATTCCAGATCCTCGCCAAACTCACCCCGCTCCAAAGTTCCTCGCCATTCCACTCCAGCAAAAAGCAAATCGCAAAGGCCGCCCTCGGGTTATTCGACCGGGCTCGTCCAACAGCCGATAGCATTGAGGCTGCGCGCGCTCACGTCTTGCTTGCATTCGCGCATCTTTGGCGCGCTCCGCTCAATGCTATCTTTTTTCGTTAGGTTACCCGTTAGAAAATTTTGGCATAGAACGTGTCGCAGCTCGCGCGCCTCCACGGCTCCGAGAAAACCGATTGGGCTTGCGTGTCGAAACCGCCTACCGTTGCAGGGACCCCTTTCAGGTGGGCGCCGGGACGGGCGGGCGTTCCAAACCGAACATCCTGGCAAGAACCTTCTTTGCCTCCACAAATTTTTCTGGAGGAAACTGCCCCAAGCGGCGTTGCAAGCGATGCCGCTCAACGGAGCCAAGGCCGGAGAGGTTGACAACACATGGCTTGGCAAGCCAGGGGGGCTTGGGAAATGGTACTTCGCTCTGACCGCCGCGGACTTCGCTGGTGAGTGGGGCGACCAGGGAAACGGTTCGCTCGTTGTCCGGGTTGGCGCACAAGACTAGACAGGGGCGGACTTTTGCCACCATCCCTAAATCCACGAGCAAGATGTCACCGTTCTTTGGGAAGTTTGTCATACAGAATCTCCGGGGGTGGCCCGAGACTGTCCCAAACCTCCTGCAGGGCCTCGTATGTCTCCG
>DASYXT010000070.1:0-42048 GCA_035934555.1 Verrucomicrobiia bacterium | reverse complement strand
TCAGCCAAAGCGCCGCAAGCCGCGCCCCTCTGAACCGCGGGCCATCCGCCATTTCGCCAGTGACGTGCCCAAACTCGTCGGCTCCAGAGCAGCCGCCCGCAAAAACCTCGCCAAAACCAATGTCGAATCCTAGTGACATTGATCCAATGAGGTCCGCACTTTCCCTGAATCCATGACGTGCGGCTCGCCACTTAACATGTACTTCAGATTCTGATTGCTCTGTACTCCGGCGTCGCACTCCGCGCTGAGAGTTTCCGGGCAAGGGCTTTCCTGCTGCTGCTGAAGCGCTTCCGAGGTTTTGAAAACGGTTTGCGCCAGCGCGTATTGGCACGCGCGTTGCTAGCAACTCGGATATAATGCGACCCCGTTCTGCGCATCAGGGGCAGTTGCCATTGAATCGGTTGAGAAGGTGTGTTACATGAAAACTGTTCAGCCACGAAATATGAAAATGCTGTGCTTCCAGGAGGGGGATTCCTGTCTTTCTTACCATAGTCAGGGTGATAATAAGGATAAGCAACCGGGCTTTACCCTGATTGAGCTGCTGGTGGTCATTGCTATCATCGCGATCCTCGCCAGTTTGCTGCTGCCAGCGCTGGTCGTGGCCAAAATGAAAGCCCAGGGCGCCTACTGCATGGGAAATCTCAAACAACTTACGACGGCTTGGGCAATGTACAGTCATGATTATTCCGACTTCCTTGCGCCAAACAGCGATCTTGGCAACGAAGGCAAAGACTTGGACAATCCTGCCTGGGTAGCCGGAAACATGAGCTACTCGACCGATGCGGCTTCGCTATCGGATGATACCAACACCGATTTGTTAGTCGGACAGGGTTATGCCGCATTTGGGTCGCTCGGCCCGTATTCGCGAAGCGCGGGGATTTACCATTGTCCGGCGGATCACAGCCAGGTCACCTACAATGGCCTTACCTATGTGCGCGTGCGAACGATGTCGATGAACGGCTGGGTCGGGTACGATACGCGCGACTGGGGTGAACCGGCGGCGCCGCCGCTGTACAAACTCAATTTCAAAATGGGTGACCTGCAACAACCAGGGCCAGCCGACACCTGGGTTTTTCTGGATGAGCGGGAAGACAGCATTAATGACGGATGGTTCGCGGTGGATATGGTCCACCAGGGCGCCTCAGCAATGCTGGTGGATATCCCTGGCAGTTATCATAACCATGCCGGGAGCATTTCCTTTGCCGACGGTCATGCCGAAATCCACAAGTGGCGGGACCCACGCACCTATCCGCCGATGCTCACGGGTGTGCCTGTGGTGAAAAACCAATCGTGTGCGAACGATCCCGATATCGCGTGGCTTCAGAGCCACACCACCGGTTTACAGCAGTGACGCGCCGCCCACACCTTGAGCCTTGCCGAGAACGGACGCGCCCTAGTCCTGTCCATTCTTAGCCTGATATGAAGTGCCAATCTCGATTCCGGCGGTTTTTTCGCCCTGAAGGTCTTCCCGAACTAAGCCGCCTGGCAGGAGTGCTCTTATGCCTGCTGCTCCTGGCAACCATTCCCAGTCTAAATGCGTTGGGACAAAGCTATGGGCTGACGGACTTGGGTTTGGATTCCTGGAGCTATAGCGAAGCCCACGGAATGAACCGGTATGGGGTTGTGGTGGGGGAATACGAGCCCACCAACTCGATCTACGTTGCCGCGTTTATGTACAGCAATGGCATTATGACTGACCTGGGTCATCTCGGCGGGAGCCCCTACGCCGTGGCTTATGGCGTGAACGAAACAAACCTGGCGGTGGGTGAATCCAATCAGGGCATCGACACTTATGGCTTTATTTACACCAATGGGGCCATGCTCAACCTGGGTACGATCGGGGGCACCTACAGCAGCGCTCATGCGATTAACCGGTCCGGGCAAATTGTGGGCGAGTCGAGCGTTTCCTTGGCCTCCGGCGCGGTCGATGGGGTGTTATACAGCGGGGGTGCCAAGGTCGATTTGGGGGTACTGGGTGGCGATTACAGCAGCGGCACCGCCATCAATTCTCAAGGGCTGATTGTGGGCGAGTCCGACGTAGTCAGCCAGGGCGTGACGAACGTGCACGCGTTTCTGTACAGCAGCGGGGCCATGAGAGACCTGGGCACGTTGGGCGGTGGTTATAGCAGCGCCAAAGGGATAAACGACTCCGGGGTGGTCGTGGGTGAAGCCGAGCAGGTCATCGGCGGTGTGAGCTATCTGCGAGGTTTTGTCTATAGCAATGGCGTGATGAACAGCCTGCCAACACTAGGCGGCAGCACCAGCAGCGCCAGCGCGATCAACAGCGCCGGCGTGATCGTCGGTTACGCCACCGATACTAACGAAGTGGCTAACGCGTTTGTTTACAGCGGCTCGACTATGGTGAACCTGACCGCGCTGATTCCCCCTTCATCCGGTTGGACCAACCTGGCTTCCGCCGACGCCATCAACGACGCCGGCCAAATCGCCGGCTCCGGTTACCGCGCCGACGGACAATATCATGCCTATTTGCTCACTCCCACCCAAGCTTCCATTACGCTCAGCTCCCCGCTGGTGCTGGCGGGCGGACAATTCCAAGTGACGGTGCAAGGCTCGATCGGGCAGCGCTTCGCGTTGCTGGCTTCATCGAATCTGGTGAACTGGGCCTCGCTGCTTACTAACACACTCACTTCGACCTCAACCAATATCACCGACCCGAGCAGGGTAGGCGCGCAGCGCTTTTACCGCGCGCAGTTGCTTCCATGAACAACGAGTGCATTACCACCCAGGCGGTGCAGATGCCGCGCGCGGGGCCGCCGCCGGTTCCACTCACAAATCGGCCGATCACCAGCGGCAAGTTCCTCTTCGTCGGCGGACAAAAACTCCTGGTGCGCGGAGCGACCTATGGGCCATTCCAACCGGAGCCCGACGGCTGCGAGTACCACACCCCCCGGGAGGTGATGGCAGACTTTTCTCTGATGCGGGAGCATGGCTTCAACGCGGTGCGCACTTATACGGTCCCGCCGCGCTGGCTGCTTGACCTGGCCCAGGGCTGTTCGTTGCGTGTGTTAGTGGGATTGCCCTGGGAACAGCACGTCACCTTTCTCTCGAGCCGCAAACAAATGGCAGACATTCAACGGCGGGTTGAGGCGGGCGTCTGCCAATGTGCTGCTCACCCGGCGGTGCTGGGTTATGCGATCGGCAACGAGATTCCTGCTGCGGTCGTGCGTTGGTATGGGCACCACCGCATCGAGCAGTACCTGCGCCGGCTCGCTGAGGCCGCACGCAACCGAGACCCCGCGGGGCTGCTCACCTACGTCAATTATCCCTCCACAGAATATCTCGAACTGCCCTTTCTGGATTTTGTCTCCTTCAACGTGTATCTGGAGTCCGAGCCGAAGCTGGCGGCTTACTTGGCCCGATTGCAGAACAGTGCGGGCGATCGCCCCCTGGTGATGGGCGAGTTGGGCTTGGACAGTCTGCGCAATGGCGAAAGCGGCCAGGCCCAAACGCTCGCCTGGCAAACCCAACTCACCTTCGAAGCCGGTTGCGCCGGTTTGTTTCTCTTTTCCTGGACCGACGAATGGTACCGCGGCGGGGAAGAGATACGCGACTGGCGATTTGGCCTGACCTCGCGCAGCCGGGCACCCAAGCCGGCGCTGGCCCAGGCGGCGCGGGTGTTTAGCCGCGCGCCTTTTGCCCGGGAGCGGAGCTGGCCGTCGGCTTCCGTGGTCGTGTGCAGCTACAATGGGGGCCAGACCTTGGCGAACTGCCTGGAAGGAATTCGCCGCCTCGATTATCCGTCGTTCGAGACCATCGTCGTCGATGACGGCTCGACCGATAATGTTCCGGCTATTGCTGAGCGGTTTGGTGTGCGTTTGCTCCGAACTCCCAATGGCGGCCTGAGCCGGGCGCGCAACATCGGCTGGCGAGCTGCCCAAGGCGAGTTGATAGCATATCTGGATGATGATGCGTCGCCCGACCCGCACTGGCTCAGGTACCTTGCCTCGACTTTCCTGGAAGGAGATTTTGCCGGGGTAGGGGGTCCGAATATTGCCTGGCCAGGCGACGGGTTTGTTGCTCAGTGCGTGGACCAATCGCCCGGCAATCCGACTCATGTGCTGCTGACCGAGCGTGAGGCAGAACATTTGCCCGGTTGCAACATGGCCTTTCGCAAGGCCTGTCTGGCCGCGGTCGGCGGGTTCGATGCGCAATTCCGCATTGCCGGCGATGATGTGGACCTATGCTGGCGTCTGCAGCAGCAAGGGTGGAGGTTGGGATTTCATCCGGCGGCAATGGTTTGGCATCATCGGCGCGGCACGGTTCGGGGTTACTGGCGCCAGCAGTTCAATTACGGCAAAGCCGAAGCCATGCTGGAAAAAAAGTGGCCGGAGAAATATAACGCGGTCGGGCACACCACCTGGTCGGGCCGGCTGTACGCCAAAACGCTGCTCGGCGCGTCAGGCTGGAGTCAGCGGCGGATTTATCATGGCACCTGGGGCACGGCGCTGTTTCAATCGGTCTATGACGCGCGCCCCGGGATGTTGGCCTCCATACTGATGCTGCCGGAGTGGTATCTGGTAATCGGCGCGCTGGCGTTGCTTTCACTTTCGGGCTTCTTTTACGCCCCGTTGCGGTACTTGGCGGCGCTGTTGGTGCTGGCGTTTATTCCGCCCTTGCTTCATGCCGCGATCAGCGGAATTCGTGCCGTCTCTCGCAACCCTCACGCTGGACCACTGCGCAAAGCCAGCCTGGCTCTCGGCACAGCTTCCCTTCACTTTTTGCAACCAGCCGCGCGTTTGTTGGGCCGATTGGTGTTTGGGTTGACGCCCTGGCGCAGCCGCGGCGCGCGCCGGCCCATGCTGCCGTTGCCAAATTCTTTCACTCTCTGGAGCGAGGGGCACTGGCAGAGCGCCGAGCAACGGCTGAAGCTATTGGAATACTCCCTGCGCGGCAACGGTGCGGCGGTTGTGCGCGGGGGCGATTATGATCGCTGGGACTTGGAAGTGCGCGGCGGGCTGCTGGGCAGTGCGCGGCTGTTGATGGTGGTTGAAGAGCACGGCCAGGGGCGCCAATTCGTGCGGCTGCGGCTTTGGCCGATGGGCAAACCGGCGGTGCTGGTCCTGGCGGCTTTGTGCAGCAGCCTGGCGATGATTGCGGCGTTGCACTTGGAGTGGGCGAGTTGGGCACTGCTTAATCTTCCCGCCATCCTGCTGGTGGGTCGAACTCTTTATGAAGCCGGCAGCGCCATGGCGGCGTTGCGTCGGGCGATGCCCATCCAACAGCGGCCTTCCTCGCCTGTGGATACTCAAATCTTATCGGTTGAGTCGCGGGCCAAGGACGCCGCGAATGTTTCGCCCTCCATTCTCTCCGAGGCCAGCCTATGAATGGTGAACCAGTGGCCAGCGAGATTTTGCCCTGCGTGCAGATTATTGGCACGTGGCGAGTCACGGCGCGCTTATTGGGCCGCTATTTGCCTGGGGAAATCCGGCCGGTGCTGCTTGGGTTTGTCCTGGTGCTGGGTGCTTCCGGCGCGGCGTTGCTCCAACCCTGGCCGTTGAAACTGGTGCTGGACCATGTGGTGGGCAACCAGCCGGGCTTCGATTGGCTCACGCAGCATTACAGCAAGCTCGGTTTGCTGGGGCTGCTTTGCCTGGCGCTGCTGCTGATCGAATTGATGATGGGTTTGCTCAATCTATTGAGTGCTTACCTTCTCAATGCTGTCGCATTGCGCATGGTGTTCAAGCTCCGCTGTGGTTTGTTCGATCACGTGCAGCGGCTCTCGTTGAGCTTTCATGAGAGCCGTGCGGTGGGCGATTCGCTCTATCGGATCACGTGGGACAGCTATTGTTTGCAGGCGATCTTCAGTGAGGGTCTGATCCCAGGCCTGACTGCTGGCACCACGCTGGCGGGAATTGCGGTGGTCCTGCTCAGCCGTGATTGGCGCCTGGCCCTTGCGGCCCTCGGCGTTGCCGTGCCTCTGCTGCTGTTGATTCGCACCCTGGACAAGCCCATGGCCGAACAGAGCACAAAAGTGCACGAACACGAGAGCCTGGTCAGCTCGCGCGTCCAGGAGACCCTCACCGGGATTCGCACGGTCCAGGCCTACGGACGCGAGCAATATGAAAGTGCGCGCTTTCGCACTCAAGCCAGCGCCAGCCTCGCTGCCAACCTGCGTTTAACGGTGGTTCAAACCGCTTCCCAAGCGCTAGTAGGGTTAATTCTAGCCGGCGGCACCGCCGCGGTGATTTGGATCGGGGCCCGTGGGGTGATGCAAGGCCGCCTGACGGCGGGTGACCTAGTGCTGTTGGTCAGCTACGTCGCCATGGTGTTCAAACCGCTGGAGACGCTGGCGTACACCGCCGGGGCTCTGCAAAACGCTGCTGCTGGCGCACGGCGCGTGCTGGCCGTTTTGGACTGGACACCCGAGGTAGCCGAAGCCCCCAATGCGACGAGGCTGCCTGGCAGAGTGCGCGGTGAACTGATTTTCGACGCCGTTTCCTTCGCCTACAAACCGGGCCTTGCGGTGCTGCGCGACATCAGCCTGTGCATTCCCGCCGGCTCCAGCCTGGCGCTCGTCGGACCTTCCGGCGCCGGCAAAACCACGCTCGCAGGGTTGCTGCTGCGTTTCTACGATCCGGCGCAGGGCCGAATCACGCTCGATGGGTATGAGATCAAAGGACTGGCGCTGAGCAGTCTGCGCAGCAATATGGCGCTGGTGACGCAGGAGCCCATTCTGTTCGCCGCCAGCATCCGCGAGAATATTGCCTACGGCCGCCCCGACGCTGCGCAAGAGGAAATTGAACAAGCGGCCCGCGCCGCGGGGGCTCATGAGTTCATCAGCCGCCTTCCGCAAGCTTATGAGACGCAGGTGGCCGAGCGCGGCGCCACGCTTTCCAGCGGCCAGCGCCAGCGCGTCGCCATCGCCCGCGCCTTCCTGAAGGACGCCCCGGTGCTGGTTCTGGACGAACCCACCAGCGCGCTGGACGCCCAGACCGAAGAAGCCTTGCTACAGGCCCTGGAACGGCTGATGAAGAACCGCACCACCATCATCATTGCCCATCGGCTTTCTACCGTTCGCTGTGCGGACCGCATCGCAGTCCTGCAGGAAGGGCGCGTCCGGGAATGCGGCACTCAGGAGGAACTGCTTGCGCGCGGCGAGCTTTACGCCCAACTGCATCGGCTGCAATTCGAGGAACAAGCCAGCGGCCGGACTGAGGAAATGACCATTGAGCACTAAGGTGTCCAGAAACAATCGTTTGAATCACGCGGGCAAGTACCCCCAGATGGTCTTCCCGGCCAATGTCCAGGTTGGCCGCACCACGGTGGTCAATGGCGAGCGGCCGTTCCTGCGGTTTCACAGCAAAGCGCCATTGGCACTGACCATCGGCGAGCACTCGACCATGGACGGCGTCCACTTCGCCTTGGGCGAGGCGGCCCGGGTCCGAATTGGCGATTACTGCTACTTCACCAATGCCATTCTGCTCTGCGAAGAACAGTTGGAAATCGGCAGTTATGTGGTGATTGGTTGGAACACGACGATTGCCGACAGCGACTTTCACCCCATCTCCCCTGCGGCGCGCATTCGGGATGCGGTAGCCTGCTCACCGCTGGGCAAGCAGTCGCGGCGTCCAGCCATTACCACTAAGCCCGTGATCATTGAAGATGATGTTTGGATCGGGCCCAGCGTGACTATCCTCAAAGGCGTGCGCATCGGCGCCGGCTCATTTATTGAGCCTGGTGCGCTGGTGACGCGCTCAGTGCCGGTTCGCTCACGTGTGCTGGGCAACCCGGCGCAACTGGTCGGAAAAGTATGAGCCTGCTGAGTGCCAAGCGCTCCCTGGCTTGGGATTGGTATCCGGGCACCGTCCCGCGCAATGTGGCTCTGCATTCCAGGGCTTACCTTGAAACCACTTATAGTTTCCTGCATTTTCGCAGCGAGGCTGCGGCCGGCGTGCGTATTGGGCGGGGCGCGACCGTCTATCTCGGCACCATGTTTGATGTTGGCCCGCGCGGCCGGGTGGACATTGGCAAGTTTGCCCTGGTCCATGGCGCGTGGATCATGTGCGATGCGCAAATTGAGATTGGCGAGTACGCGCTCATTTCCTGGAACGTCGTTCTGATGGACAGTTACCGGTTGCCGTTGGAACCGGCGGCGCGGCGGCGGGCCCTGAAAGCCGCTGCACAGTCAGGGCAAGCGCATCCACCTCGCTCTGGGGCGGCACGCCCAATCAGCATCGGGCGCAATGTCTGGGTCGGATTCGACTGCTGCATTTTGCCGGGCGTGAAGATTGGTGAGGGGGCGATCATTGGCGCCCGGTCGGTTGTACATAAAGATGTGCCGCCCTACACGATAGTGGCGGGCAACCCAGCTCGCTTCATCCGCAAAATTGAGCCCGATGACCAACCTTCCGCCCCATCGCCCTAAGCGCGCCGGGAGCAGGGACGCTTACCGCACACCCGAGCTCCCTAAGCCAAACTCCCCAGGGCTCACCACGCCGCCCCGAGGCAAGGGGCGCATTATCGTATTTGGCATTCTGTTTTGGTATCCGCTGGCGGGTGTCACTTACCAGTTCTTGCATTATCTGTTGGCGCTGCGCCGGCTTGGGTACGAGCCCTACTACATCGAAGATTCCGGCCGCTGGATTTATGATCCGCGCCTGAACGACTTATCGCCCGACCCAACCTATAATCTGGAGGCGGTGGTGCCGGTGCTCCAAGCACATGGCTTTGGCGGCTCCTGGGCATTTCGGGGCAACTATCCTGGCGGGCGCTGCTACGGGTTGAGTGAAGAAAAAATCCTGCGCTTGTATGGCGAGGCCGACGCATTTCTTAACGTGACCGGCGCTCAAGAGCTGCGCGAGGAACACCTGGCGTGCCGCCGCCGCATCTATGTCGAGACTGACCCGGTCGCCGCACAAATTAAAGTCGCCCGTGGTGACGCACAAACCATCGCCGCCCTCGCCGCACACGATACCCACTTCAGCTTCGGGCTGAACTTCGGCGCGCCGGATTGCCAGGTCCCTTTGGAACGCTTTCGTTGGTTGCCGTCCGTCCAGCCGGTGGCGCTCGAGCTTTGGCAGAATCCGGTTCCTGCTTCGCCCAATGGCGCGGCGTACAACACAATCGCCACGTGGCACAACAAAGGGAAGGACATCATTTACAAAGGCGAAACCTACTACTGGTCCAAGGACCGCGAGTTCAACAAGATTCTGGACCTGCCGAGGCGGCGGACAGTTCCGTTCGAATTAGCCGTCGGCGTTCCCGCCAACTCACGCCGGCGCCTGGAGTCTCATGGCTGGCGGTTAGTGGACCCCCTCCGGCTCTCGAGCGACCTGGAAACGTACCGCCAGTTTATCCTGGGCGCCCGCGGTGAGTTTACCGTGGCCAAAGACCAGAACATTCGGCTGCGCAGTGGCTGGTTCAGTGACCGCAGCGCTTGTTACCTGGCCGCCGGCCGGCCAGTCATTACGCAGGATACCGGTTTCGGTTCGTATCTGCCGACGGGCAAAGGACTGTTTGCGTTCCGAGGTCTGGACGACATACTGGCGGCCGTGGACGCCATCGAGAGCGATTATGCGGGGCATTGCCGCGCCGCGCGTGCCATCGCTCAGGAGTTCTTCGCCGCCGAGAAAGTCCTAGGCAGCCTGCTGGCTCGAACTGGACTGTAGGGCCGCTAATTTGCCGGTGGACCTTCCTGTAGCAGTTTGCCGGTCGAATGACTAGTCCGTCAGGCGCTTTGATTGATGAAATACTTGATTGTGAACGCGGATGACTTTGGCCTGAGCGACGGTGTCAATCAGGGGATTATCGAGACGGTGGAGCGTGGCATTGTGACCAGTGCCAGCCTGATGGTGCGGCAGCCCGCCGCGGTCGAAGCGGCCCGGTATGCCAGGACCGCCGCGAGGTTGAGCGTCGGCCTGCACCTGGACCTGGGGGAGTGGACTTATAACAATGGCGAATGGGCGCCTCTGTACTCTGTGGTGGCGACCACTGATGCGGCCGCCGTTAAAGAGGAAATTGAACGCCAATTGGCGCGATTCCATTCCTTGCTTGGGCGGGCCCCGACACACTTGGATTCACATCAGCATGTGCATCGGGAGGAGCCCGTTCGCTCATTGATGCTGGGACAGGCGCGCCACCTGGGCATCCCGCTGCGGCAATGCACTCCCGGTATCGAATATTGCGGCGACTTCTACGGCCAAGGCGCCGAGGAGGAACCCATTGAAGATGCTCTTACAGTCGCAGGGTTGCGCCGCATCCTGGAAAGAATTTCGTTCCCCGTTACCGAGTTGGGCTGCCATCCCGGGTACGCACAGGGCCTCAAAACCATGTACCAGCATGAGCGCGCTCTGGAAGTCACTACGCTCTGTGCGCCCGCCGCCCGCAGCGCGCTCATCGAGTTGGGCTTCGAGGTACGTTCATTTCACAATGTCTTGGATGCGCTACGCGTGGTCTCGCTCAAGACTCCCAAGCTCAAGAACGGTACCGCTCGTCGCCGCTGATCTGCCCACCCGCGACCAAGCAGCATCGCCGTGCTGAGCGTCGGCCCACGAACCTAGCCCTTCTGTCCGCTGGCAGCTCCGCCCGATCAGGCTTGGTTCGCGTTTCGTTCAAAGGGCCGCCGCAGCAGGTAATACACGGTCGGGGTGGCCACTAGCGACAACAGCACCGAAATGCACAGGGCGCCAATGACCGCGATGGCCAGGGGGCGGAGCATGTCGGCGCCGGTGCCAATGCCCCACGCCAGCGGCGCCATGCCCAGCGCCGGTGCCAGCGAGGTCATCAGCACGGGCCGCAAACGGCGATGCCCGGAGTTTACCAGGGCATCTTCCAGGCTCTGGCCCTGGGTCTCGAGGTGTTCGACGTAATCGAGCATCAGGATGCCATTCTTGGCAACAATGCCGACGCCGATGATCGCGCCCAGGAAAGAAACGATGTTTAGCGTCGTGCCGGTCAGCCACAAACCCGCGACGGTGCCGAACAGCGCCAGGACCGCGCCGAATACGATCGCGATGGGCTCATAAAAGGAGCGGAACTCGATCAGCAACACCGTAAAGACCAGCAACACGGCCATGATCAACACCAGCAGCAGGTTCAAAAAAGACTCCTGTTGCTGCTGGTACAGGCCGCCATATTGGAGTGACCCGGGCGGCAGCCATTTGGCCTGGGCGAGTTTGGCCTGAATCGCCTTCATCGCGCTGCCCAGGTCGCGGCCTTCCAGCCTCGCCGTTACCGCCACATCCTGACGCAAGTCTTCATCGGTTGAGTGCTGCCGGTTGGGGTTCAGCTTCACCAGGAAGTCGCCTCGGTTCGGCTCGGTGATGAACAGCCCCAGTTGCGTCCCGGTGCGCCGCGAATAGCTCTCGACATCCGGGTTGCCCCGGAGCAGGGCTTCAACCTGATCGAGTTGGCGCGAGGTTTCCGTCAAACTGGTCCCTGGCGGAGGCGGTATAATCGATGACAAAACGTCCTTCGTCAAATTCCGGCAAAAAATCTGAGGGCAAGCCGCGGTAAATGAAATAGCCCAGCACCCCGATGACACCGCAGACCAGCAGTGTCAGGTAGCGATAGTGCAAGGTGGTACGCACCGCCCGTTCATAGACTTGTCAATGGCGTCGTCGATCACCAGGCCGATCGCTGCGGCAATCCCGCCCAGCGTCATCAGGTTGAAACTCATATTGACCAATTTCATCGTCAGCGGCGTTATCAGCACCGTGACGGGAATGGCCACGATGGCCGTCAACACGCTTCCCGAGTTTTTCAGGAAGGCAAAAAGGATAACCACCGAGAGCAGCAGCCCGAACAGACTGGCTTCCCAGACACTGCGCACCGATTCACGGACGAAAGCCGATTGATCGTAAAAGAACCCCAGCTTCATATCCGGCGGCAATCCCTGGCGCAGCGACGCCAGTTGCGCTTTCAGCGTATTGGCAATCGCCAGCGTGCTGCCGGCCGGGTGATCGTCGCCATCATTTCATCGGCAGGCATGATGCCGTTATCCACCATGATAAAAACCCGCGGAAAATTTGTCTGGGGAAAAACCGAAGACGGTGTGTTCAGCGCGGAATAAAGGCCGCCCCGGCAAAGGGCCGCGGCAATGAAAGTAATCGCCGGTGCGTTTCGCGTCGCGAACCGGCCGAGTCGTGAGTTGTTGGCCGAATTCATGCCGGCAATGAATCAGGATTCCGTTCCTTCGGCGCGCGAGCGTCTTGGACTGCGCCAGCCCTCTGGCGCTTCGAACCAGAGTTGAGCTCCCTCAGCGCGCGAGCGTCTTGGACTGCGCCAGCCCTCCGGCGCTTTGAACCAGAGTCCCACAAACAGTTAACCAAAAACAAGAGCCATCGGGTAACACCCTTTTGGCACAACGATACCCCTGCTCGGGTAACAGTTACTTTTGGCGCACGGCGTCACGCAGTAACCTCGTCTGCATTATGACTATAATTATGATTACGCGCCACTGGGCAGTACCGATCAGTACCAATGAGCGAGCCAGTTCGTGCTTTTGAAATCACCGCAGAGGCGTTAGGTTTGCCGCCGATGGTTTTCAAAGATTTTCCCGAGCCGAAGGTCGGGGTCGAATTGTTGCAGCGGTCGCTGGCACGCAAGCGGCTGGCCCACGCTTACCTTTTTACCGGGCATGAGCTGGAGAGGCTGGAAGCTGTGGCGCGCGCATTGACGCAGACGCTGAACTGCCAAAAACCGGTCAAAGCGAACGGTGCGGCGGTTGATGCCTGCGGGACCTGCACGTCCTGCCTAAGGATTGAGCATGACAATCATCCCGACGTCCACTGGGTGCGGCCCGAGTCCAAAACGCGGATCATCAAAGTTGAGCAGGTGCGCGACCTGATCCAGGAAATCAATCTGAAGCCGACCGAGGCCGAATACAAAGTGGGTGTGATCGTTGCGGCGGACCGGCTCCGGACGGAAGCGGCGAACGCGTTTCTGAAGACCCTCGAGGAACCACCGGCAAAATCGATTTTGCTCCTGCTTAGCACTGAACCCCAACGCTTGCTGGAAACTATCGTCTCGAGGTGTCTGCGGTTGAGTTTTGCCGGCGAAGGCCCGCCGCCGCTCGAACCGGCTAAGAAGGAATGGTTGACGGCCTTTGCGCAAATGGCGGCCGGCAGCCAGCAAACCCTCCTGGGCCGGTATCTGCTGCTGGGCGGGCTTACGGAGCGATTGAACCAAACCAAGGAGGCGATTGAAGAGAGTCTCACGGCGCGCTCGCCGCTGCACGTTTATAAAGAGGCCGACAAAGAGGTCATCGAACGCTGGGAAGATGAACTGACGGCGGCGGTGGAAGCGGAATACCGGCGGCAACGGGCGGATTTACTGAGTGTTTTGCACTGGTGGTTGCGAGACGTGTGGGTGCACACGCTCGCGGCGAGTCTCAGCCGGCAGGAGTCGGGGCAAATGCGGTCGCTGTTGAATTTCCCCGGCGTGGCCGGCACTGAGGCGGTTGCTGAGCGGCTTTCCCCGGACCAGGCTTTGGGGAACCTGGAGGTCATCGAGCAGCTTCAAGGCTGGCTAAGCACGAACGTGCAGGAATCCCTCGCGTTAGAGGTGGGGTTGCTGAAGCTGCGTTTGTAATGATCGCCCTCAAGAACGACCCCCGTTCGAGGATGTCTGCCCCCGATGGGTTGGTGATCCCATTTGGCTTGGTTCTGGGGTTGGCGCTGTTGAAATTTGGCAATCCGGTTATTCTCGAAGCTGCTATTTCTCCCCCTGCCTCAGTCGTGGAGGCGTTGCACGAGTCTTGGCCCCCTGCATGGAGCTTTTGGTGCTTGCCCCCTTTGGGACTTGCCGTCATTTGGGCGATTGCGCAGCAAAGGCACGCTTTTCCCGAACCCAGGTGGCTCTGGGTGCTGCCACTGATCTGGTTTGCCTGGCAATGCCTTTCCGCTATTCGAACGGTTGACAGCGCCCTAACCATGATGACGCTCCCTCATCTGGCTGGTTGTGTTCTGTGCTATCTCCTGGGCGCTTTGCTGGTCCGAAATGAACGGTTGCTTCGGTTATTGCTAATCGGTTTACTAGCTGCCTTCGTCTTTTGCCTGGTACGGGCAGCCCAGCAGAAGCTTTTTGAACTGCCGCAGGAACGGCTTGCGCTCCTGGAAGGCCAGAGAGTGGGTTGGACCAATTTCCCTGCTGAGGCGGTTCTCCGGATGAAGCGGGAGGGGTTCATTATTACCACAAATGGAATGGATGTGGTGGCGCCTTGGATTATGCAAAAGTACGACAAGGGCCGCGTATTCGGAACTCTGGTCTATCCTAATGCTCTGGCCGGCGCCGTGCTGCTGTTATTGCCGCTAGCCACAACTCTGGCTTACACTCTCACGCGCCATTTCCGGCCAATTACCCGCTGGGCACTTATAATCCTGACGCTTTTCCTGGGGATTGGCAGCTTGGTTTGGAGTGAGTCAAGGTCCGGTTGGCTGATAGCTACAGTCCTGCTTGGGACCTTGGCTTTGCGTTGCAAGTGGCGCGCACGATGGAAATGGGCCGCCTTAGGTATAGTCCTGGCCATCGGGTTGGCTGCTTTCGGTTTGAAATTTCATCGCTATTTCGCCTCGGGCGCGACAAGCGTCAGCGCCAGGCTGGATTACTGGCGGGCCGCGGTGACAACCGCGGTCTGTCATCCGATCCTTGGCTCCGGCCCGGGCACGTTCCAGCGGCCCTATGCGTCCCTGAAACGCCCCGAATCGGAAATGGCGCGGTTGGTACATAATGACTACCTCGAGCAATTCTCTGACTCCGGGTTTCCGGGAGGAATTGCCTATTCGGCCTGGATTATCTTGCTCTTATTGACCCTCTGGCGCAGGACTTGGATTGATTCCAGCCCAGTCAACTTCGCCATATTTCTTGGTTTGCTCGGGTGGTTCGCCCAAGGCATGAGCGAGTTTGGGCTCTATATTCCAGCTTTGGCTTGGCCGGCCTTTGCTCTGGCCGGGAGTTGTCTCGGGATGACAGCAAAAGTCATGGACATTTACCGCGCGGACGCTAGCCTGCGCCGCAAATGAAAGTGTTGTACCTCAACGGCCCGAACTTGAACCTGCTTGGCAGGCGTGAGCCGGAGGTATATGGCAGAAGCACCTTGGCTGATATTGAGGCGAAGGTCCGGCAAAGGGCAGGGGTGCTGGGGGTGGAAGTCGAATTCCGCCAGTCCAACCTGGAAGGCGAGTTGGTGGGCTGGGTTCAGCAAGCACCCGGCCAGTTTGATGCCATCGTGCTAAACGCAGCGGCCTATACCCATACCAGCGTAGCCCTAAGGGATGCGATTGCCGCAGTCGGTCTGACCACCATTGAAGTCCACCTTTCCAATATCCATGCGCGTGAGGAGTTCCGGCATAAATCCGTAATTGCCCCAGTGTGTCGTGGACAAATCTGTGGGTTTGGGGTGGAATCGTATATTTTGGGGTTAGAAGCAGCCGTTAACGTTAGCAAAATGGATAAACAGCGATGAAATCGGTGTTTTCACGCTGAATTTTGCTCGTTTTTCGTACCCTAATTTTTTAGGGCTTGACGGCTTTTGTGCGACTCTCTATGTTTCGCACCACCTTGAGAGTCGGGTGACCGCCCAGGCCCGGCTAAATGGTCCTGACCAGCAGTCGGCGTGCATTTGAACTGAACTCTACGCGTTGTGGACTTAAAAGACATAAAGGCCATTATCGACCTGATGCGGAAGAACTCCGTCTCGGAGTTCGAACTGGAAAAGGAAGGCTTCAAAATCCGGCTTAAGCGGGGCGGCAATGGGGGTGCGGCGGCTGTGCCGGGGTATGATGAAGGGCAGGGCGGGGTGCTGGTTTATCCCCAAGCCGCGGCGCAGCTCGCAGGCGGCAACTCGACTCCGGCCGCGGCACCGGTCGTAACCAACGAGGTGGATATTAAATCGCCCATGATCGGGACTTTCTATCGGGCGCCTTCGCCGGAATCAGGGTCTTACGTCGAGGTTGGGACAGAGGTTAATCCAGAAACGGTGGTTTGCATAATCGAGGCGATGAAGGTGATGAACGAGATTAAGGCCGAAGCCAAAGGCGTCATCACCCAGGTGATGGTTGAGAACGCCAAACCCGTCGAGTTCGGCCAACCCTTGTTTAAAATCCGTCCCAGCTAGGGCCGTTCCGGAGCTGGCTGTCGGCCTTCGCAGATTCCGCAGGTTTTGCCCGGGCCCAACGGTCACCAATTTTACCAATGTTCGAGAAAGTACTGGTAGCCAATCGCGGCGAGATCGCCGTGCGGATCATTCGTGCTTGCAAAGAGTTGAATATTCGCACGGTGGCGATTTATTCCGAAGCCGACGCCAACTCGATGCATGTGCAGTTGGCCGATGAGGCGATTTGCATCGGCAAGGCTGCGGCCAGCGAGAGCTACCTCCGTATCGACCGGATTGTGAGCGCGGCGGAGATCGCCGACGTGGACGCGATCCATCCCGGCTATGGTTTTCTGGCCGAGAACGCCCATTTCGCCGACGTGTGCGAGAGCTGTAACATCCGGTTCATTGGGCCTAATTCCCGCGCAATGAACGCGTTGGAGGACAAGGCCGTGAGCCGCGCGCTCGCCAAAAAGGCCGGGGTGCCGACGCCCCCCGGGTCGGAGGGCGTGGTGGATACCGAACAGGATGCGTTGGTCGTGGCTAAACGCATCGGGTACCCGGTGATGATCAAGGCGGTCGCGGGTGGCGGCGGGCGGGGCATGCGCGTGGCCCATAACGATATTTCACTGGTGAAAGGGTTCCACACGGCGCGAACGGAAGCCGAGAAGGCCTTCGGGAATTCGGGTGTTTATATCGAGAAATTCATCGAGAACCCGCATCACGTCGAATTCCAGGTTCTCGGCGATAACCGCGGGCACATTATTCACCTGGGAGAACGGGATTGTTCGATTCAACGACGAAACCAGAAAGTGGTTGAAGAAGCGCCGTCGCCGCTGCTGGAGAATCAAAAGTTCAAGAAGTTGCGGGAAAAGATGGGCAAGGCCGCGATCAAAATTGCCGAAGAAGCCAATTATACTAATGCCGGGACGGTCGAGTTCATTGTGGATAATCAGGGGAATTATTTTTTCCTGGAAATGAACAAGCGCATTCAGGTCGAGCACCCCATTACTGAGGAGATCACCGGTATCGACCTGGTCCGCTACCAAATCATGCTGGCGATGGGCGAGCCCTTGCGGCACTCGCAGAGCGACATCCAATTCCGCGGCCATGCGATCGAGTGCCGCATTAACGCCGAAGACCCGTTTGATGATTTCCGGCCCAGCCCGGGCCGCATCGAAATGTATTACCAACCTGGTGGGCGCGGTGTGCGCGTGGACAGCCATGCCTATGCCGGCTACACCATTCCCGCGGCGTACGATTCGATGCTCGGCAAGCTCATCACATTCGGCAAAGACCGCCGGGAAGCCATGGACAAAATGAGTCGCGCCTTGAGCGAATACATGATTACCGGCCCCAAAACCACCATTTCCTTTCAGCAAGCGATTCTGCAGGACCCCAACTTCCGCCGCGGGGTTTACTCCACGACGTTTATCGAGCAATTGTTGAGCGGCGCCCGGCGCGAGTTGATTGAGGAAAAAGCCTAACGATTCAGAACGTTTCGGTTTGTCGCTCGAAATTGGGGGACAATTACTGTTGACCCCAGCCACCCAATCTGTTAAACCCAACTTGTCCGCTCAAAGAGCGAACGTGTCGGTGTCAGAAGACAGATGTCGGTAACTCAACAGACAGACATTCCGTGAGCCCTGCCGCTGCAGCCCTCCCCTTCACGCGTCTCCTCGAGCAGACAGAACCTATGAATCAGAACAGACTCTTCGTTGGCAACCTCTCATACCAGACGACCGAAAATGACCTTCAGGATTATTTCGCGCCGGCGGGAGCCGTCACTTCGGTCAACCTTATGATCGATAAAGTGACGGGCCGCTCCCGCGGATTCGCCTTTGTCGAATTTGCCACACCGGAGGAAGCCACCAAAGCGGTCGAACAGTTCCACAACAAGGAGTTTCAAGGGCGAATGTTGACGGTGAACATTGCCCGGCCGCGCGAAGAGCGCGCGCCGCGCTGGACCGGCGCCCGGCAATAGACATGGAATAAGAGTTTGACACCTTTCGGCCCGCCCCGTAGGTTTTAATGCAACATAATTTTATGGCCGAGAATATTCCGAATATCCCCACCGGGGCGGTGCCGCCGAAAAAAGAAACCGGCAAGGTCCAACCAAAGAAAGAAACCGTCCGAATTAATCTGCCGCCCAAACCCTCCGCGGCGCCGACAATTAAGCTGCCGACGCTGCCTCCCGGCGCGCCTGCGGCTCCGGTCGCCGCTGCCCCGGCTCCGTCCGCCGCAGCTCACGCTGCTCCCCCGGCGGCGCCTCGAGCGGGAACAGCCGCTCCGATGGCGCCACGGCCGGCCACATCCGCGCCCGCCGCACCGCGTCCCGCTTTTGCACCGAGCGTGGCGGTAGCGACCGTCAGCCCGGTGGATAAAATCCTGGCGTTGGTCGCCGCAGTGATCGGATTGGCGGCCGTCGGCACGACCGCTTACGTGATCTGGATGTTGCCTAACTGAGCCGCGTCCCGCCGGGTTGGCTGACAGGGCACGGAGGTTTCCGAAACGCTATTTTTTAATTTATTATGGCAGCTTCAAATATTGTTGCTTTGACACAGGAGAACTTCGCCAAAGAAGTGCTCGAATCAACGCAGCCCATTCTGGTTGATTTTTGGGCCGAATGGTGCGGACCGTGCAAGATGCTGGCGCCGATCCTCGATGAGTTGGCCCAGGAGTACAACGGGCGAATCCGGATTGGCAAAGTCAATATCGATGAATCGCAGCAATTGGCCGCTGAATACGGCATCCATTCCATCCCCACGCTGCTGCTGTTCCGCAATGGGCAGGTCGCCGACCAAATCGTTGGCGCGCGCAGCAAGCGCGACCTCAAAGCCAGCTTCGACCGCGTCGCCGCCTGAGGAAGTTTCACGTTAGCAGGTGTTCAGGTTGCCAGGTGAGTACCTGCGGACGGGAACTGAGCCCTTCCGGCTGGCCAGGAACCACGAACCGTAAGGCGGATGGGAGCCGTTATCCCGAAGCTGCAGGAATCGGCTAACTTGAGCCGCAAAACCTGATAACCCCCGCTGTCTGAAGTTGTTCACCGCGCCGTTGGTTGCCGTTTTTCGGTGGTGAACAATTTTTTTCGGAAGCCATCGCGGCCTCAGATTTTACGGGCTGCCGCGGATTGTTCGCCAGTTTTGCGCATGCCTTATTTGGTGAATAAGTATGTCCATAAGTTTTCATTGTAGCTTACGTTGAACCTGATAAGCTGTTACCAGTTCATTGAAAGAACTGAATCGGACGGTGGCGATCAACAGGTTGACGCCGAACGGTTCAAGGATAATCCCAGGTAACTGGGGAAAGGCTGAGTCAGGCTGGTTGGCTCAACTCCTCTTAAGCTGCGTCGCAAGGTGCGGCAGCGGAGGCAGGATTCACCAGTTCCTCTGGCGATGTTCGCGCGTCGTCAGTACTCGCGAAAAAGGGACTGAGCGGTGAGGGGCGATTAGAAACCGCCCCGAATCGAATGAAGTAGCTCGAGCGCGTTTCGAGTTCGAGCGAATCGCAGTTATCCAGAGGGTAACCGGTTGCTACTGCGCATCAGCACGGGCATGCGACTCTGGCGGCCCCGCAATCAACCCGGGGTCTGCCCAAGGAAAGATGCCGAAAGGCAGGACAAAATGAGCGCATGCGCTGGGGAGGACACGCGGTCTGGGCAAGGCCCGTGAAAACCTCTCGAGACGCCGGCGGCGGTAAAAACGCCACCGCTGGCTTGTGAATGAAAAGCAACCTGAGAGTGAAGAGGCGAGACCCGTGGCACCGGGCGAACGCGCCGTCAAAAGCGGCGGCTGACCCGGTGCTAATTGGTGAAGACGCGGACAAGCAGTCGCAAACGTGTCTTAACCTGGTTCGCAAGCCGGTGGCGCAACCACCAGCCCAAGCGAGCTGAAAAGCCTCACTCAATAATCCAGCGGGCGCAAGCCACTGGACGGCCCTGCTACGAGGCCGGTAACTCCGCTTGCCGTGGAGAATAGCGTCGGGAAGCTGGCAGCCGCTTGCGGCGCCCAATGCCAGCGTGGGAAAGAGAGCATGGCGAACTCCCAGCCCCCATTTAGTCCCTGTCGGGCCGCAAGGTCCGGCAGGGACTTTATGTTTGTATTTTACCTGGTGCTCTTCTCAGTAAGCCTAACCGCTTCTGCCCCGGCGGCACCGCACTAGCCGCGCATTACCCCCTCAAAACTTCAGTATGTACACCAGCGAAATGCTGTGGGTCCCGACGAAACTGTCCTGTTGCGGGAAGGTCGCGAGATACTTGTAAACGGCGCCCAGCTCATTGTGATCATTGAGCCGGAAGCGCAGGCCAGCCATTCCTTGCACAGCGCCGTCGGTTTCCGAAACGGTCTCGCCAAAAGGCAAGCCGTCAAGATTGTCGAGCTGAGTACGACGGTAAACGCCGCCGCCGCCAAAACCAATGTACGGCACCAACCGTCCGACAGGGAAGGTATAGACCAGGTCGGCCAGGAACGGGACCTGGTACACATCGCCATCCGCCGGCGCTTCGTAGTCGAAGTAGGTGAGGCTGTGAATCGAGTTATGGATGACGCCGGTTTCAAACTGCACCGCTGCCTGGAACGCCGATGAAGAGTATAAGGTGTAGCCGACACCCAGGGTGAACCGTTCACCGGGATCGGTCTTGATGGTCCCTGCAGCATCGGGGAACGTGACGTCGAAATCCTCCATGAACGCGGCCCCGATCCCGGCGTTCAAATAAGGACCCTCACCAGCAGCCCGGCTTGGTGCCTCACTGGCCAGCCAAATGGCGCCCATAATCCCGGCTGCCCACCACACTCCGAATACCACTTTATGCATAGATGTCCTTTTGTTTGCTTTCAGTAAATGGCTCCTCCGGGGCATGGACTTTCCCCGATGCCAATGATTCGGAGGAACCCACTATGCAACCTGTAGCCCAAAATGAAGAATTTGACAAATAGGCTTTTTCGGCAGCGCGCGGACTTCAGCTTCAGTCCGCAGCGTCGCCCGAACACTCAAGTGCGCCGCGACACTATCTGCACCATCCTCCTTTCATTGTTACTGCGGACCGAAGTGCGCGCTCCCCGCGCTCCGCTCCGCAGGATGTTCAAGCTTGCGTTTTGGTTGGTATTGCCTGAGATTTCGGCCGATTCAAATCATACATATCCAACTTAACATTCTTAAGTTATGGGACGCATTTACAACAATATCATTGAAACCGTTGGCAAAACTCCTTTGGTCCGCCTCAACAAAGTTATCGACGGCGCGCCGGCGACGATTCTGCTGAAATGTGAGTTTTTCAATCCGCTGGGCAGTGTCAAAGACCGGATTGGGATGTCGATGATTGAGGATGCGGAGAAGCGTGGGATTCTAAAGAAGGACACGGTGATCATCGAGCCCACGAGCGGGAATACGGGAATCGCGCTGGCGTTTGTGGCGGCTGCGAAGGGTTATCAGCTCATTCTGACGATGCCCGAGACGATGTCGCTGGAGCGGCGCACGTTGCTGGCGATGCTCGGCGCCAAGCTGGTGCTGACCCCGGGCACCGAAGGGATGAAAGGCGCCATCGCCAAGGCCGAACAGTTGGCCAAGGAGACGCCCAACTCCTGGGTTCCCCAGCAGTTTGATAATCCCTCCAACCCGGAGGTTCATCGCAAAACCACTGCCGAAGAAATCTGGCAGGACACCGATGGAAAGGTGGATATCCTCGTTTCGGCTGTGGGGACAGGCGGCACGATAACAGGCTGCTGCGAAGTGATTAAGCCGCGCAAGGCATCGTTCCAGGCAATCGCCGTCGAGCCCAAGGATTCTCCGGTCATCTCGCAGGCCCTGGCCGGCCAGCCCCTTAAGCCCGGACCGCACAAAATCCAAGGCACAGGCGCTGGGTTTATTCCCAAAAACCTGCATCTGAAGGACAGCAAAGGCAATCCGCAGATTGTGGAATGCATTCAGGTCACCAACGATGATGCGTTCGCGATGGCGCGCCGGCTGGCGAAAGAAGAAGGGATTCTGGCCGGCATCTCGAGTGGCGCCAACGTTTGGGCTGCAATTCAAATCGCGCGCCGGCCGGAGAACAAAGGCAAAACGATCGTGACGGTGGCCTGCTCGACCGGCGAACGTTACCTCAGCACACCCTTGGCCGCGGAAGCTCGCGCGCAAGTCGGCGGGTGAGCAAAGTTTTTATTAGTCGCAGAAGAGGTTGACAGTTTTGATCCATTCATTAGTGTCGGCGGCATGGCTTCCCCTTCAGCTTGCTGAAGGTATCCCGCGAAGCCTGCGAGGGGGCCGGGAGGCCCCCTTCCTTTTTGGATCTCTCGATCGGTGATCTTCGATATTCTCGATTGCTGATCGAGTTCGGCTCCCACGGCTTTGTTTTCCCCCTGTTCAAGAAAGCGCTTCGGGGGTAGTTTCGGCTGTATGATCGCAACCCAAATTCGACAGAAGGACGCTGTGTTCTATTTTGCTGCATACCCTTCGGAAGACTTGCTGGCAAAGGTGCGGTTCATCAGCCGGTTCTACGATGAGGGCGAGCAGATCAAGCCGGAGGCCCTCGGGGAGGAGGATGACGTTGCGCAGTTCATCGCGCGAATCGAGCGGAGCGAAAAGGCCTTCCAACGGGGCCTGTCGCGGCCGAAAGTGAAAGCGATTCGCAACTTTTATGAAACCGCGACTTCCCAGCCGCCGATTCCCGGCACCGTCCTGCTGTTCACGCCCCAAAGACTGCGCTTCCAGGCGCTGGACGGTCAGCAGAACGTCGGTCACCTGCAGGAACCTGAAGAGAAGTTTCTGATTATCGACGGGCAACATCGGCTGGCGGCATTAAATTTCTATGAACGGACGCACCCCAATGAAGCCAAATCGATTTATGTGCCGTGCGTCATTTTCGACGGACGCAGCGATGATTTTGCGACGGAGATGTTCGTGATTATCAACTCGACGCCGACACGGATCAACAAGAGTCACCTGGTGGATTTGTATGAGCGGGTTTCCTGGGCCGAACCGGACCGGCGTTTCGCAGCGCGCATCGTCGAACTGCTCTACAGCCAGGGTGACAGTCCGTTGCGGTATCGAATCAACCGGTTGGGCGGGCGCAGCAAACAGGAGAAATGGATTTTGCAGGCGGAATTGTTCAACGAAATTCATCGCTGGGTGAAACAGGCCTGGAAGGAGATCGAGCCGGAAGGGGCCGACCGCCGTGGCGCCGAGCGGTATTACGAAACGGTTCGCGACTTTTTGAAAGCCGCGGCGCAGGTGTTCGCGGACACGTGGGGCAATGACAATTACATGGTCACCAAACCGGTCACACTCAAGGCGCTGATTCGGGTGTGCGCCGATTTGTCGGCTCGAGATGCCGAGCCGGTGGAAGGACGGATTGAACGGTGGCGCGACCGGCTGTCGCCTTGGGCTGAACGAGCGCGGGAGTTCCGTAACGAGGGTTTTTATGAGCGGTTTGCGGCCAAGGGGCAGGTGGAGCGCGTGGCGCGGATACACCGCGAGTTGGCGCGTGCCGCGGGAGTGCAGCCCAGAGCCGCCGAACGGAAATAGCAGAGCGGGCCGAGAGACTTACCGCAGAGGTGCTGCGGCGGTTGAAACACGCAAAGACGTGCCCAAAGCGCAGAGGTGCCCACGCAAAGAAGTACCTCGATAACCGCACAAATCCTGAAACAAAATGGGCATTCCCCGGGTATTCAAGGCAGACGATGAATACGATGCCAATACTCACGGGGCCGGAGCAAAAATGCCGTTTTCGGCTCGGGGGTTCGACGAGTTGGGCCGGGTCGCCCGGGCCGCGGCCGGCTGAATGGTTGCCGGTGCCGGCGCCGACGCGGCCAGGTTTGGAGCGAGCGGTTCGAGTCGTAAAAGCGCGACAGACCCTCCGATTGGGTCCCCCCGCGGAGTCACTGACTGAGAAGAGCATGGTCGCGTTGTTAGCACTCGCTGCGACAGCCGGCATTGGCTACGGCTTCTGCTCTCTGCTCGACCTGGTGCAGCACTGGGCCACATTCGGCGCAGGCATCGACCGCTTCCTGCTGTAATGCCATGCGCCTCCTACCCGACACTTATGCAAGAGTTTTGCTTTTTCTGGCGCTTCCGGCATAGCATAGCCCGCGTAAGGGCGGCGTGGAGAGATGTCAGAAGCACAACCATTCGAGACCTTCATGCAGCAGTACCAAAACATGGTATTCAGCACTGCTATGCGTTTACTGGCTAATCCCACCGAAGCCGAAGATGTGGCTCAAGAAGTTTTCCTGCGCGCATTCGAGCATTTCGATGAACTGCAAACCAGCCCGACCGCTCCCGGTTGGCTCAAGACCGTCGCGACCAACCTGTGCCTGAATCACCTATCGCGGTACCGAGCGCGCTGGAGTTTCTTCTCGGAATTGCTGGGCGGCGGCCAGGAGGAATCGGAGCCGGAGCTCGAATTTGCCGACCCGGGCGACCTGGGGCAGGAACTCGAATCCAGCGATCGGCATCAACTGGTCGAACAGGCGCTCCAGAAACTGCCCGCTTCACTGCGCGTCCCGCTGGTGCTCTACCACCTCGAAGGCTTGCGATACGAGGAGATCGCCGTGAAGCTCAAGATTTCTCTGGGCAAGGTCAAAACCGACATTTTCCGGGCGCGCGAGGCGTTAAGAAAACGGCTTCGACCGCACTTATTGGAGCGGGCCTAATCAATCTGAAAGCATGAACTCCGAACACGAAAAGCAGTTGGAAACCGAGATCGACCTCGTCCTGAAGTCGCTTCCGGAGCTGCGAGCGCCCGGAACACTCGTCGCGCGCGTGCAAGCTGCCCTCGAGCTCCGTGCCGTCCGGCCCTGGTACCGCCAATCCTGGCAGCATTGGCCGCTCGCGGTGCGCTTTGCCCTATTCGGGTTCCTGATGGCGTTCTTTGTCGCGTTGTGTTGGGGTGGCTGGCTGGTGCCGCGCACGGCGCAATTTTCGGACGCGGTGCAACCGGTGACGGCGTGGACTGCAAGCGCCAGTGGCGTGTTGGGTGCGTTAAACACGCTCGGAACTGCTGCGGTGCTGGTTTTCAAACACATGGGCTCAGGGTTCTTAATGGGCTGCGTCGGCGGCGTCCTGTTGGTTTGGGTCATGTGCGTCGGCCTTGGCACCGCGTGGGTGCGCCTCGCTCTGGCCCGGCGCGATTGAATTTTATGAAATCACCTAACTACCTTACCAAGCACGTGATTTGGGCAGGCCTCGTTTTAGCCGGTGGACTCTATTTCCAAGTCGGGCTGCAAGCGCAGCTTTCGACCAGTTCAGAACCAGGCCAGCCGGCAGTGTCGGTGGCGACCAATACCGAGCCCGCCGCGATGCAGGCCGAGGCGCCTGATACCAACTCCGTTGCCGCGGCTGATTCGGAACCCTCTCGCCCCTGGATGCATCGTCGGCCCGGGCCGTTGGTTTCGGTCGGTCATGATGTGGAATTAAAGGCAGGCGACACGGCCGAAGCCGTGGTCGTGATTGGCGGCCACGCGACGGTCAAAGGCAAAACGCGGGCGGCGGTGGCTGTGTTTGGCGATTTGGACGTGGAGGGAGATGTCGCCGAAAACGCGGTCGCAGTTATGGGCAACGTGCATATCGGCCCCGGCGCCTCCGTAGGCGGTCAAGCCGTCGCCGTGGGAGGGAAAGTCGAATATGCGCCAAGCGCAAAACTGGGAGGGGAACCGGTCACAGTGGATTTTCCCAACTGGGTGAAGCAGTGGTTCCTGCAATGTTTCCTGAAGTTGCGTCCGCTGGCGCCGCAAGTGGGCTGGGTATGGGCCATTGCGGGTGTCGTCTTTCTGATTTACCTGCTGATTGCGGCGCTGTTCCCGCAGCCGGTTGCGGCGTGTGTCGGTGAGTTGACCCGGCGCCCAGCGAGCACATTCCTGCTCGGCCTGTTAAGCAAGCTTCTGGTGCCGCTGGTCGTAGTCATCCTGGCCGCGACCGGCATTGGTGTTGTCGTGGTACCATTTGTCCTGGCGGCTGTGTTCCTGGGCGCCATCATTGGGAAAGTGGCGCTGCTGGAATGGTTTGGGCTGCGGCTCGGCAGCCATTTCGGTAGTAACGGGCTGCAGAACCGGTTGCTCGCGTTTTTACTCGGCACAATCATTATCACGTTGCTCTACATGATCCCGGTTGCGGGGCTGTTAACCTTTTCCATCACCGCGGTGTGGGGTCTGGGAGCTGCGGTTACGGCTGGCTTTGGCGGCTTGAAAAAGGAGCTGCCGCAAAAGGCACCTGCCCCGGCCCCGCCAATTCCAAGGCCAATGGCCGTATCCGCCGCGGGGCAGGGGATGACGCCAGGTCCAGAGCCCGAGAGCACACAGTCAGGTTTCGGGTTCGGCGGCGGCGGCGTCGCTACCACGGCCCTCCCTGCAACACCGCCCGTCATGCCTGAGGTGCTTGCTCACCCGAAAGCCGGCTTTTGGGAACGCATGGGCGCGGGATTTCTCGACCTTGTACTGGTGAGCATTCTTGGGGCGTTGGTGGGCGGCCCTCCTTTAGGTTTCCTGGTGGCCCTGGCGTATTTTGCCGGAATGTGGGCCTGGAAGGCGACGACCATCGGGGGCATCGTGTTGGGGTTAAAAGTGGTTCGCACGGATGGGCAACCCGTGACCTTTCTGACGGCGCTGGTACGGGCTTTGGCCGGAGCGTTCTCGATTATGATCCTCTTCCTGGGAATTCTCTGGATCACGTGGGATCCTGAAAAACAGGGGTGGCATGATAAGATCGCCGGCACCCTGGTGCTCCGCCTGCCTAAAGCCGCGCCCCTGGTGTAATTTCCTTTTCTTCCCCCGGAAATACCGTATGTTTTGGCAACAACGGTCTCGGTAACGGGTGACAACGGAACGGAAACGGAGCGCAGAGCTCCTGCTCTGCGCAAGCTTGGTGATCCCTAACTTGCGAGGAGCGTTTCTGTGTCCACCGCCCCGTTTTCGCCACTCTTGACGATGGACGCAGCGCATATCAGAAATTTCAGCATTATCGCCCATATTGACCATGGGAAGACGACGCTTTCGGATCGGCTGCTTCACCGTACCGGCACGATTTCGACGCGCGAAATGGAGGACCAGTTGCTGGATTCGATGGACCTCGAGAAAGAGCGCGGCATCACCATCAAAGCGCACCCGGTCACAATGCTTTATCAGGCCAAGCGCGGCGAAACCTTCGAATTGAACTTGATCGACACTCCCGGGCACGTGGACTTTTCTTACGAGGTCTCGCGAAGCCTCAGCGCGTGCGAAGGGGCGTTGCTGATTATCGACGCCGCCCAAGGGGTCGAGGCGCAAACCGTCGCCAATGTCCACCTGGCGATGAAGCAAAACCTGGCGATCATTCCGATCATCAACAAGATTGATCTCCCCCACGCCAATGTTCCCGGCACCAAGCAGCAGTTGGAGGACATCCTGGCTATCCCCGGCGATTCAGCGATTCTCGCCAGCGCCAAGGAAGGCATTGGCATTGACGAAATCCTCGAGGCGATTGTGGACCGCATTCCGCCGCCGAAGGGAACGGGCGCGGCAACGCTGCAGGCACTGGTGTTCGATTCCTATTTCGATACTTACAAAGGCGTCGTCAATCACGTCCGGGTCTTTAACGGGGAATTGAAACCCGGGATGGCGGTCAAATTGCTCCACTCGGGCAAGAGCGTCGAGGTAAAGGAAGTCGGCAGCTTCAATCCCAAACCGTACGTGCGGGAGAGACTGCAGGAGGGCGAGACGGGCTACATCACGGCAAATATCAAGAGCCCCCAGGAAGTCAAAATGGGCGACACGATCACCGACGCGCGGCACCCGGCGCCCGCCCTGCCCGGGTTCAAGGAGATTCATCCGATGGTGTTCAGCGGGATTTATCCCATCAACACCGCCGATTATGAGCACCTGAAAGCCAACCTCGCCAAGCTGCAGTTGAACGATTCGGCGTTTGTTTTCCAGGCTGAAACCAGCGTGGCGCTGGGATTCGGGTTCCGTTGCGGCTTTCTGGGATTGCTGCACCTGGAAATTGTGCAGGAACGGCTCCGGCGCGAATACGGGATGGACATCATCGCGACCTATCCGAGCGTCATCTATCGTGTCACAATGACCGATGGGGTATGCAAGCAAGTGGATAACCCGGCGTTCCTGCCCGAGCCGAATTACATCGAGAAAATCGAGGAGCCGATGGTCAACGCCTTTATCATCTGTCCCAACGAGTATATTGGCGACATGATGGCGCTGATTTCCGAGAAGCGCGGCGCGGTGGATCATACCGAGACCATTGACTCGCGGCGGGTGATGCTCACCAGCCTGCTGCCGTTGAACGAAATCCTCATCGATTTCCACGACCGCATCAAAAGCCTCACGCGCGGCTACGGTTCCATGGATTATGAACACGCGGGTTACCAGGCCTCCGACATGGTGAAGCTCGATACGCTGGTCAACAACGAATCGGTGGACGCGTTCTCCTGCATCGTGCATCGTGATAAAGCCGAAAGCCGCGGCCGGGCGCTATCGGCCAAGCTCAAGGAAGTGATTCCCCGTCAGCAGTACGCGGTGGCGATTCAGGCCGCCATCGGCGGAAAGATCATCGCGCGCGAGACCGTTAGCGCGTTGCGCAAAGACGTCACCGCCAAATGCTATGGCGGCGATATCAGCCGCAAACGCAAACTCCTCGAGAAACAAAAAGAAGGCAAGAAACGCATGAAGTCCTTTGGGTCAGTCAATATCCCCCAGGAGGCCTTCATTGAAGTCTTGAAAGCTTGAGCCGTAATTTTTTAAGTTCACCTTTTGTTTATCATGGCGAAGATTGATTCCAAACGCGCTCCCAAGTCACCCAAGACCGCGCCGGATGCCTCCGCACCCACGTCCACCCCCTCCGCTAAACCAGGCGGCGGCGCGGCAACGCTGTTCTGGCGTTGGTTTATTTACAAGACCGCGCGGCACGCCACGGCGATGCAGAAGCACGTGCAAAAGCTGATTAATCATCAGCGAGACATTTTGGCGCCGCAGGCGCTCGATGCGTTGCAAAAGGCCGCCGTCCAGCTTCGGGCCGCGCTGACCGGCCCATGGGACAAAGCTGCTGTGGCAAAGGAAATGGAGAATCTCGAAAGCGCGGCCAACAAATGGCTAAAGCCGTATCCCAACGCGGCGTGGCGCGAGAATTTTGAGGTGTTGCTGGTTGCCCTCACGGTGGCGATGGGCATTCGGACCTTTTTTCTTCAGCCGTTTAAGATTCCCACCGGCTCGATGCAACCGACGCTTTACGGTGTCACCTCTTCCAACCTGATCGATCAGCCTAATTACAAATTCCCTTCCGGCCTCGCTGCCGCGCGCGACTGGTTCGCCGGGGCTTCATACTTGCACAAGGTCGCGGCTGCCGACGGGCCGTTGACGGCGGTGGACCCGCCTTTCGGTTTGCGCATCATCAACCTGTGGCAATCGGTGGTCGTCGGCGGGCAAACCTATACGATTTGGTTTCCGCCTGATTATGGAGAGCAAACCCTGCGCCAACGCGCCGGCATCGAACTCGGGCAGGATTTTAAAAAGGGACAGGATATTCTGAGACTGAAAGTGACGGCGGGCGATCATCTGTTTGTGGACCGGTTGACCTATAACTTCAGGCCGCCGAAACGAGGCGAGATTGTCGTCTTTGAGACGAAGGGCATACCCGAGGATGAACGGATGCGTTGGAACATCCCCGGCGACCAATTTTACATTAAGCGACTGGTGGGGCTGCCGAATGAAACGATTGCCCTCCACGAGGACCATCTCGTGACTAACGCCCCGAACACGCGTTCCGGGCAGCCGATGCCGGTCGGTAACCTCGTCGTTAACGGCAAGGAAATCACCGCTTCGACTCCGCATTTCGAAAATTTATACTCGTTTGATGGCGCACCGACCCGGCAGCAGGTCATCCCTTACCGGGAAAACCGTTATTTTGGCCATGCGATGATTGGGAACCTGGCGGACGGTCGGCAATACCAAATCGAACCCGGGCACGTGTTCGTTATGGGCGACAATACCATGAACAGCCTGGACTCGCGTTATTGGGGTAATTTCCCGGAGCAATACGTCATCGGTAAAGCTTTCTTTGTGTACTGGCCGATCACCGAACGGTTCGGGTGGGGTTACCACTAAAGCGGCCGGCCGCAATGTAAGGTCGGAACAAAGCGCGGACATAGTCCATACACGGGTCGAGTCGGGAGGTGGGCGTGGCCAAGCCTTGCAACACACTCTCACGCATTCCGGCGTTGCGGTGGACTAAGGCCCGCGCTCCGTAGTCGCTGCTACTTTTGCGAGGTCGAAGCTTGAGCCAGGCGGGCCAGGTCTTCGTTGCCCAATTGCGTGGTGCGCGTCGCGCTGAGGTGGAAAGTTCTGGAGTCCTGGTGCCGCCAAACTTCTGCATGGCCGTCAGCGAAGTTGATCGGAAAACTGTAGTCATGGCGGTGCTCCGAAATGGCCGGAAAATCCAACCACGTCGTCCCGGTCGGGTCGGTTACGAAGAAACCGTCATTGATGCTCCGCTCATCCTCATCGAGCATCACCCACAGCTCTGACGGATGGCGCAACTCGGAGTCCTTCCCAAACACGGTGTAATTGCCGGCAGAGGCTGGGATCAAGCCAGTATCCGGGTCGCGCGCGCCCATGAAGCAATTCATGGAATAGCTGCGCACCGTCTTAAGAGTTTGGATGCCGACGCGGACCCCTTGGTCGTTCGGGCAATGGTAAATCGAGACGTTCTGGTTGTAGGGATAAAGTTTGCCCTGGCGGATGAGGTTGGCATTTTCCGCCTCACCGGGAATTGTCATATTACCCTGTACCCAAACGTAAGGGTTATTAAGCGGGTAGGACTCCGCCAACAGGCCGCTGTTATCGTGGAAGTACATCGTCCAAGCCAGCCCGAGCTGACGCAGGTTGGAAAAACAGGCAGTGCGTTGTGCCTTAATCGTGGCCTTGCTGAGGATCGGCATGAGCAGCGCGGCCAGGATGGCAATAGTCGCAATCACGGCAAGGAGTTCCACGAGCGTGAAACCCCGGCGGCGGACCGACAGCCCTGAGTTCATGATACCGATTTCCGACTCCGCAAGCTCTTGTTGAAAATATAACTTTACCTTTGCTGGGAACGCAAGCGGAAAAATACCCCATATTCATGCGGCGCGCGGACTTTTAGTCAGACTTTTAGTCCGCAGCCATCCTCGAAGGCAGGCGGTGTGGGAAGTATTGCTGAGCGTTGGAGCCGGCTGGGCGTTCGTTGGGCGTTGCTGGGGGAGGCAAGTCCGCGCTCCGCGGCGCCGATAGCTACGGGCTGCTGCGGAGTAACGTCCGCCGTCGGCTTTCTCACCTCCAGCCCAGCCAATGGCCGGCGTGCAACGTCAGAAACGCCAGACCCCACGCCAGCAAACCCATATACAGCCACTGGAAAAAGGGCCATTTCCAGGAATTCGTTTCCCGGCGGACAACCGCCACCGTGCTGACACATTGCAACGCAAAGACATAGAATACCATCAGCGTCAGCCCCGTTAGCGCTGTATAAACCGGCGTCCCGTCCGGGCGAAGCTGGGATTGCAAGGTTTTGACCAGGCTGGTGGAGTCGTGGTGATCGGCGGAGCCCAGGCCGTTCACCGTGGCCATGGTGCTGACGAACACCTCACGCGCGGCAAACGAAGAGACAATGCCAATCCCCATTTTCCAGTCGAATCCTAGCGGCGCGATGACCGGCTCGATCAAACGGCCCAGGTGCCCGGCAAAACTTTCGCGCAATTTCGCTCCGGCTTCCTCGTTATCCAGGGCCGCGAGCTGCGCCTGGTACGCGGCATGGGCCTGCTCCGAGCCAAACGCGGCTGCCTGACGGGGTATCGGAAGCGTCGGTTGTGGCTGAGGCACGCGTGAGTTTGCTGGTTCAAACTGGACGCGCAACGCCGAGCGCTTGGCCGCATATTGCGTTTCAATCGACTGGTTATGCGGATAGGTGGCAAGGAACCACAGCAGAATATTTATGCCCAGAATGACCGTTCCAGCCCGGCGCAAAAATAACTTCGAGCGATCCCACATATGCCGCAGCACCACCCGCAGCAACGGCATCTTGTACGGCGGCAGTTCCATCACCAGCAGGGGCGGCTCGCCCCGCAGCAGGGTCTTTTTGAACAGCCAGGCCATCAGCAGGGCCACCACGATTCCCAGCAAGTACATCGCCAACATCGTCAGGCCGGATAACTTTAGAAAGCCCAGCACCGTCAGGTTCGGGACGCACGCGGCGATCAGCAGCGTATAAACAGGCAGCCGCGCCGAACAGCTCATCAGCGGGGCCACCAGAATCGTCACCAGGCGGTCTTTTGGGCTCTCGATCGTGCGCGTCGCCATGATGCCCGGGATAGCGCACGCAAAGGAGCTGAGCATCGGAATAAAACTCTTTCCGTGCAGGCCGACTTTGCTCATCAGCCGGTCCATCAGGAATGCGGCTCGCGCCATGTAGCCGGTGTCTTCGAGGAAACCGATGAACAAAAACAGCAACAAAATTTGCGGCAGGAACACGATCACCGCGCCCACACCCGCAATCACGCCGTCCACCAGCAAGCTGTTCAGATCTCCCGGCGGGATCAAACGGCCGACTGCCGTGCCCAGCCAATCGACGCCCCCTTGGAGCGCATCCATTGGGATGTGCGCGAAGCGGAAGATGCTTTGGAACATCACCAGCATCACGGCGACAAAGATCAGCGTTCCCCAAACTTTGTGCGTCAGCACGCGGTCGAGTTTATCGCTGAAGGTCTCCCCGGGGGGCGCCAACTCGGTCGTGACAGCCCGTTGAATGGCGGACACACACGCGTAACGACCTTCGATGGGGCCGCCGCGCCAGTCGATACCCGCCTGGTCCAGCCTTTGCCGGCCGGCTTTCACTGCGGGGATTATTGCGGCGGACAAATGCCCTGAACTGGACGTGACGGCGTTTTCATTGCTGAGCAGCAAGAGGGCTTCGACGCGCGCGCGCGACTCTGGTCGTGCCGGGGAGACCAGCAGCTCAGTTAACTTTGCCAGCTCGGCGGCCAATGGAGCCGGGAACTCGCAAAACGAGCGGGCCTTCGGAGCCGGTTCGCTCTTGGCATCCGCCCGCCGTCGGTCGGCGTCTTCCAGCGCAGCGATGATCGCCTGGCGCAGCTCAGCAATGCCTCTGCCTTCACTGGCAACCAGCGGCACCACCGGCACGCCTAACTCTGCCGTGAGCTTTTCGACAGCGATCGAGTGGCCGTTGCTCTCGGCGACATCGACCATGTTCAAAGCCAGGATCGTGGGGTAGGCCAGCTCGATGACTTGCGTCGCGTAATAGAGATTCCGCTGCAGGTTTGAGGCATCCACCACTATAACCACCAGCGCGGGCGCCGGCAGCTCCGGCAAGCGGTGCAGCAACACGTCGCGTGAGATTTGCTCATCCAGTGATTGCGGGCTGAGGCTATAGGTGCCGGGAAGGTCCAACGCGCGGGCGTTAAACTGAGGCGGGGCCCAGCCCAGCCGCCCTTCTTTCCGCTCAACAGTCACTCCGGCGTAATTGCCCACTTTTGCCCGCAAGCCGGTCAGCGCGTTAAAAACAGTCGTCTTGCCGCAATTCGGGTTGCCGGTCAGAACGATGTAGCGTGGGGCGGCTTGGCGTGGGGGAACATCGCGCGAAACGGTCGCGGTGGAATTGGCCTTGGCTGCCGGCGGCGTCGTGGGCAGCGGCTCCGAAAAGACAGGGTCACCGGGCAGCGTGGGCTGCCCTGGCGGGCTGGAGGACGCGGAACTCATTGGGCCGTCGTCCTAGGAAATGGGCCGAACGAGAATTTGCTCGGCCTCCTGCTTGCGCAACGTCAGATTGTAACCGCGGATTTTGATCTCGACGGGGTCGCCCAAGGGCGCGAAGCGAACCAGTTCAACGGGCGTGCCCACCAGCAGGCCCATTTCCATGAGCCGCGGCCGGCTGGCCGGCGGCACATTGATTTCGGCGACTGTGGCGCTCTGGCCAATCGCTACCGCGGTGAGCGGTTGCAGCAGTGCGGGCATAATCTATCCTGCCACCGCGGGCGCTTCGACCAGGATCGCATCGGCCAATTTCCTGCTGATGCCCAAACGGGCGTTGCAAACCTGGCAGATGAACGAAGAATCGCTCGTCAGCAGCTTGATCTGCTGCTCCTCACAGAAACCCAGCTCCCGCAGCCGGTCGGAAAGCTCGGGCGCGGTCGAGAGCTGTTTGATGCACACGGTGGTCCCGGCGCGCACGCAGCTCAACGGGCAAACCCGCGGACCGGCGCATTGTCCTTCCAGCACAATAAACGAACCTGTGTCATCCTGCTTCACCGCGGGGAACCTAGGCCAGTTGAGACTGGGTTGCAAGAAGCTTTTCGCCCCCTGCCGCCTCGCCGCAAAATGTTGTCCAACGTCCCGGCTCCAGCCTATGCTGCGGCCATGAGCGCGCCGCTGCCGCCGCTGTATGAGTTATTGGCGTGAAAATAAAAATCTTGCCGCGTTCGCCGGAAGTTCAAATGCCCGGGGAATACCACGAGCGTCTGGCCGACAGGCTGCTGCGGACTAAAGTCCGCGCTCCGGCGGTGTAGGCAAACTCTCCGCCAACTGGCACAAGCCGGCGTAATAATCCTCCTTGCTGAGGCCCAAAGCCGCCGCGCCGAACGCTTCGGCATCCTCGGCGCAGGCAAACGCGCCGTAGTTCACCAGCACCAGTTGGTATAGTACCAACGCTGGCACGCGGTCCAATTGCCCAAAGAAGCTCGGGTGCACGCAAATGCGGAAACCGTCCTCGGGTCGTTGTCCTTGCGGCACCGGGTGCGCCAGTTCCCCCGGCAGCAATGGTTGGGCATCAAACGCCAGCTCGCAAGGGTAGCGAACAAAAGCGCGGTCGTTTAACAGACGCACCAACTCCGTCCAGCCTAGTCGCGGACCATACTTCTGACGCAGTTCGCTGCCTCGCTCAGCCGCATGGGCGCTGAGAGATTGGCGGGCGTCCTCGGCGGTAAGTCCGGTCGCCATAAGGAACCTTTGTTAACCGCTGACGACTGCGGGCTTCATCGGGGGAAGCGTTGCGCGTGGAGTCTCATTGGCTTGAGAAAGCCGGCCTTGCAGAATGGGAACAGCCATCCTCAGGAAGATCGTGTAGCAAAGCAGACCGAACGCCCAAATGCCGAAACAAACCAGCGTTTCATTCAGCGAGGGGCGGTATTCGACCAACTCGCCCAGGGGGGTAGGGACGAACCCCGGGATCACCAGGCCCATGCCTTTTTCGATCCAAATGCCCACGATGCAGAGCACGCAAGTGAGGTTGAGCCAGCGCAGGCTGCGGCTCAGCGGCAACAGCAGCAGCACCATCGCCGTGAGGTTAAACGCGATCGCGGTCCAAATCCAGGGTACCAGCGCATGATGCCCATGCAGGCCCACGAACAGGTACTTGGAGGAGATCACATGCAGGTTGCCGGAGTAGAATTCCTTGAAGACTTCGTTGGCCAGCAGGAACACGTTGATGAGCATCGAAACCTGCACGATGCTGCGCAGCGTTAGCAGTGCCCGGTCGGTGATCATCAGCCGTTCCGACATGCGCGCCCGAATCACACGGTCCATTGCCGGGGTTTTCATCACCAGGCGCAACGTCTCCGCCGGCAAGCGCAAGACGACCGCGGTCTGCTCGGCGATGGCCGTCCCCACCCGAGGCGTGCTCTGCAACGCGGAGATCTCGCCGAACTGCTCGCCGGGGCCGACGCTGCGGGTGACTCGCAGTCTGCCGCTCTCTTCCCGTTTGACGACGACACGCCCTTGCAGAACCAAAAACGCGTCTTTGTCGGTTTCGCCCTGGCGAAGCAAAATCTCCCCAGGCTCTACCTCGAAAACGGTTGCTGAGGTCAGGATTTTTTGACGCGCCTCTGCCGGCACCGCCTCGAACTCGGGCAGGTGCTGAGCCAGGAGCGACAGGTCGGCTGCCGTGGGCGTACGGGCGGCGCCGCATCGGCGCAGGCGGCTCAACTCGTCAACCGGCCCGGTGGCGGTGACGCGGCGCACGATCTGGAGCGCGAGAATAATCAGCGCCGGGCCCGCGGTGAAGGCGGAGGCCAGGAACCGCGGACCAACAATGGCCGAATTCCAGAACGGCCGGCCACCCAGCCCGACGTACAGAAACGCCGTAACGGTATGGATCGACACGGCCCAAACAATCGCGATGAAGACGAACGGGATATAGAACCATTTTGCCGGCTTGCGGTTCCGGTACCGGCAGTAAAGCAGGTAACCGCAAATGTGCACGTTGAGCAACAGGTAACCATTCAGCACCAGCACATCCCAGCTCAGCATCGAGGCGGGGAAATTGAACTGGCCGAGTCCCGGAATGAGGTGCCAGAACCGGTCGGGCCGGCCCAGATCGACAGTCACAAAGGCCAGGCACATCAGAATAGCCGCGACCGCCAGCAGTTCGCCGAAGATCACCAGGTCGTGCAGCTCCTCATTATTATAAATGTAAACCGGGATGACCATCATCACCGCGGCGGCGGCCACTCCGACCAGGAAGGTGAAGTTCGCGATATACACGCCCCAGGAAACCTGGTCGCTCATGCCCGTGACGATCAGACCGTTGGCGAATTGCCGCAGGTACGCGTTCAGTCCCAGCAGGCAGAACACGCTCAGCACACCCATCCAGGAGTAGTACCGCCAGTCGCCGGCGAAGGCGATGCGGCCGCACCGGGCAAGAAACACAAAGTAATTGCGAAGGGCGCGAATCATACGTCGAAGTAGTAAAAGAACCGCGGCGAAGTCCCGAGCTCTTCTTTTAATTGGATGAAGACGCGCTTGGTGCGCAGGATGTAAGCGACCTCGCTGTTCGGGTCCAGGACGTTGCCGAATTTTCGCGCCCCCACGGGGCATACTTCCAGGCAGGCCGGATAGCGCCCGTCGCGCGTGCGTTGGACGCAAAAGTGGCATTTCTCCATCACCCCCTGGCGGCGCGGCCGATTGCCCAGGTAAGCCATCTCCGGGTTCAGACGGTCCTTCGGAATGGACGGTTTGGTAAAGTTGAATCGGCGCGCCCAGTAGGGGCATGCGGCTTCGCAGTAGCGGCAGCCGATACACCAATCATAGTCGATTACCGTAATGCCGTCGGTTTCCTGCCAGGTCGCATGGACCGGACACACTTTGACGCAGGCCGGGTTCTTGCATTGCTGACACTGGACCGGCATGTAGAAGTAACCGGGCTCGGGCACCTGGTCGGGGTTGTAATTGTGCTCGGCTTTCTCCAAATCCATCGTGCCGTGCGGCAGGCGCAGCACACGGATATATTGAATTTCCGGATTGCGGGACTGGTTGTTCTCCTTGACGCAGGCGTGGACGCATTTGCGGCAGCCGATGCAGCGCGTCAGGTTGAGTGCATAGACAAACTCGACGCCGTCCATCGGTTTGAGGTCGCGCACATGGGGTCGCAAGCCGTATTGGTGTTCCACCTCCTCTTCGATGCGCTTGAGCACGCGCGCCATGTCTGCGGGCGTGAGTTCCTTGTAATATTTCTGCAGGAACTGTTCCGTGGAAGGGAAGTCGTTGAGGTGCCGCAACGGCGCGAGACTGGCCGCCAGGGCAGCCAACCCCGACGCTGCGACGGCCGAAGTGCGCAGGAAACTGCGGCGGGAAACGCCCGTCCCGGCGCTGGTGGATGAGGGTTTCCGAGCGTCAGGCATGGTAGGTCGAGGCGGGGAATGCCTCAGTCGAGCGCGGACAATTCTGTCCGTGGCGATTTGTTACGGACAAAAGCGGCGCTCTGACATTCCTGTCCGCAGCAAGTTCCAAACTACACCGCGGCTCTGATTTAGTCGTGGCTGCTGCGGACAGCAATGTCCGCCCGCCGCGGTTGTGAGCTCCGGTCAGTTCGGGGGACGAAGGCACGGGGTGCAACAGATGGGGCGGCGGGAAAGGGTTGCGGGGCAGGATTTTCGGGCTGTGCGGATTGTGACAATCCACGCACAGGCGGCGCGTGAGCTCGCCGCGCGTGCGGTCCCAGTAACCGCCGGTGCGCCCGTGCGCGCCCGCCTCCCAATCGCGGTAGGTGGGTCCATGGCAACTGCCGCACAGCGGCGGGCTTTCCTCGAGCTTGAGTTCGCGCCCGTCGCGCGTCTGAAGCACCTGCAGGTTCTGTTCGTCGTGGCAGTTGAAGCAGTTGTTATTGCGATTGTGCCGGCCATGGCCCATGACGATGTCGGAGTGTTCCTTGGGCACGACGATGTTGTGGTTGGTGTCGAACCGCAGGGTAGGGGGCTTGCCTTTCTCATGGCAGGCGTAACAATCGAAATCGGACAAATCGGCCTTGGCATGAATCAGTTGGAGGTAGGAAGTGCGCATGGTGGTTGGGACAAGGAGAGCCGGGTCCACCAGGGGGAAGGGTTTGGGCGGCGGCAGGACCGTCGAGCGCGTGGCCAGAACCAGCGCCAGCAACACAAACGTGCCCGCCAGCGCCATCAGAACCGTGCTTGTTTTAGTGTCGTTGCTCATGCCTCTGATCACCCCGCCCGAGTTTGGCGTTCCTGGGGCCAACTAAACTTCCACCGAGGACTCGAGTTCTTCCCGCTGAATTGCCGTACCATTCATTTCGTGGCTGCTGGCCATCAAGCGTTCATCGAGAAACAGCTTCACAAATACGGTCAGAATGATAAACGGCAGCACCATCAGGATGGCGCCCATCAGCCAGCCTTCCATGCCCCACGGCTCCATTTTGTAGCTCATGAACCCGCGCAGGCTCTTGGAGAAGAGTTGGCCGCCAATCACCACATTCCAGCGCATGGCTAGCACACCAATCAGAATGAGGGTCGAGCTGGCGAAATACATCCGCTTGCGGGCCGACTCAGGCACCCGGCGGCGGAACAACTGCAGGCTGCCGAGCAATAACAGCGGCACCAGCGTGCCCATCAGGGCCTGGCCGACGTTGAGCGTCCAGAATAGCTTCTGCGTCGCCAACTGCCGCAACACTTGAAACGACTCCTCGGCCGAATATATGCGATGAATCCAATCCAATCCTTCAGTGGCCGCATCGATTACCAGCGCGTAAAACAGAACCATAGTCATCGTATCGAGGCAACGCATGTCCAGCTTGCGGCGCCGGACCCAGGTCAGGACCATGTAATTGAAGACGCACAGGGCGATGCCCGAAACCATCGCCGAGAGAATAAAGATGATCGGCATCAGCGGATTGCCCCACCATGGATTGGCTTTGATTGAGCCAAAAATGAATCCCACGTAGCCGTGGAGGAGAAACGCCGATGGAATGCCGATGATGGAAATTATCCAGCCGGTTTTGTTGTCCAGCGCCAACGCCGCCGTCGATTCATCGGTCACGCCCAGCGTGAACGCGCGGTAGAGAATGCCCCGCCAGCCACTCTCGGTCCGCGACCACTCGACAAAATCGCGGCGATAGTCGAACCACAATTCCAGCAGCAGCACCGCCATCAAATACCAGGCATACACGAAACCAAAGATGGCCATGGGCGACGTCAGGTGCGGTGTCATCATCACCTCGAAACAGCGCTCCGGGTGGCCCAGGTGGAACAGCAACGGCAACGGCGCGCATAACAGGAAGGCGAAAGCAGTCAGCAACGAGAGCCGATACACCGGTTCGAGCGCTTTGACCTTAAACACCCGCACCAGCGACGCCATGATGAACGCCCCGGCGACCAGGCCCGTAATGTACGGGTAGAGCACGATCAACACGCTCCACAGCGGCTGCGGCGAGGCCTCGTTCGGGTACACATATCCTTCAAAGTGTGGCACCACCTCAAAAACCACATTCGTGACGATATCGTTGGTGAGCATTAGCGGACCTCCTTGTCGATGCCGGCGTAAAACACGCGCGGCTCGGTCCCCAAGTACGGCTTGAGTGCCTCGACCCGATTATTCTTGTAGAACAACTCGATCGGGTCATCCGGCGCGGCGTTCTTCAGATCGCCAAACACACGGGTTTGCGTCGGGCACACCTCCACACACGCCGGCTTCAGCCCGCGGGTGATCCGGTGGTAGCACAACGTGCACTTCTCAGCGGTCCGGGTGACCGGGTTGAGGAACCGGCAGCCATAGGGACAGGCTTGCACGCAGAAGCCGCACCCGATGCAATAGTTCGGATCGACCAGCACCGCGCCGTCCGGAGCGTCGAACGATGCTCCCACCGGACACACCTGGACGCAGGGCGAGTGGGTGCACAGGTTGCACAGCTTCGGAACAAAAAATGAATGCAGAATGTCCTCGGCCGGGACGGGCGGCTCAGGGAAGCCGTGCATACCCCCATTGGGGCTATCCACCAGCGTCTCGCCGCGAGCCTCGCCCGTCCCCGGCTTGGCCTTGGTGATGATATAGCGCTCGATCCACGTGCGGAAGAAATGGCCTTCGGGAACGTGGTTCTCCTTCTTGCACGCTTCGGCGCACAAGCCGCAACCGATGCAGCGGTTGACGTCGATCGCCATCACCCATTTATGCCGGGTCGGGTCGTAGCCCTTGGGGGCGCCGCTTTTGACCAACACCTTTTGCACGGTGGTTTTGGCCGCGCGCGCCGCCGGTGCCGCCAACACTCCCGCAACCGCTGCGCCGAGCCGGCCTAATACGCTGCGGCGTGAGACTTTCTCGCTCATGGGACCTCCGAGGGGGCGTGGGGCACGTGGCACTCGACGCACTTGCCGCCGCCATAATGGGTCTTGATCACAATTTGTTTGTGCCACTTTGGCCGGGACGGATTGGCTTCGTGGCACCGCAAGCAAACGCCGGAGCCAATTTTGGGCGGAATAATATCGGGATTTTCCACGTGCGCCTGCTGCGGGCCGTGGCAGCCCTCGCAGGACAGAGTCTTGTGCTCGTACTTCGCCAGCTTCTGCAGTTCATCCGAATGGCATTCCTCGCAGGCTTGCTTGCCGGCAAACACCGGGTCCCGGCTCGCCAGCTCCCCCAGCGCCTCCCCGCGATACCAGCCATACTGCCCAAACGAGGGCGGGGTCAAAAAGTACCGGGCGGTCGAATAGACCACCACGATCCCCACCACCAGCAGACAGAGCCGGAAGAGTTGTGGCGGCATGTTTAAAAAGCGTCGCATACGCGATATGAGTTCGTGTCGCTCACCGGGTTGGTGTCTGCGCGTTCATCAATGAGCTACCACTAAGCCAAGGGCCCCGGGCGCGCTTTCCCTCTGTTGCTTAACTATTCTCCTTTTTTGTCCTGCCGATCACCGCAGATGGTTGCGTTAGCGGGGGAAAAAGTAGAGAGGAGCAAAGCTTATGTCGGAATGTGGGTTAAGTCAGGGGCCATTATTTGCTGGGGGAACCGCGTCTGGCAGGCTGCGCGCTCCGCTGGTTGACCGTTTCGTCCCCTAATTGTGCAGGGAATCAGCCGCCTCGCACAGGCTTCACCGGTGCGGGCATCCGGGCCAACAGCACGGCCGGCGCATGCCTCTCCGCATCTTATCAATGCCGACCTTGATGCGGCGTTGCCGGGTGGCTTCTTGCTTGGCCGAGGTGACCCAACAGATCCACTCGTTTCGCGCCAGCGGGGTGATCTCCCCCCAGAGGCTCTTGGCAGCGGTGCTAGATTCGATCGCCCGCGTTGCCTGAAGCCGGCTGGTGTGCGCCTGACATGGGCGTGAACTGATGGGGTGCAAGTCCCCTATGTGTGAACACGGTCAGGCTGCCTCTCATAGCGAGGGGCAGGATGATCGAAACATTAGACCGAGGCAACTGCGGAGTCGCGAGGTTCCGTGGGAAGGAAGCTACCGGTCAAAGCTGATGAGCCGACGAACAGAAAGACCATAAGCAGGTTGACGGAGTGGGCGAGCTGGCACCACACAGCGCAGCCCCGTGTTCAGCTCCGGAGATAAATGGTCCGGCTGTGCAGCCAGAGTCCACGTCCTTGCTCAGGGAGACCTGCGGTCCGCGCCCGCCGGCAACGGCGGGCGCGCAGGCCAGCGCGGGGCCAGGGACTTTGAAATGCGAACAAGACACGCCATCCCGCGTCCGCTCCAGGCCACTCGTTGGCCTCCTGCACAAAGGCGTGCCCAGGAAAAACCCCAGCGGGGTGGCC
>DASYXT010000023.1:0-8900 GCA_035934555.1 Verrucomicrobiia bacterium | reverse complement strand
GATTAGGCACTGCAGGGATCGACGCCGGGCCAGCATGAGCGGCTTTTACGATTTCATGTCCGCTCAGGGCGGAAAAAAAGCGCTCAGCCTCGTAACTGTCTCTAAACCAAAATGGCTACCAGAGTTCTGACTCGGCCATATGTTTCCAGCATTGACCCCGAATGCGCCTTGCCTATTCTTCGTCCATCTGTGTAGTGTGATAGCTTATTGAATCTTCTATGGAAACGAACACATCCACTCCGCCGGGCGGCGTGCCGCGCCGGGAATTCATCCGTAAAACCGCCAGCGCCGCCGCCGTTTTGGCCGCCGCGCCCTTGTTGCGCACCCCCGTTTATGGGCAGAACCAAGCGCCTTCGGCTAACGTCGCCGGCGCCAATGACCGCATTGCAGTCGCGGTGGTGGGGGTTGGCTTTGGCATCGGCCAAAACCACCTGGTAGGCATTCACGAGAAAAGCAACGAGAACAACACGGTAGTCGCCGCGGCGTGCGACGTGTTCAATAAACGGCGCACGTTCGCCCAGGAAAAAGCCAATCTGAAGAGTTCAGATGTTTATGATGACCACCGCAAAATGCTCGAACGCAAAGATATTGATGCGGTGCTGATCGCGACCCACGACGTCTGGCATGCGCCGATTTCTATCGATGCGCTGGAAGCGGGCAAGCATGTCTATTGCGAAAAGCCGATGACCCGTTACCTGGCCGACGCCTTCAAGGTGCATGAGACCGTGAAGCGGACGGGCAAGATTTTCCAGTTGGGCTCGCAAGGTTGCTCGGCCGGCGGCTGGCACAAATGCGCCGATCTGATCAAGAGCGGCAAGCTGGGCAAACTGGTTTGGTCTCAAGGTTACTATTGCCGCAACAGCGTGACCGGCGAATGGAATTATCCCATCGAACCGGAATCCACGGCGGCAAATATCGATTGGACCCGCTGGCTGGGGCAGGTCAAGCCGCGGCCGTTTAGCGCGGAGGATTTCCATCGCTGGCGCAAGTATTACCGCTATTGCGCCGGGCCGCTGGGCGACCTGGTCCCCCACCGGTTGCTGCCGCTGATGCTGGCCACCGGCAATCCCCAATTCCCGGTCCGCGTCAATGCCGTCGGGACCAAAAACATCCATAGTGACCTGGAGGCTCCCGACACGCCGGAACGCGAGACGCCGGAGCACTTCCAGTTTATCGCGGAGTTCCCGGATGGCGCGCTCATCACGATTGTGGTCAGCACGGTCAACGCCCGCAGCCCGGGCTTCGTGCTTTATACCCACAAGGCATCGCTCGAAGTCGGCACCTCAGGGGAGAGCATCCACCTGCTGCCGGAACGTGATTTTGCCGACGATATTGACCCGCAAACTTTCAGCGGCCTGCAAATGGAAGACATCCGGGTCCACGAAAAGAACTGGTTCGACAGCATCCGTGCCAACAAACAGCCGAACGCAGATGTGGAGCTGGCGGTGCGCGCGCAAACGGTGATCTCCCTGGCCGAAATGTCCGACCGCCTGAAGCTGACCATGCTCTACGACGAAAAGAGCGGCAAGGTCACCGACGGCTACGGCAAGGAAGTCGCGCCGATCACTTTCGGCACCTTGCCGATGTCCTGAGGCCGGGAGAGCCGGGTCGTGCCCGTTGTCACCCTCGCCTGCCATGCCATGGCCACTCGGTTCGAGGTGGCCTTGCATGGGCAGGACCCCGTCGCTTTGCGCGCTGCCGGTGAAGAGGCGCTCGCCGAAATCGAGCGCCTCGAAAACCGGCTGAGCTTATTTCGTCCGGGCAGCGAAATCTCCGAGGTCAATGCCCGCGCAGCCGGCCAATCCGTGCGCGTCACACCCGAAGTGTTCGCACTGTTGCTTCGCGCGCGGGACCTGCACCAGGCGACCGAGGGCGCCTTTGACATCACCATCGCGCCGCTGGTGCGCTGCTGGGGATTCCTGGGCGGGCAGGGCCGCGTGCCCGGCGCCGAGGAACTGGCCGAAACCCGCGCCTGCGTCGGGATGCATTTGGTTCAACTCGATCCGGCCAGTTTCAGCGTGAGATTCGCGCGGCACGGAGTGATGCTTGATTTGGGCGCGATTGGCAAAGGCTACGCCATCGAGCGGGCAGCGGACCTGCTGCGCGAAGCCGGTGTCGAGAGCGCGTTGCTCCATGGCGGCACCAGCACGGTTTATGGTCTTGGCCATCCACCCAACGCCGGCAGTTGGGGCGTGGCGATCACGGCGCCCATTGAACCCGGCCAAACCGGAACCGGGACGCCACCCCCATCGGCCACGACCATCTTGAAACTGCAAAGCGGCAGCGAAGACAACGCCGCCCCTGGTCCAGTTTTGGCCGTTGTGCCCTTGAAAGATGAAGCGCTGTCGGTCTCGGCCGTTTGGGGCAAGTTCTTCAAAACTGGGGGGCGGACGTTCGGCCATATTATAGATCCGCGTGACGGCTATCCGGCTGATCGAGCAATTCTGGCCGCAGTGGCACACGCGTCGGCAACCCAAACCGATGCGCTCTCGACGGCGTTGCTGACGGTGGGTTTGGAGGGACATGACGCGCTGGCGCAGCTTCGCCCGGGAATGCGGACGCTGGTGGTGAGAGACTCTGGCGCTACCAGGGCACAGGGAATTGCGGTTGCTGCAACTGTGCGTTGAAAAATATCCGTTCCGCGACTAGGTTCAACCTGAGTCTGTTATGCTAGAAGACCGTTATTATATGCGGCGCTCGCCGTTCGATACGCAGCGCTCCGCGACGATGCTCCTGCTGGTCGCCAATGTGGTCGCTTTTTTGGGCGAATGCATTGTTTATGGTTACCCGCCCGGCAGCCACATTGCCTGGGGCGACAAATTCGCGTTGAGCTGGGACGGCTTGTCGCATGGATACGTATGGCAGTTGCTGACCTTCCAGTTCATGCACGCCGGGTTGCTCCACCTGCTGTTCAATTGCTGGGCCATCTTCGTCTTCGGCCGGGAGGTCGAAGCGACGCTCGGGGTGCGGCGGTTTCTGACGCTTTATTTTGCCAGCGGCGCCATTGGTGGTTTGGTGCAGACACTGGCCGGCGGGCTCGCGGTCAATTTCTTCAGCACATCGCAGTGGGCGATGAGGTTTGCCGGCCCGACACTCGGCGCCTCCGCCGGAGCTTTGGGCCTGCTGGCCGCCTTCGCGATGCTATTCCCCGAGCGGCAACTAGTGCTGCTGCTGTTCTTCATCATCCCGTTTACCATGCGCGCCAAGTTCCTGCTGCTGTTCTGCGGGTTGCTGGCCATTTTCGGGATTCTTTTCCCGATGGGGAACATAGCGGATGCGGCGCACCTGGGCGGCATCCTCACCGGTATTGTGTTCGTCCGCTACGCAATCCACTGGCAGTGGCATTGGCCCAGCCTGCGCCGCGGCCCCCGCCCGGTGCCGCGCCGCCTGGTGCGCGTCAGGTCGGGAAACGCCGCCGCGTGGGCACGGAGCAAGCCACCGGCCGCGGAGGACCTGCCCCCCGAAGAGTTTCTCAGCAAAGAAGTGGATCCCATTCTGGATAAGATCTCGGCCCAGGGCATCCAAAGCCTGACCGAGCGCGAACGGCGCATACTGCAGGCTGCCCGCGACAAGATGGGCAAGCGCTAAGGCGCAGAGGCGGGGCCTTGGTTTGCCGGCGGCGGTTGAGTGGTTCGTGCGGATTTGGCCCGGGGCCAAAGCTGAAAGAGGAAATCCTCAGGGATGCTCCTGCCACGCGAAGTCCCCGCCAGCGACCTGCCAGTCCACCCCGAAGAACCCTGCGACGCGAACGCCAGCCATGCCTTTGGTGAGCGCATCGACGCTCATCACCAGGCAATCGGGAAAACCCGCCCCGGACAGAAAGTAGGGAATGCGCTCGGTGAGCCGCAAACCCTCGAGGCCTGACCCGGAGACGACGCCGACCAGCGCATGGTTGTCGTGCGGATTAGGTCGCAGGAACAGGCAAGCCAGGTCGCTGCCGGAGAGTTCGCCCGAACCAATCCGCACATGCCCACGCTGCACCTGGACGGGGCTCGCGGCCAGCAGGCTGGGCCAGGCGGCGTTGCTATCGGCGTTGCCATAGAGGATCACATTGGGAACCTGCGCCCCGCCATGCCGATCGGGTTGCCCGGCGATTCCTGCCTGATTCTTCAAATAATCGCGGTCGGCCATCAGCGTGATCGAACCGTTGCCGCGATACCAAAAGGTCTCGGCATCAAAGCGCGCTTTGCGCAAGGCCCACGCGTTTTCTTCCGGCGTTCCTCGCGTGCCATAGACAAAGAGCACGTGGTTGCGAAAAGCCTCGCGGAATGGTCCGGAGCGAAGCGGATTCTTGTCGGTGACCGGAACCGATTCGGCCAGGCGCCACTGGTTGGTCTGGCGCACGAGCAGCAACCCGGGTGCCGGCGCGGACGAGAGCGCGCGAGCTGCGGACGAGGATATCCGCCGTTCTGCGCGCTGACCGGTTCGCGGCGCAAAGTGATTCGTCGGCCAGGGAATGTTTTCAATTCTCTGCCCATCCAAATCGAGCAACACCGGAGCGCCCGGCGCCATGGATGGCAATTCCAGCCACAGCCGCGCGACGTTTGTGGTTGTGCCGCCCACTCTGCGTTTAAGTGGATCGCAATGCAGGTCCACCACGCTGGGCTCCAACGAATGCTCCTGGGCCAGCACCGTCACCCAGTGCGCCCGGGCCGACACGGCGGGATTAACCGTCACAAATTGCACCCGCCGCAGGCTGGCATCGGTCGGAATCACATGGTGCGCAAAGAAATCAAACATGGGCGGCCAGTCCACGCAATCGGCGCCGGGTTCATCCGAGATGTCCCACCAGTGCCCCACACCGGGCTGCTCGTGATACTGAAAATCGTGATGGAATCCCGCCAGCACGCGGCTCATGTGGCGCGCTTCGGTGACCGGCACATTATCGTCGGCCCCGCCGTGCAGGATGTACACGCCTTCCTGGAGGAAATTGGTGGCCATGAGCAGAGTCTCGCTGGCAGAGGAAGCGCGGCGTAGCATCTGAACGATGGCATTGGTCGCCTGAGGCGAATTGGTGGAGACGTAAGTGGTGAAGCTGATCCAGCCGGCGCTGGGGCCGATGGCCGCAAACAGGTCGGGGAACAATGCGCCTATATTCCAGGTGCCGTGTCCACCCATCGAATGGCCGGTGAGGTAAATGCGCGTCGGGTCGGGATGATAGCGAGCCTCGGCCAGGCCCAGCACTTCGAGTGCGTCCCACCGCCCCCATTCCTCCCAGTCAAACCCATACGGGCGCCGGTTGGTGGGACAAACAATCGGGCCCCAACGCTTAGGCGAATAGGCATCCGCTTGACCGATGGCTTCGACACTCGCCCCGTGCAGCGAAAGAAAAAGCGCGCTGTGGGACGAAGGGCTCGGCGGTTCGGGCATCGGATTTACGGCGTAGTACTGCACGCTGTCGTCGATCGCGCTGATAAAGGTCCGCTTGCACGTCTGGTCCGGTCGCCGGACACGCAATTCGATGCTGGCTTCGGCCGGGGTGGTGCGCGGCGCGCCGCGGAGCGTCGCCCGAACGGAAACCGGCACAGCCCCCGCGGCGAGCCCCCGCGGCACATTGAACAGAAAGGGCGCTTTGCGCGCGCCCAAAGGTGGAATCGTGACGATGTGTTCGGGTGAGTGGTTCGCGAGCGCTCGCAGCGAGACCTGCGCAAAATTCGTCGTCGCGTTCAGCAGCACCACCCCGCACCAGACCGGCTCGGTTTCGCCTGTTACCAGGTCTGGTAAGGTGCGGTCGCCGGGGGCGATCACGACCGGTCCCGCCGCGGGAACCAGTTTGGCGCGCAATTCGCCTCGCGAAGCCTGGAACAAAAAATCGTTCGTGCCTGGCTGCAGCAGGACCGGCAATTGGACGTACCCGGCGGCATAAGGATCCCCGACGCGGATTTCGCCGTTCACATACACCAGGTTATCTCCCGCAGCTTCCAACAGCATCACTTGCCGGACTGCGCTCACTACGGGCCAGTAAACATAGGCAGCCCCACGCGCAGCACCTTCCGCCAACACACCGTTCTTATCAGCCACCGCGTGTTCCCACTTTCGGCTCGAACCATCGGGCGCCGGCACCGTATCTCCAGCAACCGGGCGCACCCACGAGCCAGTCACCAGCCGGGCCTCGAGGGTATCGGTGTGGACGGGCGAACGCCCGGCCCGGCCGAGGGAATGAATCACCAGCACATCGCCCATGGGTATAACACCAGCGGCGGTCGCGGCTTCCGCAGCAGTCGCAACATTCATTGTCGTGCCCAGGCCGCCGAGCAGAAATGCCAGGAGTACGACAGAAGAGTTACAGGTTTGTTGATGCCGGTTTTTCATGAGGGGTGGGATGAACGGTCCGTTCGAGTCGCAAATAAAGGGTATGAAAGTTGCGGTGAGGGGTTCGCAGCGGTTTGTTCGATGATTTCCTTCAAAGGAACGGCTGGCCGGAAACCGGTCACAGCCGCCAATTTGTCCACGACTGGTTTGCGGCGGCGCATATCATCGAACCCCGGCGCGTACGCCTCGCTGTAGGGGACGACCTGTATCTGAGAATGCGACCCGAGAATCTCGATGACGAGCCGCGCGAGGTCGCCGATGGCAACTTCCTCCGTGCCTCCGATGTTAAACACCTTGCCCCATGCGGCGGGGCAATTCTGCAGGCGCACCAGGGCCTCGACGGTGTCGCTGACGTAACAAAAGCAACGGGTTTGCTGTCCATCGCCATAGACCCGCAACGGTTGGCTGGTCTTGGCCGCCTCGATGAATCGAGGCAACACCATGCCGTAACGGCCGGTCTGGCGCGGCCCCACCGTGTTGAAGAGCCGGGCAATGATGACTGGCAATCCTTGTTCGGTGGCATAGGCCAGCGCCAGGAACTCGTCCATCAGTTTCGAGCAGGCATAACTCCAGCGCGCCTGGTGCGGCGGGCCGATCAGCAGGTCGTCCTCCTCACTGAAAGCCGGCTTTTGGCTTTTCCCATACACCTCGGAAGTCGAGGTCAAGAGCACCGGTACGCGGTGCGGCGCCGCGGCGCGCAACAATACCTCGGTTTCATGCAGATTCGTCTCGAGGACGTGAATCGGCGAGTTGACCACTAACTCGACCCCGACCGCAGCCGCCAGATGATAAATGGTTTCGGCGCGGCCCACCACCTCGGTCAACTCGCGGCATTGCGAGATTTTCGCATGTAGAAATCGCAAGTGCGGGTGCGTCCGCACGGCGCTGAGGTTTTGCAGATTGCCGGTCGAGAGGTCATCCAGCACGACGACGCTTTTCCCGTCGCGCAGCATCCGTTCGACCAAATGCGAACCGATGAAACCGGCACCGCCCGTCACCAGCGTCACAGGTCCCGTCCTGCGCGCGACCTTGGATTTCTGTGACCCCGCTGAGGGTTGCTGGTGGGAGGGGGGATTTCTCTGCGGGCTCTGAGCGCGCGAGTTGCTCCGATGCTCGGAATTGGAACGTGACTTCCTCAAGGGCTTTCAGCGGTGTGGGACTGGACCTCGGAATTGGTTGTGGCCTGGCCTGGGCCGACGCTCATCGCGGGTTCGTTTGTGACCGGCGGCTCGGTTGGCGATGCCGTTCTGAATCGAGTGCCAGACCCCGTGGCCACGTCCCGCGGGCCGATGCCTTCGCTGATCGCATCGGCAACCGCCTCGGCCAGTTTTTGCCGGTAAGACGGCTCCTCAATCTGGCGAGCCTCATCGGGATTAGATAGATAGCCGCCTTCGACCAGAATAGCGGGCCGCTCCTGATTGCGCAGAACACCAGGGAAACGCGCCCGGCGCACGCCGCGGTCGCGGTGGCCGTTGACGGCCAGCAGGGCCCGGTGCACGCGTAAGGCGAGCTCGAGGTTTTGTGCGTCGAACGCATTATTGGGAAAGGTAAGGTTGGTTTCGTCGGCAAACCCGCGTATCAGATTTGACGGCAGGCCCGCCGGTGTAAGGCAATAAGTCTCCAGCCCGCTTTCGGTCTCGCTGGGCGCGGTCGAGTTGAAATGGAGGCTGAGGAACACGTCGGCATGGTGCTGCGCGGCGAACGCAACCCGGTTCGAAAGCGCCAGGTCCGAATCATTGGTGCGGGTGAGATAAACCTGGAATCCTCGAGCCGTGAGCAGGGCGCCCAGGCGGTCGGCCCAATCCAAGGTGAACTCCTTTTCGTACCGGCCGTCGAGCACGCATCGGGTGCCGGAGTTTTCGCCCCCATGCCCGGGGTCGATAACAATGATCGGATTGGTGGTCAGCGGCGGCGCATCTTCAATTAATGGTTCGATGGTTTTCGCCAGGTCGAGTGAATACACGTAGGGGCGGCCCTCGATGAACTGCGGCGCAAAACCCAGGTGCAGCTCCAGCCCATCCCAATGAATCAACTGGCTGCCCGGCCGCAACTGCAACACGCCGTGAGCCGTGCGCAACTCAAATAAAGGCGCGGGCCCTCCGGTGATGCGCGTCAGGGCCGTCAGGCCACTGGCTTGGCACCACTGTGCCAAAGGCACCCAGGACGGGGTGGGGGTATTCGCAGGGGAAAGCGTCGGCACCGCCGGCAGGGGGTTGGGCGCTGCCGGTGGCACGGGTGAGGTGGGAGACGGATTGGCTGTTGGAGGAACGGTAGCCATCTGTCCCCAGTCCGGCACATGCCTGGTGTTGCGCCGGGGCGTACTCGAGCAGCCCACCAACGCAATCAGCACCAGCCAAAGCAGAGTCTTTAGGCAACGGGACACTGGCCCGGCATTGTGCGCAAGCCGATTGCTCAGGGCAAACTACAAATCTCTACGCTCCACGACCTGGGCGCACGACAGAATTCTTCGGCTACGCCGCCAAGCTGAGGCAATCGTTGCTGGCAGCCTGAGTATTGAGCCGTTCCTTCCAGAACTGATCCCGGCGGCGACTGGCATGGATGCAGCGCAAAGCCAGTATATTTTCGGC
>DASYXT010000021.1:0-11613 GCA_035934555.1 Verrucomicrobiia bacterium | reverse complement strand
GATTAGGCACTGCAGGGATCGACGCCGGGCCAGCATGAGCGGCTTTTACGATTTCATGTCCGCTCAGGGCGGAAAAAAAGCGCTCAGCCTCGTAACTGTCTCTAAACCAAAATGGCTACCAGAGTTCTGACTCGACCATAGGAGTCAGCCTGCTTTCGCTCCTTTCGGCTTTTCGCGGCTTGCCAAAAGGACTATCGTGATTTCGATCATATGGAGCGCGTTGTAAAAAAGTCGCATAGTTTTGCGGAAGCCGAAGTCTGGGAAAGGCAACAATACGGAAGCATGAGTCCTCGAGAGAGAATGCGGGCGGCCCGGCAAATCAAGGACCGTCTCTTCCCTGGCAAACAAGCCGACGTGCGGGCATGCCACATCAGCCAAAAAAAGCGATAGAGGCGTCCCACTTCTCGCCGGATATCCTGGAATTCATCCGGCTGTTGCACGCTCATAATGCGAAATACGTCGTGGTCGGCGGAGAGGCGGAGTGGAACCATTCCGGGCATCCAATCTGCCGACGAACTCGCTGAACCGGGCGTCATCATCCAATTTGGCCGACCCCCGAACCGGATCGATCTGCTAAACCGGATCGATGGGGTGGTTTTTCAAGACGCCTGGAGCAATAGGCTCGAACTGCGGATCTTGTCGCCTACCATGAATATCCCTTTATTCATGATTGGTTTTGATAATCTGCTCCGCAACAAGCGTGCCTCCTCGCGGCCCAAGGACCTCGATGACCTTAGAGCACTCGGAGGATAGGGGAAGGTTATATTATCCCCGTCTGACGGAATTCGGGACACAAAAACCACATTCGACCTCCTCTACAGGCCCGCCAGCTTAATCGAATCGGTCAGCCGCTCGACAAACCACGCCGGCAAGCAGCCGAGGCAAATCACGGCCAGAGCTAGTGCGGCGACGGTGGCTTGGAGCAGGGGCGAGGCTGGCTTGGGCAAGGTTTGGCCCGCGGCAGCGTCGGCGACGTAAATCTGCTTGAGGACCTTGAGGTAGTAATAGAGGGAGACGGCGCTCATCACCAGCGCCAGAATAACCAGCCAAAGCAGGCCCAGGTTTTGGGGCCCGGCACCAAGGGCTGCGCTGAATAAATAGAATTTTCCGAAAAACCCCGCCAGCGGCGGGATGCCGGCCAGCGACAGCATAAAGACCATCATGCAGAGCGAGAGCAGAGGCGCATGGCGGCTCAAGCCGGCAAAATCGGTGAGACGCTCTCGGCCGGTCTGGCGCTCGACTGCCGCCACGACGCCGAATGCGCCAAGGGTCGCCAGCGCGTAAGTAACCGCATAATAGACCACCGCCGCCAGGCTCGTGCCGGCATGGGCGACGACGCCGATCAGGATATACCCGGCATGCGCGATGGCAGAATAGGCCAACAAACGGCGGACACTGGTTTGGGCCAGGGCGGCCAGATTGCCCAAGAGCATCGAAATCACAGCCACCGCAGCCACAACCGGCACCCAACCAGGCACGGCGGCATCCCAGCCGGCGCCGCCTTCGACGCCTTTAAATCCGGCCATGGTCACCCGCGCGAGAATGAAAAAGCCTGCGAGTTTCGAGCCCGAAGCGATAAATGCGGCGCTAGGTGTCGGGGCGCCCTGATACACATCGGGCGCCCACAAATGAAATGGGGCGGCCGCAACCTTGAATCCCAGGCCAATGAGTGTCATCACAATCGCCAGCGCCAGTAAGGGGTCCAGCGGCGCGGCGTGAAGCGCCGCGGCGATTCGGTCCAAATTTGTCGCGCCAGACAGTCCATACAGGAGGCTCAGCCCGAATAACGTGAACGCGGAAGACACGCCGCCAAAGAGGAAGTATTTGAGCGCGGCTTCGGCTGAAGCGCGGCTGGATTTATTGAACGCGGCCAGCACATAAAGCGAGAGGCTGGTGAGTTCGAGCGCGACAAAGATCATGAGGATGTCTTCCGCGCTGACCAGGAACATCATCCCCACCGCCGCCAGGAGAATTAAGGCCAGGTATTCGCCGACATGCTCTGTAAAATCCGTGTCGGCAGAAAGCAACAGCGCGAAGCAGGTCAATACCAGCAGGCAGACTTTCACCCACTGCGTGAGCCGGCTGACGACCAGCATGCCTTCAGAGAGGTTCGCCGATTGCGGCAGTGCGAGCATCCAGGCGATTGCCACCAGGCAGCCCACGCCGGCAAGCATCGTGCCGATGCTCAGGCGGGTGCGGTATTCGAGCTCGCGCAGCGTGAACAAATCAACCGCCAAAACCAATAAGGCCGTGGTTGCCACAATAATCTCCGGCACGCAGAACCGGACGAGTTCCAGGTAATTCATGGCCCTACTCCCTTCGACAACATTGGGGCAAAAAGGTCCGAATGAAGCGCGGGCACGATCCATCGCAGCAACACGTGCGGATACAGCCCCACCACCAGCGACGCGCCGAGCAACAGCACCGCGCCCGCTTTTTCCGGAAGTGAAATCGGCCCCAGGGCCGCGTGGCCGCTGCTCAGGGCCGCGGCGGGTTCGGGCTCGCCGAAAAAGGCCTGCTGCAGGGCGCGCAGAGTGTAAGCGACACCGATTAGAATTCCGATCCCTGTCAGGACCGTCAGAGTAGGGTAGGCCTGCCACGCGCCAACCAGCACCTGCAGCTCGGCAACGAACCCGCTAAAGCCCGGCAGGCCCATCGAGGCAATCCCAGCCAGTGTGAAGGTCACCGCGGCAAACGGCAGCACCCGGTTGAGGTCCAACTGCTGCAGTTCGTTTAATTGCCGGGTGTGTGTCCGGTCATAGATCATGCGGCCCACGACGGCGAACAGCAGCCCCGCAATGACGCCGTGCGAGAACATCTGGAGGACGGCGCCGCTGAGGCCGAACTGGTTTAAGGCCATCAGCCCCAGCAGCACGAAGCCCATGTGGCTGACGCTCGAATAGCCAATGACAAATTTGAAATCCTTTTGCACCAGTGCCACCATCGCGCCGTAAACGATCCCGATGACTGCCAAAAGGCTGAACACATCCCGCCAGGAATTGAAGCCCAGGCCGTGCAGCGCCCATTGCAGATTGTCGATGGGCGAGTGGGCAGCGAACGACGCCAACAGGTGCGGTGAGTATTGCTCGACCGACCAAGGGTCGAGACCCCCCGGGAACAGAGTCATGGCGACGCGCAGGCAGCCATAAGCGCCTAGCTTCATCACCACTCCGGCCAGCAACATTGAGGCGGCGGTTGGCGCCGCGACGTGGCCAGTTGGCGCCCAAGTGTGGAACGGCCACATGCCAGCCAAAATGGCAAAGCCGACAAAGACCAGCGGAAAAGCCCACATTTGGAACTCATGCGAGAAATGGAATTGGGCCAACTCGGTCAGGTTCATCGTGTGGGAACCGGCGGCGACATAGGCCGCGATCAGGCCGATGAGCACCATTGCGCTGCCGACAAAGGAATAGAGCGCGAGCTTCATCGCGCCGTACTCCCGCCGCGTCGAACCCCAAATCGCAATCAGAAAGTACTTCGGAATAATCGCGATTTCATAAAAGACAAAGAGCAGGAACAAATCAAAGCTGAGGAACACGCCATAGACACCGCCGATCAACGCGAGATAAAACGCGAAAAACTCACCCACGCGTTCCTTCACGTTCCAGGAGAACAACACGCCGGCGGTGGCGGCCAGGCCCGTCAGGAGCACTAGTGTCAGGCTGATGCCATCGGCGGCGAGGTGGTACTCGAGGCCGAGGGAGGGTACCCAAGGCACTTGGCAAATGGTTTTAAGGTGCCCTGGATGAAAATGAATCGCGCCGGCAATAGCGCAGCCAAGGCCGCCCAAGGCGGTGCCAAGGGCGATGAGGCGCGCGCAATGGACACACGAACGGGGCAACAGGAGCAGAACCAGCGCGCCGAGAAATGAGACGTAGATGGTCCAGGCCATGCGTTAGAACCTTAGGTGCTGGACCATTTCGAGCACGGTACGATTGACCACGCCGAGAATGGCTTGCGGATAAATGCCCAGCACAAACATCATGACAATGGGCGGCGCCACCGCGACGCGCTCGCGCAAGGTCAGGTCGGGGAAGCTCGCCCACTTCGGGTTTAGCGGGCCGCTGAACACTTTTTGGAGGATGCCCAGGATGAACACCGCCGTGGCGAGCAGGCCAAACACGGCCAACACCGTCGCCCAGGTCGCCAGCGGAAACGCGCCTTTGAAAATCAGAAATTCGCCGATGAACCCGTTCAAGCCCGGCAACCCCAGAGAGGAGAACAGCGCAATGCCCATCAGGCCACAGAAGACCGGCACACGGCGGCGCAAGCCGCCGAAATCGTTCAGCCCGCGCAGGCCCTCACCCCGTTGTTCGAGGAAGGCCACAAACCAGAAGAGCGTTGCCGCGGTCAACCCATGATTAAACATCTGGAGCAGCACGCCATTGAGCGCGGCGGCTTTTTCGAACATCGGGTTCGGCAGCGCCAGGTTCGAGCGCATGACGGCAAACAACCCCAAAACGCAATAGCCGAGATGGTTAATGGAGGAGTACGCGAGCATGCGTTTCAAATCGCGTTGGGCCAGCGCGGCGCCGGCCGACAGCACGATGCTCAGCACGGCCAGCCAGAGCAGCGGCGTCAGCACCCAGCGCATCTCCTCGGGAAAGATCGGCACCAGAATGCGCAGAAACCCGTAGAGGCCCATTTTGGACATGAGGCCGGTGAGCAGCATGGTGGTACCGGTCGGCGCCTCCGCGTAGGCATCCGGCAACCAGGTGTGGAAGGGGATCAGCGGCACTTTGACTGCGAACCCCAGGAACACGCCGGAGAAGATAACCAGCGCCAGGCGCTTGGTGGTCAAGTCGCGCCAGCCTAGTTGATCGGATAAGGCCGAGACGAGCGTGCCGTTCCGGCCTAGCCCAGCGAGGTCGGTAAAATCGAACCGATGCGTGGAGAGGAAAATCGCCAGAAACGCCAGGAGCATCGCGACGCTGCCGACCATGGTATAAATGAAAAACTGGGTCGCGGCCGCCGAGCGTCCCGGGCCGCCCCACAGTTTAATCAGGAAAAAGGCGGGTACCAGGCTCAGCTCCCAAAAAAGAAACCAGTGGAAGAAATTCAGCGCGGTGAACGTTCCCATCAGCCCCGCTTGCAATAGCAGCACCAGGCCGAAGTAGAGCGGCGCACGCTCGCGGATGGGCCAGGAAGCCAGCAGCGCCATCGGCACGACGATGCCCGTCAGCAGCACCATCAGCAGGCTCAACCCATCCACGCCGAGGTGGTAGTGCACGCCGAGCGTCGGAATCCAATCAGCGCTTTCTTCGAATTGAAGCAAACCGGACGCGGCATCAAACCGGCCCCATAGCAGCAACGTGAGCGCCAAAACCAGAAAACTGATGCCTAAAGCCAGCGGCCGGACAGCCGCGCGCGGCAGTCGCCCGGAGCCCATGACGGCCAAGCCGCCCAGCAGCGGCACCAGCGTCAACACGGTCAAAATGGGAAAATGGCTCATGCGCGCATAGGTTTTGCCAGCGTTATGGGCTGAACCTCAGGGGCGAGATGTGGCTGGTAATTTTTCATGCACGGCATCCCCAAATCAAAACAAGGACCAGCAAGGCCAGCCCCAGGCCAATCCAGCGCAGGTAAGTTTGGATCTTGCCATTCTGCAGCCTGCTGAGCACGCCGCCGCTTCGGGCCAGCCGAGCACAAACATCGTCGAAACCCAGGTTGACGACGTATTCGTCGCACAAGCGATCGAGCCACGCGATGCCAACGGAGATATAAGCGAGCAGTTGCACCGCACCGCTGATAATCCAGAGATCGAGCCAATCGCACGCTAGCGCCCATTGCGCCATCAAACCCACCACAGCCCAGTCATAGATCTCGTCCACGTAAAACTTGCGGCGCAGGAGAGTGAAGACGTTCGGCCAGAGGCGCTCGAGTGGGTCTGGTGCTGCACTGCTCGACACGGGCCGGCGCCCGTAGAACCACCAGCCCAAACCGATGCCGGCGAAGACGATCAGACTGGAAACCAAGAGGAGACGCACAAAGGGATGGTCGAAGAGTGGCACGTAGTCGAACATAAGCGGCTCGGCTTCGATAAACTTTTGGAATGCGGGCCAGGCGGGCGTGCCGTAAAAGCCGAGCACAATCGAAGCCAGCGCCAGTAACACCAGCGGCACCGTCATTAACCAAGGGCTTTCGTGCGGCCCAGGAGGCAACTCGTGATGGGGATGTTCACGGGCGGGCAACCCGGCGTGATCAACGGTGCGCTGTTCCGACGCGGTTGTTTTGCCAAGATTGAGCCGGCAGTTGCCAAAAAAAACATAAAAGACCTGGCGCGTCATGTAGAACGCGGTGAGCAACGCCCCGAACGCAGCGAAGTAAAACGGCCAGCGCGACACCGGCCACAAATGGGCCGCTTGCAGAATTTCGTCTTTGCTCCAGAAGCCCGAGAACAACAAGGGAAAACCGCACAAGGCAAGCGTGCCAATGGCGTAAGTGGCGAAGGTCAGCGGCATGAGCTTGCGCAACCCGCCGAGGCAGCGGACGTCTTGTTCCTCATGGCAGCCATGGATCACCGAGCCGGCGCCAAGAAATAACAGCGCTTTAAAGCAAGCATGCGTGATGAGGTGGAACATGCCGACCGCGACGCCACCCACACCCAAACCCAGCATCATGTAGCCCAACTGGGAGACGGTGGAGTAGGCGAGGATTCGTTTGATATCAGTTTGGGCGACGGCGATTAAAGCAGCAAACACCGCGGTGATCGCGCCGACCCAGGTGACGACATGAAGCGCGGTCGAACCGGTATCAGTGCTGATTTGCCGGAAGCTCATCAGGGGATAGACGCGCGCCACCAGGAACACGCCGGCGGCCACCATTGTCGCCGCATGAATCAGAGCGCTGACGGGTGTGGGGCCCTCCATCGCATCGGGCAACCACACATGCAGCGGCACCTGGCCGGACTTTCCGACCGCGCCGCAGAAAATCAGCAGCGCGATGGCCGTCGCGGCCGCTATTCCGAGCCGGGAAGTCTGGAACACCAGGTCACTCAAGGCTGAGTATTCGAGGCACCCTTGCCCGGAATCATAAAAGAGCAGTGTGCCGGTGCGCGAATAGAGCCAGACCATGCCGAGGAAAAACGCCAAGTCACCAATGCGCGTGGTGATGAACGCCTTTTTCGCGGCGGCCGCTGCCGCGGGTTTGTGATACCAAAAGCCGATCAGCAGGTAGGAGGTCAACCCGACTACTTCCCAACAGATAAAAAACAGCAGCAGGCTGTTGGCGATGACCAGGCCCAGCATCGCGGCGGCAAACAGCGACAGAAAACAGAAAAAGCGGGTGAAGTTCTCATCATGAGCCATGTAACCGATGCTGTAGATGAAGATCAGCAGCCCGACCGTCGTCACCATCACTAACATCACCGCCGTCAGCGGGTCCAGCATCCAGCCCAGTCGCACCCAGGTTTCCCCCACCTGGAACCATTGGAAATTGAGCACTTCGCGAACAGGCGCGCCCCGGGCATACAGGGCGAGCGTATGGCGGAGGGCCGTCCAAGCCAGCACCAGGCTCACTCCCATTGACCCCACAGCGAGCACGGCGGCCGGTGCGCGCCGCCGTTGCGGCAACAGCGCGCTGAGCCCTGCCGCTACGAGCGGCAGCACCGGGATCAGCCAAAGATAGCGAATAATCCAGCTCACTCTATCCCTTCAATGTGTCCACCTGATCCACATTGGCGGTGTGGTACAGGCGATAGATAGCGATGACGAGCGCCAGGCCGACCGCGGCTTCGGCGGCAGCAATCCCAATCGAAAATAGAGCAAACACCAGCCCGGTGACCGCTTCCGGATGCGTGCTGAAATGCCAGAATGAGATAAAGTTGAGATTGGCGGCATTGAGCATCAGTTCGACGCCGATGAGCACGACGATGGCATTGCGGCGGGTCGTTGCGCCGGCCAGGCCAATGGCGAATAACAGCGCCGATAACAATAGACAAGCGTGCAACGGGCTCATGGGTTGGATAAAGGGCTGTGAGCTTTTGTCCCACCAGGTTCAGGGTCGCGCAGCGCCAGCACGACTGCGCCCAACAGTGCGGCGGTGAGGAGCAGTCCAAGCACTTCAAGCGGCAGCACGTAGTGTGTCATCAGTTGCTGACCGACCTGTTGCACCGTCGCCTGCGGCGCGCCCGCGGAGGTGAACTGAATGCGGCTCGACAGAATCAGTCCAGCCAGCAGAGCAAACACGAGCAGCGCAACGGCGGCTCCGGCGAACCACGAGGACGAGAACAGCGCCTGGCCTTGCGGCTCGCGTCCGCGCGTTAACAGGATTGCGAACACGATCAGAATCGACACCGCGCCGATGTACACCAGGATTTGGGCGAAGCCGACAAACTGGGCGTTGAGTTCGAGATAGACGCCGGCCAGACCGGCAAAGGTCGTCGCCAGGGCCAGGGCACAATGCACGAGGTTGCGCAGCGTAATGGCGGCCAACGCGCCAGTGACAATCACGACTGCGAGGATAATGAATGCGGGGATATTCATGCCGGCTAAGCCTCAGTGGAGCGCGGACATTCCTGTCCGCAGCAACTTTCGAACGCCGGCAGGGCTCGTATTTACCGCGACTGGCTTAACGCATTGCTGCGGACAGGAATGTCCGCGCTCCGCCCCTCGTGTATTGAGGCCTTGCCCTTGGCGGCTGGTGCGGTCGTGGTGGCGGGGCGGGTTCATTCGGCGAAATGATAGGTGCGTTTAGCAAACTGCTTGTGGTCCAGAAAAGTTCGGCTGAGCGCCAGGTAGGGGCCGACCACCAGCATGCCGCAGATAAGCCAGCGCACGGCGCCAGGTTCAAGAAACCGCCACGCGCCGGTAGCCACCAAGTCCACCAACGCCATCGGCAGCATGAATTTCCAGGCGAAGTTCATCAGTTGATCCATGCGCAAGCGGGGCAGCGTGCCGCGAACCCAAATCGACAGACAAATCAGCGCCAGCAGCTTGCCGAAAAACCAGGCCCAGGAGGGAATCGGTTCCAGAAATGGCAAAGGCGCGTGCCAGCCGCCGAGGAACAGCGTAATGGCCAGGCCGTTGGTCGCAAACAGGCCGATGTACTCCCCCAGAAAAAACAACGCGAACTTAAAGCCGGAGTATTCGACGTAATACCCGGCGATGATTTCGGATTCGCCTTCCGGCAGATCGAACGGGGAGCGATTGGCTTCGGCCGTCGCGGCGATCATGAACAGGACGAACGCTGCGAACCCCCACGGAGTCAGGACAAACCAATGGGGGAGCCAGCCGGAGTAGCCTGCCTGGGCATCGACGATTTGAACGGTCGAGAGGGAGCCGGCCATCATGAACACCGTCGTGGCGGATAGCAGCAGCGGCACTTCATAACTGAGCATCTGCGCCAAGGCCCGCATCGCGCCCAGCAGCGAGTACTTATTATGGCTGGACCACCCGGCCATGAACACCGCCAACTCGGTCGCCGCGCCGACTGCAAAGAAGAACAGCGCGCCAGAGTCCAAATCCACTGCGGTCATGTTGCGCCCCATCGGCAGGACGGCAAGCGAAAGGAACACCGGCGCGACCAAAACGAGCGGCGCGGCGAAGTGCAGCACTGCATCGGCGGTGCGCGGCACCAGGTCCTCTTTGATTAGAGCTTTAAGGCCGTCGGCCGCGGGCTGCAGAAGGCCCCAGGGACCAACGCGATTAGGGCCATAGCGGTTTTGGATGCGCCCCAGTCCTTTGCGTTCCAACAGCGTGGTCACAGCGAAGAGGGAGGCGAACGTGCCGATGATGGCGGCAACGGAAATCAGGCCGGAAATGAGGGGCTGCCACGGCCCGGGCGCGAGGGCCACGAGCCACTGTTTGGCATAAACGAATATCTGGTCCAGCATTTCGGGTCAATGCGCCCGGACGGGACAAAAGGTTTGCTCTGAGCATCCCGTTGGGGCTTCAACAGGTCTCAAGATTGCGCGGACTCCGCGACTGGGCAAGCTTTTATGGTAGAGCTTAGGCAGAGAGGTTAGAGGCGCGCTCGCCGCTACGTCACCTGCCCGAATCGTCCATGCCCGGTTCGAGCGCCGCAATCGCGGTCATCAGTTCGTTCGCGACCTGTTGGTAAATTTCTTTTAATCGTGGTTTGGTGCAGGTCCGGGCTTCGGCGCGGAGTTGCTCGAAGCGCAAAGGTTGCCCGTACTTCACGGCCACCGGGCGAGGGCGGGGAAAGCGCATGTAGCGACTGTAGGCTTGGAACGTGCCGAACACTCGGACCGGGACAACCGGTGCGGTGGACTTGATCACCGTCAAACCGATGCCGGACCGGGCGGGTTGGAGCTTGCCGTCGGTCGAGCGGGTGCCCTCGGGAAAAAGCAGGATGGCGCCACCTGCCAGCAAGCGGTCGAGAATCGCCTTAAGACCTCTGGCGCCACCGCCCTCGCGGTCAACCGGCACCACCTGCCATTGGCGCAGAACCCAGCCGAGCACCGGAAAACGGAACAGGCTTTCACGAGCGAGGTAATTGAGCGCGCGCGGCAGGCCGGCGCCGACCAGCGGAGGATCTACAAAGCTGGCATGGTTGGAAGCGAGGATGACCGGGCCGGCCATCGGCACCCGCTCGGGATGATAAACCCGCCAGCCAAAATACCAGCGAAAGACCAAGCGGAACCCGAGCCAGCCGATGCGGTAGAGCGGATTCAACGGTTGACGGCCTGGTTGGAGCCGCACTGGGCCGCCGGCAATCGCTGCCGAATGTCCTTGATGATGGTCGCGCTGGTCTGCTCGGCAGTCATTTGCGAGTTGTTGATCACCTTGGCCCCCAGCGCGATCATCAAAGGCGCGGCGGCCCGCTGGCTATCGCGCAAATCGCGCGCCGCCAGGTTCTCCTGCACGCCCTCGGCCGCGCGGCGGCGCGAGCGCTCGTCCAGGTGGGCATCGAGGTAATATTTGAAATCGGTCTCGGGGAACACATTGGTGCCGATATCGCGTCCTTCCATCACCAGGTTGCCGAACTGGATGCACTCGCGCTGTTTCTTCTTCATCCAATCGCGCACTTTGGGCACGGCGGCGACATGCGGCACGGCGGCGCTGACCTCAGCGGTGCGAATCTCTTTGGCGGGATAGTGGCCATCGACCTTCAAGTGCACTTGCTCGCCGTCGCACTCCAGCGAGGTGTGCCACTTGCGACAGGCCGCGGCGACCGCCCTTTCATTCTGAACATCGATGTTGTGCTTCAGGCAATACCAGGCCAGCGTCCGATACATTGCGCCGGTGTCCACATAGACAAAGCGCAGCGCCGCAGCCACCAATTTGGCGTTGGTGCTCTTGCCGCTGGCGCTGGTGCCGTCAATCGCAATGACAACCGGGTGCTTGGGTTCGCTTTGCACTGGGCGCAGATTAATTCATCGCAATGGCCAATCAACGCTATTTGCTCAGGCAGTTCCGCGAACACAACTTGCCGGCTTATGCCGTGGATGGATCATGACTATATGCGCGCCTTTCTGCGCCGAGCAATCCTGAAGATTCGAATGATTTCAGGGGGGCGCACGACAGAATTCTTCGGCTACGCCGCCAAGCTGAGGCAATCGTTGCTGGCAGCCTGAGTATTGAGCCGTTCCTTCCAGAACTGATCCCGGCGGCGACTGGCATGGATGCAGCGCAAAGCCAGTATATTTTCGGC
>DASYXT010000020.1:0-22072 GCA_035934555.1 Verrucomicrobiia bacterium | reverse complement strand
GTGCTGCAAGCTCGGCTGAAAAAAGGGGGTGCCTGGCTGACCACCAATGCGGAAATTCTCGCCAATCTCCGCGTCCTACGGGCAAACCGCCAATGGCTGAGCCTATGGAATTGATGCACCCACTTTTAACCATGCCCCTCGGGCGGGGCTTCGACGATTCTTCCTGGAGGCAAGTCAACGTTCCGCATGATTATATTGTTGAAGGCACTTTTGACTCAAAGGCCGACAATACGCACGCCTGTCTGCGGGTCGAGCCGGGCTGGTATCGCAAAAGCATCGCGATTCCGGCCACCGACCATGGCCGCAGCCTCTGGCTGGAGTTCGACGGCGTTTACCGTGACAGCCGGATGTGGTTCAATGGTCATTTTTTGGGCCGTCACTTGAGCGGTTATACGAGCTTTCGCTATGACATCTCCGGCCTCGCCAAACCGGGAGCCGACAATGGATTGGTGGTGCGGGTTGATCCCAGGGAGTTCGAAGGCTGGTGGTATGAAGGTGGCGGCATTTACCGGCACGCGCGCCTGGTTTCCGTCGCCCCGCTGCATATCGCGCCCTGGGGCATTCACATCGTCCCGAGTGTGAGCGACCCGGCAGACGGCGTGCAAGCCGACGCTCGGGTGGAAATCACGACGACGCTCGCCAATGACTCGTCCTACCCAGCGGATGCAACGGTGTTGAACGAGGTGCTCGAAGCGGGGGGCGCTACAGTGGCTAGCGTACGCTCCACTCATCGCCTCGCGCCCCGTGGCGGCTTTGATTTTCGGCAATCGCCCGCGCTGGCCCACGCGCGGTTGTGGTCTTGCGAGCGCCCGTACTTGTACAAGCTCCGCACGACCGTCCTGGTCAATGGGGAGCCGGCCGATCAAATCACGACCGAGTTTGGCGTGCGCACCATCCGGTTCGACGCCGACCGCGGCTTCTTCCTGAATGGCAAACCCGTGAAAATCAAAGGCACCTGCAACCACCAGGATTTCGCCGGCGTCGGTGTCGCGTTGCCTGATCGGCTTTACGTATTTCGCGTGCAAAAGCTCAAGGAAATGGGCGCCAACGCGTGGCGCTGTTCGCATCATGAAATGGCGCCTGAATTGCTCGACGCTTGCGACCGGCTCGGTGTGCTGGTGATGGCGGAGAACCGGCATTTGGGTGATTCGCCCGAAATTCTTGGCGAGCTTGAGAACCTGGTGCGCCGCGACCGCAATCACCCCAGCATTGTGATGTGGTCTATCTGTAACGAGGAGAAGGAACAAGGCAGTGCGGTGGGGGAACGGCAGGGCCGCGCGATGGTGGAACTCATCCGTCGGTTGGATAAAACGCGGCCGATCATCGCGGCAATGAACAACGGCATCGGCCAGGGCTTGACCACCGTGATCGATCTTCAGGGGTTCAATTACCACCCGGACACTTACGACTCACTGCATCGCGAGCTGCCAAAGAAACCCTTTATCGCAACCGAAATCGCGGCGGCCGTTGGGACACGCGGTTGCTACGCCCGCCAGCCGTTCACCGTTCCGAAAGATAATGCTCGTTATCAGGGAAATGCCTCGTGTTGCCAGGTCTCGGCTTATGGCGTGAATGCGCCCGATTGGGCACAAACCGCCGAGGTCGCGTGGAAAGCCGTCGCAAAGCGGCCGTGGATGGCGGGCGGCTTTGTGTGGTCAGGATTTGATTACCGAGGCGAGCCGACTCCCTTCCAATGGCCGGCGGTCAGTTCGCAGTACGGAATTCTGGACACCTGCGGCTTTCTCAAGGATGCGTATTATTATTATCAATCCTGGTGGTGTGATCGACCGGTGCTCCACGTTTTTCCGCATTGGAATTGGCAAGGCCACGAGGGCGAGGAGATTCCAGTTTGGATTTACAGCAACTGCCAAAAGGTCGAACTGTTTCTCAACGGCTCCTCCCTGGGCGCGCAGAAGATGAGCGTCCATGGCCACCTCGAATGGCGGGTGAAATACGCTCCCGGAAAACTCGTCGCCAAAGGGCAGCGCAACGGAAAGACAATCGAAACCACGGTTGAGACCACTGGCGAACCCGTGGCGATTGCGCTTGAACCCGACCGAACGGTTCTAAACGCCGATGGCGCGGATATTTCACTCGTCACTGTCAGAATTGTGGATACTCAAGGCCGTACGGTCCCTGTCGCGACCAATCTCGTCACTTTCACGGTAAGCGGAGCGGCACAATTGCTGGGCGTGGGTAACGGCGATCCCAGTTCTCACGAATCAGATAAGGGAAAGGGGCGTAGCGCGTTCAACGGCCTGTGCCTGGCTATCATCCAGTCCAACCGCGCAGGTGGAGGAATTGCCGTCCAGGCCGAATCACCAGGGCTCAAGACCGGTACAGCCATTCTCGAGGCTGGGTTGGGCGGGAACTAACTAAGCCAACGATGCTGTTGCTTGGGGAGCTCGCCCGCCGCGGGCGGTGCCAACCGGCGCCCTCGCCGGTTGGCATCTCGCTCGTGGGCGCCCGCAAAGGTGAGTCCGATTCACGACCCGGAAGTGGTTGGCCGGGGCGCCAGCCACGGCGCCCCGGGGCGGGGGCGCTCCCCAGCTTCAACTGCATCGTTAACTAAGGGTGGATCTCTGACGCAGCTCCTGCAACGGCCGCTCGCGCCGCACGTAGGAGTTTCTCGGCGTCTGAGGACAAAGGGCTCTTGGACCAGACCGCACCAATGCTGATGTGCGCAGGCGCGGGCGACAGCGGCACAAGCTTGAGGCGCGGTCCGGCGGAGCAGGAGAAGCTTAGGGGGACGATGGCCAGGCCGGTGCCGGACTCGACAGCAGCGATGAGGCTGGCGGAGCTGTCGTGTTCCTCGACAATTCTGGGCGTCAGTTTGGGCGGCGCGAAGAGCTGCTGCAGGTATTCGTAATACTCGGGGTACTCCTTGCGGCTAAAGGCGATCAAAGGCTCTCGCGCCGCCCGCGCGAGGGGCACCGAGGAAACCCGAGCAAGTGCATGCCCCGGCGGCACAGCCAGGCACATGCTGTCTCGCGTCAACTCCTCGAAATGCAAGCCCCGCAGCATCGCCGGATTCGGCCGAACGAGGAAAGCGAGTGCCAATTTGCCTTCCCGGACTCCGGCGAGCATTTCTTCGGTCGAAAAGTCGTGCAAGCGAACCCGCACTTTTGGCGCCTGGGCCTGAAAGGCGCGCAGAGTGGCGGGCATGATCCGCACCGTCGGTGAGGGAGCGTATCCCACATGAACTTCCGAACGGCCGCCCTCAGCGATCGCTCGCGCGGTTTGGACCGCCTCCTCGGCTCGCTCGAGCACCGCCCGCGCTTCGACCAGAAAAGTTCTCCCGGCGGCGCTCAACCGCACGGATTTTGCGCTGCGCTCGAACAGCGCGACCCCCAACTCCTGCTCGAGGTCGCGGATTTGCCGGCTCAACGCGGGCTGCGAGACGTGCAGTTTAAGCGCCGCCCGCGAGACATTCTCGGCCTCAGCGGCGGCGACGAAATAGCGCAAGTGACGCAACTCCATGCGTGGCCAGCATGCGTTTTGATTATGGTCAGTCAAGAAAGATGATCTTTCTCAGGTGCATGGGGAGTGTGGCAGGGTGAAGGCATGAAAATGATTCGAAGAGCGAATGAACGGGGCCACGCCGAGCACGGCTGGCTGGATACCTACCACACCTTCAGCTTTGCGGATTATCATGATCCCAATTGGATGGGCTTTCGCTCACTGCGGGTCATCAATGATGACCTGGTCATGCCGGCGATGGGCTTCGGGACGCACCCGCACCGGGACATGGAGATTATCACCTATGTCCTGAGCGGCGCGCTCCAGCACAAGGATTCCATGGGCAACGGACGGATTATCCGCCCCGGTGAGGTCCAATACATGGCCGCAGGCACGGGGATTCAGCATAGCGAGTTTAATCCCTCGAAAGACGAGGCGGTGCACTTGCTCCAAATCTGGATTCTCCCGGAGCGGAGTGGACTGAAACCCCGGTACGGGGAGAAGTCCTTAGCGGATGCCCCGAAGGGCCGGTTCAACCTGGTGGTGTCGAAGGCTGGACGGGATGGCTCGCTGACCATCAACCAGGACGCCGACCTGTATATCGCGAAGTTGGAGAAGGGCGATAAGGCCGCGCACGAGTTGAAGCCGGCGCGTCATGCCTGGTTGCATGTGGCGGAAGGCGAAGTAAAACTGAACGGCGACACGCTCAAAGCCGGCGATGCGGTGGCGCTGTCGAACGAGCGACAGGTGCAACTGGTCGCGGCAAGCCCGTCACAGGTGCTGCTGTTTGACCTTAATTAATAAGCTGGCAGCGGGGGCCGTCGAGGCTGGGCGGTCCCCGCAGCATCGCAGGTGTTGAGCGGAGCACGCATTAACCCCGGGTTACCCAACTCCCGCCTTGTTGCCATCCCCGGCTTTGGGTTGAATGCGCCTATGCGTAACCCGATTCTGGTGGCGCTCGACGTGCCCACGCCCGACTCCGCCCTGAACCTCGCCCACGAGTTGGCGCCGGTGGTTGGCGGCTTCAAGGTCGGCAGTGAGCTATTTACGGCTGCAGGTCCATCGGTGGTGCAGGCGGTGCGGCAGACCGGTGCCGCCGTTTTTCTCGACCTTAAATATCATGACATCCCGAACACCGTCGCCAAGGCCGTGGCCGCCGCGACGCGCCTGGACGTCCAAATGCTGACGGTGCATACCAGCGGCGGCCTGGAAATGCTGCGCGCGGCCGAGGACGCCGCGCAAAAGGCTGCTTTACACGCCGGTCGCGCCGCGCCCTTGTTGCTGGGCGTAACCGTGTTGACCAGCCTGGACAGCGGGTCGCTGGCCGAAATCGGGTGCGAAGGAAACGTGGGCCGGCAAGTCGAACGACTGGCGGGACTGGCTGTGAAAGCAGGGCTGCGCGGTTTGGTCTGTTCACCGTTGGAAATCGCCGGTTTGCGCCAGGTGCTCCCGCAAACCGTCCAGCTTGTGACCCCGGGAATTCGCACCGGAGAAGAAGTTGCCGACGATCAGCGACGCACATTAACCGCGCGGCAAGCCATGGAGGCCGGCGCAAACTGGCTCGTGATCGGCCGGCCCATTTACGCCGCGCCAAACCCGCGCGCGGCAGCGGAAAAAATTCTGGCCACCCTCCCTTAACGATGCATGAAAAGATACCCCAGGGGTGTGCGTGTTTTAACCCAGGGCGAAAAAGATCACGGTTGAAAAACTGATGACCGAGCACCGGCCGCCTACTGCAAACCCAGTCCCGGCAACCCCGCCTTAGCTGCCTTTTCCATCAGCGCGTCCAAGTTCTCCAAGCAAAACCGCGACCAGGATTCGTAGGCGTCAGGATTTTTCATCGCCTCGCTTAGAGGGATGAACTCAGGCCTCAGAATGCCGCTGCGGCGGCCGGCGACGGCTTCGCTGGCCACCGGCATCACGTGCACCACGCCAAAGTGCACTCGACCAACTTCGGTGCTGTCATCGTTGATCACACCCACCGCGACTTCCTTCTCCTGCTCAATTGCGACCTCTTCCATTAACTCTCGTCGCATGCCTTCGTGATACCCGCCCCGAGTCGAAAACAGCCCGTGGTCCTCTTCGGAAATATGTCCGCCAATGCCGACCGAATAAAGGCCATGCAGCCGCGATTCCTGGCCGCCCTTGCCGCGTTGGTAGCGCAAAACCTTGCCGTTGCAGAGCAGCAAGACGTAGGGAATGAGCTGTTTGTAGCGAGGGTCCTGCTCGGCCTCGCTGCGGTTGCGATAGACCAGGCGCGAAGCGGCCGTCACCGCCGGCAAGTACTTATCCACCTCCAGGCTGAGCCCTTGGAACACGCCTAATTCGTCCAGCAGTTTCCGCTCGAAACACAGCACTCGTTCTTCAGTCGGCATGGCTCATCACGTATTCATTTTGCGCGGCATCTCGTCCGGAGCACGCCTGCGCGTGTATTATCACGCAGGCGCAGCTCGGCAAGCGACGGCAAATCATGGTCGCGAGCCGGACGCAGTTACGCGGGGCGCCATCTTGTGCGTCGCCGCGGATTGGTGCGAGCAAAAGCTATTAGACGTTATGCACGCGTTATTCACAGGCCTTTTCATGCCCGCCCGGGCCACCCGCCCCCGATATTTACGCCTGGATTTTGGGGTGAAATCTCCATCCATCGACGCCCAAGTCAGGATTAGTGTGTCCATCGATCCGTTCTGCATGGCTATGAATAGTAACGTTTCTGGAGCGCGCGGGAGTTGTCTCCTTCTGTGGTTCTGTGTCTGGGGCGCGTCGCTCGGTGTGGTCGAGGCCAATCCGCCTGCCATCTCCCGCCTGACGCTCACAAATGGGGCGCCACAACTGACCATCTTCAGCGATGTCGGGGTGACCAACGAAATTGAGTCGGCAACCGATCTGACTCAGACCAACTGGCTGGTGCTGACCAACCTAGTGGTCACACAGAGCCCCTACCAATTTGTAGATTCAACCAGCCCGTCGGCTTCGCAAAGGTTTTACCGCATCCTCGTTCCGAGCGGGTTCACCAATTCTGCGCCGACTAACATGGTCCTCATCCCGGCAGGGGATTTCGACATGGGCGACACGTTTGCCGAAGGCGAGTCCTATGAGTTGCCGGTCCACACGGTTTATGTGAGCGCGTTTTACATGGATAAATACGAGGTCACCTACGGCCTGTGGCTGCGGGTGCAATCCTGGAGCGCCACCAATGGCTACAGCTACGATTACGCTGGCTCGGGCAAGGCGCCGGAGCACCCGGTCCAAAGCATCGATTGGTATGACATGGCCAAATGGTGCAACGCCCGGTCCGAAAGCGAGGGGCGTGTGCCCTCGTACTACACGGATGCCGCACTGACGCAGGTGTATCGCACAGGCGACCTGGACCCCTATGTAAACTGGCACGCGGGTTACCGGTTGCCGACCGAAGCGGAGTGGGAGAAGGGCGCACGCGGCGGGGCGGCCGGCCATCGCTTCCCCTGGACCAATAGTGATACGATTAGCCACGACCAGGCCAATTACTACAGCGATTCGACCCAATTTGCTTACGATCTGGGTCCGACTTCCGGCTTTGACCCGGCATTCAACGACGGCGTGAACCCATTCACAGCCCCGGTCGGCTCGTTTGCTCCCAACGGTTACGGCCTTTATGATATGGCCGGCAACGTGTGGGAATGGTGCTGGGATTGGGCGGGCAACTACCCCAGCGCTCCCCAAACTGATCCGCACGGGCCCGATACCGGCAGCACGCGCGTCGGCCGGGGCGGCAACTGGAATTACTATCCCGAGCACTGCCGGAATTCATATCGGTTTGGGAACTCGCCAAATTACAGCGCGCAGAACATCGGGTTTCGTTGCGCGATGCCGGTACAGTGAGATAAGCGGATTAGCACAGTGATGCTGGACAAGGCGCCAGAGGGCTGGCGCAGTCCAAGACGCTTCGCGTTCCAAGGATGTCACATCGCTCCGCCGTGGCCGCTCGTGGCACTCGCGTTGCACTCGCCAGCGGGCTCCTTTGCGGTTAGGGTGCCCGCGTGAACGTCGTGGCTCTGCAACTGGATATCGCCTGGGAAAACAAGCAGGCCAATTTTGAGAAAGCTCGCCAACTTCTGACCAAAGCAGCCGTCGTGCGGAACTCACTGGTGGCGCTGCCGGAGATGTTCGCTACCGGGTTCAGCATGAATACACAGGCGATCGCCGAGCCTTACGGCGGCGAAACCGAACAATTCCTCTCCGGTTTGGCCCGGCAGTTTGAAATATTCCTTGTGGCTGGTGCAGCGATGCGAGGCCACGACGGTCACGCGCGCAACAAGGCGCTCGTGTTCTCCCCCGCCGGCGACCTGCTGGGATTTTACGCTAAGATGCGCCCCTTCAGCCCGGGTGGCGAATCCGACCACTACACAGCAGGAGAGAAACCAGTCGTGCTGAATTGCCACGACTGTGCTTTTTCTCCGTTCGTGTGCTACGACTTGCGTTTTCCCGAGTTGTTCCGCCAGGCGGCAGCAGCACGGCGGCCGGAACTGTTCGTTGTTATCGCCAATTGGCCCGAGAAGCGGCTCCAGCATTGGGTCCGCCTGCTTCAGGCGCGAGCGATCGAAAATCAGGCTTACGTTCTCGGCGTCAACCGCGTCGGCAGGGACCCGTACTACCAATATACCGGCCGGTCGCTCGTAGTGGATTTCAACGGCGAGATCATTGCCGATGCCGGTAACGGTGAAGGCTGGGCGCAGGCCCCCCTCGACATTCCTGTGCTGCGCAAGTATCGCGAGGGTTTGCCGTTCCTGGACGACATGCGTCCCCTGAATCCTGTAGTCCCGTAGCCGATTGGTTCACCCCAACGGGCCGAGTCGCACCAACCGCAGCACCGGTTCGGCGGCCGCGCGCGACGCCGCCAAATCCACCTCCAACTCAGCCACCCAATCGTTGTGCTCCTCGGGATCCACGAGCATTTGCTGCACCCGCCAGGTCCGCGTCTCCGGACGCGGAGTCACATAGGTGTGGCGCAAGTTGCGGGCATTGGGGTCGAGGCAAATCCGCTCGTGCCCCGCGTAGTACTGCTCGAGAACCTGCTTCAAGCGGTCTGCCGTCCAGGGCTGCCCTTCGGGATCTTGCGCCGAACTCAGATAAGTTAGCGCCTGTTCGAAATCCTCATTCACCAGGCCGCGTAACAAGCTGAAAACGCGATTCCGGATGGCCGCCGTGAACGCTTTGGTATCGCGAGTGACATCCGCCGCGGCTTCCTCGGCCCCCGGCGGCCGCACCTCCTTGACTTCGGCGCGTTGGTAATTCGGGTCCCGCATCTTCTCCCATTCATCCAACAAGCTGGAATCGACTTGCCGAATCATCGTCGCTAAATATAACTCCATCTCCCGCACAGCGTCGGTCTTGGCAGTGTCGGGCACGGTTTGCGCCAGCACTTTGTAGGCGCTATTGAGGTGCCGCAACAGCAGGCCCTCGGCGCGCTGCAGCTCGTAATCCCGGATGTAATCGGAAAAGGAACGGAACGTTTCGAACATCTCGCGCGCGATGGACTTGGGCCGAATGTTTTCCTGGCCGACCCACGGGTGCTTGTCGGCAAACGCATTAAAGGTCGAGTAGATGAATTCCCGGTTTGGTTTTGGGTATTCGAGTTTTTCCAACTCCTCCATTCGTTCGTCGTACTCGATGCCGGCCATTTTCATTTCCGCAACTTTCTGGCCTTTGAGCTTGTCTAATTGCTTGCGCAAAATCAGTTCCGGATTCTCGAGGATGGATTCAACCAGCGTCAGCAAGACCAGTGCATAATCCGGCGCCTGCGGATCGATCAGCGATAACGTTTCCACTAAATACAGCGACAACGATTGGTCCATCGAAAAGTCGTCCTGCAATTCGACATTGACCCGCAGATACGCCCCGGTGTCGGTGCGCGGGATGAACTCGACAATGCGCCGGTCCAACAGTGAGCGGAACAGTTGCCAGCCGCGTTTGGTGTGTTCCTTTTTGGCTTTCGGCGTCTCGTGGCTATCGCGGATGAGCCGCTGCATCGCGCGGCAACCGTCGCTTTTACGGCTGAGCACGTTTATCAGCATGCCGTGAGAGACCTGGAAGCGCGACACCAACCGCTCCGGCAGCGCGTGGATCAGCCGCTGAAACGTTTGCTTGTCCCAGTTGACAAAGTTTTTCTCCGGCGGTTTGCGTTTCACCGTCTTGCGCCCGTCGCGCGCGGATTTTTCTTCGAGTTTAAGGTTCTCGATGACGTGCTCGGGCGCCTGCGCCACGACCCAACCCCGGTCATCAAAGCCCTTGCGGCCGGCGCGTCCGGCGATCTGATGAAAATCACGCGCGCTAAGGATGGCGGTTTTCTGGCCGTCAAACTTGCACAGCCGAGTGAACAGCACCGTGCGCAGCGGCATGTTAATACCCGCGCCCAGGGTGTCGGTGCCGCAAACCACTTTCAACAACCCGCGTTGGGTCAGTTGCTCGACCAGCACGCGGTATTTGGGCAATAGCCCGGCGTGATGCAAGCCGATGCCGTGCTTGAGCCAGCGTCGAATCTCCGGGCCATACGGGCTGCTGAATTTGAAACCTTCCAGCGCATTGCCGAGCTCGTTCTTTTGCTCGCGCGTGCACACGTTGATGCTGGTGAAGTCCTGCGCGCTCTGCGCCGCGTCCAATTGTGTGAAATGCACCACATACACCGGGCTCTTGTTTTCGGACACGAGCCGTTCGAGCGTTTGCGCCACCGACAGCTCCGAGTAGGCATAGTCCAACGGCACGGGCCGCTCGACCGAGTGCACCGTGACGGTCGGCCGGCCGTTACGTTTCGTGAGTTCTTCCTCGAAGAACGTGGTATCACCCAGTGTGGCGGACATGAGCAGAAACCGGGCCTGTGGCATCGTCAGTAACGGCACCTGCCACGCCACCCCGCGCTCGCGATCGGCATAGTAATGGAACTCGTCCATGACCACTTCGTCGAAGCCGGCTTGAGCGCCTTCGCGCAGCGCGATGTTGGCAAGGATTTCCGCTGTGCAACAGAGAATCGGCGCGTCGCGATTCACCGTCGCGTCGCCCGTGCTCAGCCCGACGTTGTCAGGCCCGAACTCGCGGCACAGCCCCGCCCATTTCTCGTTCACCAGCGCCTTAATGGGACACGTGTAAACAGACCGCTTGCCTTGTACCAACGCTTTAAAGTGCAGTGCCGCTGCAACCAGTGATTTGCCCGAGCCGGTCGGGGTATTGAGGATGACGTTTTTCTCCTCGAATAATTCCAGGATCGCTGATTCCTGCGCCGCATAAAGCTGCAGGCGCTTACTTTCAGTGTATTCGAGAAAGCGGCCAAGGAGGACGTCATTGCCGAAGCGCTCGTCGCGCGGCATCACGTCGTAAAGGGTCAGCGACACGCACCCAGTATATACTGACTAGCGGCTGCCGTGGACAAAAACCGTAATTAACCCAAGCAGCACCAGGACCAGGAACACCACGAAGACAATAAAGCGGTTGCGCGCGACTCGCTTCTCGTACCGCAACGGCCGCAACCCTTGGATGCCTCCGGCGGCCAGGTAACTCACCAGCTTCGGGTTGGTGGTGGACGGGCCGCGGAACTGGTTGCCCATGCGCCGCAGTAACGCCGGCAAGTCGTATTTGCGGACCCCCAGCTCGTTATAGTGATGGGGGGTGGTCGCCGCTTCTCCCTGGGGCCGCAAGCGGCCCTGATCCACTCGCTCGAAAATCGGTTCTCCGGGAGGTGCGGTTCGCCGCGGTTCAGGCGCTGCAGGCAGCGATACAGGCTCGGGGCTGGCAGCGGCATGGGGCAAAGCGGTCGAACGCAAACGCGGTTGCGCCGGCTCGGACTCGACTTGCGAGCTCAATTGCTCGATCTGCGCCTCCAGCGCCGCTATCTCGTCACTCAGCGCTCGAGCGCGTTCGGTAATCGCATCCGGTTTTTTCCTGAAAAATAACATCGAGAGCTTTCACCGGCGCAACAATACCGCGGCCAGGAGTGCCAGGGCTCCCAGAGCCACGACGGCCAGCGGCCAGGTCAGAGCAAAGCCGAGCCGGCAAAGTTCGCCAAAGCTCTTGGGCCCAAAGGGGGCCGCGAGCGTGACGGTGGCCGGCGGGACCGCAGGTTCTGCCGGCGCCGACGACAGTAGCGGGAACTTCAGTCGCGCGGCATTCCATTCCATGCGCGCGTTCTCAATGGCTGTCAGCGCGCGTGTGAGTTCGACGCTGAAGTTGTCTTTGGTCCAGGACTCTTCGTGAATCGATTCGAGCTGTGCCATCGCCTGCTTCAAATCGCCCAACGCCTTGGCCATTTGCTCGGCATCCCGGCGCGCGTTGAATTCGGCCTCCTCGAGCAGTCCCAAGCCACGCGTGAGGTTCTGCACCATTTCCTGGCGGCCAGTCTGGAATTCGGTTTGGCGGCGCCGGGTTTCTTCAAGGCCGGCCCGTTCGCGTTCTAGCGTTTCTTGTTCGCGCTTCAGCTCGGCTAACCGTTGTTGCTTCGTCAGGACGTCCGCATCCAGGTCTTCCCGGCTGGGCGCGCGCGCTTTTTGTCCGGTGGCTGCGGCTGCGGCGGAAAACGGCGATTTGTGCGTTTCAAAATCGCCATCAATAAACTCCGAAGCATCGTAATCGGCAGCCATGTGCGAAGTTTAAACCCGCGGTGTGGGAGTGTCGAGCGTAAGAGCGCACTCGACGCTCCACAACCCTTGACGCGGTCCCTCCCCCTCCGCACCATGCCAGCAATGTCCGGGCCGCTTGTCATCGAAACGAAGGAGCTAACTAAGACCTTCGGCCCCCAACGCGCCCTCGACAGCGTGAACTTGAGCGTTGCGCCCGGCGCCATTGGGTTGTTGGGGCCCAATGGCGCGGGCAAGAGCACGTTGATGAAGTGCCTGTTGCAGTTGCTGCCGATCACTTCCGGTGCGGCGCGGCTGCTGGGCCGTGAGGTCGGCCGCGAAGGACGCGAAATCCGTAAGCGCGTAGGTTACACACCGGAACAGGACTGCCATATCCCGGGCATGGCCGGCTGTGAATACGTCACCTATTGCGCGCAACTCTGCGGCCTGCCCTTCCAGGCCGCACGCCAGCGCGCGCACGAGATGCTGGACTTTGTCGGCATGGGGCAGGAGCGCTACCGCAAAGCGGACACCTACTCTACCGGCATGAAGCAGCGGCTCAAGCTGGCCCAGGCCATCGTGCACGATCCCGAAATCGTCTTCCTGGACGAACCCACCAACGGGCTGGATCCACGCGGCCAGGCGCAGATCCTTGAGCTGGTGCAGAGCTTATGGAAGACCTTCGGCATCACGGTCGTGCTCTCCTCGCATCTGCTCCACGATGTGGACCAGATTTGCGAACAGATCATCATCATCGCGCGCGGGCGGGTGCTGGTGCATGACACGCTAGAAAACCTGAAGGCGCGCAAGCGCGGCGCGGCCGAGGTTGTGCTGGCGGGTGAGCACGCCACCTTGCAGGCCGCCTGTGCCCAGCGCCACTGGCCATGCGAATTGCTCGTCAACGGTCATCTGCGCATCGAGCATAAAGCGGAGTCGCTCAACCCTTTGCTCACCGTGTTGGATGAATTGAGCCTCGCCCCGCTGGAGCTGATTCCCAGCCCCAACGCGCTGGAAGAAACGTTTGTGCAAGCCCTGGAGATTTCCCATGCCGCTGCATGATACACGTTACCAGCACTGGGACGGCGTGCACGAGGGACTGTGGCGCCGCCGCGGCGTGATCGCCTATAACGGGCTGAGCGCCTGCTTGCAGAACAAATGGATGCGCCACCTGCTGCTGGTCTGCTGGATTGGCGCGCTGGCGATGACCGCCATCCTGTTCGTCGTCGGACAATTATTGGTGGCCGACAGCATCGTCGTGCAATGGGTCGGCAACCTGAATCCCCAACTGCAAAGCTTTGCCGGCACCCTCAGTGGCTGGCTGGCCGACCACCCGGAAGTTTCCGTGCGGACCACCCAGGACGTTTTGTTCTATTATTTCACGGTCACGCTCATGCCCATAAGCATTTTCGGCCTCGGCATGGCTTTGCCGTTGCTCATTACGCGCGACCTCGCCAGCAACGCCATCATCATCTACTCCTCGAAAGCCGTTAGCCGCGGCGATTATCTCCTGGGCAAGTTCGCGACGGCTTTCGGCCTTTTGACCATGACCTGGCTGGGGCCCGTGTGCGCGGCGTGGTTCGTCGGCAACTTGCTCGCGCCCGATTGGCGCTTTTTCTGGCACTCACGCGTCGCGCTGGCGCATTCGCTGGTGTACTGCCTCGCCGGGATGTGCGTGTTGAGCGCGCTCGCCCTGGGCGTCTCAGCTCTCTCGACCAAAGAAAAATCCACTCCGGCGTTTTGGTTTATGTGGTGGATTCTGGGCGGAGTTCTCACGCCCATCGCCGCCCACACCAAACCGTGGCTGCAGCACCTGAGCTTCAGCTACAACCTCCAACAACTCGGCCTGGCGGTGTTCCGCCTGGGCGATGACCTGAAGATCGCTCAGGATAACATCCCGATTTTTGGCGGCATGTTGAAGTCGATCCGTCCCGAGACCTGGACGGCGTTGAATTCGCCGACGTTCGGCGGCGCGTGTGTCGCGCTGGTGGTCATGGCCGCGGCCGCTGCTTTTCTGCTGCGCAGTCGAGTCAAACCCGAATGAACCCCATTATCCAGGCCAACGAACTCAGCCGGTGGTACGGGATCGTCATGGGATTGAATAACGTCACCTTCGACGTCGCCCCGGGCCTGACCGGGTTGGTGGGACCGAACGGAGCTGGCAAAAGCACCCTGATTCAAATCATCACCGGCCAACTGCAGCCCAGCTCCGGCACCCTCACAGTTTTTGGCGAACTTCCATGGAACAACCCCCGCCTCATGCGCCGGATCGGTTACTGCCCCGAACGCGAAGCGGTGCCGAAGGACTTGCGCCCGCTGGAATGGCTGCTCGGGCTGGCCTGGCTTTCGGGCTTGCGCGGCTCGGCCGCCGAAGAGCGCTGCGCCGCGACTCTGGACCGCGTCCGGCTGGCACGGGAACATTGGTCCAAGAGCATGGGCCAGTTTTCCAAAGGCATGAAGCAGCGGGTCAAGCTCGCGCAAGGCTTGTTGCACCAACCCGACTTGCTGGTGCTGGATGAGCCGATGAACGGCTTGGACCCAATGGGCCGGCAGGAAATCGCCACCATCCTCAAGCGCCTGGCGGGCGGCGGCGTCAGCATCCTCGTTTCAAGCCATATCCTCGCCGAACTCGAGTCGCTCTGCACCGATATCCTCATTCTCAATTGGGGGCGGATTCTGGCCTCCGGTTCGCAACGCGACATCCGCACCGACCTCAAGAACTGGTCAGAGGAACTGGAAATCCACTGCGACGCGCCTGAACGCCTTGCCCGGCACCTGTTTGAAGCCGATGTGCTGCTCGGTTTCGACCTCGATGCCGCTCAGCAACTGCTTCATATCCGTGTGAAGGATGCCGCGACTTTCTATGCGCGCTGGACGCGGTTGCTGCTCGAGAGCGGCGTCACGGTTCAAAGCATTCGCAGCCAAAGCCGCTCCTTGAAGAACATTTTCGACAAAGTCACCGGATGAGCACCACGCCTAATCCAGCTCCGATGGCTTCCGTCCCGCCCCCGGTTCCACCTAAACCCGAGCCGTTGCGCCCGACCGTGCTCGGCGCCTGGCGCGCGATTTGGTTGTTCACGTGGCGTCCGCAATTCGGCTGGCGCAGGCTGCCGACGCATCTCCTCGGCCTGTTGCTGCTGCCGGTGCTGGTCTATCTGACGCTGCCGGTGTTGCGCGGCGGCCACCCGGAGCGCACGCCCCTGATCCGGCCGGACCAGCAGGTGAACGAAATCGCGCGCCGGCTCGCCCGCGCCGGTTTGCCCCTCCAGCCGCAGCAACGGGAACAATTGCTCAAAATTTTTCGTGAGGAATCGGCGGCCTTATCCGCCACCGAGTTCCCGACCGGGGAAAACGCCGTCGCGCGGCAGAAGGGGGCGGTGCACGCCGCCTTTGATCGGATTACTTCGCGCGCGCAGGAGGTGCTCGACGACCGCCAGTTGCCTCCGTTCCGCACTTTCACGCAGCGTTCGGTTTTGGTTGCGGAAGGGCAAATCCGCCCTTCCTGGCACCCCGGCGAACCGTTTTATCATTGGCTGCTCGACCTGTACTTTTTCGTGGTGCTGCCGTTGCAATGCGTTCGTGGCAGCGGCGGGTTGATCCGCGACGAGGTGCAGGCCGACACGCTCGGATTTCTTTTGACCCGGCCCTTGAGCCGGGCGCGGTTGCTGGCACTGAAGTACGCGGCGCAAACCGCCTGGCTGGAACTAAGTCTTTTGGCTGAAACGCTGCTGATCTTTGCCGCTGGGGCTTTGCGGCAGCAACCCAACCTGCTTGAGTTGCTGCCGTTGTTCCTTGGCGCGCAGGTTCTGGCTGTGCTGGCCTGGAGCGCGCTGGGTGTTTTCCTGGGGCAACTTACTAAACGCTACATGGCGCTGGCGTTGGTTTATGGATTGATCGTTGAAATGGGCATTGGTCGGATTCCCACCAACATCAACACGCTTTCTTTAATGCGGCATCTCAAGACCTTGTTGGCCCACAACTCGGCGGTGCAAAATGTCTATGAATGGTCAGGGCTGGGCGTGCCGACCTCCCTGGCCGCGCTCATCCTGGCCCCGCTCCTGTTCGTGGGCTTGGCCGCCCTCCTGTTCACTATTCACGAATACCACCACACAACCGAGATGGAGAAGTAGGGCGCATGCGGTGCTGAGTGCGTTGGGGGCTAAAGGAATCCCGTTGGACGGGGCAATGTCCCCCTGTAACTGCTCACTTCCTCGCGCCCAACGCTGTTCGCGCCTCAGCCAGGCTGTTAAGGAACGACGGTGCGGCATCGGCGTTGACGTAGCGCACTTTGCCACGAGAGTCGAACGCGGCAATACACAGCCGGAGGGGCAGATTGAACAGTTGGCGCAGACAGGGCTCCTGCTGTGCGCCCGAATAGGGCATGCCCATCCACGGAGCACCCATACTTTGCGGCTGGCGGAAGCTTGTGCGGAGCGGGTCTGCGAAATCGGCTAAGACCAGGTACTCCGGCGTTTTGTTGCGCAGATCGTCATAAAGAAAATCCACCCCGATTTGGCGCGTGACGAATACCACGATCGGTTTGGGGTTCAGGTCCAATGTTGCCTGTTGCATCACTTCATCGGGCGACAAAGGCAAGGCACTAATGCCGCCGGAGCGAAACGCGGGGTTATAAGGGTTGCCGGGACGGTTCCCCGGAGCGAGGTCGCCAAAAATGAACAAAACTCCTGAGGCGGCTCGCGCTTTTGCAAGCAGTTCCTGCTGGGTCACGGTTTTGCGCGTCACCAGTTCCACCTGCGCGAAGGGTGGCATTTGTGTGCCAAGCTGCAGTTGCTTGTCCAGAGTCGCGTCGAGATTGCCAGCCACCAGGGCCAGCGTCGCCGACGAGAAATCCGGCGCAACCGCGCTGACCAAAAAACGCGCATGACCCAGGTCCAGAAAATCGTTCAATTTGCCCGCGGCGCTTTGCTGGGGCAGGCTGGGTTCCAGCGGCTCGAAGCGCAGCGTTACCGAAGTATCCGGCGTGGGCGCCATCTCCAGCGGGATGTTGATGGTGAGCGTGAGCTTCCCTTTGTCAGTCACTTGCGAGCCGGACACCTGGAAGGCCGCGCCTTGCCCGGCATAGACTTGGGGGGTTGCTTCAAAACCTGAGGTGATGTTGTAGCCCAGTTCCGTTTGGAATGTCTTCACGTGTGTGGCGCCAATCCCCGATGCCGATACCAGCTCCACCGGAAATGTGATGTCGCCCGTCGAAGTTTGATAGCCTTCCTTGATGAGTTCAGGTTGGGAATCCGCTCCGGGTGGCAGCCGATAAATCTCGGCCAAACAGATCAGGGCATCGTTTCGATTCAGGGATTTGAGTTTTTTATCCTGGTTGAGACAGAGCAGGTAGCGAGTACCACCGGGCAGGGCGGCGATTTGATAGGCGGTGAACTCCTTGCCGGCGTGCTTTTCGGCAATCGCTGTTGGGACGGAGCCGAGCGGCTCGAGGGCCTGTGCGCCACGTTGCGTGAGGTAGCCCGACGAGCCCCTGGAAGAGAGAGTCTCGCTAACGGCCAGGGAAACAGAGAAGAGCTTCGCGCCTTCCGGCGCCTTGAGGAAGGCCACGCTGGTGTTCGGCTCCGCTGGAGCGGCATGCAGCGCCACCGCGGCAACCAATAACGCAAACGCCGAGACCGCGCCCGACGCGCGCCTGCACCGTGGCACTGGCCACCAGGCTTGCGTGAGCAGCGAGGGCTGCGGTTGAAAGTCCGGAGTACTTTTAAAGAAGCCAATAAACTTTTTCATAGATCCCACCGTTGAAGAATTGGTAATGGACAGAGCTCTAAATCGCAAGCTTTTTTGCGTGACTCGCGATGACGAGTCAACCGAAATGGGTCCTCCTACAAATTCACCTGAGTGCGGCCTCCCCGTGAGGCACCGGACCATTTATCGTGCGAGCGTCTTGCTCCACAGACGGCGGGGTAGGCTGGCTGGTTTCGGCTGAAACTTGAAAGGTATTTCCTTTGTCGCGGTTGTTTTCCCATTGCAACGGCTGGAGGTTTTCGAGTTCGTCTCCACCCCCAGCAGCAACCGGTTTGATGTGGTCGATCTCCCATCCGAATCTACTGTTGGTGCTGCCATGAGCCGGTTTCCAGATGAGCGAACCAAAAGCATCCAAACGCAAAGGGGTGTGCCGGTTGCTGATCCTGGCCTTCTGCCAGACTGCTTCGATGGTCGCTGCGTCGAAGAGCTTTCCCGATGCGGTGGTGCCGCGATGTCGTGACATGCCAGTTGGACAGTCCGCGCGTGGGTTTGGTTCAATATTGGGCGACGAATGAAGATAAGCACTCCGCCCTGAGCAGTCCAAGCATCTCGCAACGTACTCTCACCGGCCTCGATGGTTTGTTCAGGGGTGGGTGTGAGAAGCCAGGAGCCGCTCGAAGGCCGCTTGGGATAGTTCGTTCCGCGGCGGTTCGGGCGTGCGCAAATGGTCGAGTAAGACCCCCAGCAGCCAATGCCCGGCGGCATTCTGGGCGCCGGTATGGCGGGCCGCGCTGACCAGCAACCGACCGCGCCCGACCCGCGTTTCGAAAATGATGCCGTGGGTTTTAACTGTGTCCTGGTCGTGCGTGTCCCACAGCATCAGGATGGGATCAAAGGAATCCAACTGCGGCAAATTCGCGACAACCGGCGCAGATAAATCAAAGTGTTGCAGCTCGACAAAGAACTCGCGCGGAATTGTCCTACTCAAGGCGTGGGTGGGGATATAGGGGCCGCCCCGGAGGAACCAATGAGCAGCGAGAGCGAAACTGTTGGTTTTGCCATCCGGCAACAGCAACACCCGGCCGCCTTGTTCGAGAAACTGCGCCAAGTCAGCATCAAAGTGAGCTGCCACCACAATTGGTTCAGCTCCAGTTGCCGCATCCGGCACAGGGTCCGGACGAAAGGGCGCGCAGTCGGCGAACAGTTCGCGCTTCAGTTCGGAAGCCACTGAGGAATGGACTTGCACCCCATCGAACTGCCGGTTGGAGTTAGTCGGCACAACCCACAATGGCCATTCGTTTTGAAATTCACCGGCATCGGATTTCAGGTCCGCACGCAGCAGGACGCGCGTGGGCGTGGTCACCGCCGGCAAACGCCAATCGAGCGCCGCCACCGAAGCAAGGGTTCCGGGGTTTTGTTCGACTTTATCAGACCGCTGCTGAAGGGCGGGACCGGCCAGGTCAGCCAGGCTCAAAGTGGTGGTCAGTTCAGCCGCTGTCAGCGCCTTGAGGCCAAAATGGCTTACCAAGACCTCAGCTTTTAGGCGCGCGCTGGATGCGAAGGACCGGCGGTCGGCTTCGGTCTTCAGCAGGCACATGGTGTCGCACTGCCATGCCCAATCGGCTTCGCTCCACTTGGGCCGGCCGAGGTAATCGAGCAGGCCCATCGACGCTTTGGGAATGTCGCGGATCACTGAAATGACATAGCCGCCATAAGGGATTTCGCGGCGGTACGTTTCGATTTGGAATTTGCGCATCAGCATGCCGTATGCGAGGGACTCCGGGCGCAGCTCGTCCAAGCCGTCGTTGCCGGCCAAGCCGCGCATACGCGCTTTCCAGCGTCCGGTATCGTCCAGCACGGCCGGAGCCCACCAGGGCCGTTGCTGGCCGCAATCTTCGAGCCACGCCGCGCGGTCGAGCCACGTATCAGCCGAAATGCTCTCGCCCAGCACGAGCGGTTTGATGCCGTGGCCCAGGATGTACTCACGGAACCCTTCCAGCGTGTTGACCCACGTATCATTGTTGCCGTAAGGATGGTCGTCATAAAAATCGTGGATGCGGTTCCAGCCAATCCAACTCGAATCATCCTCGACCAGCGCGCCGGGAACCAGCTCGTGCGCCTCCTGATAAAGGCTGCGCAGCACCCCCAACTCGGCCGAGGGGCCGGTCTCGCACGTCAGGCTCCGCAGCACTACCGAAGGATGATTGCGGTCGTAGAGGAAGAACTCGCGAAATTCCTTCCGTAGCGGTTCGAGGTATTTACCGGTGAAATTGGGATGCCAGGTCGGATACTCCATCCAGGTGAGCATGCCCATTTCATCGGCCAGCTCCAGATAGCGGTGCGGCGGCACCCACAGACAAAACTTCATCAGGTTGAAACCGCGCGAGCGAGCGAGTTCCAGCTCCTGGCGCCACACTTTTTCCCCTGGGTTGGGGGCATTGAGCGGTGCTGAGTAACCCCAGTTGAGCAGTCCACGCACAACGAGCGGGTGCCCGTTCAAACGCAACTCCGGGCCGAAAGCCTCGAGTGAACGGAACGCCGCGCGCGTTTGCAACCGATCACCCTTCGCTCCGGGCAGGCCCACCTCGAGCTCGTATAGATTCGGCTCGGCGGGAGACCAAAGCCGCACGTTGGCCACGCGCGCGCACAGTTTCAGCACGTTATTCGACCGCGCAATTTCCGGCGATAAGTCGGTCCAGCCCTGCTCGCCGCGCAAGCGGCAGCGCAAGGAGACGCGGCGAATCGCATCGGGCGCTGAGCCGGCCAGAGGCACGGAAAGGTTCAACGCGCCGGTCTTCGGATCGCCGACCGCCATGAGTTGCAGGTCGTCCACATAGGTTTCCGGCACCACCAGCAAAGAAACGTCCTGCCACAGCCCGCCGAAGTGCGGCGTGATGATCGGCAGGAATCCCTGGGTATTGTGTCCTACCAATTCATCGAGGCGCACCTGCAACTCGTGCGATTGGTGTTTGGGGCTGGTCCGCACCAAATCGGTGACGTCGAAACGAAACGGAGTCCACCCGCCCAGGTGTGTGCCGAGCCGTTGCCCATCCCACCAGACCTCCGCTTGAGTAGCCGCTGCCTGGAATTGCACGAGGACCCGCTTTCCGCGAGGCAATTCAAAGGGCGCAATCGCCTTTTTGTACCAGCCAATCCCGTGAAAGCTGGTGCCTTCGTGGCTCTGAAAGCTCGACGGCACCAGGACGGTTTTCCAGTCGTGGGCCTGGTCGCGTTGGAACAGCCAATCGCCGTCTAAGGAAATGAGCTGTCGAGGAGCCGCCGGTTGAACGGAGGTAGCGTTCGCGGGCAGCCTCAAGCCAGAGGCTAAGAGCAGAAACGCAAGCAGCGCAGGTAGAGGCAGGTTCATGAAAGGGGCATTGGTCAGATGCCGGGGCAGTATGGCAACTGGGAAAGTCAGTCGGCCAGTTCGATCACCAGTGCCCCAGGTTCAACTCGCAAGTTTTTGATGCCGCGCAACACAGGGCCGGGCTTGCCCGGGCACAAAGCATCGGCCAGCAGGTTCTGCCGCTTCAGCCCGCCGAGCCACGCATTGGGCAAGCTCACTCCAAATACCGTCACATCCTCCAGGGCAAGGTAGGGTACGCCGCCGTTGCCAACCGACACACCCAGTCGCCCGCGCGCCCGAAACATCTTGCCTCCCATCATGGGAAAATCCTCCGGGATCGGCACCGCCAGGTACGCATTGATGGCATCCCTCGCAAACTCCAACCGGACGGTCTTTCCCAGGTCGGTGTTCCGGTTAAGCAGCCCGTTGACTTCCCGCTCGGTCAATTGGATCACCTTGCCCCCCGGCACATAGGGTCGATCGGCCTGTGGGGAGCCGGCACCGTCGGTCGGCGGTCGGGTCGGGCCGGGGGCGGGAGTCGTCGTATCTTCCAGTTCGCGCAATTTCTGGTCAACGACGGCCTGTTCCTTGGGTTTCAGTACGACCGGCTTAATCGGGCGTTGAATCCACCAAACGGTAATCGCCACTGCCGCGATAATTATCACGACCACGGCCAGCAGACCGCCACAGCCATAAAGCAACCAACGCTTTCGTTGTGGAGGTGGAGTCGAACTGACAGGCGGTGGCGCGTTGTCGGGCATGCGAACGGTCAACTGGTGGTGACCTCACATCAACAAAGCACCTCTCATGCGATAAGGCCAGCTCAAAGCACACGTTCGGGTTCGCTCGGGCGCACGACAGAATTCTTCGGCTACGCCGCCAAGCTGAGGCAATCGTTGCTGGCAGCCTGAGTATTGAGCCGTTCCTTCCAGAACTGATCCCGGCGGCGACTGGCATGGATGCAGCGCAAAGCCAGTATATTTTCGGC
>DASYXT010000016.1:0-10282 GCA_035934555.1 Verrucomicrobiia bacterium | reverse complement strand
GCCGAAAATATACTGGCTTTGCGCTGCATCCATGCCAGTCGCCGCCGGGATCAGTTCTGGAAGGAACGGCTCAATACTCAGGCTGCCAGCAACGATTGCCTCAGCTTGGCGGCGTAGCCGAAGAATTCTGTCGTGCGCCCGTCCCTGGATAAGGGACTGGATTAGGATTGCGCCGGGGGCGTTGGTGGTTTAGCCCTAGGCGCATGAAGCGACGCTACGTTTTAACCATCGTTCTGGCGGGTTTAGTAACGCTGATTGGCTGCTCGACGCCTTCCTCGCGCCCTAAACACACGGCGCAGGCCGGCGCCAAAGCGCCTGCGGGATTTACTGCCCTGTTCAACGGCACCAACCTGGACGGCTGGTGGGGGGCTGAAACGGAGGACCCGCGGGGGTATATGGCGCTGTCGCCGGAGGCGTTCAAAGCCAAACAGGACGGCAGCCTCGATAATATCCGGCAGCACTGGCACGTCGAAAACGGCGAGTTGGTCAATGACGGCCAGGGATTGTATCTAACGACCGACAAGTTCTACGGCGATTTCGAGCTGTTGGTGGATTACCGCACGGTTCCGCTCGCCGATAGCGGGATTTATTTGCGGGGCTGTCCGCAGGTGCAAATCTGGGATTATACCGAAAAGGATAAGTTCAAGCTGGGGGCCGATAAAGGCTCAGGCGGGTTGTGGAACAACAGCCCGGGTGCGCCCGGCAAGGACCCGTTGGTGCTGGCGGACAAGCCGTTTGGCAAATGGAACCATTTCCGGATCGTGATGGCCGGCTCGCGGGTATGGGTGTGGCTCAACGGGAAGCAAACGGTTAAAGGAGCAAACATGGAAGACTATTACGACCGCAAGCTGCCGGTGCCGCCCAAAGGGCCGCTGCAACTTCAGACGCACGGTGGAGAAATCCGCTGGCGCAATCTGTATATCAGGGAAATCGGCTCGGATGAGGCTGACAAGCTGTTGCGAGGCAAAGACCCTCAAGGGTTTCACTCGGTGTTCAATGGGAAGGATTTCACCGGCTGGGCGGGACCGCTGGATAATTACCAGGTAAAAGAGGGCGCTATTTTGTGCCGGCCAGGCAAGGGCGGGACGATTTATACGAAGGATGAGTATTGCGATTTCGTTGCGCGCCTCCAGTTCAAGCTCCCGCCCGGGGGCAATAATGGTCTGGCGATTCGTTACCCGGGCCACGGCGATACTGCTTATCTGGGCATGTGCGAGGTGCAGGTGTTGGACGACAATTACGAGAAGGCGACGGGGGAAAAGATCGATCCCCGGCAAGCGCATGGGTCGGCCTACGGGATGGTGCCAGCGCAACGCGGATATCAGCACCCGATTGGCGAATGGAATTATGAAGAGGTGACGGTAAAAGGGCCGACGCTCAAGGTCGAGCTCAACGGCACGGTGATTCTGGATTGCGACCTGAGCAAAGTGCACGAATATCTGGCGGGCCATGAGCACCCGGGCAAGGACCGGGCGTGCGGGTATTTTGGATTTGCCGGCCACAATGACCCGGTGATGTTCCGGGATATTTCTATCAAGCGGCTGAATTGAGGGAGCCCACGGGGCCGACCACTGACCATGGGCACGCAGCATGGGGCGCCTCTCTGAATGAACCAGCTCGGCCAGGCCGCGAGGTTTTGGACTGCGCCAGCCCTCTGGCGCTGTTCGGGCCGGGCTCCTGTTTTCAAAGCGCCAGAGGGCTGGCGCAGTCCAAGACGCTGGCGCGACAAGACAATAAGCCAAACAACAACCCAAATCGATGATGGAGGGCAGATATGATGCCGCGCCTAACCTTGCTGGTGCTGGCTGCCGGGATGGGCAGCCGGTATGGCGGTTTGAAGCAACTCGAACCGGTCGGGCCGGGAGGCGAGACGTTGATGGATTATTCCATTTACGACGCGCTGCGGGCGGGGTTCAACCGTTTGGTGTTTATCATCCGGCGCGACATCGAAACTGCGTTCAAGGAGAGCATCGGGCGGCGCTACGAGGGGCGGGTGGCGGTGGATTACGTATTCCAGGAACTCGGCCGTGTGCCGGCGGGGTTTGTGTTGCCGGCACAACGCAAGAAACCCTGGGGCACAGGCCACGCGGTGCTGATGGCCGCTGATGCGGTGCACGAGCCGTTTGGGGTGGTCAATGCCGATGATTTCTACGGGGCGCATTCCTTCCAGGTTTTGGCACAGCACCTGGGTTCGGGCACACCGGATTACGCGCTGGTGGGATTCGTGCTGCGAAATACGCTGTCGGCCTTCGGCTCGGTCGCCCGCGGCGTTGGCCAACTCACCCCAGACGGTTACCTGCGCAGCATCGTTGAACTGACAAAAATCGAGCGCGCCGGCGCCGCGGCCCAATACACGGATGACGCGGGCCAGGCGCATGCGTTGACCGGTGAGGAAATGGTCTCGATGAACATGTGGGGTTTTCTGCCGTCCTTCTTCAGCGGGTTGGAAGAGGAATTTGCCGCGTTTCTGCGCAAGCGCGGCCAGGACGAGAAAGCCGAGTTTTACATCCCCACTCCGGTGAACAATATGGTCGCTGGGGGGCGCGCCCGGGTGAAAGTATTGCGCACGCCGGATTCCTGGTTTGGGATCACCTATCGCGATGACAAAGAAGCGGTCGTGAAGGGAATACGGGAGTTGGTCAGCAAGGGTGAGTACCCGGAGCGTTTATGGGAGTTCACTTCGGGTGAAGCGTGATTTCGCTGTCGGAAAGCCAGGGTCGTTCCTGGCGGTCGATGAAGAGCACGCGGGGCAGCAGTTCCACTTCGTGGCCGTAAAGCTGGAAGCTGACGGTGCCCGGCAGGAAGGTGGTGTCCATGAAGACGCAGCGGCCAAAGGGAACCGGGAAGGGTACAGGCTGAGGCTGGGCGAAGATCATGGTGCCCAGCGCGTTGCTGGAAGGGGCTTGCTGCTCGGGGAAGCAGATTTGGACATTCGTGATAGCGAGGCGGTACTGGCTGATCACTAAAGTCGGAACGTTGCTGCTGGTGCTGGTGGTGAAGGTAACTACCCAGGGGCCTTTGCGCGTGCGGGCGCTCTCAATGGCCTCGTAAAACACCGCGTAAAAGACCAGGGCCAGCAAAAATGCCAAAACAAAATGCTTCATGGGCCGGTCCGATTTCATTCGGTCGTATTAGACTTGGGGAGCGGCGAGGGGCTGTCAAGGGTTCTCAGCCCTCTTGCGGCTTGGCCGGCGTGTCGAGGATCAATTGGTAAAATGCCAGGTCCAGCCAACGGCCGAATTTGTAGCCCGCCTGACGAATTGTTCCGGCATGAGTAAAGGCAAACGCTTCATGCAACTTGCGGCTGGCGACATTCTCCGAATCGATCCCCCCGACCAGCACGTGATATTGTTGCTGCCGGGCGGTGGCTATTAATTCCTGGAGCAGACGCTTGCCGACCCCGCGGCCGCGGAAACGTTCGGCCACATACAGCGAATGTTCCACGGTGTACTTATAGGCGGGCCAGGCGCGGAACCGGCCATAACTGCCGAAGCCCATGAATTGCCCTTGCTCATCGAGAGCGCCGAGCACGGGGAAATTTCCCTGGCGTTTGGTGGCAAACCAGCCGGCCATCATTTCCGCAGTGCGGGGGTGGTAATCGTAAATGGCGGTCGAGTTTACGATGGCCTGGTTGATGATCTCGCGAATTGGCTCGAGGAAGGAATCATCGCAGCGGATCAGGTTCATGAGCAGGGCTGCCGAGTCGCGGCTTGGCCGCTAATCCTCGGCGAAGAGGTACTCGAGGTCGGCTTTGGAGAGGCTGCGGGCAAAGCCTTCCTCCCCGAGCACGTCAGCGATAGTTTGGGCTTTGCTCTGTTGCAGTTCCCAGATTTTTTCCTCGACGGTGCCGGGAGAGATGAGCCGGTAGGCATTGACGGTCTGGGTTTGGCCAATGCGATGGGACCGATCGATGGCCTGAGCTTCGACAGCGGGGTTCCACCAGGGATCGTAGAGCACGACATAGCTGGCGGTAGTGAGGTTCAGGCCGGTGCCCGCCGCGCGCAGGCTCAAGAGGAACACCGAGGCGTTGGGGTCTTCCTGGAAAGCGCGCACGGCTTCCTGCCGGTCCTTGGTTTGGCCGGTGAGGATGTGGGTGGGGATTTGGCGTTGGTGGCAGTCCGCCTGCAACAATTCGAGCATCTGGACGAATTGGCTGAACAGCAGAACCTTTTGACCTTCGGCCAGCAGCGGGTCGAGCAATTCGAACAGGATTTCGGTTTTACCCGACAGGGCTTCGTTGCCGACGAGCTTGGGATGGCAGCAGATTTGGCGCAGGCGCGTGAGGGCGGCCAGGACATGAATCTTGCTCTTGTTGAGCCCCTTCTCGGCGACGGTTTTCATCACCTGCTCGCGGCTGCGGCGCAACTCGGCCAGGTACAGCTTGCGTTGTTCCTCGCTGAGCTGGCAATCGCGCCGCTGCTCGATGCGTTCGGGGAGGTCTTTGGCGACGTGTTTCTTGAGCCGGCGCAGCAGCAGGGGCCGCAGTTTGGCCGAAAGCCGCTTGCGCGCGATGCGTTGGGCCGACTCGGCATCCGGGCCGTGGGGTTCGTAGGTCTGGGCGAATTGTTCCTGGGTGCCGAGGTAGGAGGGCTGGACGAAATCGACGATGCTCCACAAATCGAGCAAGCGATTTTCCAGCGGGGTGCCGGTTAAGGCGAGGCGGTAATCGGATTGGAGCTGTTTGACCGATTGGGTGACCTGGGCGCCTGGATTTTTGATGAACTGGGCCTCGTCGAGGATGACGGCGCGGAATTGGAATTTTTGGAGTTCTTCCAGGTCGCGGCGGAGGAGGGCGTAATTGGTGACGATGAGGTCGTGCTGGGGAATCTGTTTGCGCAAGTTATGGCGGGCGGCGCCGCTTTCGAGCACCAGCACCTGCATGCCGGGTGTGAAGCGGTTGGCTTCCCTGCGCCAATTGTGGAGCACCGAAGCGGGGCAAATAACCAACGCCGGCTTGGGGTCTTTGGTGTAGCGCTCTTTGAGCCAGGCGAGCCAGGCCAGCGTTTGGAGCGTCTTGCCCAGCCCCATATCGTCGGCCAGGACGCCGCCCAACTTGACGCGGGCGAGGTGACACAGAAAGTCGTATCCGTCTTTCTGGTAAGGGCGCATTTCGGCCTGCACGTTGCCGGGCAAACCGGTGCTATCGACGGCTTTAAAATCCTTCAGCCGGTCACGCAGGGCGCTGGCTTGGGGCGAATCGACGAAGCGCCCGAGGGCGGTTTCATCCAGGTGGGCGACTTGTTCCAGGCCGATCTTGCGCGCAACGGGCACCAAGCCATCGACGCCCATCTCGGCCATCGCCTCGTGAGCATTTTGCACCGCGCCCGAGTCGAGTTCGACCCAGCCGGCATCGGGCAGCTTAACAAAGCGCCCGGTAGCAGTCTGCAGGCGTCGCAAATCGGCGAGGCTCAGTTTAAGGCTCTCCTGTTCCCACTCGGCTGATACCGACAACCAATCGATGCCACTACCTTTAACGACAAGGCGTGGCCGCAGTTGCCGCGGGTTGAGGAACAACCGATGAAAACCAGGGTTCCCGAGGTAATCGGCCTCGAGCGGACGGTCAGGCCAGGCGCGCGCGAGAACCTCGAGGAACGGTTCGTTGGCGTCACCAACCCAGAGACCCGGTTCGGGCGTAAACCAATCCAATTGGCGGAGCCACAAGGCAGCCGGTTCGAGGCGCGCGTCGTCGAGGATTTGCGGCTTTTCGTGCGCCCGGTGCTTGGGTTCCTCCTGCAACCATTCATGGCCGTTCCAGAGCCAAAGACTTTGGTCGCGCTGGCTGCGCGCCAGCAAACGCAGGCGCAAGCTGTCATCGAGCAACTCAAACACAAACTGCGGTTTGGCGGGGTGCGCCACGCAGAGCTGCTCCCAGTCCACTCCCTGAGCGGATTGGGTGCGGCGCAGATGGGTCAGTAAACGGTGGCTGAGCTTGCGGACGGGCACGGCAGGCTGGCGCGCCCAGTGTTCGAGCAGTTCAGGCGGTGGGCCGTTGCGCAACAGGTAAAATGTGTTCCCCGCCAGGGCGAGGGGCGGCCGGCGGTTGAAAAAGCGGACATCAGTGAGCGCGTGGCCCGGGCCCGCGGCAACTTCGAGCCGGTGCGTAAAGGAAAGCTCCTGGCGGCCGTTTTCCAAATGCGGGGTGAGTTCGGCCACCTGGCCGGCGAAGCTCAGCGGGCGCGTGCCCTGCTCATCAGACAATTCCAAGCGGTTGGTCTGACCCCAGCGCGCGAGCCAATTGAGCAACTCCAGTTCGCTCAACACCATGAGCTCCTGGCCGTCGGAGCGGCCCGCATGCGTCTGCGCCAGCCATTCAATGAATTCCCAATCCTCAGGCGCGAACAATTCCTGCTCGTGTGCGGCGCGGACGGTCAGTTCGAGCAATTCCTGCAGGGTTTTGACTTTCTCGCCGGTGCGGGGGCGCTGCAGCAGAAATTGCACCGCCAGCCGGCACTGGGCCGGATGCTGCTCATCAGGCCTTGCCTGGCAAAGGACCCGCAGGGAGGCTCGCGGCACGTCCAGGTGCGCGGGGCGCGGGGGAAAGAGCCAGCCCTCCAGTTGTTTGATAAAATCCTGTTCCTGGGCGGCCTGCTCGACCTGGGCGAAACGGTCGAGATTGCCGTAAGGGGCCAATTCGGTCGGGAGCGAGCGTTTGGCGCGCAGAAACAAAAAGGCGACCTCTTCCAGGCGATTGCGGCCCTGGGCCGCCAGGAGCCGCGGCCACCATTCGGCGCTGGGGAAATCCTTGCGCGACAGCGAGAGCTTTTCGAAATAGTCCTCGAGCAACAGCCAGGCGCGTTGCGAATCGGCGCAAGCGGCGAAGGTGCGCAGCAGTTCTTCCCGCTCGGCCACCGCGGCCTTGGAGTCGGACAATTCACGGCGCAACTCGGCGAGCGCACCGTAGGTTTTGGATAGGACGGTGTTGTGGGCGTCGTATTTGGACGCCTGCCCGGACCGCGACCCGTTGCCGTTTTTGGATAGGACTCTGGCCATTCTGACTTTGCCGTGTATAGGTGCTATTATCCCGCCACAGATGCCCCCTGCGGTCAACATAAATGTAAAGGGGTTTTGGAGTGACAAAGCTGGTCCCAGGGGGCCTGATAAACGCAAAGTCGCAAAGAAATATTTTTTCGCTAAAGTTCTTTGCGTCTTTGCGTTATCTGTTTCTGTGCCTCCGCATTGGCGTGTCGGAAGTCTCTTGCGACCCGCGATAGATGCATCGTGCGGTGCAGGTTTCCGCCACTACCACTTCGGTCAAGCCCTGCAAGCGGGGCTTCAGCCGGTCCCAGATCCAAATAGCGATATTTTCGCTGGTCGGATTTTCCAGCCCCCGGACCTCATTGAGATAACGGTGGTCGAGTTTTTCCCAGAGCGGTTTAAACCGGCGCGTTATCTCCGCGTAATCCATCAGCCAACCCAGCTTGGGATCGCATTCGCCGCTGATGACGATTTCGACCTGGAAACTGTGGCCATGCAAGCGTCGGCACTTGTGGGAGCGTGGCAATCGCGGCAACAGGTGCGCAGCCTCGAACTGAAAAGTCTTACGCAGTTCCATAATTCGTTCAGGCTGGGCCGTTGGTTGGATCCAGGCCACCTCGCTCCCAATCCGTCCAGGTGACCAGGTCGCCCAGCGCGGGCCGGCCGTCGTGATGCCAGAGCAGCGGCGGGGCTTGCATTTGGCCCAGGGGACAAACCCGGGTGGCGCCCCAGCGCGCGAGTTGCTCGGCCAAGGTGGCGCTTTCGTGTTCGGACGCGGCCAGCCCGACGGTCGAAACCTGGCCACGCACGGCATCGGCCTGGCGCAGCGCGTCGGTCAAATCTTTGATGCCTTTGACGTAAATGAACCGGTTGAGGCAGGACAATTGGAACCGGGGCTCGGCTTCATAGACCACCGTCCAGGCGGTCGAGCCCAGGCTGCACCAGTGGCGGGTATCCGGCGAATGGGCGGCGCGCAACTCGTAGATGGCGCGGCGCGAGGCAATCGCGGCTGCGCTGGCAGCGGGCAGGTCCCCGCGCGGTTCGGTTTGTTCCCGTTGGGCCAGTGCCTCGGCGAGGAGTTCAGCGAACTTTTCGGGCGTCACAGCGCCGCCATCCTGAACGTAGAGTACGTGCGGCGAGAGGCAACCAAGCTGGTTCCAAGCGGCCACATCGTCGGTGGCGCGCTGCACCACACGCCGCAACTGACCGCCGGTAAGCGCGTCGCTGGTAATGTAAGCGAAACTGACGCGGTGACCGTAAGGCACCAGGCGCGTGCGCGGGCCGAGCCGCCGCGCAATGTGGTTGATGGTTTCATCGGTTCCGGTTGCGGTGACGCAATCGGCTTCCGCGAACAGCGCGTGCTCCAGTTCAGCGGCGCCGCCGTGCCATTCGGCGATTTCCAGGCACGCGCCCAGCTTCGGGTCGGTTTCGTATAACGAGTGTGCGAAAAGCCGCGGCAGCCAGGACGCGCCGCGAGCGCATTTAACGAATTGGGCCGAGCGCAGCAGCACGCCCAGCACGATGCTCATCAGCGCGGGGATGGGGAGGTTGCCGGCGGTGATGTGAACCAGCAGGTGCGGGGCGGTGGCGAGCGAAGCGCGGCCGGCTTTTTGCTCGTCGGCAGTGGCGCTCATCTCCTCGAGGCGGCGCGGGTGGCCAAGGTCCTGTTCCAGTAGCGCAGCGAAATCTTCCGGTGTGAGGGTCTTGAAAAACGCGTCGAGCCCTTTGGCCAGAGTTTGACGGCTGAAGCCTGTCTGGCCGGGTCCCTGGGCCAGGGCGAGGTCACGAAAGCGGTTGGTTGGCTGAAGCCAATTCTGGGCGACGCCGCTCAGCAAAGCGATCATGCTCCGGGTGGTGCGCGGCGCCAGATATTGCTCACGGTTGCGCTTGAGCGCCTGGCAGGCCTCCTGAAGCATTGCCGCGCTCAGCGTCGCCTCGGGCGGCAAATCGGCGAAGAAATAATTGGGCAATTCCATTTACGACGCCATTAACGAGCAGCCGCGGGCTTCGGCCAACTCTGCCCGGCCGAGCAACTCGAATCCGTCGCCGCGCCGGACAGCCAGATCCTCTGTTTGAATCGCCATCACCGAATAGACATTCGCCAAATCAAATATTCGCAACAACCCGGTTTGGCCATCGGCGACTTCCTTTCCATCTTCCGGTGAACACACCTGCGTACGAGCCCAGGGCGCAAACCGAAAGACCCTTGAAGGCGCCGCGTCCGCCGCGTCCATTGGCCCACCAGCTACTCGGTCATACGCCTGGGAGCTAAGCTCGCTCATGCCGTATTCGCAAACGATACAGGCCGGGGAAAGCCCCAGCCATTCGCTGATGAGGCTGTGGAGCTCGCCTTTGGGCAGCGCGCGCGAGCGGCCTTTATATCCGCCAGTTTCGAGTGCGCGCGAGCTGGGTGGCAAGCGCAGGCGCAACCCGCGCGCGGACAGCGCATCCAGCAAATGGACGAACAAAAACGCGGTGCCGAGCAGCAGAACGGCTTGACCGGCCGCGCTGAGGTCGCATAGCGCATCCACCACCAAATCTGACTTGAGCTCCCAGCTCCCGTCCTGGGCTACGGCGCCGTAGAACAGGGAACGTCCCGGCCCAAATTCGCCGGCCACGGTGTCAAACATATGCACCAGGGACGAGTTCGGAGCATCGCGCCGCGTTGGCGTCAATGAAACGATTTGTGGAGTTTTCGCCGGAGGGGCGGATTTGGCACCTGGGCACACCAGCAACTCCGGCAAGAGATGGCGCTGAAACCAGGGTAACAAGGCCGCCTCATACAAAGCCAGAGACTCCGCAGAATGAAAGTGCCGGCTCGGCTGCTGACCGCTAGTGCCACTCGAAAAAAACACACCTGACCGCTCCTGTCTTGACAGTGAGGTCAGCTCCAGCTCCTTGAAAGCAGCCGTCGGGACTGGGGGGATTTGGGTCCAGTGCTTGAGCGATTCGGTGGTGATCCCGCGCGCTTCGCATAACCTGCGGTAGGCGGCACAGTGCTGGAATTGCAGCGCGAAGAGTTCTAACGCGAGTTGATTGAAATTCAGCGCGCCTCGCGCGGCGGTGACAGGGACTGCAGTTTCGCCCGCCGACGCCAAGGCAAACCCACGCCGCACGCGGGCGGCAAAACTGGCCAGTGAAGTGGAATCCTTCATTGCGGTTTTGATTTAACCAGGCTGGTTGTCCGCTACAGCCCGGGCGGTACAGGTAGCCGCAAATCGGCGCTGCGGCAAGGAGGAATCGATTATCCTCGGTTTCGATCAATGACCGGCTCGGAGCGCGGACATTCCTGTCCGCAGCAATGGGT
>DASYXT010000015.1:0-5273 GCA_035934555.1 Verrucomicrobiia bacterium | reverse complement strand
ATCGATTCCGGAATAGGTTTCGGACCAGAAATCCCGACCGTGGCCCGCCCCGGCGGTTTGAGTTCTGGGCGAGTGTCATCTGCAAGCGCTCCCACTCTGCGTCAGTAACAATGGCCGGATAGTAATGATCCAAGGTCTTGCCACATAGCTTGGTAGTGCCTACGAGCAGGGGTGAATACAAAATGTGGCAAACCAAAGACCTGTTCCAGTGACGACCGCGCGGAGTTGGAATTCCTTCGGTGCAGAAGGTCTTGGCAATCTCGTAGGTGCTATGGCCCTCAAAGGTCATATTGTTCCGATTCACGATATTCTGGGAGAGAAGCATCTTGATAATCAAGGAAGCCAGAGCGCGGCGTATCAAGATAATCGAGGAGGCCGAGGCCAGCTGCATCGATGGGACGGGCCATCGCCGCGCCCCGGTCGCGTGCTGCCCGGAACTCAGAACAGGAACTGCTCTTCGCGATCATCCCGTGCCAGACGCATCCGCATGTGTGGCGAGCGCCGCGCGCGCTTCATGGATAACTCCAGGACCAGCAAGGCCTGGTCGAGGCGGCAGTCGTGGAGTTGAGGCGTTCGGCCCAGGGCTTCGGCGACGAGGCGGTGAGCGATTTCGAGTTTTTCGAGGGTGGAAAGCTCCAGTGACATAGGGCTCTGTTAGCGGAGGGTTTGTTTGAGTTGGCGTAGTTGTTCCAAGGCGCGTTGACGGCCTCGTTCCTGTTCGGCCGGAGAACAAGCCGAAGCTGGCGTACGGGGCGGCTTTGGCGGGGACTCAGCCACCAGACGGACCCGGCTGATGTTGAGGTCTTCCTCGAAGCGATCCAGTTGGAGGAGGTTGGAGAGCTTGAGGGCGCCGACGTTGCGGCGGGTGTGGCGGATCTCCTTTTGCAGATAGCGGATGACCTGGGTGAGGTCAGCGAGGGTAAAGCCGGCGTGGAGGAACTCAAACCAGAGCCGCTCCCGGTCGAAGCGCCACGCGAGATTTTGCCCCGTGAGCCGGCAGTAGGTCTGGTGGAGTTCTTCCAACTGAGCCAGCAGGGGAAGCGGCGAGTTCATTTGGGGAGCTGGGCGACCCAGGGCAGCAGTTCCAAGGCCCGTTGGACATGGGCGGTGGTGATGGCGCGGGAGTTCTGGAGCGCGGCTTCTTCGAGAGCGCGTTGGGCCAGGTGATTGAGCAGTCGAGGCAAGCCGTTGCCAGCCTGGAGGAGCAAGGCCAGGGCCGGCGCATCGAACGGGTTGGCGTGCATGCCGACGTCCTCCAGGCGGGCCTGGATATAGCCGGCCAGTTCGTCCCCCGTCCAGGGCTCCAGCCGCAGGCAGAAGCTCAGGCGGGCCAGCAGCGGCGCGTTGATGCCCATTTGCAGCCGAGGCAGGAGTTGCTCGTCCCCCACCAACAGCAGACTGAAGGGGGGCTGAGTATCGCGGCGCTCACAACTCAACAGACGCACCTCCTCAAGCGCGGTGGCGCTCAGATTCTGCGCCTCATCCAGGACGACCACGGGCCAGAGTCGTTCGAGTTGCTGCCAGCCCTGGCGGATGAGCGTGACGTTGTCGCTGCGGCGCATCCGGGCTGGCTGCCCCAGTTCCAGGCACAGCAAGCGCAAGAGGTCGGTGCCGGTGACCGAGGAATGGGAGAGCACCAGCGGCTTGTAGCGTTTGTCGGGCAGCGATTTAAGGAAGTGCTGGACCAGGAGAGTTTTGCCCACGCCGTTGGGGCCGTGGAGCAGCCCGCAGGCGCGCACGGCAACCAGTTGTTCGAGGCGATGGCGGGTCTGCTGGAAGGTGGTCGAGGCGTAGGGCGTTTCGACCGCCGCGCCGAAGGGCATCTGCCGGGCGCCCCAGAGACTTTTGAGGGCCAGGTCCAACTCAGGAGGATTTATCGGGGCGCTCATAGTCGGAAGTATAGGTTTTGGAGTTGAGTTGTTTGTCGCAGCGCCGGGCCGGGCCAACGAGCCTATCCTCCCACCACACTTCAACCCGGCGCCAATCGAAGGGGTTGAAGCGCACTTGGATGACCTGACCGCGTAAATGGAGGGGCACTTCCCAGAGTTGGCCCTCCAGGCTGAAGGTGGCGTCCATGCGGACCCGCCGCTCGGTGCGCGACAGGAAGAGGGCCTCCCAGTCGGTGTGAGCGTCGGCGACACGCAGGTTGAGGGCGCGTTGGGCGAAGCGTTCCGCCGGGGTTTGACCGCCCAGCGCGCTGTGGGGCCGCTGGTGATATTCGGTTTCGATCCAACGCCAGAGCCGGGCATTGAGTTCTTCGAGCGTGTGGGCCGGATCGATGACCAGGCGGGCTTCAAAATCCATTTGGAGGGTGGAAAACCAGCGTTCTTGCTTGCCTTTCGACCAGGCCGCATAGGGTTTCGCATGACAGAGCCTTACCCCCAAATTGGCGCAAACGATCTGCAGGTGGTAGCTGGTGAAGATTTTGCCTTGGTCGGTGTAGAGCTTGTCGGGAAAGCCGCGCTGGGCCAAACCCTGGCGGAAACAATCCAGGAACCAGCAGAGCTTCTCGGAGTCATAATACTGCGCGTGAGGAACCACGCGCGAACAGTCGTCCAACAGCCCGAAGAGGCGGGTCTGGATGACGGTGCCGTTGGCCAGCCTGAGGGTGGGGCCATACATCATGTCGGTCATCCACAGCTCGTTGGCCAGGGCGCACTCGAAGGCCTTGGTGGGGCCGCCTCCCGGGGGAGGATGATGTTTGAGGGAGCGGGCATCCAACTGGTGGGCGGCCAGCAACCGGTATACCGAGGGCAGGCTGAAGGTGCCCGCCTGGAGGACGCCTCGGTCGAGCAGTTGGCGCACCAGCACCTTGATCTTAAGTTGCGGATACTGCCGACGCAGTTCCACGATGGCTTGGCAGGCGTCCGGACTGAGCGCCTTGCGCGTGCCCTTGTCGGAGCGGGGTTGACGATGCAGCGCATCAAAACCCTGGTTGCGCAAAAGGTAGTACCAGCTCTCCAGGGTGGAGGCCGAATAACTTTTGCCGCCCCAGGTCCGTTCACTGGCCAGGGCGGTAGCGCGGGCCAGTGTGAAGTTCTGCTTTAAGGCTTCCTGGATCCAGGTCGCGGCGGCGTGCCGGGCCAGGGCCAAAGCATCGGAATCGGAAGGTTGATTCATACGCGCAGGAGCTTCGGCCCGGGTTCCCCCAATCCGCGATAATAGAGGTCTGTGGGGGTAAACCGGCGCCGCGCTCCGGCGCGGGTTGCCCTTATGCAGCCTGAAGCTGCCGGCGCTGGTGGCAGCGGTAAGTTCCAAACAAGCAGGTATGGAACTGGTGGATGAGTTGGCGCGTCGCCGTGGCCAGATCGACGCAACGCTCGATGAGTTGCCGCCAGAAGCCTTGGGCCGTGGGCTGAAGCGGCAGCGGACCAAACGTATTGCCGACCCGCCGCACCAGTGCCGGCAGATGCACTTGAAACCGCCGCCAATAACTCCGAATCAGTTGCTCCGAGCGCTGGACCTCGGGCCGGGTGGTTTCACCGTTGAAACCCGCGGCGATGGTCGGGGTGTTGACCGGCCGATAGGGCTGCGCAAACTGCGGCAGGCAACTGACGCTGACGCGGCAGTGCCGGCAAAGAAAACGCCGGACCCAGATCCAGAGGAAGACCGCCGTGGCGGTACTGATATAGCGATGGTAATAGGCCAGCGCTTCCAGGGTGTGCGCCCGTTGGCAATTGGGGCAGTTCTGCGGACGCTTGACTTGCTTGTGATGCTCCTGAGCCGCATACTGCTCGGGGGTCAGTGAGGTTGGGTAGATTTGTTGCATAAATCTCCTTATAACCGAGCTGGCCCCCGCTGAAAACCTCGGCCCCAACCTCCACAAAACCTGGCCGCGATGCCCTCCAAGCCCGTTTCCCTGCTCACGCTGCCAACGGAGATCCTCCCGCCCACTCCCATCTCAATGCGAAACGAACCAGCCTCTTACTTCAGAGATTTCCGCGACTCGGAACAGTCATATCCACAACCCGGCGAATCAGTTTTGCCAGATCATTGAGCTTGAACGCTCCCGGCTGCCTGGACTCTCCGACGAAATCCACCCAGCTTGGCATATGAACGCCGAGATCAACCGCGTTGCCCTGTTCCGCCAGCATCAGCTTCTTTCTGAAAGACCCCTTCGCCAGCTCCGATTTGCGGTTGGACTCCTGGTTTGCCCGATGAAACTCGAACATCAAAATCGCCCGTTTCGTGACCTCATTCTCATCTCCCTTCGTTAGGAAGAGGCCATTGCTCAGGAAAAGGACATTAACGCCGCACTTCACCAGGCTCCATAACGTGGAATCCGCACAGTCCAGCTCGGCCCGGCTGAACCGGTCGGGGTTTTCAACGACAAGGGTGGGGTTGGGGGGGGTTGGGGAGGAGCAATCGCTTCTTTGCCGCATCGAGGAATCTGCCCAGCGCGGCCTTCACCGTGAAATTTTTGCCTCTGAACGCCGAGACGCCGAGATCGGAAATGCAAAGAGACTCATCAAATTTCCATCCTCGGCGGGCACATTCGGATTTGCACTGCTCTAGCTGGCGGTGCTCGCTTGAACCAAGCGCTTGTGTGCCGTAGGAAAACCTCACCAGGCTGTACGCCGTTACTTTCGGCGGTGGCGGGGCATGGGCTGTTCCAAATGCCGTGTCTTCAGGCATATAACGGTGTTTGGCGGAGTATGTTGAGATGCAAAGTCTGGCTGGCCGGAGTTTGCATCATAACGACGTTTATGGCGCTATAGTCTTGGAGCCTAGTGGTGATGACCGGGACATCACGGAACCCCCCTTTCGCCAGCCTCATTACTGCGGTGCTCGGCTGCACATGATGGCACTGTTCCCCGCCGCGATCTTGCGGGACTTGCACCTCGCCTGCGGCTTCCACTAATCGAACGATGGCAACGCCCATACATTCCCATTATATGGTGGGCGAGGGTCGGAGTGGTGGGAGAGGCAAACGTGGCTGCGAGGATCGTCGCCGCCGGACGGTTGGTCATCACCAACGTGGAAGCCTTCCGTCAAACCGGAACCTCAATGGTGTCCTTGATCTCAGTATGCGGCGGCAACACGCCTTTGCCACCTCCTAGAGTCCGAACGCTGGTGTACTGCCAGACGCCGCTGAGCCAGAGCTTGTTAAAGCCCCCCGCGTGGGGGACCGGGGAGTCCGAGGAATTTGAGACCACCACGGAGCAACTTAGGGCGGGAGCAGTGTTTGATGATCCCTGGCTTACGGTGAACTGCAAGGACGGAGCCCGAAAGGGCGGAGGTTTCGCCACGATGAACGCGAAAACCGCCGCGCA
>DASYXT010000006.1:0-3228 GCA_035934555.1 Verrucomicrobiia bacterium | reverse complement strand
CACCCGTGTCCGCCGCAAACGTCCAAGTGCGCCCTTTGATGGAGTGAAAGTAGCGAGCTTTCACCCATTGGGCGCTTTTTTGTAGATGCCGGCGGCGGCTCCAGCGCCACAGTTTGCGCCATATCTCAAAGTCCACCCGCTGGAACGCTTTGGTCGCCACGCAGTGCCGATGATAATTCGCCCAACCTCGGATGACCGGGTTGAGTTGATTTATCAACTGCTCCTGCGCGGCGGATTTGTTCGCCTCGATGAGTCCCCGCGCCTTGTCCAGAAACGCCTTCGTATTCTTCTTCGATGGCATCACGAGCAATTTGCCTCCGTGTTTGCGGAGGTGTTGGCCCAGGAAGTCAAACCCTTCGTTGATGTGCGTGATGCGGGTTTTTTCCGCCGACAGTTGCAATCCCCGCTCGCGCAGGAATGCTTCCACCAGTGGACGCACTTCATTTTCGAGCAACTCGCGGCTGTTGCCGGTGATGATGAAGTCATCCGCGTAACGCACCAGATGCACTTTGGGGTGAACCCATTGTCCGTTTCGCTGGGTGCGGGCGAACGCCCTTGTCAGCGTGGATTCAAGTCCATCCAGAGTGAGGTTGGCCAACGTCGGCGAAATAGTGCCTCCTTGCGGAGTTCCCGCCGCCGTGGGAAACCAGTTCGACTTTTCGAGATACCCAGCCTTCAGCCATTTTTCGAGGACAACCGTATCCACTGGAATGTGGGACAGCATCCAAGCATGGCTGATGTGGTCATAGCAGCCTTTGATGTCGCCTTCGAGCACCCATTGCGCCGCGTCGTTTCTCGACAGCACGGTAAAGCACTGTTCGATGGCGTCAGCCGTGCAACGGTTTCGACGGAAGCCATAAGAGCCACGGTCGGCCAGCGTTTCGGCGACGGGTTCCAGTGCCATGAGATAGAGTGTCTGCATGGCGCGGTCTTTCATCGTCGGAATACCCAGCGGCCGCAGCTTGCCATTGGCTTTGGGAATGTAAACGCGCTTCAAAGGAAGCGGCTTATATCCCCGACGCTGCAATGATTCGATGGCTTTGAGTTTGGTTTGTGGCTTGGACCAAAGAACGCGGTCCACGCCGGAGGTTCGTTTGCCCTTATTTTCGGTTACTCGTTTCACGGCCAGAGCTTGGCCGCCAAAAGAGTGGGTGAGCAGTCGTTGCAAGGCTTTGACCTTGCCCCAACGTCCCGCCCGTGTTGCCTTGACGATATCCGTGTGCCCGCTTCAGCGCCCGCTAGGCAACTGGACTGCGCGCCTTTTGGCTTCAGCCTGTCAGCATCATTGGCTGATTCGGTTTAACGATGCGTGCGGACGGTTCACGTATGTTGGGCATGTCATCCAGCCTGACCTTCCCACCGCCTGATGCTGGCAGTTGCGCAGACTCCCTCGCGGTGGTCTGTTTGCCCGAAGGCAGAAGGGCGTTGTCTTGGCAGCTTCCGACCTGACCGTTGTCAGTCGCGCCGGTGCCGATAGGCTACTGCAGACGGAACCGCAGGTTCGTTTTATGGTGGATCCATATTGAACAATCGCTGAATCAACTTCATGTCGCACCGCCGAGTAGCCGTCGCTTTGCAGGATGCCGGTGAAGTGGACCGGAACGACCTCATCCAAACACGCCGCGGCGCGGCTGGTTTGCCAGTGATAAAAACCATCGCGACCAGGCCGGTGGACCGTCCAGAGATAACCTTGTTTGGTTTTGCCGTTGCCCGGCTCCAAATAATCAATCGGCGTTTCATCCACCTGCACATACCCGCCGGCCATCACGCCGGTGCGGATGTGTTCGTAGATCGGCTTGAGCCAATCGGCGGCCAACTCCACCCAGCGCGCCAGCGTCTGCCGGGGCAAATGCACTCGGTGGCGCTGCCCGTAAATTTGTTCCTGCCGGTACAGCGGCAAGTGGTCGCAGTATTTGCCCACCAACACCTGCGCCAGCAACCCCGGCGCGGGCAAACTGCGATCCAACAACCGTTCGGGCAAGGGGGCAATGAGCGGAACGCGGTTGAGGTCCACGCGGTGAACGTATTTTCTGCGGATGGTCCGCCGGCGCAAAAAGCGCCCCGGCTCAAAGTCCAGTTGCTCGCTGACTTCCTGGCCGATGCACCGCCAGGCTTCGGGCTTTTGCTTCACCGGCTCCGGGTCAATCACTTCGACGATTACCGGCAGGTTCTCCGGCAAACGCGGCGCGCGTTCCTTGTGTGGGCATCGGGAAGTGATTGGGGCCGTCCAAGACGCTGCCGGTTCTTCCCGGGTCAAACTCTCCGGCAGTTGCAGGAGCAGTTCCAATTGCGTTTTATCCAGCCGCTCGCTGCTCGAACCGAAAACGCGCCGAATCAGCAAATCTATCTTCTGACGCAGGAGGTCATTTTCCCGACGGCTCTGCGCCAATGCCCCCTGGCATTCTTCCAACTGGCGGGCGAGTTCTTGTTCGCGCGGCGTCATCGGTTGTGCTCTTGGACGCGCTTACATCAAAAAAGTTTCAAACTTTCATCTGAAATGTTTCAATCCTCCCGCTCATACCACGGACGCAACTTGGCCCCGCGCAAATCCACACCATCGGTCAACATCGCCAGCGCCTGCGGCGTTAACTTCAACTTGGTCGTCCCCGGCTCCACGTTCCGGGGCCAGGAAAAAGTCCCGCGCTCCAGCCGCTTGGTCAACACCCACAATCCCGTGCCGTCCCAGCACAGGATTTTGATCCGGGTGCGCCGCCGATTGCTGAACACAAACAGCGCGCCCCTTCGCGGGTCTTCACCCAATCTTTCGCTGACCTCCGCGTGCAGACCGTTGAAGCCTTTGCGCATGTCGCAGGCTTCCACCGCCACATACACTTTCAGGCTGCCAGAAAAGCTCAACATGGCTTGGCCAGCGCCCGCAACAACTCCGCTGCCAAGGCCACTTGTTTGACATCGCCGATCTCCGCCTTCGCCCCGCCAGGCCACTCCAATACCAGCGGCAACGGATTTTTCCCGCCGGCAGGTTGTGCTGCTTCCACCACCGCCTCCAGCCACTTTACCGGGTCCGTCCTCGCGGCCAGCGCTTTTACCGGATAAGCGCCGACTGCCCGCCGCCGCTGCTGCGCCCAGGTCGCAAACGTCGGATATTTGACGCCGACCAACTCCGCAAACTTCTGCCCGCTCAATCCGCTCCGCTCAAACTCCTCCAGCAACTGTTCTCGCCGCGCCAAGGGCGTCTTCACCCGCCCCAGCACGTCCGTCTTCAAGATC
>DASYXT010000104.1:0-3807 GCA_035934555.1 Verrucomicrobiia bacterium | reverse complement strand
CGCTTTTTGCCTCAAGACGCCTGCGGGATCGCGTAATGCCAGGGAAAGCCATAAGGGTCACATCGCAAGAATTGACATTGGACATTGACGCATTTTCAAGAGCGTCTGGCTTGTTGTCTGCGCTGGCACCAGACCTGCGCATTCAAACCCCTCGTGGGCGCTATCACGTGACGCCTCGGCCCAATGGCGCTTAACTGACATTTTGGCGCTAATTTATGGGAGGTTATTCGAGGTTCAGACCTTAGTTTTCCGCAGTGTTGCGCGGTTTTGCTGCTTTCAAGAGCTTTCCAACTCACAGGAGCGGTCCTCTGGGTGAGTTTAAAATACCTTCGGAGCCGGTAATCCTCTTACACCAGTCCTAGGACCTTTTTGCTGAGCTTCTTTCGGCGCTTGGGACCGGGTAACGATTCGAAGAGTTCTTCCCGGCTGAGCCGTTGCATCTGGCGAAGGATGTCCTGCACCTGGCGCCAATTGGCGATAGCCTGCTTGAGCCACTGATACTGCTGCTGGGACAAGGCGACACAAACGGTCTTACCCTTGACTTTGCGGGTCCAAGGATAAGCGGGGCTGGCTCCGGCCGCGGCTCGGTCCTGGACATAGCCTTCGCTGATCCAGCCGGTGTTGGCCAGTTGGGCGCACAGGCGGGCATATTCCTTCTGGCGCAGAGCGGAAGCGGATATTTTTTGCGAATCCATGAATAAAAGCATAGCAGCAGCGTCAATAGACGGTAGATATACCGTCCTATGCCCAAATCTCGCGCCAAAGCCTCCCATCCCAACCCCAAAAAAACTCGCCCGGCTCCCCGGCATCCTCGCTCCTACACCCCGCTGTCCGACGCCCTGAGCCAGCCCCTCACCTTCTCCGACACCGAACTGGCCGAGGCCATCCAGCGCCACTCGCTGGTCGGATTGTTCGCCGGCGCCATTCACCGCAAGCGCCGCTCCGATGGAGAACCTCTGCCCAGTGTGCTGTGTGCCCTGTTGGTCTGGCCCTTGTTGAAGGTCAAATCCCTCCACTGCTTCTGCGCCGAGTTGTGCCAGATTCTGGCCGGCAAAGTCAGCGTGCTTTACGATTTGCTGGGCCGTGAAGACATCAATTGGCGCGCCCTGGCCAACGACCTGGCCTCCAAGGTTTATCAGGCCAACGACCTGGGGCCGCGCTCCCAACGCGCCTTCGTCGTCGATGACACCAGCCAGGCGCGCGCCGGCCGTAAGGTCGAAGGCACCAGTTGCTATTTCGACCACACCGAGAGCCGCACGCGCAAGGGCCACCAAGTGCTCCACCTGGGCTTGGCCGCAGAAAAGGGCTTCCTGCCGCTGGAAGCTCAGATCGTCATGGGGGACAAGGGCCGCGTCGACAAGCCCAAGGACAAGCCCTTCAAGGACCAGCGCACTGCGGCTGCCCGTGATATGCGCCGGGCGGCTGAGACCACTAAACACGGTCTATTTCGCGACATGCTCGGGCGCGCGCTCCGGGCGGGCTTTAGCGCCGCATTTGTCTTGGCCGACGCCTGGTTCGGATGCAAGGAGAACATCGCCTGCTGTCTGGAAAACAAACTGACCGCCATCTTTCAAATGAAACGGGGCCTATTGACCTATCGTTACCGCGGGGGCGACTACACAGTCTATCAGTTGCATGAGATGGTCCGGCGGCGGATGCGTCCGGCCAATCGCCGAGCTCGATTCAAGACCGCCAGCCTGGCCGTGAGCCTCAATTTGGAAACCAACGACCGCCGAGCTGCCCGTTGGGCCGGGGTTCGTCTGGTCTTCAGTGCGCCGGTGCGGGCCACCTCCGCCAACACGTGGGTGGTTTTCCTGTGCACCGATCCGAAACTCAGCGACGCCAAAATCCTGGAAGTCTATTCGTTGCGCTGGTCGATTGAAGTTTACTTCAAGGAAGTCAAACAGAACCTGGGCTTCTTGAAGGAGCAGAGCGGACGCTACCAGGTGGCTTATGCTTCCGTGCATTTGGCGGCGCTGCGCTACCTGCTCCTGTTTGAAGCCATGCTGCGCCAGGGCCGGCTCAGCTACGGAGAGATCCGAGACCAGCAAAGCGGGCGGCTGCAAACCCTCAGCTATGCAGCCTTGCTCTGGCAACTGTTTCGCTCCCTCATCGAAGGCGCCTTGGAGGGCTTGGTCCGAGATCTAGGACAAAAGCTGCTCAAAAAAATCCTAGCCGCCATTGATCAGACCGTGGAGAGCTTCCTCAGTGACGCCCTGCAAATCAGCCCGCACGCAGTCGCCGTTCAACTGAGAGCCGAAGAGCTAGGCTATTTGTGAGCCCGTTCGGGGCCTAAATTAGAGCCTGTCCCAAAAGCGGGGTTTTTGGCGATGATGGAAATGCAACTAATGAATGTAGTCATAATGATAAGCTACCCTAGGCATCAGTGCCAATTCACCTCGTTAGCATGTCGAAATCCGCTGGTCCAGTACACACCGCGCGGGTGATTACTGCGCCGGAAAAATCCTTTCGGCGGGGTTCAGGCCGCCTCTGACTCTGCCTGTGCCATTTCCGCTGGCTGGAGCCGCGCCAGCACCCAGAGGTTATGCACCAAGACCGTCCAGCTCACCGTCAGTTGGCGGTGCATAAAACCCTTGCTGCGCATCCGGCCTCCCAAAAAAACGTTCTGCACAATCCCGATGCGCCCTTCGGTTTGAGCCCGGCGCCGTTGCAGCCCTTTGAATTTCCAGCGACGACTGCGCTTTTTAAGTTCCCGGGGACATCGCGGGCAAATCCCGTTGTAGATGCCCTCATCGGCCAATCCGACGCGGTTGGTTTCATTGTCGAATCCCCGGTCAGCGGCCACCGCTTTGAGCGCCTGCCCGTAGGCTTGCTCCATTCGCCCCACACTCAGGGGCAAGAGTTTGGCATCGGCCGGCGCGCTCTCCCGGAACAACTCCCAATCCATGAGCAAGCCTTGAGGATTTTCGACCAACAACAAGGTGTTGCCAAACTCCACTTCGGCGCCCGCCTTCTTGCGCACGATCACCCGCACCTCCGATTCATATAAACTGAGGATTTTCTCTTCGTTGGCCACCTTTTGGCCGGCCAGAATCCGCTGCCGCGCTTGTTTGCGGGCTTGAGGCAATTGCTCCAGGACCTGGTCCATGCGCCGGAGCACCTGCTCGGTCTGCGGCCGCGTCCACTGGGTTTGCTGCCAATTCTCATCCAGCAAAGCCCGGTAACGCCGCGCGTGGTTGCGTACGGTGCCCATCAGGCGGTCCATTTGCCGCAGCGTTTGTTTGCGCTGGCGTTGGCTCTGCGCCGGGTCTTTGCGGTTGCCGGCGTGGGTCATTTGGATGCACAGCTTGTTGATGTGGCTCAGAAAGCTCTCCGGCTCCCCCATCCGGTGTTTGAGCCCTTGAGCGCGAATCAGAGTCACGGCCTTCATCAGGGTGCGTGTGGCATCCCGCAGCAGAACCCAATCGACCGGATAGTGGATGTTGGCCTTGAGGCAGGTGGTGTCCAGGAAGGCGCTTTGTAGGTCCAGCGCCTCGGGCAGATGCAGTCGCTGCGGGGCGGTGGCGCCCAGGCTCAGGAGTTGATAAATCAGCCCGCGCACCTCAGCCTCTGGCCACCACAGGTCATAGCGTTGCAGCGTGCTCTTGGCGGGCACCTTGACCACGTCGACTTGGCTCACCATGCAGAAGTGTTGGAGCAGGGGGCTGTCAGCCAGCCGGGCGGCAAAGCCCCGGTAGTCTTCTGCGAGCAAGGTCCGGGCGATATTGCAGCGCAAGGCGCGCTGGCTGTGGAGCTGGTGGGCCCGCTGGGCCTTGGCGCTGACCTTTTGGCGCCGGCCCAGCCAAC
>DASYXT010000082.1:0-1811 GCA_035934555.1 Verrucomicrobiia bacterium | reverse complement strand
GAATGCTGGCGGACACGCAACAAAGCTGCTACGGCCACCAGCATTATGCTTAATCACAAAACAGGTTCTACCTCAAGCCTGAGGAGCGCAAGTCGCAAGCGAAGCCTCCACCCAGCCTCAATTCCAGCAGATCAAGCTGGCGCTGGACGTCCACGCCGCCAGCATCGTGGCGGTCCGTATGGTGGATGGAGCCAAACCCCAGCCTCCCCAAACTTTCAAGCCGGCGGTTTTCCTGGAGTGGGCTAAGAAGCAAGTGAGCCTGGCCCAAGAGGTCGTCAGTTGCTACGAGGCCGGGCCGACGGGTTTCTGGCTGCATCGCCAGCTCACCGCCCTGGGCATCCGCAATTACGTGGTCTGCCCCACCTGCCTGGACGAGCGGCGCCTGGGCGTGGCCAATGACCGGACCGATGCGCTGGAGTTGGCCACGCGCCTGGACCGGTATCTGGCCGGCAACGACCGGGCGTTGGCGGTGGTGCGAGTCCCCAGCGAGGCGGAGGAACAGAAGCGAGCGCACAAACGTCAGCGCCAGCAACTGCGCGAGCAGCGCTTGAGTCTGGCCGCCCAGGGCCGCAGTCTGATGCTTCTGCAGGGGCGGCGCGAAAGCAATCACTGGTGGCGCAAGCATCGCTGGGAGACTTTGGAGCCAACCTTGCCTGTGTGGCTGGTGGAGCGGCTCCAAGTATTTCGCGAGCTGATCATCAAGGTGGACGAAGCGGTCCGGCAGTTGACCGGGGAGATCCAGACCCAAGCGCCGAAAGTGTTGCCCAAGGGCATGGGCCGACTGACTTACCAGGCCGTCGAGACCGAAGTGGCCGATTGGGACCGGTTCAAAAACCGCCGGCAGGTGGGCAGCTACGCCGGGTTGTGCGGCGGAGTCAGCGCCTCGGGCCAAAGCTCGGCTGAGCTGAGCATCACCAAGGCCGGCAACCGGCGCTTGCGAACCGACCTGGTGGAACTGGCCTGGCGGACGTTGCTCTACCAGCCCAACTACTACCTGGTGCAGAAATGGAAATCGGTGTTATTGAATCCCAAGGCCCACGCCCGCGCGCGCAAACGGGCCATCATCGCCTTTGCCCGTCAGTTGCTCATTGACCTATGGCGCTGGAAAACCGGCAAGCGCACGCCCCAACAACTGGGCTGGGTGATGACCGAGGCTTAAACACCTTTAACGGCTGGCTCGAATGCGGATGGAGCTTCCAGAGAACTTTTCGGAAAACGGCGCGCGACCCGTGCAATTTCTTGGCCCACAAGGCCGGTTGATAGGTTGGGCGCGCTCGTTTTCCGACTTTATGACGGTTACGGACAATACCATCGTGGGCGGCTGCCGAAGAGTTTCGGAGTTGACCCGGATAGCAGGTCGTGACGTCAGCAAATCTGACGGCCACACCGTCGGAAAAACGTTCTCCCGAGAAGACCTCTTGGAATTTCCGTGGCAGCATTCACCGGCCAGAAGCAGCCTAGACGCTTCGAACCATATCCCGGCGCAGTATCTGAGGATTGACCTCAACACACCGCGGATGCATAAAATCTACTGCCTACCAAACGGGGCGAGGGAGACCGGCCTCGGCCACTGGCTGCCCGGTTTCCTTCGTTCCAATGTAGTAATCAACCTCCAGTTCCCAATCATGCCTCAGCTCACACCGAACTAAATCCAACAAAAACGTTGACGCGTCTCATAGCAGGAATTCGCTTTTTTGCGGCCCCATGTACTAAGCGCTCCGCGGGTGAGCCGGTTTTCTGGCATGCCTCGGCCAGGGTCTTGAGGAAATCCTGCCGATCAACGTCGTCCAAATAAATCTCCTGTCGCCGGT
>DASYXT010000057.1:0-63851 GCA_035934555.1 Verrucomicrobiia bacterium | reverse complement strand
CATCCCTGTAATTTGGCAAGGATGCTGCTGGACGAAAACGCCGAAAAAACTTCAAGTCGATCACACCCCCGAACCCTCATCGGGCCCGGGTAAACACGGGCCAAAATGCTTGGGTCGCCCTTCAATACCCGGACAGTAGTGCAAGGACATACCGTTCACCGAAGACCAGATCGCGCAGATCATTTTGACGCACGACAAATGGAACTTCAACGCCGAGCTTTATTAATAACCCGAATTCAAAGCTCCCCCAGGTCCTGATGCGCATCAGCGGAAGCGTCACGAATTATTACGTGTACGGAGGCGGATTGCTCTACCAGGTCACCGAAACACCAACAACCTCCACCATGCTCACGTATCACTTCGATATTCGTGGGTCCACAATCGCAACGACTGACAGTGGGGGATACGTTAAGGACCAGGTGCAATACTCTCCGTACGGCTTGGTCATCGCGCGGGCCGGCACAAATGACTTACCCTTCCTGTACAATGGCCGGTTCGGTGTCATCACGGACCCCAGCGGGCTGATGTGCATGCGAGCACGGTATTACAATCCCTACATGTGCCGATTCGTCAACCCTGACCCGAGCGGATTCACCGGCGGTCTTAACTGGTACTGTTTTGCGGACGGAAATCCCATTTGCAAAACCGACCCTATGGGATTGCAGTCATGGATGAGCCCTGGGTATGGCTCGATGCCGAACCCAGTCAATATTGTGCCTGCAAACATGATTGCCACCAGACCAGACCCATCGGCATACTTTGTTCAGGGGCTGGCCATTGGTGCGGTTGGGGCCGGTGTGGTAGTTGTTGCCGCGCCTGTCGCCGTCACCGGGCTGACCGCATTAGGACTTTCTTCGACTGCGGCAGCAGCAACTGTGACCGTGGGAGTAGGAGCAACTTCGGTAATTGGAACATCCCAAGTTGCCGGCGATATGGCTGGCAGTTGGGGACAGAATTGGAATCAAGTTACTTATGATGCTGGCCTCTTGACAGGGGGTTTTGCTGTCGGGGCAGCCGGTGCTGGACGAGCACTCGGACAAAATATATCAGGGCAGCCAAGCTCGCTTCCTACATCCCTGTGGCCTTTTTCGGACACAAAGCTCGGTTACGACCCCAATTTTCAAAACGGCAGCTTGCTGAATTGGCTTGGCTCTGCGCCAACACCCTCCAGTGGTGGCGCTGTAATTGGTCTCACTTCGGCTGGCGCAGCTTCATTTCTCCAGCAATCGCAATCGCCGCCAGGTAGCTGGCTCTCCCCGGCCACTGGCTCGTCGCAAAACCAATCGTCACCCACTGGAAAGTAGTATGACTTCGCTCCAACGAAACCAAGGCGAGAGCGGCGGGGTGACGCTAATTGAACTTTTAAGCCTCTTTGCTGGCGTAGCAGGATGCTCAGGCGCAGTGCTCGCGGGAAAAAACGCAGGTCACTATGTGGTGGGGTGGATTATTGGGATGGCGATTGGTTTTGCCTCCTGTTCAGCGGTTTGGAAATGGGGCAAATGGGTCATCTATCGCTTGGGACTCCATGGACCGGAACCTTCGCCGTTCCGGTTTATCCTTTCATGGATTTTCCTACTTGTAGTAATCGTGTGGGTCGTTGCTTCTGCCTTCATTGGTTTCTGGATTACAAGACTGGTTGCCGCCAGGTAAACTCTGGCACCCGCACTGTTTCGTAAGGCGCTGATTTTCGGCATATTTCGGGCTGATTCAGGCTATTTCGGTCTGTGCTACTTCGTGGCCACGCATCTGGCGCAGAACCAGGCCAACTTGCGCCATGTGCAGGAGATCACGGGCCACCGGCTTCTGACCACGACCGAGCTTTACCTGCATCTGACCATCACCGATTTGAAAGCGGCCCATCACAAGTTCCATCCCCGCGAAGCCGACTTCAAATAAGTTGTCCCCTCGTCCCAAAAGGAGCATCATCAGCGGCGATGACGTGCAGTGCGCCATGCCAGGCCGAGGCGGCTTTCTTCCACAGCCGTGCCGGTCTGGTTTTGCCCCCGGAGCCGGAGCGCCAGCCCGTTGCCAGCCGGCATCCCCAAGCGCCGCCACTGCCAGCGGGCAGACGGCTAGAGAAGGAAATCCCCATCATCCTGCCCCCCGCAGTATTGGACGTTTACGAAGTCAGCGGGCAAGCGCGTATTGGCATATTAGCGGATGGGAACCCGGTTATCAATACCGACCCATTCGGGCTTTGGAGTTGGATGCAAACCACTGGGGTGATGCGAGGAATTGGTGGAGGACTGGAGGCTTTTGGAGGGTATGGTTTGGCTGGCGGCTCGGCAGCTTTTGGGGCGGCGGCAAGCTGGACCGGGGTAGGTGTTACCGACTTTTTTCTCATCGTACTTTTGGCCGAATTGCTATCGTAAAACTGCCCAAAAAGAGCCGGAGCGGTCGTAAAAACCTGGTGTTAATATGGCTTGTTTTGACCATACGATGTGGCCGAGCGCGAAAGATGGAGATTTTTTGCTTCACGGGATCGTAAAGGCCGCCGTTTTGAGGGAGCCTGGCAGGTCGCAAGCGTGCCCAGGCCGAGATGCCATCGTAAGGTTCTGGAACCCCGACGCGGCCAGGCGAACGTCGAACGGTGACGCAGAAAGCTGCTAAAATTTAGCGATTGGCAGTTGGGCCGGTTTCCAGGCGATTTGAACGGAATCGAACAGCACCGTCGGCGGCGCGGCTCGGATGTGTGGGATTATGGAAAAGGGAAGGACCGCGCTGGCGGCACTTTTGTTACGACGCCAGTTCGGCCAGGAAGAGGCGTTCCGATGCCAATTCGGCCAAAAAACGGCACTTTGTACGACGAGAATTCGGCCTTTAACATGTAGCGTGCTTTCAGCGAATGGAAACCCGGTCTGACTCAAATGATACACGAGCAGGAAATTGTTCGAACCGCTCAGGGTCCGCCACACCGCGCCGTTCGTATTGGAAGCCTGCATCGCGCTGTCGGCCGCGCTGCCCCAGCACGCTGTGATCGCGTCATTGGTGGTCGAGAGCGCACCCAATTGCACCCAAATGGTCCGTGCTTTTGAAAAGCTAATTCGCCTTCCACCACAACAGTCGCACGTCATCCCAGCCGTCGGACCGCGCTAACCATACTATAGTCTGAGCCCCTGCCCCCGGCGCAATCGTAGGATTATACGGGGTTGACCCGACGGCGGAGCTGAAGGCGCCCATTGGGTTGTCCATTTTCCTTGATTTTGAAGCGAGTCTCTTTTAAGGTCTTCGCAACTAGCCAAGCCATTGCCATGGGGCGTCGGCTGTTGGCGACTTTAAATTTTGCATGGCTGCCAACCGCAAACCGGGGACCCTGCTCCTGCGGGCTGTGCCCGGGGTGGAATCAGACCAGGCTAAACACGCACACGCCGCACACGCCGACAGTGTGGTGAATTCCGTTGCCTTGTTCATGGCATTTTGTTAAATGAATGCCACCACACGACCAATACCATGCCCTTAAAGCAGGACACCCGAGCACTGGCCATCAAAACTGCTCTCGACGCTGACGTCCTGGCCGTGCGCTCGGTCTCGATCCAGGAACAGGTCAGCCGCATGTTCGAGATCCAAGCCGAATTAAGCAGCGAGAACGGCAACATCGATCTGGACAAAGTGATTGGCCAGCCGGCAACGGTGCGCCTGGATCTCACGCAGAAAGGTCAGCGCTACTTCGATGGGTTCGTCAGCCGGCTCACGCAAGTGGGCAACCAGGGCGGCCATGCTCATTATCGCGCGGTGATTGTCCCCTGGCTATGGTTTCTGACCCGCACCTCAGATTGTCGCATCTTCCAGGAAAAAAGCGTGCCTGACATCATTGAGGAGGTCTTCAAGGAATATGGGTTTGGCGACTACGAGCTCAAGCTTTCCGGCACGTACGAGAAATGTGATTTTTGCGTTCAATATCGCGAGACCGCCTTCAACTTTGTGAGCCGGCTCATGGAGCAGGAAGGCATTTACTACTTTTTCCAACACCAGGATGGCAAACACACCATGGTCCTGGCGGACTCGATCAGCGCTCATTCCCCGTTTGGGGATTATGCCGAGGCCGCGTTCTCCGAACTGGCACAGGGGGCCCCGACGCGCGAAGTTATCACTGATTGGGCTGTGGAGAAGGAGGTGCAACCGATCGCTGCTGTCCTGACCGATTTCGATTTCAAAAAGCCAAAAAGCTCCCTGCTGGCCACAGCTAAGACCACTCGCAAGTACGGCAAAGCTCAGTTCGAAATCTTTGATTATCCCGGCCAATACATCGAGCACTCGGATGGCGACCGCCTGGCGGACGTCCGCCTAAACGAACTCCAGTCTCAGTATGAATTGGTCCATGGCCAGGCCTCCGCACGCTGGTTGGCCGTTGGCTCGACGTTCAAACTTAAGGGCCACCCGCGCAGCGACCAAAATCGAGAGTACCTCGTTACCTCCGTCCACCTGCAGATTGATGCCGGTGAGTTCGCCTCCGGCGATCAATCCGGTCGCGATTTTTTTTCCTGCAGTTTCTCGGCCATTCCCAAAGCCCAGCAGTTCCGGCCCGAGCGCCTCACGCCCAAACCGGTTATACAAGGCCCGCAGACGGCCATTGTGGTTGGTCCGCCTGGTGACGAGATTCATACCGACGAGCATGCCCGGGTGAAGGTGCATTTCCATTGGGACCGGCATGATCAGTCCGACCAGAATTCGTCGTGCTGGATTCGCGTTTCACAGCCGTGGGCCGGCAAAGGCTGGGGCTCGATGGCCACCCCGCGAATGGGACAGGAGGTCGTCATCGAGTTCCTCGAAGGGGACCCCGACCAGCCGATTATCACCGGCCGGGTCTATAACGGCGATCAAGCGGCCCCGTACGCAGGCGGCAAAGGCGTTGTCAGCGGCCTTAAGTCCAAGACCCACAAGGGCAGCGGCTATAATGAGATGTCGATGGATGACACCGCCGGCAAGGAGAAGATCACCATCCATGGCCAATTCGACATGAACACCACGGTCGAACATGACCAGACCACCACCGTCCACAACAACCGCACGGACAAGGTTGATGTCAACGACTCCGAAACGGTCGGCGCGGATCAAGCCATCAAGATCGGGAAGAACCAATCTACCACCGTCGGCATCAACCAGACCAATGCCATCGGCGCCGACCGTACCGAAACGGTCGGCAAGAATGAGAGTCTCAGTGTGGGGCTGATGCGCACCCACTCTGTGGGAGTCAACGAGGCGATAAATATCGGTGCGGCCCAGGAGGTGGACATCGGCGCGGCCCAGACTGTCAACGTCGGTGCTATTCAGACCATCTCCGTTGGCGCGTCGCAGTCCTTGAGCGTTGGCAGTAATCAAACCAACAACATCGGCGGCAAGCGCAACACCGAGGTAGCCAAAGACGATCATCTTAAGGTTGGCAAAAAGCTGAGCATCGAAGCGGCCGATGAAATCAGCATCGTCACCGGCGATGCCAAGCTCGTGATGAAAAAAGACGGCACGATCACCCTCGAAGGCAAAGACATCACCCTGAAAGGCAGTGGCAATATCGCCGTCAAGGCCTCCTCTGACGTCACTATCAAAGGCTCCAAGGTCGAAGCCAACTGAACCCGTTCGTATGCCCAACCTCGCCCCAGCCCACACGCGTTCCCGTAACGCAGGCTTCCAGCCTGCCGTACCGGTTTCCAACCTGCCCTCCTCACTGGCTCCCGTGGCCCTGAGCGCTTGGGTGACCGGCCTCGACGTCCGCCGCCGCGTGCTCATCGCCCTGGGCGAAGCCGCCGCCCCTCAACCGGCGCGCCTGCTGCGCGGCATCTCCCGTTCCGACCTTTTCGACGCGAACGGCATCGGTCGCGAGGTGCTCGTGGTCCTGGATGCCGCCCGCAAGCATCAGCCTGTGGTGGTCGGCTTGCTCGAGAGCGAAGACGAACCCGAGACCTCAGCCGCGCACACGCCGGCGGCTCCGAAGGAAGCGGTGCTGCTCGAGGCTTTGGCCGAGCTGGTTCTCAAGTGCGGGGCCAGCAGCATTACTCTACGCCGCGACGGCAAGATCGTCTTGCGCGGCACGCACCTGCTCTCCCGTTCTTCAGGACCCATCCGCATTAAGGGAGGGCACGTGGAGATTAATTAACCGCGCCCGCCGCGCTTATGTTGCCGGCCAATGACACCCCCTTCCTGCTCGAGCGCTTCGCCCTGTTCGACAAACAAGGAGCTGAAACGCTGGTGGTCGTGCTCAAAGCCACTTTCGAACTGGCCCACGATCAGCCGCCCACGCTCGCCAAACAGCAAGACCCGCTTATCCCGGCAGATGTTTACTCGAGTGGGCCGGGCAAATCCGGTTTGCTCGCCGAAGGCGAGTTGTCACCACCCAAACCGGCCACGGCCATCACGCTGAGCGCCCACGCAGTGCCGACTGAATCCAATCAGCGCGAGATAAATGTCGGCATTCGTGTCGGCCCGGTTTCGCAAATCGCGGTGGTGCGTGGCAACCGCCACTGGGATTCGGTCCTGGGCTTCACCCGCATGTCTTCGCCTGAGCCGCTGACGCGCGTACCATTGACCTGGGAGAATGCTTTCGGCGGCGCAGACCAAACACCGGCTTCTCAAAAGGACTGGGAATTTCAACCGGACAACCACGTGGGCAAAGGCTTTCGGGCAAAGAAAAGCCGCCGGCCTCTCGCCGGCACCCCTCTGCCCAATATCGAACACCCCGACCACCCGGTCCGCGCGCCGCGCGATCGCCCCAAACCGGTCGGGTTCTGCCCCGTGCCACCGCATTGGCATCCGCGCGTCACATTTGCGGGCACTTACGACGAGCGCTGGCAGCAAGAACGCGCGCCGCTGTTGCCGGATAATTTCGACGCTCGATTTTACCAGACGGCTCCTGCCGGCCTGGCCAGTTCGACCTTCCTGACCGGCGGCGAGTCGTGTGTCGTCATGGGCACCACGCAGCAACGCAAACTTTCGTTTGCGCTTCCCTCAGTAACGCCTGGTTTCCGCCTGTGCTGGCGCACGGGCGCCCTGGGCTTGCAGCCTCGCCTCGATGCGGTGCACGTGGATACCGACCGCATGCGCCTGCACCTGCTGTGGCGCGCCGCAGAGGAACTTCACGGCAAGCTGGAAACGCTCCAACGAATTGAGGCGTTTTTAGGCCCGCGCAGGCCATGAGCGAACTCGAACATTGGCAGGGCGCCCTCGCGGTGACCGGTATTGGCCTGGTGACGCCGGTAGGCTTGTCCGCCCCCGCTTCCCTGGCTGCCCTGCGCGCCGGCATTTCCCGGATCGGTGACCTGCCGGGATTTAGTATTCTCAACGCGGCAGGGGAACCTCAACCCATTACCGGCGCACAGGTGCCACGAGTCCCGGCTAACAGGCAAGGGCCGGCTCGTCTTGCCCGGCTGGCCGCGCAGGCTTTGCGCGAAGCGGCTGCTCAAGCCCGCCTTTCGCGCCAGCAGCGGTGTGCGGTGTTTCTCGGCGCTCCGGCCCCGCATCCAGGGCGGCGTGTACTGCCGTTTGCCCCCGTTTTACAGGCCGAAATCGAAGCGGTGCTCGCGGGTATTGCCCAACCAGCAGGCGTGCGCCTGATTGAGACCGGCCGCGCGGCTGGACTTCAGGCACTGCGCACGGCGGCGCGCGAACTCAGTGCTGCCGACTCCCGGCTCGATGCTGTGCTCGTCGGCTCCGTTGATTCCCTTATCTCAACACTGACGCTCGGTTCACTCCAGGCTCAGGGCCGGTTGCGCGAAGGACCGAAGAGCACCGGGATCTTACCAGGCGAAGCTGCGGGGTTTCTCGTGCTGGAACGATTGGAAACTGCCCGGCGTCGCGGAGCTCCGGTCGCCGCAATCCTCGAGGCCGCGGCCGGAGCAACCGAAACGGTCCCGCTCGGCAAACCGACCCGCGCGGTCGTGCTGGGCAAGGTGATGCGAGCGTTGGCGCCACAAGTCACCGTGCCCATGCCCTTAGTCATTTCCGATCTGAACGGCGAACGCTTTCGCGCCTTTGAATGGATGTTCGCTTCCTCACGCACGCCGTATTGCCATGCGGGCATGCGGCATTGGCGTCCGGCCCAAGGGATCGGCGATGCCGGCGCCGGAGCGAGTGCTGTAAGCTCGGCATGGGCAGTGGTCGCCCTGGCGCGCGGCTACGCCGGTACAACGCAGGCCCTGGTTTGGGGTGCCTCAGACGAAGGCGCTCGCGAGGCCGCCTTGTTCAAACAAGCCAACGGAGCCATCTGATGGGCGCCACCCTGAACGCGAATAACATGACGGTGGTTCACGCCGGCAGCGGCGGCATGTCCACCGCCGCGCCGGACACATGCAAAACGCCCACTCCGGGCGGCCCAGTTCCTCTCCCTTACCCGAACATCGCCCAATCCTCCGATGCCTCCCAGGTAAGCACGACCGTCAAAGTGGACGGTAACGGTGTCATGATCGACGGTTCAAAGTTCGCGCTCAGCAGCGGCGACGAGGCCGGGTCCGCGCTCGGCATCATGAGCAGCAAGATCAAGGGTACCGCCGAGTTCAAGAATTTCTCCACAGATGTGAAATTCGACGGCAAAGCCGTCGCCCGCCTCAGCGATCCGATGGGGCAAAACCAGGGCAGCGACAACGCCGCGGGCCCTGCAGAGGTTCAAGGCCCGCTTGTGGTGGTTGACTCGTCGGGTCAAACGGATGAGCAGAAAGAAGCCTGCGCAAAGGTCGAGAAATGCAAAGTGAAGGAAGGCGAGCACGACCAGGCAGCGAAAGAGGCAGGCATGCTTAAGGGCGATTACGATTCGTTTCGCAAGACCTGCCAACAGGAAAATGTCAGCGTCACCTTCCGCGATACCAATCCCGCCTGTTTGCCGCACTTGGAGGCTGGCGTACCCTCCAAAGGCCACGACGTGCTCACGAAGACTTTTATGGAATCAAATCTGCCAGAGGGAGAGAAGGATCTGGCCGGGCTTGTTTCCACCCTCGACGCGAAGCCGCCAGCAGGGGAGATCATTGAGAATCCCCGCGCATTGCTGCGAGAACCGAAGTTGACCGGCGATTATGATATGATGGATATTATAGGCGCCGACGGAAAGCGCGTCGCCGGCCAGGGTGAAGGGATTCAGGAAGCGCTCAACTCGGGCCTCCCTAGTGGTGGTGAGCCGCCTCGCATTATGCACGGCCCCCAATCCGCTTACGCTGACTACCTGGAACAGCACCCCGGTGAAACTCCGATCAAATTCAAGGAAATCGAGTCACCGCTTACCGCGTTTGAAAAAGACGGCAGCGTTTACCGGCTCAAGACGGATGAAGACGTAAAGAATTACTATGCCTGCAAGGGCTCTGGTAACCCCAAATACTAGGAGCTTAACCTCATTATGAATGCCCCAGCTTTCTCAACAGAACAACGCAGGCAACTGCTAGACCGCTATGATGCGGTGCGCCGCGATCTTTCCGGCCCGTTCAAACAACAGTTTACCATCCAGCAACTCCAGGAAAAGGCCCGTGAACGCGATGCCTTGCTGGCCGAGTATGCCGAACGCCTCCCCTTCGTGCCGGTAAGTCGCTGCCCGTTTTGTGTCGAGCCACTGGAGTATGCGCTGGACGCCAACGGGCTTGATGGCCCCTGGTGGTTTAAAGACGCTCTCGCTAAGTATCCACCACCCAATGCCTGCCCCCACTTCCGCGTACTGCTCGGCGCAATTGATTTCAAACAGCCCAAGACGATTGAAACCCGAGGCATCCGTGAAATCCTGCCCGGCCCGGGCGTCCCGTTCGTCGTGCCACGATTGCTGACGGGCGTGCCTGGAATGAAGGCTGTCATTTCATCGCTGAATCTGCCGCCTGGGTTCACCGCCTATCTAATAGCTTACTTTAGCGAAAAGCCAGTGGATGCCGCTCTATTACACCAACCCTGGGCCCGCCAAGCCTATGACGTCTTTGACGAACAAGGCAAATTCAAAGGCTGGCGTTCGGCCAACGACACTTGGGACTTCGATCTCCAGCCCTGGATTGATAAAGGACTGTTACTTTGGATCAACCCTGGCGATTCCGCTTTGACCCTGCAGCATCATCCCCCCTGCCCCTATGTGAACCTGCCGGGAGTGCGCGCATACCAAAAAGTGGTCCGCGGAAATCTTGAAACGCAGCCGCCCCCGACAGGTCAGCCACTCGCGCCTTTCGAGTAGAGCTATGCTGGTGCCCGACATCATCGAACAGCATTGGGAAGAAGCCGGCCTGTTGTGGGCACGGCGGAATCTGGCTACCCGCAACCCCGCTTTCTCCCTTGTGACACTCGCGGAGTTGGATGAGCGGCTTGAAGCCCATCTCGACGGCTTGCGGATCTCCGGGCCGGAAGGGTGGGACCTGTGCATGCAAGTAGCTCAATGGGAGGACCCCGGCGAGGCGTTTACCGCCGGTGTGCTGACCTTGGAAACAGGCGCAGAATCACAGTTCATGACTTTGGTCAAACGCGCCGAGGCCAATCCGGCCCTGGTTCGCGGTTTTGCTTCCGCACTGGGTTGGGCTGAGCCTGCTCTGGCGCGTGAAACTATCCACACCTTGCTGGCAGCGGATTCTTCCGTGCTGCGACGCATCGGCTGCACCGGCGCTGCCCTTCACCGACTCCCGCTCAATGGCGAATTGGCCGGGATGCTCCACAACACCGACGCCCTGTTGCGGGCTCGCGCCTGCCGGGCCGTTGGGGAATTGGCGCAAACCCAGCTTGCCTCGGCGTTGCGCGCCAACCTCGAAGCCGAGCCGGTTTCGTTTTGGGCTGCCTGGTCCCTGGCACTGCTCGGCAGCGATGCCGGTAGTTTGGGTCGTTTGCGTCAGTTCCTGGCCGAGGCAGGGCCGCTGGGTAACAGGGCAACGCAGATGCTGTTTCGGCGCATGGAGCCTACCACGGCGCTGGCCTGCCAGAAGGAGTTGGCGAGGAACCCGGACCAGTTCCGATTGGCGATCTGCGCGGCCGCAGCTATGGGCGACCCGGCGCTTATCCCTTGGCTGCTCGAACGCATGGCCGCGCCCGAGACCTTGCGCCCGGCGGCGGACGCATTCCAGACTATCACCGGAGCGGACTTCGTCATGGAGCGGTTGCGCAATGGCTCGCCGCCGCGCCCGCCAGTGCCGGAGGACACCGGCCTCGAGTACCAACCAGACCCGGACGCGGACCTGGTCTGGCCAAACCCCGACGCCATTCGCAAATGGTGGGAACAGCATCGCAGTCAATTTTCTCCCGGGTCGCGGTACTTACTGGGCAAACCAATCAGCGCAGAGTGCTTGCAGAACGCGCTGCGGGAAGGAAGGCAGCATCAACGCGCCGCCGCTGCCCTGGAATTAGCTATTCGCAATCCGGGCCAGCCGTTGTTTAACATTGCGGCCCCGGCGTACCGCCAGAGCGCTTTGCTGGCCCATGCACCCGCCGCTGCGCCGGCCTCCGGCAAACCGCAGACTGCTCGTTGAATCGAGGGACCGCCTATGATCAAACCTTCCTGGCTCGGGCTGATTTTCCTCGTCGTGGGGGTTGTCTATGCGCTCGCAGCTCGCGGTGCGTTCGTAAGGGCCAAACGCGAATGGATTTCGCCTGCTCGCACTTATCGGCTGCTCGCCGTGATCTTTACTCTGGTGGGGGTTGCCCTGCTCCTGTGGCAAGTCGCAGTTCGCTAACCGTGCAACCGACATCCGAGACTCTACTTAACGAGATCCTCCAGCTTTTCCTTGAGCAGGTCGCGAGGCGCTTGCAGCGCATCTAAATCGAGTAGTTCGATGAATGCCGGCACACCCGAGAATGCCGTTGCGGCGACTATTAGATCGTCCGCCGGACGGAACGAGGTCAGGCACGAGGTGATGGTCACCACCGGCAGCCCTTTTAATTCCGAAGGCGCCTCAGTCTTCAGCTCGTAGCGCAGGTCCTGGAACAGTTGGCCCAGACCCGGGTTACGGCTCAGCACTAACTGTAGCACCAGGGCATTGACGACAAACTGGCGAAGATATTCCGGCCGGGCGGTTTCCTTGCCGCTGAGAGCAGTCTTGACCTGCGTCAGCGAATAGTTTGTGCGGTAATTCATCACCCATCGCACCGGCGAAGACATGGTGATCAGTTTGCCCTGCGCCTGGTACTCGTAGGTCCAGGGATGCAGGTCCAGGGCGCTGCCGATCAAAGCCAGCCAGTTGTTTTCAAGGTCGCTGGGCAGGTCGTAGGGCCGGCTCGTAAATGGGCGGTACTTCTGCTGCAACTCGGTCAGGGCTCGTTCGGCACCCGAGACTTCAGTCTTGCCACCGGCGTATTTGCCGAACAGGCGGTCGGGGGCGAACAAAGGGCGCAGAGTTTCCAGATGTCCGGCGATCTGTTGTTGCAGAAATTTGGAAACGGCCTCCGTTTTCCGGCGCAATTCGGGCAGTTCAGCCAGGGTCAGGGCTTTGGTGGAATTGTCGCTCATAGGGGGCTTGTAGCAGATAAACCGGCTGGCGCAAGGCGCAAATCAAGCCGGTTTGTGCTGTCCCTATACATTGATGAGGAACTCTGTTATCGCCCCGGCAATTTCGTCATTGGCAGCGGTGGTCGGGGCTAACACGCTGCGGACGCGCAGGCAGAGGTTTTCGAGATCCTGAATGGGCGCATCGAAAACCTTCTCCAAGGCCAGCGGGGTCACGTCGCCAAAGTCCCTACAGTAACAGTGCAGGCCTGCGCCGGGCAAAACGCGCAGCAGCCACGCGATGGCATCCAACCACAAGTCCCAATGGATTTGGCGGCAGGCCTCTTCAGCGGTCCATTCCTGTTCGAGCAGGCGCTGGGGACTGATCAACTCCAGCAGTTTGGGTTCGGTTTGCAGGGCGGCTCGCAGCGTCGCTGGCAGCTCAGTGGCATCGCCTTTGCCAACGCGGCGGGCCAAGCCCAGCACGTCATCGACAATCACCGGCAGGTTGCTGCGGCTATTAGCCAGCAACGCGCGGATGGCAATGATCCCCAGCGAATGCAGGTCGCACGGCGAGCTGAGCAACGGCCACACTTCGTAAGGGGCCTTGGCGAACGCACCGGTATTCTGGAGGGTCGCCACGACACTTTCCGGCAGTTTCGCGGGCACGGTGCGAAACCGCGCTTCTTTTGGCCCGACAGCTTCGGCGGTATAGACATGGGCATGGAATTCGACGCGGTCCTCGCCAATCGGCAGCTTGAACCAGAGCAGATCGTGCGGATCCAGGCCGAGATAATCCTCGGCAACCAGCGTACCTTCCAGAACGGTGCCGCCGGCTTCGGCGACGACGTTCCGGCGGCGAATGCTCCCGATGCCGAATGAATGCGCCCCCAGCCCTTCGGGCAAATAAGCCGAAGCCTCCACTTTGCCCAGGCGCAGGAAATATCTTTGTTCGGTGGACTTGATCTTCAGGGGATGAGCCTGGCCCGGTTTGCTGAGCGCGCAACGTGCGGCCCAGAGCGCGGGGAATTGCTCGCCGACCTCCGGCAGGTACAAACTAAAACTGGCCGGGGACAGGTTCAACAACGGCAATTGCTGAGCGCACGCGTAAGCGCGGACCTGTTTGAACATGCCGAGCAGGGCTGAGAGTTTGAGGAAGAAAATCTCATTGAGCCGTTCGGCGGGTGTGCCGGCGCCATGTAAAAGAAAGGGCAAGCCCTTCGGTTTGGCCGACCAGCGCTCAAACTCCGCGTAAACATCGTTGCGAACCCAGCGCCGCCCGCCCGGCCCAAGGCTTTGCCAGGGGCGCCCTTCAAGGGTTTGCAGGTACTCTTCCAAACCCAGCGGGCTGCAGCGCACAACGCGGATCAGTCCCGCATGGGCATTGAATACCTCCGTGACTTCTGGCGCGCTTTTCAGCCGCTCCAGTCCCTGGACATGTGCGTTGGCTGGCGCATCGGCGGCAGTTGCGAGAAACGTTTTCGGGCCATCGGTTTCCGGCTGAAAAAGGTAACGGAAAGGAGATGTGTTGTAGGCAGGCAAACCCAGCGACTCGAGCAGAACATCGTCCTGACAGAGTTTCCAAGCGCTCGGTTCGGTCGGCACGATGATGGCGCCAGCGGGTGCCGCCCGGCGTTTGATCAGCAGGGGCCGGGGATTCTGTACCTCCAGGCCGGTGACAATAACCGCGTCGGGGACCGCGGCCAGGGCCAATTCCTGTTCGGCGCGCCAGCGCTGATCGAACACATTATTGGTGAGACGCTCCTGGTATCCCGAAAAAGTGAGGTCGCGGAACTCGATGGTCTGCACCCAAACCTCGACCCAATCCTGGATGCGGGCCGCCGCGTCGCACACCGCGCCGAGAAAGACCTGAGCGCCCGGCACTTCGCGCTGGAGTACGAACGGGCCATGGGCAGGGGTCGCTTCAGTGCGGACCAGCAGGCAAACGCGCAGCGGCGCGGTGTCGATCGGGGAATGGAGGGGCGCCAGCACCAGGCCGGAATCGGCCAATGGATGAGCCGGTTGCGTGTGTCCCATGTGGCCCTTTATGGCAGAACCGGCAAGGTTGGGAAAGCAAAACCGCGCGCGGCAAGGACATCCGGCCCGCACGCCGGCACTGCCCCCCGCAATACGCCTGTCCCCGGAGCCCAGGGACCCGACGTGCGCTAAGCAGATACAAAGTCCACTATACCCGAAAATGCCTGGTGTGAGCGCGAAGGGCGCTTTAGCCGGCGAGGCTGGCCGCTTTAGGCGTCTTGAGCACGGGTTTGCTGGCGAGTTGCTTCCAGGACTTGCTGGCCGCGGTTTGTTTGTCCATGCAGCAGTGAGCGGGCACCTTGGCCATCGTTTTGGTTTGAGCGCAGCAGCCGTCTTTGCATGTTGTGCTATTGCCGGCTTGGGCCACCAGAGTGCAGGCCGCGAGTGCGAAGCTTACGAGCAGTGTCTTCATTGTATTATAGTTTGTTGAGATTTGACCGGCTGGCGAGCGTTCCGTTCAAGGCTTTCCAGATCGGTTCGAGGGCAAGGTGATTGTAGCCGTTGCAGAAATTGTCCTAAACGCTAGCATCTTCCGAAACTTCCTGATACTGGTCAGGCAACGAAAGGGTAAAAAAATGAAAAGCACATTCGGAATCTTATTTATTGGTGGGTTATGCCTGAGTTTAGCGCAAGGCCAACCCGGGCCGGCTGGCATGGCGGGCGGTCCCAGCATCAGCCCGAGCACCGCGAAGCTGTTTGGTGAAAACTCCGCCTTCACCGCCGAGTTGGAGATGCAAACGATGGGCGGAATCCCGACTACACTGCCGGGGAAGATAGCGTTCGATCATGGCAAATCACGGTTCGAGTTGGACATGGCCGCAGCCAAGAGCGCCCAGATGCCGCCGGGCGCCGCCGCCCAGATGAAGGCGATGGGCATGGACAAACTGATCGCCATTTCTCGACCTGACAAACAGGTGCAGTACATGGTTTATCCCGGCCTGAATGGTTATGTCGAAATGCCCATTACCAACCCAAACGCGACGGTTTCGCCCGACGATTTCAAAGTTCAAACCACGGAAGTCGGCAAAGAAACCGTTGACGGGCATGCTTGCATCAAGAACAAGGCCACCGTCACTGATAAGGATGGCCGACCGCACGAAGCGGTAGTGTGGAACGCAACCGACTTGAAAAACTTTCCGGTTAAGATCGAAGTCAATGAGCACGGCAGCACCATGACGATGCTGTTCAAGACTGTGAATTTGGCGCAGCCGGATGCGGCGCAATTCGAGCCGCCCGCGGGATTAACCAAGTACGGCAGCATGATGGCGATGATGCAAGAGGCGATGATGAAGCGGATGGGCGGTGCTGCCGGGGCGCCCCCCGGAGTGCCGGCGCAGTCCACGCCCAAGCAGTAAACGCGGGGAGCCGGGAGCGTGGAGCGTGCCCCATACGCTCTTACGCTCCACGCCCTCACGCTTCACGACCTCAAGCTCTGCTCCGCCCTCGCCAGCGCCGCTTTCAACTGCGCCGCGTCCTTCCCTCCTCCACGGGCGTTATCGGGGCGTCCGCCGCCTTTGCCACCGACCAATGGGGCGATGGTTTGGATCAACTTGCCCGCCTGGACCTGTTTGGTTAAGTCCGGCGAGACAGTGGCGACGAGTGCGACGCCTCCTGGCGAAGTCGCCCCCAGCACGACAACGCCTTGGAACCGGCCTTTCAACGCGTCGGCCACCGATTGCAGGAAGTCACCCTCGCCCGTGCCCAGGTCCTCGATGATGGCAGCAATTGAGCCGATTTTTTTCGCACGCTGCATCAACTCGTTCGCCAGTTGACCTGCTTGCTTTTGTTGCATGGCCTTGAGCTGCTTTTCCAGCTCACGTTGTTGGGCGAGCATGGCTTCAACTTTTTTTTCCAGCTCCGCGATGGGCGAATTGACCTTCTGCGACAGTTGTTTGAGCAACCGAAGCTCGTCATTGGCGCGGCGGTAGGCTTCGAGGCCGGAAACAGCCTCGATGCGGCGAATGCCGGCGGCGATGGCCGATTCGGCGACGATGCGGAACAAGCCGATTTCGCCGGTGGCTCGGGTGTGGGTGCCGCCGCAAAGTTCCATCGAGTATCCGTCCAGGCTGGTTGGCTTGCCGCCGATCTGCACCACCCGCACACATTCCCCGTATTTCTCGCCGAAGAACTGCATGATGTCCTGGCGCTCGCGAATATGGCTGTATTTGACTTCCGTCCAGGAGACCGCGGCGTTTTCCAGAATGCGCTGATTGACCAGGCTCTCGACATCGCTGACCTGTTGCGGGCTCAGCGGGGCGCTGCTGAAATCAAAGGTCAGCTTGTCCGGTCCGACATACGAGCCTTTCTGGACGGCGTCTTTGCTGACGACTTCATGCAAAGCCCAATGCAGCAGGTGAGTGACGGTATGATGGCGCTGGATGGCGTAGCGGCGCGGGCGGTCAACGGTGAGAGTGACTGCGGCGCTGACGGGAGGAGCATCGGGTGCGCGGGGAGCATCAGGACCGTGGAACGAGGAGCGTGGAGCATCTTCGCCCAGAAAATGGAGCCAGGTATTGCCGGCCTTTTGGGTGTTGGTGATACGCCAGAGGTCGGCGCCGGCGGTGAGTTGGCCGGTGTCTCCGACCTGGCCGCCCATCTCAGCGTAGAAGGGAGAAGCATCGAGGATGGCGGCGGTTTTGTCCTTTACGCCAATGACCTCGAGCACCTTGGCCTGGGCCTCCAGTTTGTCGTAACCGATGAATTCGGTGGGCGTGTTGGTTTCGACTTGGGAGAGTTCGATGACCTGCTTCTTCTGGGCGGCACGGGCGCGAGCCTTTTGCTGTTCCATGAGGTTGTTGAACTCAGCAACATCCACAGCGAGGCCGCGTTCGCGGGCCATTAATTCGGTAAGATCGAGAGGAAAGCCGTAGGTATCGTAAAGGTCAAATGCCTCGGCGCCGGAGATAGTCTTATGGAACTTCAGTGTCGTTGAGGAGACGGGGTCCTCCTGCCCGCTATACGACTCCTCAGAATAGCGTGCAGCATACTTTTCAAATACACCGATGCCGCGATCCAGCGTTTTATTAAACGCCTCTTCCTCCCGCTGGATGACCTCCTCGACATGCTCTTGTTTGGCGCGGAGTTCAGGGAACACGTGACCCATCTTGTCCCCCAGGACCGAGACGAGTTTGTAAAAGAACGGCTGGTGGAATCCCAACGAGCGCCCATAGCGTACGGCGCGGCGCAGGATGCGGCGCAGCACATAACCTCGGCCTTCATTGGAAGGGAGAATACCATCGGCAATGGCAAAACTGAGGGTGCGGATGTGATCGGCCACGACCCGGAAAGCGACGTCTATTTTCTCCTGCTCCGTGGTTCCAATCGTGCCTGCGGCCGGCAGGGTCGAGGAATACTTTTTCCCGCTGAGCTTTTCGATTTTATCAAACAGCGGCCGGAAAATATCGGTCTCGTAGTTGGAGATGACGCGGCTGAAATCTTTAAAGCCGCGCGTGTTTTGAATGATGCCGGTGACCCGCTCGAAACCCATGCCAGTATCGACGTGCCGGGCAGGAAGCGGCGTGAACGTGCCGTCCGGGTTGGCGTTGAACTGGATGAAAACCAGGTTCCAGATTTCGATGCACTCGGCGCTGCCCTGGTTGACCAGGCGCCCGCGGGTATCGCCTTGCGGCGTCAGATCGACATGCAACTCGCTGCACGGACCGCACGGGCCGGTGTCGCCCATCATCCAGAAATTATCCTTCTTGTTGCCGCTGACGATGTGCACCTTTGGGTCCAGTCCAGCCGCACGGAATTTCTCCGCCCAAAAGTCGTAGGCCTCCTGGTCGAAGGTGCTCGGGTCGCCTTTGGTTTTGTCCGGGCTGTACACGGTCGCGTACAAACGGTTGGCGGGGAATTTCCAGATCTGAGTTACCAATTCCCAAGCCCATTCGATGGCTTCCTTTTTGAAATAATCGCCAAAAGACCAGTTGCCGAGCATCTCGAAGAAGGTGTGGTGATAGGTGTCGAGGCCGACATCTTCGAGGTCGTTATGTTTGCCGCCGGCGCGGATGCATTTTTGGGTATCGGCGGCGCGGGTATCGCTGCCGGGGATGGCCCCAGGCCATTCAGAGACATCGGCGGCCCGCTGGCCGAGGAAGATCGGCACAAACTGGTTCATCCCGGCGTTGGTGAACAAGAGGTTCGGAGAATCGGGCAACAAACTCGACGAGGGCACAATGGTGTGCCCTTTGGATTTAAAGAAATCCAGGAATGACTGTCGTATTTCGGCGCTGGTCATAAAGCCCAAGACAAACGACTCGCGGTGGAGCGCGGACTTTAGTCCGCAGCGATATCAAACTGCTTGCACGCCTGCAAATCGGGGCAGATTTGCCATCCGGATATTGCTGCGGACTAAAGTCCGCGCTCCGCGGCTGCCGCGAGCGGGTCAGAGTAGGCAAGGGTGAGGGCAAATGCCAGTCGAAGTTTTGCGCGAATAAAGGCCGGCTTCCGTACTCTCCCCGAGCCATATGAGTACTTGAGCGCATTGTTGCCCGCTCAGGCGCGTTCTAGATTGTTTCGTGTGAAGACGGCTTCGCCCATAGTTTCAGGGAACGAGTTCTGTGCTCAGGTGATGCGCTTTTGTGGCGCCGTACGGGAGGAATTGACCGGCCGTTGGGAGCAGTTGGGCGACTTGCCCATTTCCCTGCCCTCGGCGGTGAGCTTCGCCGAAAGCCTGTTGCTCTGCCCCACGACCGAGTCGGCGCGGGCGTGCATCCAACGGGATATCCCCGGAGCGTTAAGTTTTCTGTTCGCCGTGCAGGGCATCCAGCAACGCGTCGAAAAGGGCCGTGGGCAGTTGCCCACCCAAGGCCCCGAATTCCAGACACCCTTTTTCCTGCTGGCGTCGGCCGTGCAGGATTACCTCGAATCAGTTGCCGTCCCGGCCGGGACGTAACCATTCCGCTACCAGGCTGCTGCGGCAAACCGCGCGTGCGCCGCAAAAAAGTTGCGTACCCGCGGACCGTTCGGCACATTGAAGCCCGCGGCGGAGAGATGGCAGAGTGGTTTAACGCGCACGCCTGGAAAGCGTGAGTGGGCTTATACCCCACCGGGGGTTCGAATCCCCCTCTCTCCGCCAAATCCATTTGCTGATTTTTTTGCGCGATACCTGACTAACGCGAAGGCGCAAAGACGCAAAGATTGCTCTTTATTCGCTCGCTTCGCGCCTTTGCGTCTTTGCGTCAAATGTTCCGCGTCCCCTTTTAAATCCGGCGGTCAAGTTGTGATCGGTTGTCCCTTCCCTGGGGAAATGTTATACTCTGCATTATGCAGCCGAATTCTGGCCACTGCGCCCTCCCACGAATAAGCGGCTGGCTGCGTCCGTCGAATATCGCATGAACCGTCCCCCCAGGCCTGCGGCCATTGTCGCCCTGCTCTTACTGGCGAGAGCAATGGCGTCTCCGCAACTGACTCGTGGCGAGGTCGAATTCAACCGCGATGTGCGGCCAATCCTCTCAGAGAACTGTTTCGTCTGCCACGGCCCCGGCAAGGAAGACCGCAAGGCCAACCTGCGCCTGGACCTGCGCGAGGTGGCGCTGGAGCACAAAGCGATCGTGCCCGGCAACCCGGCCCAAAGCAAAATCGTTCAGCACATCTTCTCGACGGACCCCAAACAGATCATGCCGCCGCCGGAGTCCAACAAGAAGCTGACGGCGGCCGAAAAGACGACTTTGCGGGATTGGATTGCCGCGGGAGCGAAATATGAGCCGTTCTGGGCGTATGTGCCGCCGAAACGCGCGACGCCGCCTCCCACCAGGACTCCGGGTTGGGTGCGCGACCCAATCGACGCGTTCATCCTGCGCAAACTCGAGAGCAAAGGCATCAAACCATCGCCTGAAGCGGACAAGGCGACACTTCTGCGCCGGTTGAGCCTGGACCTGGTTGGGCTGCCACCGACGCCCGAGGAGCTGGAAGCGTTTCTGTCCGATGCTCGCCCAGACAGTTATGAGCGGCAGGTGGAACGCCTGCTGGCTTCGCCGCACTTCGGAGAACGCATGGCGGTACCGTGGCTGGACGTGGTCCGCTTTGCTGATACCGTCGGCTACCATGGTGATCAGAACATCAACATTTTTCCTTATCGCGATTACGTCATCAAAGCGTTCAACGAAGATAAGCCGTTTGACCAATTCACGGTCGAACAACTGGCAGGGGACCTGCTCCCACAACCCACGACCGAATCCCGCATCGCGACCGGGTTTAACCGCCTGAACATGGTGACGCGCGAAGGCGGCGCGCAGGCCAAGGAGTATCTGGCCAAGTATGCAGCCGACCGGGTGCGCACCGTCTCGATGGCGTGGCTCGGTTCGACGATGGGCTGCGCGGAATGCCACGACCATAAGTACGACCCGTTCACGTCGAAAGATTTCTACCAGATGGAGGCTTTCTTTGCCGATATTCAGCAGTGGGGTGTGTACGCCGATTACGGCTATACACCCAATGCGGAACTGCGCGGCATCGCCAATGACGACCCCTTTCCGCCTCAAATGGAGGTGGAGAACTCGTATATGGCGCGGCGGTTTCGCAGGTTGAGCGCGCAGCAGGCGGCGCTGGACGCGCGGGCTGCGGCGAAACTCAAGGCGGATACTGCGCGTGCAGCGACCTTCGAGGCCTGGCGCAAGGCCAGCCTGGCTTTCCTCGAACAACATCCGGATGGCTGGGCCACGCCTGCACCCAAGGTCGCGATTCACACCGAGAAGCCCGACCCAGCAGCTCAAACAAACTTCACGGTTCAGACCGACGGAACCGTCGTGCTCGGCAACACCGCGAGAGAAAATGTGCAAGTTACCTTGCCCGTGGACGAGCCCATTGCCGCGATTCGCGTTGAAATCGTTCCTGCCGAAAAAGCCGACAAAAAAGGCGATGCGCCTGAGCCGGAGCAAACGAGCATTAAGATTGCGGCGACCCTAAAGTCCGGGGACAAGAAAGCGCATGTCCATTTTGATTTTGCTGATGCCGACCACAAGAAGGAGAGATACTCAAATGGCTCTCCCATCCTGGGCGTGGCCGAGGAATGGCTCACCTCCACGAACGCCAGGCAGACAGCGGTCTGGCTGCTGGATCAACCAGCCGAAGCGAAAGCAGGCGATACGTTGGACTTGGACCTTGGCAAGCTGCCGATCGCCTCGGTTCGGATTTCAGTTTCGCCGTTTGCCGCCCTTGAGCCGCTCGACGCAGGCATTGGCCAACCCCTGGCGGCCGCGCTGCACACCAATCCGGAGCCATCAGAATCCAGCGCGGATTTGGCCGGCTTGACCTTTCTTCTCAGCACCGGCTCGGATGCCGATTTCCTTGCCGACTCGCGGGCGCTCGAACGCCGGATTGACCAATGCCGCGATGGCCGCGCCTTTACGCTCGTGACCCTCGCCCGGGCCAAACCCCGCATCACCCGCCTGCTCCACCGTGGCAATTGGCAAGACGACACCGGCGAGATCCTGAAGCCTGGCGTGCCGCATTTCCTGCCGCAACCTCCCGATCCCGAGGGGCGGCGCCTGACCCGCCTCGACCTGGCGCGCTGGCTGGTTTCCACGAACAATCCGCTGACTGCCCGCGCGGTCATGAATCGGCTTTGGAAGCAGTTCTTTGGCACCGGCATCTCGGCGGTGGTGGATGACCTCGGTGGACAAGGCGAATGGCCCACACACCCGGAATTGCTCGATTGGCTCGCCTGCGAGTTTATGCACCCGGAATGCTCCCCCGACGCCGGCTTGTCCCCATCCGCCCCGCACGACTGGGACCTGAAGCACATGGTGAGGCTGCTGGTGCTGTCCTCGACTTATCGGCAGAGCTCGAGGGGCAGACCCGAGTTGAAGGAAATCGATCCGAACAATCGGCTGCTGGCTCGCCAATCGCCCCAGCGCCTCGAAGCCGAGTTCGTTCGCGACAATGCGCTGGCCATTTCCGGCCTGCTCAATCCGGACATCGGCGGGCCCAGCATCTTCCCATACCAGCCGGCCGGGTATTATGCCAACTTGCAGTTCCCCGATCGGGTTTACTCTGCCGACAAGGACGACCAGCAATACCGTCGCGGCGTGTACATGCACTGGCAACGCACTTTCCTGCACCCGATGCTGGCCAATTTTGACGCTCCTTCTCGTGAGGAATGTACCGCCAGTCGCGTGGTGTCCAACACACCGCAGCAGGCGCTGACGTTATTGAACGATCCGACGTTCGTGGAATGCGCGCGCACCTGGGCTGCCCGGTTGCTGCAACCGGCAAACGAAAGTGACGACCAGCGGCTCGAGCGCGCCTTTCGCCGCGCCCTGGCCCGCCCGCCCACCCAGCGGGAACGCCAGTCGCTGCTGGCTTTTCTTGGGAGCCAGCGCGACACGTATGAACAAAATCAAGCCGATGCCGAAAAGCTATTGCACGTCGGCCTGGCACCGGCGCCTGAGCATGAAAAGCCCGCGCAGGTCGCCGCGTGGACACAGCTCTGCCGCGTTATCCTGAACCTGCACGAGACGATTACGATTTATTGACGTATGAAACCTTTTTTCGATCAACCAGCGTTCCAGCTCAGCATCAATCGCCGTTCGTTTCTCAATCGCGCCGCCTATGGGTTGGGTGGCATCGCCCTGGCTTGCTTGTTGCCGCACGCGGTGGCTGACGAAGCGCCCGAGCCACGCAAAGTCGAACACTGGAAAGGCGTCATCAACCCGCCAAACTTCCCGCCGCGTGCCCGGCGGGTGATTCACCTCTGCATGGCCGGCGGCCCATCGCACCTCGAAAGCTTCGATTATAAACCCGTCCTGAAGCAGATCGATGGGCAGCCCTTTCCCGATTCCTACACCCGCGGCCAGCAATTGGCTCAGTTGCAAGGCGCCGTCCTCAAGGCGCGCGGTCCCTTCACCCATTTCCGGCAATATGGCGAATCAGGCCAGGAGATCGCGGACATTTTCCCCCACATCGCAAGTATGGCCGATGAGATTTGCATCGTGCGCTCGATGCACACCGAGCAAATCAATCACGACCCGGCCCACGCCTTCATGAATACGGGCACACAAATTAAGGGCCGGCCCAGCATGGGCTCATGGCTGCTCTACGGCCTTGGCGCTGAAACCGAGAACCTGCCGGGCTTTGTGGTATTGACTTCCGCCGGCAAGAGCGGGCTCCAGCCGGTCTCGGCACGGCAATGGTCCAGCGGCTTCCTGCCGAGCAAATTTCAAGGCATCCTTTTTCAATCCAAGGGTGACCCTGTTCACTATGTAGGCAGCCCCGAGGGCGTTTGCCAAAGCACCCAGCGCCAGGTCATCGAGGAAATTAAGCGCCTCAACGGCATGCTCGACCAGCGCCAGATGGACCCCGAAATTGAAACCCGCATCGCCCAATACGAGATGGCCTTCCGCATGCAAAGTTCCGTGCCCGAATTGGCAGACTTGAAATCCGAGCCCCAACACATCCTCGATTTATACGGTGTGAAGCACCCGGGCGAAGGGACGTTCGCCTCGAATTGCCTCCTGGCGCGGCGATTGGCGGAGCGCGGCGTGCGGTTCATCCAGCTTTACCATCGCGCCTGGGACCACCACGGCAATATCGCCCACGATATGCCGGTTGCCGCGCAGGAGGTGGACCAGGCCTCCGCCGCGCTGGTCGCTGACCTCAAGCAACGCGGCATGCTCGACGATACGCTCGTAATTTGGGGCGGGGAATTTGGGCGCACACCCATGGGCCAGGGTTCGGGGCGCGACCACCACATCAACGCGTTCTCAATTTGGATGGCCGGCGGCGGCGTCAAGGGCGGCCTTACCTGGGGTAGCACCGACGAGCTGGGTTACCGATTTCTCGAAGATGGCCAGCAAATGCACGTCCACGACCTTCACGCCACCATGCTTTATCTGTGCGGCATTGACCACAAACGCCTTACGTTCCGGTACCAGGGCCGGGACTTCCGCCTCACCGACGTGTCCGGCGAAGTCGCCCACGGTGTTATCGCCTGACCGGCTCCAACGGAGCCGATTCAGGAAGGCTGCGTGCTCTAGCCGCTTCTCCAGCGTGGCGCGGCGATCATTTACGCGCTCGATTGCTTGCCAACGTGCAGGTTGGTTATGCTGGGACGAGCGTGATGCTTGAACATTATCTTGCGGTCTTTGGCTTGCTGATTCGGACCCCTTTCCAGCAACTAACACTGGTTTGGGGGATTGTGCCGCTCTATTTTGCACTGTTCCTGAGTGAATTGACCTCCGACAAGAAGAGCTTTCGCACGGCCATCCAGACCGGGTTTAGCTTTCTTTGGGCCGGTGTTCAGTGGCTGTACCTTCACCAGGCGGCGGTGCGGTCCACAACCGGCAACCCAACAACCAATGCGCTCCCGCCCATCAACCTGGTCGTGACCGGGCTGGTGCTGGTATTCGGTATCGTGGCGCTTTATAGCGGCCTGCGCCGCCGCTATCCCCGTTATGCCTCATTTCTGGGGCATACCCGGTTCAGCAATTATTTTATGATAACCATTTACCCCATCCAGGCCCACGCATTGGATTGGACCTGGGAGCGATTGGCGGTGATCGCCGTTTTTGCCATGCCAGTCTGGCTGGGCCTGCATTTCGGCCTCATGCCGCTTCGGAGCAGGAGTTGACCGGCGACCTACGGTTAGTGTTTTTCAGGTTCGGTTGAACCGGAGGTAACTGAGGGGATGAAAGCGCCAGAGGGCTGGCGCAGTCCAAGACGCTTCGCGAGATAGCAACGCCAGCATTACGCGTGAGATGCTTCACCTGCCGTTGGACGCCGAGTGGGGCGCCAGCTTTTGGACTGCGCCAGTCCTCTGGCGCTTTTCCCATCGGTATCACCATCGGCTCGACCCTCCGCTGAAAGAAAGGCCAATATCCAACATTGAACGAGCGCCTTTTTCCATCTTCCCTCTGCGATCTTTTTGTTCTTTCGCGGCCATTTGCCTCACCGCGGGATCAGATGAATGTGGGGCGCTTTGACCAGGGCCGTCACTGGGTTGCCGGGCTTCAGCGCGAGTTCTTCGCAAGCCTGTTTGGTTAGGATCGCTGTGAGTGGAAAACCGCAATCCAAATCAACTCGCATGTGGGTGCCTTCGTGGGCAATGGAATGAATGGTGGCTGACAGGCGATTGCGCGCACTGCTCGGACTTAAGCCGCCCTTCAATAAGATGACATCCTCGGCTCGAATGCACACATAGACGTCGAGGGTATTCGCCGGCAACGTTTGCTCGGCCGAGGTCAGCAAAACCTCAGCGACGCTCACGGTTACAAGTTCGTCCGACACTTTGACGATCCGTCCCGGTTGCACCGTTTCGACCGTCAGCAGGCCGGCAACGGCGAGGTTGGCAGGCCGGTTGAACACGTCCCGTACCGGGCCGGCCTGGACCACTTTCCCATTGACCAAAACCACCATTTCATCGGCCAGAGCGAGCAGTTCGTGACGGTCGTGGGTGACGTAAATCATCGGTATGCCGAACTCGTCACGAATGCGGGCGAGGTACGGGATGATGCGTGTTTTCAGGCTGGCATCCAGACTGGCCAGCGGCTCATCGAGCAGCAGCAACCGCGGTGATGCCAGCAGCGCCCGCGCCAGGGCCACCCGTTGCCTTTCACCACCGGAAAGCTCCCCCACATCACGCCGGACGAACGGTTGGATTTCCAGCACGTCAATCACACGCTCGAAAGACAATGCGTGGTTGCCCTCGCGTTTAGCTTTCGACCCATAGAGCAAATTCCGGCGCACCGACAGGTGCGGGAACAGCGCCAGGTCCTGAGGGACATAGCCGATGCCACGGCTTCGGGCAGGGACCGAAATGCCTTGCGCAGTGTCCGTCAACACTCGGTCGTCGAGTTGGATAAAGGCCGAACGCGCCCGGCGCAATCCCGCCACGAGGTCCAGCAGGGAGGTTTTGCCTGCGCCGGAGGGTCCGAAGAGCACGGTGATGCGGCCCTGGAGTTCGGTGCTCACTTCCAACGAAAATGGAGCGAGTTGCAGGGAAACGTTCTGTAACAGCAGCTTCACTTTAGGCGTGCCTTTCTGCGTAACAGCCATTCGCTGCTCCAGACCGCCGCGAAAGCCAGCGCAACCGATACGCCGAGCAGCCGAAAAGCATGGGTGTCATGGCCGAGTTGAACTGATTGGAAAATCGCCAAAGACAGCGTGGAAGTGCGCCCCGGGATGTTGCCCGCGACCATGATGGTGGCGCCAAATTCACCCAGGGCTCGCGCGAAGGCCAACAGCATTCCGCCAGCTATGCCTCGCGCCGCCAATGGCAAAGTGATGGTGCAAAACACCCGAAAATTGCCTGCACCAAGGGTTCGCGCAATTTGTTCCAAGCGTGGATTGACTTCCTCGAAGGCAACGCGCGCGAACAGCACGAATAACGGAAATGACATCACGCACAACGCAACCAGCACGCCGCGCCACGTGAAAACAATGTCCACGTCAAAATGCTCGTGGAGAAAGCCTCCGAACGGGCCACGTCGCCCCAGCAGTTTCAGCAGGATGAGACCCGTCGCCACTGGCGGCATGACCAGCGGCAAAGAAATCAGCGTCTCGACGAGGGATTTACCCGGCCACTGTCGCCTCGCGAGCAACCAACTGATGCCCAGCCCAAATGGAAGGATGAGCAAAGTGCTAAGAATGGAAACCCAAACGGTGAACCCGACCAGTTGCCACTCAGTGCTATCCATCATTTTAGGACGATAAACCCGTAGGCTTCAAATACACGGTCCGCTGCGGATGAATTGAGATACTCGAGAAACTTTCGCGCCGCAGCGATATCGCGAGACCCTTTGATGATTGCAACCGAGTAGCTGATCGATGGGCCTTCGCTGGCCGGAATCCGACAGGCGATTTTCACTTTCTTCGAGATGGCTGCGTCAGTTTGATAAACCATGCCCGCTTCAACGTTGCCGGACTCTACCGCCGCCAGCGCAGCCCGGACGTTCTCGGTCGGCACCACTTTGTCTTCCACCGCGCCCCAGAGGTTTTGCTTTTGAAGGAATTCTTTGGCATAGAGGCCGGCGGGCACAGCCGCTGGGTCGGCCAGCGCGATCTGCTTGACCAATGGGCCCGCGAGGTCCTGGGGCGAGGTGATTCTCAATGGGCTGTCGGCCGTGACGACGATCACCAGCGTGTTCGAAAGCCGGCTCTTACGGGTTCCCTTCAGGAGCAAGCTGTCCTTCTCCAGAGCGTTCATTTTCGCTTCATCCGCTGAGAAAAAGATGTCGGCCGGAGCGCCTTCTTCGATTTGCCGCGCCAGCGTGCTCGAGGCGCCAAAGTCGAAGATGACCTTTGCGCCGGAAGTTTTCGCGTAAGCCGAGGCAATTTTTTCGAGCGAATCTGTCAGGCTCGCAGCGGCGAAGACGGTAAGTTCGCCGGCCTGGATGGGAGACGCGAAGCGCGCGAGGGCCAGCAGTGCGATTCCTGTGAACAGGAGCTTTTTGAGGGCGAGTTTCATCCGCGATTCGCGCAAATTTAAGCACAAGGCGTTAGAAAAGACTAAGAATATCCGCGGTGCGTGTTTCCGTCCACCCTCAGTGACCGATTACCTGGCGCTACGATATTCGACTTGCGCTTTTGCCGCGCGGGCCGACGTTGAATAGAGGCGGTATGGAACGACGCTCCCAAACCGGAACGACAATTGGCACAGTGCGAAAGGGGCGCGTGCCGGGTAAACAGGGACGGGGCTTGGTGTCGCCGGGGTTAAAGGACCGCTCGTCCAGGTATTACACAGTCGCCGCTGACAACTCCTCAATCCTATGCCACCTCTGTGGGTATCAAAGCACCGACTGCCGGGATGTTCGCGACAAGTACTGCCGCCGCTGCCGCGTGTTCCACGAAGACCGCTTGTTAATGCTCCGCTTATCCGAGGGACACCGCTTGTTGCTGATTTCTCCGTAACAGGCCGTTGTTGACCCTGCCAATTTTTTCCCGCAACAATGGGGCGATGATCGCCACCGCGAGACGCCCGCGCTATAATTTTTCCGCACTATTTCTGGTGGCGAGCCTGGCGTGGGTTGGACTGGTGAAGCCAGCTTTGGCTGCGGAGTTTAGGGTGGGATTAGTGCTCGACCGCGGCGGGAAAGATGACAAGTCCTTCAATGCCTCGGCGTATGAAGGGGCGCTGCGGGCGAAAAGCAAGCTGGGCATTATGCTCAAGTGCGTCGAGGCCTCCGATGACAACTCATTCGAGCCGATGTTGCGGGCATTGGCCCAACGCGACTTCGACCTCCTCATCGGCATTGGCTTTTCCCAGCGCGAGGCCATGACAAAAGTAGCGGCCCAATTTCCCAAGGCGCATTTGGCAATCGTCGATGCCCAGGTGGACGCGCCCAATGTGCGTTCGTTGTTGTTCGAGGAACACGAGGGCGCTTACCTGGTCGGCGCCATTGCGGCCCTGTCGAGCCACTCCGGCAAGATCGGGTTCGTCGGCGGGATGGACGTGCCGTTGATCCGGCGCTTTGAACTCGGCTACGCGGCCGGCGCGAAACAAGTCGTGCCAGGCATCAGCGTCCTGGCCAATTACGTCGGCCTCACCAGCCAGGCCTGGAACAACCCGCCGAAGGGAAAGGAACTCGCGTTGTCCCAATATGATCAAGGGGCTGACATTATCTTTGCCGCGGCCGGCGCTTCCGGGCTGGGCGTGCTCGATGCCGCCGAGGAACGCGGCAAGCTTGCGATTGGTTGCGATTCCAACCAGGACTGGACCAAACCCGGCCACGTGCTGACGAGCATGCTCAAGCGCGTTGATGAAGCAGTTTTTGTCACGATCCAGGAAGCCAAGGCCGGCCGGTTCACAGGCGGCGTTGTCCACTTCGGCTTGGCCAACAACGGCGTTGGCTACTCCGTTGACCAATATAACGCGAAGCTGCTGACGGAACCGGTTCGCCGCCGGGTCGAGGAACTCAAAGCCGAGATCCTTGCAGGCAAGCTGGTCGTTCCGGACTACTACCGGCGGTGAGCGCGCAGGAGGAAAGCCGGCCGACGAGCATGGGCACCATCGAGTTGCGCGAGGTGACCAAGCGGTTCGGCAATGTGCTGGCCAATGAGCGAGTCACCTTGCGTGTGCCGCGCGGGTCCATTCACGGAATTGTGGGCGAAAACGGCGCCGGCAAATCCACCGCCATGAAAGTTTTGTTCGGACTTTACCGGCCGGACGCGGGCAGTGTTTGGCTGGATGGGCGGCGATGTATTTGGCGCAGCCCAGCCGACGCCATTGCCGCCGGGATAGGAATGGTTCATCAGCATTTTCTGTTGGCCGGCCCCTGCTCGGGGTTGGACAACGTCATTCTGGGCGCCGAGCCGCGTCGCCGTGGATTGATTGACCGCACGGAAGCTCGCCGGCGCCTGGAGGAACTCTCGGCCCAATACGGTTTAGCTGTCGATTGGGAACGGCCGGTCGAGGCGCTGCCGGTGGGGATGCAACAGCGCGTCGAAATTCTAAAACTACTTTTTCGGGACGCCTCAATCCTGATTTTCGACGAGCCCACTGCCGTGTTAACGCCGCAGGAAACCAGCGATTTATTCAGCAACTTGCGCCGGCTCCGAGACCAGGGAAAGACGATCCTGCTCGTGACACACAAGCTCAAGGAGGTGATGGCACTCACCGGCACCGTCACCATTCTTCGCGCGGGGAGGGTAATGGGTGAACGCCAGACGGCCCGGACCAATCCACAGGAATTGGCGGACCTGATGGTCGGCCGCAAAGCCGTCCTGCAAGTCCAGGTTAGCGCCGGCCATCCCAAAGCCGAACCTGCCATCGAGGTGTCCCACCTGACGCTCGCGGCTCACCATTTCACTAGGTCTTCCTGGGCAGCGCGGAGGCACGGCGGAATGCCAAAGATTTGCCCAGCGGAGCGTCCTCGGCTGCGGGATGTGACTTTCTCGGTCCGCCGCGGCGAGTTGGTCGGGCTCGCGGGGGTCGAAGGCAATGGGCAATCGGACCTGATTCGCGCGCTGCTCAATCCGGCCAGTTCCCACTGTCGCACCAGCGGTTCGGTAAAGTTCCTGGGGCAAGATGTGACGGGCTGGCCGGCGGCGCGCATCCGCGCTCTGGGGATCGGAGTCGTTCCAGAAGACCGCCTCGAGCAAGGGCTGGTTCCTTGCTGGTCAATCGAGGATAACTTCCTGCTCGGCCGGCAGCGCCAGGCTGAGTTCAACCGCTTGGGGTTACTCAGGCGAGCGGCGGTGCGCACCAGCACCCTCCGGGAAATGGAGCGCTATGATGTGCGCCCGTTGAACCCGGATCTGCCGGCCGAGAAACTCTCGGGTGGCAACCAGCAAAAGCTGGTCCTCGCGCGCGAGTTGGAGCAACAACCGAGCGTGTTGCTGATTGCCCAGCCAACCCGCGGCGTGGACGTGGGGGCCATCGAATTCATTCACCGGCGCCTGTTGCGCGCGCGCGACGCCGGTACCGGCATCCTGCTGGTCTCCTCCGATCTGGACGAAATCCTCGTGCTCTCCGACCGCGTCCTCGTGATGTACGAGGGCCGGATCCTAGCCGAGTATGGGCGTGGCCAGGTCAGCGAACGCGAACTCGGGTTGAAAATGGGTGGGGCGTAGATTCAGCCAGATTCACACCGGCAGCGAAATAACGTGGAACTCGAAAAAAACCAAACAGGCGCGAATGGCATGACGAGAATCGGCCTTTCGAATTCCGGCCTTGGGTCCCCATTCGGTTTTCGACTTTCTGCCTTCGGCTTTTCGCTGCTGCGCTCCGGCCTGGCATTGGGCCTCGGGTTGGGCCTGGGCCTGGCGGTGACGTGGATAGCCGGCGAGAACCCCTGGCACGTGTTGGTCATCCTCGCCCGAGGGGCCTTTGGCTCCCGCTATGATTCGGGGATGACCCTGTTTTATGCCACGCCGCTGGTATTCACGGGCTTATCGGTCGCAGTCGCATTTCATGCCGGTCTGTTTAACATTGGTGCGGAGGGCCAATTGTTAATGGGCGCCCTGGCGGCGGCCGCCATCGGCGCAGTATGGCCGGGCTTGGGCAGCCCTTGGGCGGTAGTGGCGGCGAGCGTGGGTGCGCTGGTTGCCGGCGGGTTTTGGGGCGCCATCCCAGGCTGGCTCCGCGCCCGCCGCGGCAGCCATGAAGTGATTAATACTATCATGCTGAATTTTATCGCCGCCGGCCTCGCCAGTTACGTCACGCTGTACCTGCTAAGAAACACCGCATCGCAAAACCCCGAAACCCGCCCCGTCGGAAACTCTTACTTGGTGCATCAGTTCGCCTGCTTTGCGGGTGCGCCGGTGAGCCTGGCGTTGCCCCTGGCGCTTTTGGCGGCCCTGGCGGTTTGGTTTGTTCTCTGGCGCACGGCGCTGGGATTCGAGCTGCGCGTGGTAGGGCAAAGCGAATCGGCAGCGCAGAGTGCCGGCATAAACCCGGCCAGAATCCGGTTACTGGCCATGACCGCAGCCGGCGCGCTGGCCGGACTGGTGGGAATCGGCGAGGTGCTGGGCAATGCGGGCAGGTTCAGATTGGATTTTTCGCCCGAATACGGCTTCATCGGCATCGCCGTGGCACTGCTGGGTCGCAACCATCCGGCGGGCATTGTCGCTGCCGCGCTGCTGTTCGGAGCGTTGCATAAAGGGGCAACCGCGCTGGACCTGGAAACCGACCACGTGACGCGCGAAGTATCCCTTGTGTTTCAGGGGCTGGTAATCCTGTGTGTTTGCGCAGACGGACTGTGGACCTGGATCAAAAGGCCCAGTCCTGGCCAGACGGACGCTGGCCTCGCCCCTGCGCCACTCGAACGCCTGACAACCTGATAACTTGAACCTCCTCCCCTTTGCACTCCCTCTGGCCGCTTCGACGCTGCGCGTTTCGACACCCCTGGTCTTTGCGGCGTTGGGTGGGTTATTCAGCGAACGCGCCGGGGTAATCAACATTGCCCTGGAAGGCTTGATGTTGGTGGGCGCGTTCGGCGCCGCGGTTGGAACCTATGCTTCGCATTCGCCCTGGTTGGGCTCGGGCTGCGCAGTGCTGGCCGGAATGTTCCTAGCCGCGCTCTACGCCTTGTTTGTCATCAACTTGCGCGCCAATCAAATCGTCGCCGGCACAGCCATTAATCTGCTCGCCCTGGGCCTGACCCCATTTTTTTGCAAGCTCCTGTATGACGTGACTGGTTCAACTCCGACGATTCCCCTGCAAGAACGGTTCGTCTCCGCGCCGCTTTACTTGTGCTGGGTGCTGGTGGCACTTAGTTGGTTTGTGCTCAAATACACGCGGCCGGGTTTATGGACCACGTTTGCCGGCGAGCGCCCGGACGCGCTGGCGGCGGCGGGCATTGGCGTCCGGCGAGTTCGTTGGGCGGCGGTACTGCTCAGCGGCGCACTGGCCGGGCTCGGCGGTGCAGCTTTGTCCATCCTGTTGTCCTCGTCGTTTTCACGTAACATGACTGCCGGGCGAGGTTTCATGGCATTGGCGGCGTTGATTTTCGGCAAATGGAAGCCTGTCCCGACCGCGTTAGCGTGCCTGCTATTTGGTTTTGCCGATGCCCTTCAAATCCGGCTGCAAGGTGTTGTGTTGTGGGGTTCGGAGCCTGTCCCGGTGCAGTTCATTCAAATTTTGCCATACGTATTGACCGTATTGGTGCTGGGCGGCTTTGTCGGCCGTTCGCGTCCGCCGAGGGCACTGGGTACGCCTATCCCTGAGCCGTGAGTTTATCGCGCGGTGAGTGCGGCGCCAGCACCTGATAAAGGTCGAAAACCTTACTGGCCATCACCGACACTGAACACTGCCTTTCAATGCGCTGGTGCAGGTTTTGTCGTTCGGCTGCAGTCAGGGGTGGTTCATGCACTTGTGCCGTCATAGCATCAGCCAGCGCCTGAATATCTTCGGCCGGTACCAACTGCCCGCGCCCGCCGAAACCGAAGGCTTCGGGAATGCCATCCAAAGCCGAAGCGATGACTGGCCGCCCGCACGCGAACGCTTCCAGCACCACACCCGGGAAAGCTTCCGTGCCCACTTGCGGATGGACCAGGCAGTCGAGCGCATTCATCGCCGCGGGCATGTCGTGGCAATACGGCGTGAGGCGGGCGACGCCACTCAGGCCAAGCTGCGCGATATCCTGCTCCAACGTCGGTCCAAGTGTGCCTCGGCCGATGATGAGAAAGCGCGCGTTCGGCGCGTGTTGGCGCATTTGCGCCGCGGCGCGCAGGAATTCGCGTTGGCCTTTGCCTCGCGGCAGGTCATAGCCGCCGACCACGCCGAACGCGAACTGTCCGGCTTCGAGTCGCCACTCCTGGCGTTGGGCAGGAACTTCACGCGGATGGAAACGCTCGGTATCAATACCCCCGTGGATGACGTGAATCTTGGAGTAATCTCCCAGCAGGGGTGGACGCACCCGCCGCTCCCGCTCAGGGGAGCCCGGCTCGTAATGGCCTTCACGCAGGACCCGCGCGACAAACGAGGAGACGGCGATGAGCGCATCACAGTGACTCAGGAGGAACCTCCGGCTGGGCCAGGAGCTGGGGCTCTTGGCCAGATGCCGGGTCAGCACGATTCTGGGCCGGACACCCGATAGTCGCGCGGCCAGGATGGTCGGCCACAAATCCCGCCCGTGGTGGCCATGGACAATGTCGATTCGTTCGCGGCGCAGAAGCCTCGCTGCGCTGAGAACAAAGCCTAGCTTCAGAGCCCCCTCGGTCGGGGTGCCTTCAAATGGCACGCCTAATTGCCGGGCGACCTTGGCCAACTCCGCCTCGGCTGGGCCCGCGAGCCGCACATTCAAACCGCGTCGGTGTAACCCGGCGACGAGCTTGACGCACTGATCATCGGTCCCGCCGCCGCTGAGTCGGGAGTTAAGGTGGGCGACTCTCACGCAACTACGCCAGCTCCGCAAGAAGGCGGATGACAGGAGACCTGGCAAAGGCTTGGCTGAGTGGAATCGACGCAACCGTTGCGTCATCGGCGCTGCGGGATTTCCGAACCGATCCTCGTGGTGTTTTCATCATCTAACAGCGTACGCGTACCCTACTTTGCGGCGTTCCCAAGCGCAATCAGCAAGCCCTCGCGGAAAGCCGTGCGCGAGTACTTGGCTGCGTACTGTCTTGCGGCTGTCGCCCAGGAGGCTTGTTCGGCCGTACTCATGCCGGCTGCCTTGCGGATGCACTCGCGCAACTGCATCACATCACCCGACGGAAAAAGCAGGCCCACCCCGTGGGTGCGGGTCAGTTGCCCCAGCAGTTGTTCGTCGGACGCGATGACCATTTTGCCGGCCGCCATGGCGCGCGACAACACGCCGCTCGTTCCAAAGTGGTTCAGATACGGCAACAACACGATATCGGCCGCCGCGAAGCAAAGCGGCTCTTCTTCCGCCGACACATAGCGGTCGAGCACGGCAGCGCGGTTCTGTTTCACGAGTTTCTCCAGGCTGCGCGAGGTGTTGCCCTGCGCATTCAACTGGCCCGCGCATAACAGAAACGGAGGCTCGTCCGGGGGCAACCCGCACCAGGCGGCAACGGCAATATGCAGGCCTTTGCGACGCGCGCCGGTGCCGAAGCACAGGAAAATGCGCCGGTCGAGCGGCAGCCCAAGCTTCTTGCGCGCGGTGCGGCTGTCCCGGGCGAAATTATCAGGACACGCATCGGGCAGGAAAAAGACAGGCGCAGCGGAGAATTGCTTGCGCAGCGACGCAGCAAGGAACTCATCGACGAACAGAAGCTGGCGCAGCCAGCCGCCCTGGAGCACCCGGCGGAAGCCGATGCTTTTCACCCAGCGATTCGGGGACCACCAAGGGGCAACCAAAAACCGGGGCCGGTGATAGATTCCGCCGAAGCGCCCGCGAAGTGTATCCGGCGGGTACATCCCCAAGGCGGCGCGCCGCCAGCAACTCGACGCGACTTCATCAATGGCAGCAAGAAAAACCCGCTCGGCCCCGCTTTGTTCGAGGCAAAATCCCACTGAGTCGGCGCGGCCACCATCGTGGCGGCGTCCGGCCGCATCGTAAGCTGAAATCAACTGTACCTCAGAAACAAACTCAGCCAAATGGTCCTGCAATTTGGGTTTGGCCTCGGGGCGCAAATCGACTGCCAGCGTGAGCCGATAATTTGCCGAGAGCAGGTCCTCGACCAGGAAGCGGAGCCAGCCGAGATGATGGCCCTCGGTGCGTGGCTCGTAAATGAGCAGGTGTTCAGGCATTGGCCTTGGTGGCGGCTTGCGCCTCGCGGGCGCGGGCATAGCGTAGAAACGTATAAAACGCGGTTAGCCACGCGATGGTATAGCCTTGCCAGCCGTCCAGAAACCCAAGCTTGAGGAAATAGGCGCGGAAAAAACGCCAGGCGGGGCGCAGCGCGAGGTCTGCCACGGTTATGCGCCGCCCCGTTTGCGCGCAATGAAGCACGAAAGCGTCGGCATACCGCACAGTCTTGGCCACCTGGTGGTTGAGCGTGTCAGCCGTGTAATGCAATAGGTCCTGACGCAGCGCGCCGATCTTGCCTCTCACCTCCAGCCCGGCGTGCGGATCGATACCCACCCACCGGCCGCTGTCGCGTTGCCACAGCCGCACACAACGATCCGGATACCAATCACCATGGCCAATCCAGCGGCCGAAATAAAAACTGCGCCGCGGAAAACTATAGGCAGAGCACGCGGGCAGGCCCGGCTTGAACAGCGCGAGGATTTCGTCGCGCAGCTCGGGCGGCACCACCTCGTCGGCGTCCAGGTTCAGCAACCATTTCCCGGTGGTTTTCTCTGCCGCGGAATTCTTCTGTTCGACAAATCCTTTCCATGGTTCCCGAAAAACCCGAGCGCCATAGCGTGTCGCGATCTCTTCCGTCGCATCGGTCACCTCGGCATTGAGCACGATGACGATTTCGGATACCCACCCGGAAACGCTTTCCAAGGTGCGCGCGATGCGAGTCGCTTCCGCGCCGGACACCATGCAGACGGAGATGGGGGAAAGTTTTTGCATCGCCAGGTCGAGGATTTTGGGCTAAAGGCTCTCCGGATTCAATGTCGAACGCTCTGGCCACCTTCTACCGCAACACCCGCGCAGCCCGCAAAATCATTGTGGTTGATCTGGGCTTTCTAGGCGACTCGGTGCACTTGATTCCTGCGCTGGTCGAGCTGCGGCGCCATTACCCCCAGGCCGAACTGCATACGATTTCGGCGACAGTCGGCGCCGAGGTGCTGCGGCTGGTCCCGGCGGTCACTCGCGCCTGGGCGTTCCCGCTGACCGCGCCGAGCCCGCCGTGGTGGCGGCATTGGGGGTTGCTGCGCGCGCTGCGTCGCGAGCAGTTCGACACCGCGTTCAATTTCAGCGGAGGTGATCGCGCGATATTTGTCACAGCGGTGACGGGTGCGCGCTGGCGGGTGGCGCATGCCGCCGGCCGTGATCATTTCTGGCGCAAATGGCTGATCCCGTTGTGGGTGCCGCGGCAGCCGCAGAGCATTCCGGTTTTTCAACAAAGGTTGCAAGTACTGGCGGCGTGTGGGTTGGAAGTTGGCGCGCCCTCGTGGGACCTGAAAATTCCAGCGCCGGCCCGCCGTTACGCCGAATCACTGAACCTGGCTAGCGCGGTCCATCTTTCGATCAATGCGAGTAGTCCCTTGAAGGAATGGCCTTTGGAACATTGGATCAGCCTCGCTCGAAAGATGCTCGAAGCGGCCCCCGCACTTCGCCTGGTCGCCAGCGGCAGCAAGAGCGGGCGGGAACAGGAACGCCTCACCGCGATGGCGGCGAAACTCAACGATAAACGACTCACGGTTTTGGCGGGCGACTGTGGCATCGCCGAGTTGGGAGCAGTGTTGCAGGGTTGCCGGTTGCATATCGGGGGCGATTCGGGCGTGCTCCACCTGGCGATGGCGCTCGGCGTGCCGACGGTTGCGTTGTTCCGGGATTATGCGGCCAAAAACGAGTGGCTGCCTCAGGGACCCACCCATCGGCACCTGGTTGTGCCGTGTCAATGTGTCGATGCCCGCCCGCCGCCATGTGCCAACGGGCCCGCCCGCTGTCTCGCGGCCCTGGCGCCACAGCAGGTCTTCGAATCGGTCTGGTCTGGCCAACTCATAAACCTCTTGCGCGATTCCTAGCTAACGGTGGCCCCTTGACGAACCCCGCCGGTGCGGCCCGGTATTAGAAACAGAATGTCCTAGCACCAACGCCCGCAGGCAAGACCGCGCCTAATGCAGCCACTCAAGGCGTTAGCGTTGAAGACTTAACATTTTTTTGCCAACAGCTTCGCCTTTTTTGCCGCGCCTAGATCGGGTAGATTAGCCGAACTCAAATCAACGAGAGATTCTGCGGGAATGTGCGGGCGGCGGCGTATTATAGCTTAAGATGATAGCTGAGAAACTTCGCCACCATTGCCAATATAGGTCTGCGTATTTATGAAACGTGAAAATTCAGGCGCGGAAAACGCGCGATTGACAGCCCTGCTGCACGAATCGCGCCCGATGCCCGCTTTACCCCCGCGGTTTGCCGAAGGCGTCTGGCGTCGAATCGAGGAGTCCGAGGCAACCCTGTTTCCTTCCCAAAGAACTGGTTGGTTCGATCGGCTGGTCGTTCAGATTTTGCGACCGCGGTTTATTCTACCGGGGCTCGCGGCGCTGCTCGTGGCCGGCTCACTGCTCGGCGCTCATGATGCGAGCCAAATGGCAAAACGCGATGCCCTGGAGCGGTATCTTGCTTCCGTCGCTCCCAATCCACTTCGCTGATATGCGCCGCTCATTCCTGATACTGCTCGGGACATTTGCGTTTGCGGCGGCCGTTTTTGCCGGTTCATTTCTCTTTACCCGCCAAATCTGGGTCAGTCGAATGGCCAATCCGGCTGACAATCTCGAATGGCTCCGGCAGGAGTTCAAATTAACCGACGCCGACATGGCGCGAGTCCGCAATCTTCACGAACTTTACTCCCCGCGCTGCGCCGAAATGTGTACCCGGATAGCCGCCAAAAAGGCAGAACTGGAGGCAGCGCTGGCAGGCAGTACCAACGTGAGCGCCAGCGCCCGGCAAAAACTGGCTGAACTGGGTGAACTCCGGGCCCAGTGCCAGGCGCAGATGCTCCAGCACTTTATCGAGGTCAGCCAGGCGATGCCACCGGAACAGGGGCGCCGTTATCTGGCCGAAATGGAACGCCTGACTCTGGGCTTTCACGAACAAATCGAAAACGCGATGTCCAACCACGGCGGCCATGGCTCAGCAATGCACTGAATCCCGCGACCGCGACCGCATGGATATGGAGCGCCTGGCCGCCGGTCAGGACGCGGCCTTGAATGATCTCATGGAGCGCCACTCAGCCGGTATCTTTCGCTTTCTTTTTCGCATGGTTGGCAACGAGGATGACGCTAACGACCTGGCCCAGGAAACCTTTATCCGAGTCTTTCGCGCAAGTTCCCGCTTTCAGCCCGAGAAGAAATTCTCCACCTGGCTTTACACGATTGCCGCAAACCTTGGGCGCAGCCATCTCCGCTGGCGAAACCGCCATCCCCATATTGCCCTGGAAACCCAAACCGGGTCGGAACAAACTCTCGAGGACATCCTCCCTTCCAAGGATGCGCTGCCCAATGAAACACTGCTTGCCTCCGAACGAGTTGCGGCAGTCCGCGCGGCGGTCAATCGTTTGCCCCCCTATCTGCGCGAAGCGCTCGTCCTGTGCGAATGGGAGGAGTGCTCCTCAGCGGAAGCCGCGTCCATTCTGGCGACGACGCCGAAAGCTGTCGAATCCCGTCTGTACCGGGCGCGCAAAATCCTCGGCCAACAGCTCAAGCGTTGGGTTTTAACCTCGATTGACGGTTAAGCCCGAGCACGGCGCCGGGGCGCTTCAAGGGTTGCAACGAATCGGGACTGGTTGTTAAATCCTGTTACGCGATGCGATGAGCGCAAAAAAGAGAACCTGGCAGGAAAAACTGGCGGACAACAAAGGTTTTCCGAAAGTTTGTCCGATTGATGAGACAAAGAGCAAACGCTGGGGCACTGGCACGTTTGTAATTCCCGCTCCGCTGGAAGTGGATGAATTTATGCGCCGCGTGCCGAGAGGAAAACTCACCACGATTAATGCTATTCGCGAAGCGCTTGCCCGCCGGCACGGCGCGAATATCGCCTGTCCCATCACCACAGGCATTTTCGCATGGATTGCCGCTCACGCCGCCGTGGAAGCGGAAGCAAAAGGCCAAAGGAGGATCACTCCTTTTTGGCGCACGCTGAGAGCCGCAGGCGAATTGAACCCGAAATATCCCGGCGGCATTTCCGGGTTGAAACGCAGGCTTGCCGCGGAAGGGCACAAAGTCGTTCAGAAGCGAAAGCGATTTTTCGTAGTGGATTACCAGAAGCGAATCGCCGAGCTAGGCGAATCCTAAACGACATTTCAGGTGCGCTTTGAAGTACGCAATTTGTTGAATTCTTTCGGTTTCATGCCCTCGCCAGTTAGGTAATTCCTGGACTTCATCAATTGCCGCTGGCGGTTATCGGCCCGGCTCGAATAAATTCTTTCTTCACCTCGGCGCGCTCGGCATATTTCCTGACGTTAATGCGTGATTATCTCAAACGGGTATTCGAACTAACGCGGCCGTACCGGTTCCGGTTCTTCCTCGGATTGGTGTGCGGTTTCGTGTCCGGAGCGCTCGTGCCGACCCTGGGGCTCTCGCTCAATCTGGCGGTGGACGTGGTATTCCCCCCAGCGGCAGAAGCCACGAATGAGTTGGCCAGTGCCAGTGCTCCGATTCAGGGCGGGACGAACGGCACAACGCTCGCCGTTTTTACGAACAGCACCGGGCTCAGCGCCAGTGCACCCGCGTCGGCCGCCCCGCGCAAGCGGAGAGGTATGTTGGCCAAACTGCCCGCGCCGCTGCTCAAAAGGCTGGACAATATGGCGGCTTGGTTTCGGCCGGGCGGCCAGCGTTCGACCGCCCGAATGTTGCTCGTGATCTCGCTCATTCCGGCCAGCATGCTGCTTCGCTCGATTCTGGGTTACCTGAATACATACCTGCTGTCGTGGGTGGGAATTCGGGCGGCGAACGATCTGCGCGTGCGGCTGTTCGAGCACCTGATGAATTTGCCGCTGGGTTTTTTCAATTGGACCAGTACGGGCGACCTGATGCAACGGTTCGAAGGGGCCATGGCGGTTAATACCACGATTAAGGATTGTTTCGGAGTGATGATTCGAGAGCCGATTCAAATTGTCGTGTTAGTCATGACCTTGCTGGCCCTGCAGCCGGTGCTGACGTTGATCACCTTAATGATGTTCCCGATTTGCCTGGTGCCAATTATTGTTTTCGGCCGAAAATTCCGTAAATCCGATTCCGGCGTGCACGGCAAATTCGCCAGCCTGGCCAACGTCATGCATGAGTCCTTTACCGGGATTCGCGTGATCAAGGGATACAACCTGGAGACCCGCATGCTGGAGGATTTCCGCCGTGCGACCCAGGCGGTGACGAGCTTTTTTATGCGCGCCATCCGCGCCGGTGAGCTGCCCGGGCCGATGATCGAGTTCCTCGGCAGCCTGGGCGTCGCGCTGGTCTTCGCTTATTTCGCGTTTTTCCCAAAGGCCAGCGCCTCCGCAGGATCGGGCACAATGCTTGGGTTCTTCATTATGGTATTCAGCCTCTACGCGCCGTTCAAGAATCTGAGCCGGTTGCAACACCAGTTGGCCATGGCCAAAGCCGGCGTCGAGCCCGCCTACAAGTTGCTGGAGACCAAAACCTCGCTCCCCGAACCGGCCGACCCCAAGCCGCTCCAGGCTCATGGCGCTCCGATTCGCTTCGAGGACGTCACCTTCTCCTATGGCGAAAAAAAGGTGCTGCACAACGTGAATCTGACGATTCAGCCCGGCCAATTGGTCGCATTGGTCGGCCGGACCGGCTCCGGCAAAACCTCGCTGGTGAATCTGTTGCTGCGCTTTTACGACCCGCAAAAGGGCGCCATCCGTATCGGCGCTACGGATATCCGGTCGGTTTCCTCCCGCGACTTGCGGGCTAACATTGCGGTGGTCACGCAGGAGACGATTTTGTTCAACGATACCATTCGCCAGAATATCGCGTTGGGTCGCCCCGGCGCCACCAACGCCGAAATCGAGGAGGCCTCGCGGCATGCGTACGCTCACGGCTTTATCACAGAAAAGCCCAACGGATACGATACGCACGTGGGGGAGAAAGGCGTTAACGTATCCGGCGGTCAGCGGCAGCGGATTGCGATCGCCCGAGCCATCCTGCGCGATGCGCCCATCCTGATTCTGGACGAGGCGACCAGCGCGTTGGATTCCGAGGCGGAAAAAATCGTGCAGACCGCCCTCGAGGAATTAATGCAGGGACGCACGACGATTTGCATCGCGCACCGGCTCTCTACCATCCGCAAAGCGGATGTAATCGTTGTGCTGGACAACGGCCGTATCGTTGAAACCGGCAACCATGAACAGTTGCTCGCCGCGCGCGGGTTGTACAGCAAGCTCTACGAACTGGGTTTGAGCGATGCGCACCCGAACGGCGCGCCCAAATGACTGGAGCGTAGAGCGTATAGCGTGAAGAGACGCTGAACACGCTCCACGCTGCCCTCCGCCGCTGCACGCAACTTTCCTTCAACAGCGGTGTTCTCTCCCTAAGCCTCTGGTGGGTTTGATTTCACCGGTTTATGGCGCAAATTGAGTTAACGCATGGAAAAGTTAGTAACAATGATTAAAGCGCTGGTGGCGGCAGCGGTGATCGTGGCCGCCGGGGTGCTGGTGGGGTGGTGGGGCACAGGAGGCAAAATTACGATTGCCGAGCCGAGAGCTATCTCAGCCGCGCCCACCTCCGAACAGCCGCCGCATGAGACTCCTTTGGCGCCCTTGCCTTCGCCGCCTCTGCAGCATCAGGCGCCCGGCACACGGCCCAAGCCGGCACCGGCCCCGCGCATCGCCTCAACCAGCGACCTGGTGACCAACTGGCAAGAGCGCCTGGATAGCATCGTGGGGTCCCAACTTGACAGCACCTTGAAGGCTGACCAATTGTTGCAGCTATATCCCAGGCTGCCGCAAGAGGGACAAATTGAAGCCGCCCAGTTCGCGTCCAATCTCATCCCCGACACAAACTACAGCACCGTTGGAACACTGTTGACCAACGCCGAAACACCGGAGCCGGTGTTGGACGTTCTGTTGGCGGGACTGCTCACTCGGCCAGACGCCATCAAGCTGCCTTACCTGCTTGAGGTGGCGCGCGACCCCGCCAACAGCAAAGCCGAACAGGCCCGCTTGTATCTCCAAACCTATTTGGAACACGATTACGGCAACAATTGGAGCGAATGGCAGGCGAGTGTCGAGCGTCGAGCCTCGAGCGTCCCACAATGAGCCCAAGAGCGTCGGCCGTCACGCTCCACGCTCCACGCCGTCTTGCCAGTTCTTAATTGTCCGGCCGCACTGGTTTTCTTAAACTGCTTCCACGAATGAGAACCGAAACCACCACCAACGGGGCTGTTCCCTACCTGGATCTGCCGGCCCAAATGCAACCTTTGCGGGCGGAGATCAACGCCGCCATTGCGCGCACGCTGGACCAGTGCTCGTTTTGCCTCGGGCCCGATGTCACCCAGTTCGAAACCGATTTTGCCCGCTATTGTGACGCAACCCACTGCGTTGCGTTTAATAGCGGCACCTCCGCGTTGCACGTCGCGCTGCGTTTGCTCGATCTCGGGCCCGGAGACGAAGTGATCACCACGCCGATGACGTTTGTCGCGACGAGTTGGGCCATCTCGTATGTCGGCGCCAAACCGGTCTATGTGGACATAGACGATGCGACGTTCAACCTTGATCCGCGCCAGGTCGAACGCGCCATTACGCCCAAAACCAAAGCCGTGATGCCGGTGCACTTGTACGGCCATCCCGCTGACCTCGACCCGCTATTGGAGATTTGCCGGCGACATCATTTACCCCTTGTGGAAGATGCCGCCCAGGCCCACGGCGCCAAATACAAAGGCAAGCTCGTCGGCACCACCGGTATTATGTCCGGCTTCAGCTTTTATCCGGGCAAGAACCTCGGGGCGTACGGGGAGGGCGGCGCGCTGCTCACGAGTGACGCCGCGCTGGCCAAGCGCGCCCGCTCCTTGCGCGAGCACGGCTCGACCCAGCGGTATTACCACGACGAGATTGGATATAACTACCGGATGGAGGGCATTCAGGGAGCTGTGTTGGGCGTGAAGCTCAAACATTTGGACACCTGGACTCGCGAACGGCGCCGGGTCGCCCACCGCTACCACCAACTACTCGCCGACACCCCTCTTAAGTTGCCGCACGAGGCGGAATTCGCCCAAAGTGCCTGGCATCTTTATGTCGTACGCCACCCACGTCGTGATGAGCTTAAGCAGCACCTTCAGGACCATCACATCGGGTGTGCGCTGCATTATCCCCTGCCCTTGCATCTGCAAAAGGCCTACGCGTACCTCGGTCACAAGCCCGGAGATTTCCCGGTGGCTGAGCAGGCTGCCCGCGAATGCCTCAGCTTACCCATCTACCCCGAGCTGACCGACGCCCAAATCCAACGGGTGGCGGAAGCGGTCCACACCTTTTTCGTGGGGTGATCACCCTACTTGAGCTGAGCAGAGGTTTTATCGAACAATGGGCATAGTGGCCGATTGCCTTGCCTCGATGATCGACGTGCTTGATCCCATTGCTGCCGCAGCTCCTGCTGCTGCGTCGTCCGCGCAACGCAAGGTTCTGGACGAGGCGCTCCACGATAGTGAGCAGCGGTACCGTCTTTTCTTTGAGCGAAATCCCGATGGCGTTTTTTCGGTGGATGCCCAAGGCCGGTTCCTGCTGGTAAACCCTGCCTGCGAAGCCCTCTCGGGCTATTCGAAAGCCGAGTTGGTGGGACGCCATTTTGCCGAGATCTGCGCGGCGGACCAATTAGCCGCGACCATGGCCCAGTTCCAACGTTTGCTGCATGAACCGGGCTACTCGGAGCTGGAGACGGCCATGACCCGGAAAGACGGCCGGCGCGTGGAGCTGTGGGTCGCGGGCGAACCGGTGCTGAAAGGGGGCGTGCCGGTAGGGATGTACTGCACGGTGAAGGACATCACCCAGCGCAAGCAATTCCAGACCGAACTCGAGCGCCTGGTCAAGCAGCGCACCGCCGCGCTCCAGGAAACCACCGACCAACTGAACGCGTTCGTTTTTACCCTCGCGCACGATTTCAAGGCACCGCTGCGCGCGCAGTTGGCGTTCGCCAGCATCTTGCTCGAGGAATTCGGTTCCAAACTGGGCCCCGATGGCCTCAAGTATGCCCAACGAATTGCCGACGCCGCGGCCACGCAGCGCGCTCTGGTGGAGGACCTGCTCAAACAAGTGACGGCCAACCGCGAGAATTTGCCATTCGAAGTCGTGGACCTGAGGGGCGCGATTGATCGGGCTCAGTCCGAGCTGGCCGAGGAGATCATGCTTCGCCGCGCCCAGATCGCGCTGGGTCCTCTCGAAGGGCGCGTGAAGACCAATGCCGCGTCGTTGCATGTCATCCTCATTAACCTCCTCTCCAACGCCTTGAAGTTCGTCCCTGCCGATTCACTACCGGAAGTGAGAATCTGGAGCGAAGCTGGCCGGGCAATTGAGCCGCAACCCTCAACACAAGGAACGGCTCCTTATACCAATGGCAACACCCTTCGGGTTTGGATTGAGGATAACGGCATCGGCATTCCGGCTCAGGACCAGCCAAGGTTATTCCAGGCGTTTCAACGGCTCGACCCGGCAGCCGATTATCCAGGCACCGGCATCGGACTGGCCATCGTCACCAAAGCCGCCGAACGCCTCGGGGGACGGGTCGGGGTACAATCCGGCGCCGGCCAAGGCAGCCGGTTTTGGCTCGAACTGCCTGCGGCGAATTAACCGCGAATTAACGAGGCGGAAGCTAAAGGGGCGGCGCGCGGACTTCAGTCCGCAGCAAGGTTCGATGGCGGGATTTTCGGAAGTTGCTGCGGACTAAAGCTGAAGTCCGCGCTCCAGGGAGGATCGAACCAACTCGTTGGAAAAGCGGCAGGGGGCTGCCGCAGTCCAAAACCTGGCGGTGGCACGTCGCTGCGGACTGAAGTCAGACTGAAGTCCGCGCGCGCCGCTTTTTAAATTTGACATGACTAAACCACTTCTTATGCTCGTGCCATGGTTCTTCCTGGCGATAGATCCTCCGGCGCGCGCATCCCAGTACTTGCCTCGAAACTTCTGTGGTTGGCGTTGCTCCTGACGCTGAGCTTGACGCCAGCGCGTGCGCAGGACGCCGACGAACAGTTCGTTCAGATATACAATGTCATTCTCAAAGCCGACTCCTTGAGCGACCACGGGCAGAAGGCGAACGCGCTGGACAATTACAAGGCAGCGCAGGGTTCGTTGCTGAAGCTGCAGCGCAAGAATCCTACGTGGAACTCGGAGGTCGTCTCGTTTCGGCTCAATTACCTGGCGCAGCAAATTGCGGCGCTCTCGGCCACCCCCGCATCGGCCGATCAACCAGGCTCGCAAGATGGCTCCACGCCCGCTCCCGGCGCTGCGGCAATGCCGGGCACCGTCCAAATCAAAGTGCTGCAGCCCGGAGCCGAGCCGCGTTCGGTCTTGCGCTTGCACGTGCAGCCGGGCGACAAGCAATCCGTGACCATGACCCTGAAAATGGGGATGGAGATGAAGATGGGTGAAATGCAAACACCAATGAAATTGCCAGCCATGAATATGAATATGGATGTGGCGGTGGAAAGTGTATCAGCCGACGGCGAGATAACCTACAGAGTGACCTTGGGAGACACGACCATCGCAGAAGAACCCGGCGCGCCGCCGCAGATGGCCGATGTGCTCAAGACCGCCTTGGGCGGAACTAAAGGGACTTCGGGCTCATTTAAGGTTACGAGCCGTGGTGTCAGTCAGGGAAACGACATGAGTTTGCCGGCCGGGGCCAACCCGCAACTGGGCCAGGCGATCGAGCAGATGAAACAATCCCTAACCACCATGGCCGTCCCTCTGCCGGAGGAGCCCCTGGGTCCGGGCGCCCGCTGGGAGGCGCGCACGCAGACAAAGTCTCAGGGCATAACCGTGGATCAAACCGCGACCTATGAACTGGTCTCGGCGGAGGGCGACGTGCTCAAAATCAAGAGCAACGCGACGCAACACGCGGCGAATCAGAAAATTGAAAGCCCATCGATGCCAGGGGTCAAAGTCGATCTCACAAAGATGAATGGCTCGGCGTCGGGTGAGACGATGTTGAATTTGACCCATGTGGTGCCGCAGAAAGCGACGATGGACTCCCATTTGGACATGGCGATGGGCATGAACCTGGGCGCGCAGAAGCAGAACATGGGGATGAAAATGGATATCGGGCTGCTCCTGGAGGCAAAGTGAAGCAGGGGCAACGCGCGGGGTATTGGTGATTTGCGCCTTCGCCTTATGCCATTCGGATATCGCTGTTTGCTTAGAGTAAGCTTTTTCCCCGTGGCAGCATTGGTTGTACTGCTGCGTGCCGGCGCTGCGCCCGCCAGCCCACCACCCGCAGAGCACAGCCCCTGGGAGCCGGTCGGGCTCTCGGGCGGTGGCGCCATGTTTGCCACAGCCATCTCGCCCGCTGACCCGAATCTCATGCTGCTGAGTTGTGACATGAGCGGCGCGTACATATCTCATGACGGCGGCCGCAATTGGCGCATGATCAACCACGCCCAGTTGCGCGGAGACACAAGGTGCCGCGCTGGATTTGACCCGAGCCACCCGAACGTCATCTATGCCTCGTCGGGCGGACGGCTCAAAGTCAGCCGCGACGGCGGCCGCACCTTTTCCCCGCTTGGCAACCTGAATGAGGCGTTAGCCGGCGAAATTGCGGTAAGCCCCCGGGCGCCAGCCCTGCTGCTGGCCGGCACCTGGAATGGCCGTTGCTGGATATCTCACGATGCGGGCGTCACCTGGACTGTTTGCGCCCCGCACGGACAGGTGTTGGGTTTTCATTTCGCCGGTACGAAGCCGCCTGGCCGCCTGTTCGCCGCTACGGCAGAGGGTATTTGGCGTTCCGACGATGAGGGTCAGAGCTGGGCCGAAAAAACCGGCGGCCTGCCCTGGAAGGAGGTGCAGGGGTTCGGGGCTGGGTCCAATCCGAGCAATGATGTCACCCTGCTATACTGCACCGTTCGGAGCAAAACTGCTCACGGCCTGTTCAAAGGCGGTGTCTATCGTTCGGTCGATTTGGGCGAACGTTGGGAGCCGGCCATGGGGACCGGATTAAATCTCGAGACCAGGCCCGCCGACGATTATTCTTTCGGGCCGATTTCCCAGTACAAACAAATACTGACTACCGACGCCCGCCCATTAACGGTGTATGTGTTCAACACCAGCACAGGGTTTTTCCCGCCGCACAGTGATACGGTTTATCGTTCGGATGACGGCGGTCAAACCTGGCGCGCAACTTATTTCATGGACCCGCGGTTCAAGCAATGCAACGTCGCCGCGGATTATGTCACCGCTTCAACCGGCCAGTCGTTTAAGGGTGGTGAATCGCCCTTCGGCGTCGCGATCTGCAACACCGATCCCGAGCGGGTCCTGCTTGCGCGTAACGAAGTCCATGTGACCCACAATGGCGGGAGGAACTGGTTTTGCGGGTCGAGCTATCCCGCGCCGGGCCAGACGCCGGGTCCAGGCTCAGCCTGGGCTTGTAACGGCCTGGTGGTTACCACGACCTGGCATTATTACATCGACCCGTTCGAGCCCAGGCGCCACTACATTGCCTATACCGACCTGGGATGGGCCCGGTCGCTCGATGCCGGGCGCTCGTGGATTTGGTGGAGCCAGAAGTCGTGGACCCCTTGGCGAAACACCTGCTATGAGATTGCCTTTGATCCACAGATACCTGGCAAACTTTGGGGCGCATTCTCCGATGTGCACGATATCCCCAATGATAACATTATAGGCGAACACCACGGTCATAACTTGCCGGGGGGCGTGTGTCGTTCGCTGGATTTCGGCGCCACCTGGCGCGCCATCGGCAGCGCAGCACCCATTCCTGCAGGCGATAAGGTGGCGAGTGCGTTACCGCTCAAACCGGTCACTTCGATTGTCCTGGACCCCCAAAGCCCCAAAGGCGCTCGCGTGCTCTATGCCGGTGTGTTCGAGGGCGGGGTTTACAAATCAACCGACGACGGCGCGTCCTGGACTCTTAAGAGCCGGGGGTTGGGCGCACCTGAGAACATGCGAGTCTCGCGTGTGTTTCTACACGCCGACGGCACGCTGTTCGCCATGGTCTGCGCCAAACGGCCGGCCAGAGGCCAACCCTTGATGAGCGCGGGCGTGGGGTTATATCGCTCGCGGAACGGAGCGGAAAGCTGGGAGGAGCTCACCGCAACTTGCCCAGTGCTCTACCCGAAGGACTTTTCTGTGTCACGAGACGACAGCCGCCGGGTGCTCTTCGGTGCGTGTGATACCGGAGGCGGTGATGCCTCGGGCGGGCTGTACAGCACCACCAATGGCGGGCAAAGCTGGCAACGCATTGGCCGCAAAGGCCCCCAGACCTTCGGCGGGTATTATCATCCGCAGCACGACCATTGGATTTACATGACCCTCACGGAGGGCGCGCCAGGACCCGGTTTGTGGCTGAGCCGGGACGAGGGCAAATCCTGGCAACCCTTCCGCACCGTGCCATTTTCCAACATTCAGCGGGTGGAGTTTGATCCGGCCGATCCGGCGCACATTTACCTTACGACATTTGGCGGGAGCGTGTGGCACGGTCCGGCTATCCCGCAATCGGCGCCGTAGCCCACGCTCTAATCAGCCTGCTCGGATTTGGTTTACGGCATTGACCATGAACTGAATGGCGACGGCGGCCAGCAACAATCCCATTATCCGGTTGGTGATATTCATGGCGATGGGGCTGAGCCAGCGCGCGCCACGCGCGGAGATTCGCAGGATGATGTAGCAGGCGACGCAGACCAGGACGATGCAAAGGTAAAGAGCGGCGCGATGAATCCAGTTGGCCGCCTGGTTGTGCAGCAGAATCGCAGTGGAAATTGCGCCAGGGCCGGCCAGCATCGGAATGGCCAGCGGCGCCACCGCGATGTCGGTCTTCTCGACGCCGGCGGCGGTTTCTTCGGAGGTCTCGCGCACCCGCGAGCGTTGGGCGCGGAGCATGTCCAGGGCGACGAGGAGCAACACCAGGCTGGCGGCGATCTGGAATGCGGGCATGGTGATGCCCAGGAACCGAAAAATCCAGTGTCCGGCAACGGAGAACACCAACAGGACGCCGGCCGCAACGCAGCAAGCCAGGCGCGCCATGCGAATGCGCTGCTCGGGCGAGTCGGTCGGGGTCATCGCCAGAAAGGCCGGCACCGCCGCCATCGGATCAATGATCACGAATAGGGAGCTAAAGGCCAAAAGCATGTACTCGGGGAGCGTCATGGGTGGGTCATGGAAGGGCCGGAGTTTCAGGTGATTGGTGGTTTGGATTTCATGCCAGCCGCCGCCCGGCGCCAACCCTCACCGCTCGGCGGGTTTGGCCGCAATACACGGTGCAAAAATAGCCTCGGTCATGCCATGGATGATCTTCTTGTCAGCCGGGCAAATGGTCGCCAGCACGCCACCTAACTGCGCGCGGGCGGCCTCGGCCTCGCCGCTAACAAAATAATACGGACAGAGCCGAACCCGGCCTTTCATGGGCACGGCTTGTTTGCTCTGGAAATCGAACCATTCGGCTTCAACCAAAGCCGGCTTGCGATAGCGCTGGAGCACATAGGGCGATTGCGCGAACCCAGCGATGGCTCCCTCCACGGCAGCCGCCCACTCGGCCTGGGGCAGGTCGCTGCCGAGAAAGACCCCGCGGGCGCCCCACGCGTGCGGCGAGAAGCCCGACACCTTCAGGATTAGGTCGCGGTCCTTGTGTGAAAGTGCCGCTAATTCGCGCCAGTCAGTGAGTTCGAGGGCAGGAATGGCAGCGTGCGGCGGGAGGGGCTCGGGATCGACCACCCAGGTGTAGGGCACCACGCGCTGCAGGCGCCGGAAAAAATTCTCACCGAGTTCCTGGCGCCAGAAGGCGTGCAAATGGCGGTTCCACAACAATCCGAACAGCATTTTCTCTTCAAAGATCGGCTTGGGCGGCGGTGTTAAACGGATTTGCCGCGCCGCAGCCATTTCAAACAGCCGCCGCGCCGCCGGCACGTTCGGGAGATCGAACAGCTCAAAAAAGCGATAGACGGCATCACCTTGGGCGAAGGCGCTGAAGGCCGCATCGCGCAGATGAAACCGCGAGTTGCCCAATTGCCCGGCCACCCAGGCCATTTCAGGCCGATAGGTCGCGGCCTCTTCTGAGACCACCAGGTGCACCTGGGTCGCTTCGCCGAAGATACCGCCGAACCCGCGGAGCATGCCGTCGGCGCCCCCCAGGACGGGGTCGGCCAGCCGGCTGTAGGTTTGGTTGAGCCAGGCGGTCAGGCCAATGCCCCCCGGCACGGAGTCCAATTCCGTAACCGCCAGGCCGTCCTCAGTAATCAGCAAATCTGGGCGGAGCACGCGCGGCACTTCATTTTTCAGTGCCGGGGAGCGTTGCAGCGCAATGAGCTCCTCGGGTTTGCCCTGGTCCAGCCAGCGGGCGACCCAGGCCGGCTGCTTGCCTTCCACGCTCTTGCGATAAAGCAGGTTGACCGCCCGATAGAACTGGAGCACCACCCGCCCCAGGGTTTCCAATTCCGCACTCAGCGCCGGCGCCAGCGGGAACGGCACCGGCGATACGCGCCACTCGTGTCCGGTAAACAATCCCTCGCTCGGGAATTGCCCGCGGATAAACTCTGCCCGTTCCGCCGCGGAGCGGGTCGTAGGCGTCAGAGCGGTCGCGTCCATGAAAAGTTCAACCTGCGCGGCTCAGCATTTTTGCCTCACACTCATACGCCTCCGGCTCACTGGCGGATTTGCCCAGTGCCTATCCCAATCCATTTGTAGCTCGTCAGCTCCTCCAGCCCCATCGGCCCGCGCGCGCCTATCTTGTCTGTGCTGATCCCAATCTCCGCCCCCATCCCGAATTCACCCCCGTCCGTAAACCGCGTTGACGCATTCCAATACACCGCCGCCGAATCCACCTCCTGCAGGAACTTCTTCGCATGTTCTTCGTTCCCCGTCACGATCGTATCCGAATGCGACGACCCAAAATGGTTGATGTGTTCCACCGCCTGCTCCACCCCCTCCACCACGCGCACGTTCAGAATATAATCGTTGTACTCGGTGAAAAAATCCTGCTCCGATGCCGCCTTCAGCGGCGTCGCCCCATTCCCCAGCGCCGGACGCAAAATCGCCATCGCCTCCGGCTCCGCCCGCAATTCCACTCTCTGTTCGACCAATTTCCGCGCCACTCCGGGTAACCAGCTCGCCGCGATCGCCCGATCCACCAGCAACGTCTCCATCGCATTGCACACCGCCGGCCGCTGGACTTTCGCGTTAAGCGCTATCGCCTCTGCCATCGCCCCATCCGCCTCGGCGTCGATATACACATGGCACACTCCCTTGTAGTGCTTGATCACCGGCACCTTCGAGCACTCCGCCACCGCGCGAATCAGGCTCTCCCCGCCCCGCGGCATGCACAAATCCACGTATTGCGTCAGTGACAACAGCTCCGCAATCGCCTCCCGGTCCGCGGTGCGCACGACCTGGATCGCAAACTCGGGGAACTGCGGGTGCGTCCGCCGCCCGGCCTCGACTAATAAACGCGCGATCGCCTGGTTGGAATGGCTCGCCTCCTTGCCCCCTCGCAGTATCACCGCGTTGCCGCTCTTCAAGCACAGCCCCGCCGCATCCGCCGTCACATTCGGACGCGACTCGTAAATGATCACGACCACCCCGATCGGTGTGCTGATTTTTCTTAAGCGCAGCCCATTTGGGCGCACGCGTTCGTCCAGCACGCGGCCGACCGGGTCGGGCAACGCCGCCACCTGGCGCAGCCCCTCGGCCATCGCCACAATCCGTTTGCCGTCCAGTTTCAGCCGCTCGAGCATCGCGTCAGACAGGTCCAGCGCCGCCCCGGCCTGCATATCCCGCGCATTGGCTTCGACCAAGCCGCCTTGCCCCTCAATCAGCGCCTGGGCCATCGCCAGCAAACACCGGTTCTTCTCGCTTGAGTCGAGCCGCGCCAACTGGCGTGAAGCGCTTTTCGCCTGCTCACCCAGCACCAGCATTTGCTCTTTCAACGTCACGCCGAAAACGGTAAGCCAATCCCGCCAAGATGAAAGGGGGAAAAATGTAATAATAGCCTTGACATTGATGCTGGGCGTGTATTCAATACGCGCAAGGGAAGAACCAGCCCATAGTTTAGCTCATGAAAAGTGTAACCACAAAGGCGAGGGGAACCGGGAGAAAGCGGCGTGTAAGGCGCGGCGCGGCTGCCGTCGCGGCAAATGGAGCCAATGGCACAGCAGACTGTTACGTGGAAGTCGAGCTTGGCCGGACGGCGTTCCGGGCGGTGCAGAAATTGGCGCGAGCCGCAGGCTGCACGCCCTTCGAGATGTGCCTCAAGCTCGTCGCCGAGGAGCTTTCCTGGCGGCGGTCCGGACGCGGCCGCGCCGTTTAAGCGCGGCCTCGACCAGCTCGCTAACGAAGCCGAATTTGTTATCGCCCCGGCCGGCCTGGGCCGCGGCGCGAACCAGACGGGCGTGGAGTTTTTTATCGACGAACCCGCCGAGGTAAATTTTGTTTTTGGCGCGCTGGTTTGGCATGGGAAAATTTTAAGGTAACGAAACCGCGGAGGGTGGCCGGTTAACGGGCCTTAGGCGAAGCGCGGCGGCGGGCGTTGGTGCGGCGAGCGGTTTGTTTGCGGCGCGCAAGAGCGTGTTCGAGCAATTGCTGGACGAATCCGAATTTGTTGTCGGCCATGCCTTCGGCTTTGGCGCGTGCGACGATCTGTCGGTAGAGGCGGCGCTCGATAAAACCACCCAAGCGGACCTTGTTTTTAGCACGTTGATTTGGCACGGACCAATATGGTTGTCTTTGGTGTCCGAGGCAACCCCTTTCGGTATAACGGCGCTGAATTGGCTGAATGGCGCACCTCACATGCAAGGGTGCATTGTTATTTCGCGAAGCGTCGTGGACTGCGCCAGCCCTCTGGCGCTTTGGGTTTCAACCAGTACGGCAGCCCCGGAAACAGCGGTACCAGGTTTGCGGTGCTTTCGGTCCAGCGGCCAAAATCGAACGCTCGGGAAGGCCGGGATCGAGACACGCTAGCAAATGCAGGATTTGGCTTGAATGCTTCGATGGAAGGTGGAAGGGAAAAGCGCCAGAGGGCTGGCGCAGTCCAAAGCTGGCGCAGTCCAAAGCTGGCGCAGCCCAAAGGTGGTGGGCGGGGATGAAAAGAGAGGTGATTCGGGCAACGGTTCGCCAAGGAGGTGGGGATGGGGGATCCCGCTGAAGAAAACGATCCGCCACCCGAATCGCGAACATTTTTGGGGAACAAAGGTCAAATGTCAATCCGAAAAACTTTTTGAAATTGGGAAAACTCGGAAAACAGCAACCTTCGAGAGCCGCCAAGAGCGCCAGCCAGGCGTGGCATTGTCTGTAATTTTCAGGTATAGCACGCTGTCCTGAAATGGTCTTTTCATTCGTCATAATGACGAAACCAAAACAAAACGAACATATGGCAAATACAACAAATAGTGTCCGACTGCACCGAGTGTTGCGCGCGCCGGCCGAGAGAGTGTACCGGGCGTTGCTAGACGCGGAGGCGATGGTCAAGTGGCTGCCGCCCAATGGATTTACGGGCCGAGTTCATCACCTGGACGCCAAAGTGGGGGGCAGTTACAAGATGTCGTTCACGAATTTGACTACCGGCAAAAGCCACGTGTTTGGGGGGCGGTATGTGGAACTGGAACCGCACAAGCGGATCCGGCACACGGACACGTTTGAAGACGCGAAACTGCCGGGGGAAATGGAAACGACGATAACGCTGAAGGAGGTGTTTTGCGGAACGGAACTCAACGTGACGCAGGAAGGGATACCGGGGGCGATTCCGGTGGAAGGTTGTTATCTTGGGTGGCAGGAATCGCTGGTTTTGTTAGGGAAGCTGGTTGAGGCAGAGATTCGGGAGTGAGCGGGGAGGAGGGAGCGGGCGAGGTAAAACCCTTGAAAGGGTTGACTGTCCCTCAGGTGGCCTCACACCCCCATGAATGGACCATGAATGGGGGTGTTAATGAGAGCGGGGGGAGGGGCGTACAGCGTGGTCCGAGTGCGGCGATTGAGGGATAGTCCTTCAACTCGGAGGAGTCATGGAAGAATTTCACGTTCGTAACGCTAAATCGTCGAAACATTTGATTGGCTTCATCGCAGATCTTGGAAGGCCCACCAACGCTCGCAATCAGCTTGTTGGCTTTAACCCCTGCCGACGGAAGATCTGTCACTGGCCTAATCGTACAGGCAAGAATCCTAATGGTAGCATCTTCACTCTTGTACTGGTTGATGCCTATTCGGAGCGCCACTGGCTTCTTGGCTTTCACACCATGAAGGTTGTCAGGGTCAAATACATCAATAACGCACTAAATTGCCGTCTCCTGCTTGCGACATCTTGTGTCGCCGCTCCTCGTCTCGGAGAAGCACTACGCTGAAGCACACTGACAAAGATGAAAGAATGACGTTGTAAATAAGAAGGCTTGAGGCAGCGGAAGCGTTTAAACTCAAGTATATTTTGATTTGATTTGAATTGGACTGCTGACCATTGCTGGTCTCTTCAACCAACTGCTGAGCCTTCCGTGGGCTGGCTTCCGGTGCAAGCCGCAAATTCATAATAAGCTGGAGCGTACAGAGCACCGGCAACGTGAATCTTGCTATCCACTTGAGCATTAAAACGCTCCGCTTATTGAAGCGGCGTGATGTGGCCGATGCGCCACATAGGCGGTGGCTTTTTGCCGAAGGTCCCCGCCCATGGGTCAAGGTAAAGAATCGGATCGCTCGGGTCATCTGACTGAGCCATTAGGAACTGATGGGGTTCGGGTAATGATCCTGCCGCAGCCCCGGTTGATTCCACGAGGAAAAACTTCCAATCATACACCAATCGGTAATCCTTATTTCGCAAAAAAGCTCCCAATGCAGCGGCCTGCTCCCCACAGCCCATCTTGCGCTTTTTGTCTATATCATTTGCTTTTTCCTTGTTCCCAAGAGCATCGTTCAGGGCTGATTGTGCCATTTGTGCCGAGCTGATCATGTTGTTCAAATGACCATCATTCAGGCGTTTTCCTTGTTGATTTAGGTCCTGAATAAACTGCTGTGACATGTTTATAATGACGTTGATGTCACGTTCGCTCAGCCCAAATGGGTCAATAAAGTTTACGGGGTCGTTTAGGACAAATTGGTACAGGTTAACTCCGCCCTGTTCTCCAATCGGATCACGGGTGAGCCAACGTTGAAGATTTGGATCGTAAGCCCGTCCCCAATACAGGACAGCGTGTGATTGTGGAACGATGGTGATCGTTGCGAGAGCGGCAAGGGCGATTGAGCGTAATGTCTTCATCGGCTTTCCTTTTGTCTGAGGGGTTTTATCCCGCATTTCGGGTTTCGGTGTCAACGGGAATCTTCCAAGGATTTTCCTTGTACCGGCGGGTGCAACGTGAGTTGTGCGGCCTGTGCCATCCAATCGGGCGTTGTCGCTTTGTAGTGCGCCCATAACGCATCGGCGATAAGCGGTTCATTGTCCAAATCCAAGTTGCGGATGCAGTCCGAATAATCTTGAGGGAACACGCCCCGGTTTAAGGGCGGTGGCAGTCCTTCTGCCGGAAGCAAAAGACGTTTCCCCGATAGTGAAGAAAGTTCCAAAAGATGTTGACCGGGGTCGCCCATGCTTTGCCCCAATGACGCCAATTCGGTTTGGTATTCAGCCAATTCACTTTTGAAATCTTTGACCGCAAGTTCCATTGAAGCCAAGTTAGTATTGTTGTTCAGGAAATATCGAACCTGAGCCTTTCGGTTTTCGAGATATGCAAACCGTGGCCCATTGGGAACCGCTAAGCTTTTAACCTCGTTCATCAAATCGTCAATCCTGTCCCCGAGCGGAGCAAGATCCAAATCGTGAAGAAATTGCTGTGTGGATTCCCTAAACGGCGGTGTGTCTGGTTCATAACGTGCCGCAGCCAAAAACATTTCCTTGGCTTCAGAATACCGTCTCATAATTCCAAGGCAGGTTCCCCGATTATTGAGGAACTGGCTTAGCAACTCGGCATTGCTCATCGGACGGAGCCAGCCGTAATCCCGGATTTCCTCCGGTGTGCTGGCGAATATCCCTGTCTTGTAATCCTCATCCGGTGGCGTGAGAAACCCATCGGTCATTGTCGCCTCTACATTGAAGTGTCCTCCGTTCGGTTCTCCGTATCGGACGTAAAGATGGATCTTTGCCCCGGCCATGGTCACCGGATAACCCAAACGTTTGCCAATTGCCACATAAAGCAACGGCATTGTGGCGCATGTCCCCTCATGCTTTTCTCCGAGCAGTCCATGAATGAAAAAGTTCTTGGCGTCAGAAGCCCAACCCAAAGTTGGCGTCTTCCCGTCCAACAATTCTTTTGCGAGCGTGGGGTTGTAGCGAATGCGAAGGTCTTGCGCCAAGACCGTCCCCAGCATCATCATTCGGTATCGCCCGTACGAGTTTTGGAAGTCCGCCTTGTGTTCATTGTACCGGTACTCGTGCCGTTGCGTTTCCCATTTAATCTGTTCCGTCCATCCGTCCAGAGTTTTGAGGCACTTCTGAACGTCCAAACCTTCCGCACCCTTTAGCCCCGTCGCACAGAGCAGGTTCATTAATGCGATGTCGCACCCCTCAAGCTCCGCTGGCGACAGTGCCAGCAACTCTTTGAGGCTGGCGGGTTGTTTGTGGGTTTGAGGAGCAACCCTCCCCCTCGGAGGGGGAGAGGGAGGCCGACGCGTGGCGCGGATTTTTATTGGGTAGGCGGAGCGCCATCGGCGCCGGTGCCATCCAGATCAATCAGGATGTCGCGAGGTTCGGCGCCTTTGCTCGGACCGACAATGCCGCGGTTTTCGAGCTCGTCCATAATCCGAGCGGCGCGGCCGTAACCGAGGCGGAGGCGGCGCTGCAACAGGGAGACACTGGCCTTCTGTTCGCTGCGAATGACCTCGATGCACTGCTGGATAATCTCTTCGTCCTCATCAATGCCGCTCTCCTCGTCGAAACCACCAGTCGGTTTGGAAAGCTGTTGATGGATTTCCATTTCGTAGCTGGGCTTGCCCTGGCGCGCGATGAAATCGACGATGTTTTGAATTTCCTGGTCGGTGATGAGAGCGCCCTGAGCGCGGATGAGCCTGGCGGAGCCCGGGGGCAGATAAAGCATATCGCCTTTGCCGAGGAGTTTATCGGCGCCCATGGCGTCGAGGATGGTGCGTGAATCGACTTTGGCGGCGACCTGGAAGGCGATGCGGGCGGGGATATTGGCCTTAATGACGCCGGTGATGACATCGACGCTCGGCCGCTGGGTGGCGACGATGCAATGGATGCCCGCAGCCCGGGCCATCTGCGTGATGCGCGCGATGGCCATTTCGACATCGGCGGGCGCGACCAGCATCAGGTCGGCCAGTTCATCGATGATCACGACAATGTAGCTGAGTTTCTCCGGGATGACGATGTCTTCGTCGCGCGGGACGACAATTTCTTCATCGACCTCGACGGCGAACCCTTCGGCGCCAGGCTCGACCTTTTCCTTCTTGACCATGAGCGGCAATTCGAGCTCGGGTTGCGGCAAGGGCTTGTTCTTGGGGCGGGAATTGAACGAGCCGATGTTGCGAACGCCGACGCGGGCGAAGATTTGGTAACGCTTCTCCATTTCATTGACGACCCAGCGCAAAGCGAGGATGACTTTTTTGGGGTCGGTGACAACGGGGACGACGAGGTGGGGGAGCATGTTGTAATGCTGGAGCTCGACGACCTTGGGATCGATCATGACGAAACGGAGCTGATCGGGGGAGAACCGGTACAGCAGCGAAGTAATGATGGCATTGATGCAGACGGATTTGCCGGAGCCGGTGCTGCCGGCGATGAGGAGGTGAGGCATTTCGCTGAGATCGGCGACGATGGGTTTGCCGTAAACGTCCTTGCCCAGGGCGAGGGGGATTTTGCTTTTGGTGGCCTGCCAATCCTCGGATTCGAGGAGGTCGCGCATGATGACCTTGGTTTTGACGGCGTTGGGGACTTCGACGCCGACGGAGCTTTTACCTGGGACCGGGGCGAGGATATGGATGCGTTCGGCTTTGAGGGCGGCGGCGATGTTGTTGCTGAGGGCGGTGATTTTTTCGAGCTTGACGCCCGGGGCGGGGTGGAGTTCGTAGCGGGTGATAGTGGGGCCTTTGGTGATATCGCCGAGGGAGACCTCAATATCGAATTGCGCAAGCGTCTGCTGCATCAGCCGCGCGTTGGCCATCAACTCCTCTTTGGTCTCGGTCGGCTTGAGGGTCGGGTCGGGGTGAGCGAGGAAATCGAACGAGGGCAACTGGTAATTGCCGATTAGGGGCGTGGAAGCGACGGTGAGCGGCTTGGGTTTCCTGGGAGCCGGTTTGGGTCTGGGCTGTGCTGGGGCGGGCGATGTGGGCTGTGGTTCTCCGCCATTATCAGGTTTGCTATCGGTGGGCTTGTCGGCGCCGCCGGTATCCTCTGGGGAGGTAGCGGCAGCGGCTTCACCCGGTTTGCCGGCGCCGTCGTGGCCGGTTTTGTCGGATTTCTTGCCCAAAACATCGGCGGTAGTCGCGGCTGCCACCTCGCGGGCAGGTATGACTTCCCCCTCATCGGATGGCGCGGGGGTTTTGGAGGGCTCCGCAACCGCGGGCTTCTTGCCGCGAGAGGCCTTGGATTGGGTTACACTCAGATCGCGCACGGTAGGTTCCGGGACGGGTTTCAAATCGGGGCCCAGACCGGAGCGGGAGACTTCCTCCTCCAACTGTTTCTTTTGTTTTTGCAACTCGCGCGCGCGTTTTTCAAGCGCTTGCTCCTCCGGCGCGGAGGAGGCGGGAGCACGCCGGCGCGCCCAAATTTGCCGCACCCATTCGCCCAGATGGAAATTCGTCAGGAACAGCAAACTGACAAGGTCCAAGCCGATAAAGACAATGGCGGCGCCAACACGGCCGAGCAGATGGAAGAAAAATGGCGACCACAATGTCTGGCCGATAAAGCCGCCGATGCTCGAGGCGCCAATGGCGATGCGTGCGCGGCTAATGAGCGAGTGGGTATCGTTAGCGTAAGGCAGATCGAGCAGGTGCAACAGGCCAACGACCGAGAGGAGCAGGATGAGCACCCAGGGCCAACGTCGCTTGAGATACGAAAGGGATTCGAAAAAGCACCCCAGGCCGACGAAGGCCACCAGCAACGGCAGCATGTAGCCTGAAACGCCGAGGAGAAAAAAGGAGGCATGAGCCAATTGTGCGCCGAGTGGGCCAACCAAATTGTGCGGGGGTTGGTTGGGGGGATTGCGGACGCTCGCCAAGTCGTACTTGTCAAAAGAGAGCACGGCGGCCAGCAACAGAACTGCCAACAGCATCAGCACCAGGCCGATGACATCATTGAAACCGCGGCTGGGTCCGCCACCTGATTTGCGCGCCATGCGCAACAGAATATCAGTTCAGCGCGAAATGTGACAATGTGAAAGCGGCTGACTGCCGGTTTCCACATCCTCCACAGGTTCAGATTCGGATTCGGCCAGCAAAGGTTCCCCATCCGGCGAGTCTTGCATCTGGAACAGGTCCTGGCGCAGGAACAGCACATCCTTTTGCAAAGGTGCGCCATCGCGTGGATCACGCCACCCGCCCACGTCATCGTAATAGCGGAATCCCAAATCCTCAATTAAATCGCACATTTCCTTGAAGACCAGCGCCTCGCGCGTATAACGGAACAGAGACAGTTCGATGATAAGCGCGTCGGTCTGCCGCAACAACTCCGCAGCGCCCGCTAGCACAAGGTGCTCGGTAAATTGCACATCGATCTTCAGCAACCCGCGGCCGGTGACTCGCTTCTCACGCGTCACCTCGTCCAGTGTGCGGATCGGCACCCGGACAGTCCCACAACAACGCGAATCAGCACGGTTCAATAACGAACTGCCATAAAGGTCTGGGGAAAGGTTGAGTTGGGCGAAGCCGGCGCGGTCGGAAACCGCCGCCGGCACACATTCGAATTCAGGGTGTTTGTTGAAGTACCAATTGGAGAGCTTTGCGTATTGCGTATGCAACGGCTCGACAAGGATAAAGCGGGCTGCGGGGAACACGCGATGAGCGACATCGGACCACACGCCGGTCGAGGCGCCGACGTCAAAAACAAAATCGGGCGCGAAGCCGCGGCGTTGAAGCCGCTTGAGCGCCTGATACACCAGCACATAGTCACCCAGCAGGTCAGCGGGAGGAGGGGCCTCGAGGTAATTGACGATGTCGTGGCGTTTGCGGGCAAAGGCCTGTTCAAAGCGCTCGTCCGCGGGCTCACCGGCCTCCAGAGAACCCCAAACCCATTGGTCGAGACCGGCAGCGGAGAATAATGGGCTGTGGCGGGCGGCGTTGGCTCGAACTCGGTGTTGAGTCTCGGGGCGGTGCAACTCGATGGCAGCCTGGCGTAGTTCACCGGGATCGTACGAAACGACGCGGCCGACGTCGAAGCGCTCGATAAACCTGGCGGCGGCGCTTTGTCTGCTCCCCAGCAGGAGCATGGGGGTGTGGGTGGCAGCGAGCAGATAGGGCAGCCGGGTGGGCAAACTCAGGCGGGCGATTTCAGGGCGATCATCGTGTTCGTCGAGGCTACCGCTGGGTATCAGCGCATAGGGATATTGTTTCAAACGTTCCGTTAGTTCTTGTTCGGGGAGAAAGCCGCAATCAAGAATACCGTCGCGACGGAGTTGCTGAGGGGAGGTTTTAAGCCAGGGCGCGCGCGCATTGCCATACCAATGTACTTCCAGGCCGGCCTGGCGCACAGTTTGGCGGAGTTGCTCGAGCCAGCGCCGGCTCCAGATACTGCCCACCAGGGCGGCGGCGGCTGGCTGGGCAGGGCCGCTGAACGGCTCGGCCTGGGCGCACACCGACTCGCTGCGAACCACGGGCGGCAGGACATAAAATTTCAGGCCGTATTTGCGCTCGTACGCATCGCGCATTTCGGGGGAGATGGCCAGGCGCAGGCTGGACTTGTTCAGGGCCTCGCGCATGAGGCTGTCCGCGATGCCGGCACTGTAACAGTTGTTGTCGTCCATGAGGAAGGTGCAGAGAGGAGCACCGAACAGCTCCTTAAGGACGACGGCGGAGATTAGTTCGTCGGGCAGAAACGGCACGCAGAGAATCCGCCGGACGGTGCTGCCGTTGAGAGCATAGAGCATGCGGGCGAAGCTTTGGGTGCGGGTCAAGCCCTGGTGAGGGAGGACGAGGTGCGCCGCGCCGAGCCGGTGTTCGCCGTAGAGGTTGGTGGAGCGGATGGACAACACGTTAGGGGAGCGGCCGAAAATGCGGTCGAGAATGACGCCGGTGCCATGGCGGTCGGACACTTCATTGGTGGTAACGATGGCGTCGGCCTGGATGAGGGCTTTGGCCGCTAAGGGCGTGATGCCGGCGCGAATCGGCCCGCGAACGCTACGGACCATTTTTCGCCAAGTCCGCTTCAGGCTCATGGCGTGGTCTCCAGGAGCGCCTGCACCGACGGCGAGGAACTACGGCCCTTGGACGAAACAACCTTGGCTGATTCCGGGTCAGCGGGTTCAGCCCTCGACAATTCGGCGCTGAGCCGTGAGATGGGGCTGCGTGCGTTCACAAAAAAGCAATCTTGCGAAACCAGAATGCCGCGCGGATCGCGGAACTCATCGCCCAGGTCCCAGAGATAGAAATCAAAGGCAGTCAGCCATTGGGTGAGCTCGCTCAGTAATGGCGTTTTGGGGCCATAGCTGCGGGTCAGCCAGCATTCGAGCAAAAGCACGCTGACCTCCGGCAGCGTTTCCCGGGCGCCCTGGAGGATGTTTAGTTCGCAGCCTTGCGTGTCGATCTTGATTGCCTGTGGCGCAGGAAGACGAAACTCCTGTATCACATGATCAATAGTGAGCATTTCCACCTTAAGCGACCGCCAATCCGCAGGCACGCCGGCGCCCATTTCCAGCGCGGTGCTGCCAAACGCTTTTGACGGAATGTGCATCATAGTGGTGCGGCACTCGGCACCCAGGGCTACTTTGTGCAGGTGGAACCTTGGAGACTCGGCCAGGACTTCTGCCATGCGTTGCCGGTAGTCGGGGACATAGTCCACCAGTGGCTCGAAGAGCTCGAAGGTCGCGTTGGGGAAGGCCTGGCTCATCTTTTGCGACCAACAACCGGAGGACGCGCCGACATCAAAGAAGCGATTGAGCTCCAGCCCTAGCTGGCGCAAGTGGCAAAAGCGCTGCCGGTCGGTCACATGCGGCACGGTGTTGGTGCTCATGGCATTTTAGCTGTAATTGGCGGGCATCGTACGGGGCTGGACCGCGCGCAGGTATGGGGTAAAACCCGGCAGGTAAACACCCGATAGCCGCAGAGCTGGCGGAAGGCATGCTCAAAGAGGACAAACCAAAGCCTGAAGGGCCATTGCTGTGCAATTACCTCGCATCACGGTCGTCACACCGTCATTCAACCAAGCGCCGTTTCTGGAGGAAACGCTGCGTTCGGTGCTGGACCAGAATTACCCCAACCTCGAGTACATCATTGTGGATGGGGGTTCGACCGATGGCAGCGTCGAGATCATCCGCAAGTACGCCTCGCGCCTGGCGTGGTGGGTGAGCGAGCCGGACCATGGCCACGCCGACGCGCTGAACAAAGGGTTTGCGCGTTCCACCGGCGAACTGATGGCGTGGATTAACTCTGACGACAAGTACCTGCCGTGGACGCTTTCCGTGGTCGCGGATATGACGAAGCGTCTGCCCCAAGTTGAATGGCTTACCTCACTGTTCCACCTGTTTTGGGACCAGCAGGGTCGGGCGGTACGTTGCGAGGCACACCCGGGCTTCTCGCGCCGGCTGATTTTGCGCGGCGGCACACTGCCGGGTTGCGGTTGGCCGGCGTGGGCTTTCATCCAGCAGGAATCGACGTTTTGGCGGCGGTCACTGTGGGAAAAGACGGGCGGGAGAATTGATTCCGCCTATGCACTGGCGGGTGACTATGATCTATGGATGCGATTCGCGCGCGTCGCCGAAGTCTATTCGGTCCCTGTGCCGCTGGCCGGGTTTCGGCAGCACCCGGCACAAAAGACCGCTCGCCACATGCAAGAGTACTTGCGGGAAGCACGGCATTCATTTCATCAGCATGGGGGCCGGCCGCCGGCACAGCCGTGGGCCTTCTGCCTGAAGAATATCGGCAAGCTGCTGCGCTATCTGCAGCGCCGGCATGCCTTCGCCAGCAGGCAATTAGGCTTCAACAATCTCGGAGTGTTTCGCAACGCCGACGGCGCCTGGGAGCTGACGAGCAAGTACTGAGAGCAGAGGACAGAAGTCAGAAGTCAGAAGTCAGAAGTCAGAGGACAGAAGTCAGAAGTCAGAAGTCAGAGGTCGGAAGTCAGAAGTCAGAAGTCAGAAGTCAGAGGTCGGAGGTCAGAGGTCAGAAGTCAGAGGTCAGAAGTCAGAGGTCAGAAGTCAGAGGTCAGAAGTCAGAGGTCAGAAGTCAGAGGTCAGAAGTC
>DASYXT010000043.1:0-12722 GCA_035934555.1 Verrucomicrobiia bacterium | reverse complement strand
ACGCCCGGAAAAACCTACCTCATCTCGCTTTGGATGGACAGCCCGGACGGGCAGGCACCCAATGAATTCAGCGTGGCCTGGAACGGCACCACGCTCTTCGATCAGCTCGATATTCCGGCCATTGGTTGGACCAATATTCAGTTGCTCGCTCCGGCCACCTCCTCGGCCACTACCCTCTCCATCGGGTTTCAGGACGACCCCACTTACCTGGGCCTGGATGAGGTCGCGGTTTACCCGGTGCAACCGCTCATCGCCGGCATCCATTTGTCCGGACGCGACCTGGTCCTCGATGCGCAGAACGGGTTGCAGGGTCATTCTTATGCCGTGCTCCGCAGCGCTAACGCCGCGCTGCCCCTCAACCAATGGACTCCCATCGCAACCAATTTCCCAACCGCCAGCGGCAATTTCTCCATCACTGTCACCAATGCCGTGGACCCAACCGCGCCCCAGCGGTTCTTCATCCTAAAACTGCAATAAGCCAGCCACAAGTCTGCGCTGCCAGCCGGCTATTCAGCGGGAAGGGCAGGGCCCGCCCGGAGTTGCCGCGGCCAGGCCGGCGGCCGGAATTGCCCCTGACCCACTCACCCATTCATAATCTTAATCTTAATCCTAATCCTAATCCTAATCCCCAATTCACATCCTAATCTCCCTTCGCTCATCCTCGCCCCCCGTCACCCATCCCGCCCTCATCTCATTAACACCCCCATTTATGGACCATTTATGGGGGTGATTGCCACGCCGAAAACCATCTCCCAACCGTTTCAGCGGTTTCCCTCTCCGGCCCGGCGCCGCACTGCAACCACTTTACTCGATAATCTGTCTGGCAATACTCGTGTACGCATAAAGCCGGTGCTCCCTATCCTCAAAGACCAGCCGATAATCGCGGTCGAGGAGCGCTTGAAACGGCGCTTGCTGGCCATCATTGTTGAGCAGGATGATCTCGGGGCGCACTGAAGCCAGCTCGGCAGCGATCCGGTCATTGGTGATCTCGCCCGCCCAAAAGCGCTTCAGTGGCACAACCGCGAGCTCAGGCGGCATCGGGATTCCCGCATGAAATGAGTAAATCTCTTTGGAGGCGTACATGTAGTGTGCGTACGGGTGTAGCCGGGCAATGTAACCAAGGACGGGCTCAGCATAAAGTTGCGGGGAATTTCGGATAGCTTCGGCCTGTACATACATCCTCCCTCCCATCCAGCAAACCGCACATAAAGAGAAACCCGCCAAAGCCACCAAGGCGGCCCGCTTCCGGTTCCGCACCGCCCAGCCCACTGCGGAGGCGAAGGCAATGGCCGCACACCAGCATAGGGGGATGGCTGTATGGACGTAATAGTAAGCCCACCAGGGCCGGTGAATGGTGAAGACAACGAATGTGACAACCAGCCAGGCCAACGGCACCAACCTCCACAGATTTGTACGCCAGGTCCGAAGCAGTAAAATCACCCCGGCCAGGGCCGGAACCGTCGTGTCCCAATTCTTTAACAGCACGCTGACATCGAACGGATAGTACTTGGCCCCGCCGTATTCGTCCGTTTTGGCCGCGGCAAAGTGCGAGTGCCACGACTGGCTGAAGTGCGCCAGGTAAGCGCCGCGCTCGATAAGCAGGTCGCTCAGGATGTAAGCGGCCATCATGCTCACGCCAAAGACCATCAACGGCACCAGGAGTTTCTTCGGGGGTAGAGTTCCCTCACAGTGCTTCAACCAAAGGATCAGCACGACCAGGCTTAAGAGGATCGCCGGGACGAGTTTCGTCTGCAATGCCAGCCCAAATACAAGACCGCTCGCCGCGGTCCAAAGATGCCATCTACCCGGCTTCGGCAGCAACAGTATCACCAGGGCCGCCACAGCCGTTGCAAGGGACGGTATTTCCAGCATGCAGGAATTGCTCAGTTCCACAAATCCCGGCGACGCCAGCAGCAATCCCGTGGCGATTATGGCCGGGGTTGTCCCGTGCAATCGCTGGATGATCAGGAACACGGATGCCAGCAAAATCGCTGCGAAAAGCACAGTCAGCAGTCGTGGCGCCAAAATTGACGTGGAGACATGCTTCAGGACCTCAGTAACCAGGAACGTGTGCAGCGGCGGCTGATCGTTCCAGACTTCGCTGTAAAGGTGATGCCCATGCAGGCAGAGCGTGGCCTTGGCGAGCTCGAATCCCTCATCCGAGCCGGTTTGCACGGTGGTGGCGAGTGGCAATGTGAATTCGATGGCGGCAAAGATGACGAGCAGAACCAGCAAAGGGCAGAGCGGCGTGAAGCGGTTCCTCCGCGCTGCGGCGCACTGGTTCGAAGCGGCATTTTGACGCTCGCCGACTGGACTATTCCTAAGTGGAACCGAGGGGTCAACCTTTGAGGACCGAGGCTTTTTCTGACTTACACCTGCACTCATGTGCTTGGAATTGGGACGTAGCGTAGGTCAGAAGATAGAAAAATAAAAGAAATTTCATTTTCTTATTGACAGCTCCTATCGAGAGGAGTCAAATCGCGCTCGAAGGCAGTGAGGGTATCCAGACCGTTTAGCAAGGAGAGGCGTGGGTCGGCGCGGCGAATCTGGGTGCCTGAGTTGGGAAGAGGGTTGCAGGGAATTTCAGGCTGGTTCATTAGGAAGCCATGAAATTCGTTGCAACACCTGGAAAAGTTTTTCCGTTCGAAAAGTGAAACCACAGGAAAGACGCATGAGATCTGTACTTTTGCCACTGTTTACACGCGCTTTGTTGGGTTTGGGGTGTGTCGGGTTATTCACAGGAACCGACGTAAAGGCAGCGCCCGGCGTGTCCCCCGTTGGGGCTATTCCCATCGCCCTCGGGCCGCATACGCGCACGTGCAGCATCCCGGGAATCAGCGGTACCAGCGTCGAGATCGGCAGCGGTATGAACTACTGGGACACCAATACCAGCCGGTGGATGGCCAGTCAGCCCAGTTTCACCCCTGATGCCAATGGCTTTCTTGCCAACCATGTGCAGCAGCAGACCTATGTCAGTGCTGAGTTGAACGTGCAGGGTGCCCTCGCGGTCACGGCCCCGGTCAACGGTCTGAGCCAGGGGCCGGTCATCTACTCCACACCCGTAGGAATCGGGCTTTATGACCCCGTGAACGGCAACTTTGAAACCATAGGTGCCGTCACCAACTCGACCGGCACCCTGATTCAGACCAATGCGGTGCTGTTTGAAAACGCATTCCAAGGCGTGTGCGCGAGCTATCTGGTTTCCCTGGATTCCGGGCGCATCTCTGCTGACGTCCTCTTCACGGCTCGCCTCAATCCGGCTGATTACGGTTTCAACCCGACCAACGTGCAAATCCAAATAATCCACGAATTTTACCAGGTCCCTGACCCGGATGTGCTGGTGCGCCCGCTGTACGTCGCGACGAATGCCGCGATCCGCGCTCAGTGGGTCAGCCCCGATATGATGGACCAAACCCTCGGGTTTTCGGACCTGGTTTTCGCCAGCGGAAAGGCGTTTACGTTGCAGGCGAATTCGGGTCAGGTCGCTAACGTTGCACCGGTCTGGAAAACCTGGCAGAAGACCGCAGACGGCAGGGTCTTCCTTGTCGAATCGCTGTCGTTTTGGCGAGTCGCCGCGGCGATGGCGTCATTGCCTGTCTGCCAGCCCCCGGGCGGCGTGATGCACGGGTCGATTCAGCGCAACACGGGGTCCGGCTTAATGTACGCCAACTTGCCCAAACCTGCCGGCCGATTGATGGCCGACCGCAGCCGCAACCCGAGCAGGACCGCCCGTAATGAAAACATCAGGCATCCGCGCGCAACCGAGCTGACGATGGCCAAAACGCGTCCCTCAGGCCTGTGTGTGGATTGGATCGCAACAATTGGGGGCTCGATGTCCGGCACAACGGTATTCGATTCTACGACGAACTATTTTGTCTCCTCGGCGGTCTATTGCAACGGCCCCACAACGATAATGGGGGGCACAATTTTCAAGTACAAGGCAAACGCCTCAATTGCTCTCAATAACACACTGACTTGCCAAACGTCGATGTTCCGACCCGTTGTTTGCACGGGTGTTGATGACGATACGGTCGGGGACACTCTGAATGGGTGGCCGAATTCAGGCTATACCGGCCACATCAACACCAACGGGTACGCCAACCCGGCGCTTGCCGTGTATGGGACGGTTACGCTCAACAATTTCCGATTCCGATACGCTCAGGTGGCCATTGCCAACAATGGCGATCCGAACGGGATTGCTTTAACGGTGCAGCATTCGCAATTCCTGAGCTGCATCGAGGGTATCTCCATCATAGCGGATGGTTCAGGGTCAGGCTCTGGTTCCGGCTCCGGTTCCCCCGGCGGCACCGTGGTGGTGAACAACTCTCTTATGGCGGGCGTGACCTACCCGTTTTACTTCCTGGGCAATGACGCCGGGTACAGCTATTCCTGCACGCTGGCCAGCAGCACGCTGGACAACGGCCAAACCGTGCTGTCCGGCGATACCTCAGTTGCCTTGACCTCTTACAACAGCCTCTACTCCAGCATTACCCCGCTCACCACAGGGTACTCTTACACCTTTAACAACAATGGCTTCTACAACTGCACCGCCTACGGCACCGGCTCACAAACCTCTTCCGGCAATCCGTACCAGAGCGTTGGGGCAGGCAACTATTACCTTGTCAGCGGCTCGGGCTTTCGGAATGTCGGCACGACGACGGGTCTTCCCTCCTCGCTCATTTCCGACCTCAACCTCAGAACGGTGGACCCGCCAATGGTTGCGGCCGGGGTAATAGTTACGAACAGTCAAGTGCTTTTCCCAGAGGCCCAGCGCGACACGGGCCAGTTAAGCTGGGGGTACCATTACGATCCCATCGATTGGGCCTTCGGGTACGTTTTGGTCACCAACGCCGCTGTCACAGTCACGAATCCAGGAACAGTGATTGCTACCTTCGCCACCAACGGCGGCAGTTATGGGCTGGCGTTCGGTCAGAACAGCCAGTTCGCCTGTATGGGACACGCAAACGCGCCGAACTGGATCGTCCAATACAACACCGTGCAGGAACAGGCGACCACCAACTGGTCACGAACCAGCTACGCTTCAGTCGCCTCGGAGTTTCAGGGGCTGAGTCCCGGCTCCGTGATCAACTGCCGGTTCACAAAATGGTCCATGCTGTCCCTGGATGCGCCACAATTTTATGCGGCGACGAACACCGGGCCCTTCAACTTCCAGGACTGCGAGTTTCACGGCGGGAAGTTGCTGTCGGCGCGGCCGACCCTCAATCTTACCAACTGCCTGCTGAACCGCGTTTACGCCGATATCGAGCCCGGCGACGGCTTGTCCTCTTATGTGCGGAATTGCCTCGTTTACGGAGGAAACTTCAGCTTCGCGCCGACAAATTCTCTCGTGCAGGATAACCTCTTTGACCAAACCACGATCACAAACCTGATCGGCGCCCATGGCAATACGTACAGTGGCGGATTCAACGTGTATGTCACCGGTTACAACCGGCTCCAGCCCACGCAAACCAGCGACAAAATCCTCGGCGCCTCGCCATCCTATCAAACCGGGCCGCTCAGCACCTTTTACCTCCTGAGCACCAGCGGCCTCATCAATGCCGACACTTCAACGACGGCCGACCAGGTCAGGCTTTACCATTACACGGTCATGACGAATCTGATTGCCGGCTTGGAGATCAAGGAGACCAACAGTCTGGTCGATCTTTCATACCACCTGGTTGCCACCGACAGCTCGGGCAACCCAATCAACACGTCCGGGGACGGCACCCCGGATTACCTGCGTGACGTCAACGGAAACGGGGTGGTCGATTCGGGCGAGATTAGCTGGCTCAATTACACCTCGCCCAACGGGCTGACCTCAGCCAATGGCCTTCAGGTCTTTACACCTCTCCAATAAAATTCTCGCTCCACATCTTCGGCGATATGAAACCCACCCACTTTCAGAGCAAGATCTGTTCGGCCCTGGCTTCAGCAGTGGCCGCAGCTACGATGCTACTTGTTCCTGCTCCTTCCCACGCAATCGAACTTGAAGGCATCGAAGTTGTAATCGGTCAAGCCGCATGGACCGATGGTGGTTGTCCAAATCATTCACAGACGTTTCCGTCGGCTGACCAGCTCCCCGTGATGCGTGATAAATGCGAAGTGGTGCTTGTTGGCGCCGGCGGTGCAAACAACTACCAGGTTGCGCCTCAACCATGCCAGCCCCAAGTCCAGTATCCATCGTTCAGTGTCGAGGACAATGGAACAGGCTGCAAAATCGAGGTCGTTACCAACTGGCCAGGAGGCATCCAATGGCGCGTGTCTGAGCCCAAGCATAGTGGGTCCATCACGTTCCACTGTCGCCTGAGCGGAGCGCATTGCAACATTGATGATCAATGTAACTACAACAGCTCTGACTGGGCTGCTGCTGGGGTTCTTCAGGTTGACCTTCCTTCAACGGACCAAGATGGTGGCGGGTGTGGCTGCGGCAGCCCCAGCGACAGCAACTCGGCCACCCCTGCTCTGGGCGCGGGGCAGGCAAATAACGATTATGGTGTTGATTTGAGATTAAATCTCGGCGCCGGCGCTATGGTCTTGGATGCTGGATATATTAACCTGAATTCCCAGACGATTGCGCCAACCCTCGCCACTCCGAACGCTCTGCAGATCCCTTTCAACCGGCCCAATGTGAACACGGTTTATAACAGCGGCGTGCTGCAGCAAGTCGAATGCCCCCAGGGGTTGGTTAATATCGTCGTCATTAGCGGTTACGAGTACCACCTGGATTGCTATTATTCCACGCAATTCACCCCGCCTCTGGGCGGCATTGGTCCATATCAGATCAATTCCGGGGCTACGCCCTTTGTCACCTGGGATGTTCAAAACCCAGACGGTGCCTCGGCATTCAACCGGCTGTTCATAACCGAGATTCGTGGCTCTAACCAGCGTCAGTTCCAGTACACCTTCAATTCAAGCACATGGCAATGGAACCTCACCCTCCCGGACGGCCAGACCAGCCATTCTACATCACTGACGCGCGGGACAGACTCCACACTGACAAATTATCTCAGGCAGGTTTGGTCTGGATCAGAACTCGTCAAGCAAACCCAAAAATTGTATAAGTACGTGCCGAGCCTGAATTATCTCCTTCTCGAGCAGCAGATTGATGGGACGGGCTCGCTAACGAATATTACCACATACACCTATTATTCCTCGGATCCGAGTAATGGCGCACACACTAACCTGCTGCAACGCGTGGATTATCCCGACGGCAACTGGGTTTATTATGTTTATGACCAGTACGGCCGCAAGTCCACCGAGTACTCGGCGTACCTGAACAATCCCGCGCCAACCCTCGGAACTGTTCCAAATCCGGTTCAAAATGGCTGCAAGGAAACCGATTATTACTACACATTGGATGCGACTGCAGACGGGCAGGGAGACAACGGCACCATCAACCCTGACACCGTTAGGAAAACGGTCATCAGCGTGCCCGTTGGCAATCAGTTGGTCGAAATTTCCCGCACGTACCATCTGGTCGCTGGCTACGACCAGGAAGAAACTATGGTTTGTCCGAATCCCGGGGCCCTCTGGACCGACGCAGCTAACCTGCACACCATCACCTATTCGTACTACTCGGATCCCGCTGATTTCGAAACCGGTCTGCCCGAGATCGCTTTCCGGCCTGATGGCACCGCCACACGCTATACCTATGCTTCGGATCGGTCATACACCATCGAGCAGACAGGACAGCCCAGCGCGTGGGGCGACCTCTACGCGTCGATTATTGGCGGCACGCAAACCGAGACCGACGTTGATTCCACCGGCCGGATTACCGCCCGCACCGTAACCGACATTGCAACCGCGGTGATTTTGTCGAGCGACACTTATGCTTATACCGATGCGAACCAAAATCCGCTGGACCCGCTAGGGCGGACTTACAACAAAACAGACCTCGCAGGCCGCACCACGCAATACATTTACGAATGCTGCGCCCTGGACCACGTCATCGACCCGGATGACGTTACGACCTATTACCTTTACGATAACAACACCAAGCGCCTGCTGGGCACCAGCGTCAACGTCAATGGATCGAGCAGCGCTATCCAAACCACCAACATCCTCGATAGCCTCGGGCGCGTCACTGCCACCCTCCGCGTTGCCACCGATGGCTCAATCACCACTTTGTCGAAGTCCCAATACGACATCCTCGGCCGCCAGATCCAGCAAACCAACGCTCTGGGCGGGGTCACCACCCTAACAAATTTCACCGACTTCACTTCCGGCCACACTTTTACCACCAACACCTTCCCGGACGGAGGTACGCGTGTGGAAATCCTCAACCGCGACGGGCAATTGTCCAGCGTCAGCGGCACCGCGGCATTTCCGACCACCTACACAAACTATGCCGAACAGGACCCCGTCACCGGATTCTGGCGAGCTTACACTTGGGAAACCAAGCTCGACATCAACGGCGGAACCAACGAATGGACTAAAACCTACGTGGATGGTGCTGGCCAGAATTTTTTGACCGCATACGCGCCGCGTCCGGGGGTGGACACGACCCCGCCACTCCAGCAGACCCTGTACAACGAGTTCGGCCAGGTCTGGAAGCAGATCGATCCGGACGGCGTAACAACCCTCTTCTGTTACAACGCCAAAGCCCAGCTCGAGTACCAGGTGCTGGCGGTCATGAACACCACTCTCGCGTACAGTTCGTACGACACGTTCTCCAACGCCCTTGGCAGCGGAACCCTGCAAACTGGCAACGACCGGATCACGCAGATCGAGCACTCGGTGGCGGCTGCATCCGGAACCATACCCGATTTGACACAGGACAGCACGTACCTTTTCGATGGCGGACAGACTACCGGGACGCTCGTTTCAACTGTCCAAACCGCAACGACTGGCCTCACGAACTGGAGCACAGTGTATCGCGATGCTAACACGCCGGTGATCCGTCGCACCGTGATTGTGCCCGGCACGACCCGAATGCAAACTACTTACGCGCCCGACGGCACAGCCGGCATCCAGCAGTATCAGTATGGCCGCCTGGTGTCCTCGGTGATGTCCAATCAGCCCCTGGGCGTCATCACCTCGACCACGTACGGGTATGACCCGCAGGGGCGCAAAAATTCCGTCACCGATGGGCGCAACGGCACGACAACTTACACGCTGAACAACGCGGACCAAACCTCCTCGGTCACCACGCCCCCAGCCGGGCTGGCCCAACCACCGCAAACCACCACGACGACCTTTGACGTTTCCCTGCGCGCGGTTCAAATCACCCAGCCCGACGGCGGCATCGTCGCCAACGCCTATGCGGCCACGGGGCTCCTCACAAACCAGTCCGGCAGCCGCGTTTATCCCGTGGCTTACACGTATGACGCTCAGGGCCGCCAAAAGACCATGACCACCTGGACCAGTTATGGCACCCATGGCGGTGCGGCCACAACCACCTGGAATTACAACGCTTACCGCGGGTTCCTCGATAACAAGCGCTATGCCGACAGTACCGGCCCCGATTACACCTACACCGCCGCCGGGCGCCTCCTGACGCGGCTCTGGGCGCGCAGCAACAGCCAAAGCCAGCGCCTGCTCACCACGTACACTTACGGTTTCAATAGCGGCGTCCAAAACGACGGCTACGGCGACCTGGTTGGCGTGGCGTACTCCAACGATCCACAAAACACCCCAGCCCTGGCCTACGGTTACGACCGCCGGGGCCGCCAGACCACCAACAGCGTCGGTTCCGCCGAGGTAATCCTGGCTTACGACAACGCCAACAACCTCCTCAGCGAGACCAACGTCAGCGGCACCCTGGCCGGCCTTTCGGTGACTAACGGTTACGACCAATACCTGCGGCGCACCCAATTGGCCGTTCTGAACGGCCCCTCCCCGCTGGTCCAGGAGGCCTATGCTTACGATTCCGCCTCGCGCCTGCAAACCGCCACCGATAACACCTCCGCCACCCCCTATTCTGCCGCGTACAGTTATCTTGCAAATTCTCCCCTCGTCAGCCAGATTACCTTTGCGAATAACGGCTCGACCCGGATGACCTCGACCAAGCAGTACGATTACCTGAATCGGCTCACGCAGATTTCCTCCGCGCCGTCGGCCGCGTCCCCCGCGACCTTCAATTACGAGTATAATTCGGCGAATCAACGCACGCGCCGGATTGATGCGGATGGCTCATACTGGCGGTACGGCTACGATTCCCTGGGCCAGGTCATCAGCGGACACAAATTCTTCTCCGACCAAACCCCCGTTCCCGGCCAGTCCTTCGATTACACTTTCGACACAATTGGCAACCGCACCCAGACTTTGGCCGGCGGGGACCAAAACGGCGCCAACCAGCGCATCGCGAATTATCACGCCAACACCTTGAACCAGTACACCAACCGCGACGTGCCGGGTGGCGTGGACATCATGGGTATTGCGTATGCCACCAATGCGGTGACGGTCAACGGGCAATCGCCGTTCCGAAAAGGGGAATACTTCCGGGACCAGTTGAGCGTGAACAATGCTTCCTCGCCCGTCTGGCAGAGCATCTCCGTGGCGGCCAATTGGCAGACCAGCATTAGCGGGAATCTCTTTGTGCCTCAAACCCCCGAACCGTTCGGGTACGATTTGGACGGCAATCTGACCAGCGATGGCCGCTGGTATTACGGGTGGGATGCCGAGAACCGGCTGATCGCGATGACCAACAAGACAAGCGTTGGCCCGCAGCAGGTGCTTCTCTTTACTTATGACGCCAAGGGCAGGCGCATCCACAAGCAGGTCATAGGGGCCTCCGCAAACGACCTCCGGTTCGTGTATGATGGTTGGAACCTCCTGGGTGAAATCAACACCGCCAACAGCCCAGTAAGGACTTACATGTGGGGCCTCGACCTGAGCGGTTCGCTCCAAGGTGCCGGTGGTGTCGGCGGAATGCTCGAAATCGCTTATTACGGCTCCAGCACGACGAACTGCTTTGCGGCGTTTGATGGGAATGGTAACGTCGCCGTACTTGCGAATGCCGCCGACGGCACGTCCGTTGCGCAATACGAGTACGACCCGTCCGGCCAAGTCATCCGCGCCACTGGCCCCATGGCCAAGGCCAACCCCTTCCGGTTCTCCACCAAGTATCAGGATGATGAATGCGATCTGCTCTACTACGGCTTTCGGTATTATAACGCCAGCACCGGAAGATGGATGAGCCGCGACCCGCTCGGAGATCTCGCCTTTCAGCAACCGGCCGGTCTCGGAGATCTAGCTTCTCAGGAGAGCCTAGTTAATGACTATCTCTTTGTCCGTAACAACACCCCGTCGTCTCACGATTTTCTCGGACTTTGCGACGTTGTTACGTCTGGCTCAGGCACTGTGAATGGAGGCCTTTGGACCGTGATTAAACATCACCCAGGTATTTACACACACTATCCGCCGGTGACCGATACCTTCACGCTTACTTGCCCAAGCTCGAAACCATATCTCGCCATATGGGGTTTGCTTTCAAGTCCTTACACCCCTTGGTATGGGTTTCCAGCTACGTTTGGCACGTTCAGCGTAGCTGCAAGTCCCCCCACCTATACAATCTCGATTCAGGTGCCGTCGCGTGTCACTATTTTCGACCGGCAGTACCAGCTCTCGGGGTTGTACATTCGAGGGTGCTGCACTTGCCACTCCCCTGGTGTTCCGGCTCGCTCCGATCCGCCTCCAGAGGCGCCGCCGTATCCCGATCCAGCTACTCCAGCTCCAATATGGAATTAAGTGTCTATGCGTTGCTTCGAGAGACTTTATTATACAATTCCGGCGAGGCTGGCGCTTGTGCTTTGCTCTGTAAGTCTGGCGATGTCCTTGACCGGATGTAGGGAGGAAGATGAGCGATACCTGGAAGGGCGCGGACAAGCAGAAACAGACCTGTCTAGGGGCCAGCTTCACGTTGCGGTCCCGGAGGATTCCAATATGCCCTTCTTTGCAGAATATACCGAGTTGATGCAGAAGCGCTACCAGATCGCGGTTTATGTCTCCACCCCCGCATGGAGCCGAGGATATAACGAGGTGTCACGACCTGCAATTGAGGCGAAATTCGGGAGCAACGTTTTACAGGAGGCGTTCATGGATGCGCGGAAACTGCACAATAATGCAGAAAAGGCTCGGGGGTCGCATCCATCAGATCCGAATAGAAAGGAGATCACACCACAGCAGACTCAGAGTGCTCCGCCAGGTGACAGTTTTTTAATTACCCGCTCACCTGCGGACGAATATGATGAGTCTTGGCTGCGGGCGGCTTTAAAGGGTAACGACCAGGCCAATGCCGTGGTAGCTAATGCACCGTTGCTGACCCCACCGAACCAAGAACTGACGTCTGTAGACAAGCTCGCGATAGCTGGTCTGCTAGCTCAAACCAAGGGTTTTTTCGTTTCACCCATTGGCAGCGTCTACAAATGTCTCCAGCACTGTACCGTCGCAATAATGCACGGCCAACGGGACGGACATGCGTACAACATTTACCTGGTAAACGTGCGGGGCCAACCCTGGATTAAGCTTGGCGAGGGTCCCGTATCGGGCAGCTCCCGGTTTTGAGCTGCGCCTGCCGCCGGAAGGCGCCCCACAAGGGGTGAACCGCGCTCAGTGCTGATTCTGTTCAGCGACCAAAAAAGGGGTCAGTCATAACTATTGACACAAGTCGCCGTTTGTGCACTTACTTGGCTCATGCCGCGCAAATTGCGAGTTCAGTATCCCGGCGCCATCTACCACCTCATGAATCGGGGTGACCGCCGGGACGAAATCTTTGAGGACGA
>DASYXT010000137.1:0-34055 GCA_035934555.1 Verrucomicrobiia bacterium | reverse complement strand
TAGTCCGCAGCAACCTCGCCCCCCATCGGACCTTGCTGCGGACTAAAGTCCGCGCTCCGCCCGCTTGCCAGCACCCGGCTTACGCGAGCGTCTGGTCCACCTTGCGCTGATAGAAGAACCGTTCTTCCGGCTCGAACGGCCTGGCGTGCAGCACCTTAACCTGTTTGCCATTCGTCCGATACACACTGAAGATGCCTGTACCCCCGACCGATACGCCCAGGTTAAAAAACCGGGCTTGAACCGAAAACCGCGGTGAATCCGGCAAAAGCCGAATCGCGAAAGGATCTTCGAACGATTCTTCGATTTCCTGCAACGTCAAAGAACTTTCGATATTGAAGGGCGGGTTAGTCCAATCAAACTCCATTGTAGTTCAATTGTATATTGTCTGCCCATGCAATGTCGTTACAATGTATTTACGCATGCATGGCTCAAGCTGTCAAATGAATAAATGCGATAAAGAAACCCGGAAGGTCCCGGAGTCGAGTTTCCCAAGGCCGTGTTTCTCCCTTCCTCCCTTTGGGAGTCCAACGTGGAACCTTGGAAGTTGGGAGTCGGACGTTCTTCTTTTCCGTTGGATACGTCCAACGTCCAGATTCCAAACTTGCACCCCAAAAGAACGTGCTCGCCCATTGCGTTTGGTTCGTTGTTGGGAAGTTGGATGTTGAGCGTCGGATGTTCGTTTTGCCTTTAAGCTCGACCGTCCGGCAGAGGAATCGAGCCGCGAAATCTCGCAAAATCTGGCTGTTGCAACGCTTCTCCGCCACCGGGAGGGGCATTTTTTCAGTCTTCGCCCTTCTTGCCGGAGTCGTTGCCGATGTTGTTCATCAGGTCGATCAGGGGCATGAACATGGCGATGACGATGCTGCCGACAATCACCGCCAGGAAGACGATCATGATCGGTTCAAGCAGCGAGGTCATGGCGGCGACGGCGTTATCCACCTCGTCGTCGTAGTTGTCGGCGATTTTCAGCAGCATTTCCGGCAACGCGCCGGTTTGCTCGCCGACATCGACCATGCTGATGACCATCGGCGGGAAAACGCCCGAGGCCTCGAGCGGCGCCGTAATGGTTTCGCCCTCTTTAACGCTCTCGTGGACCGCGCCGACGGCGTTAGCCACGATGACATTGCCGGCGGTTTCTTTGACGATGGTCAGCGCCTGGAGAATTGGCACGCCGCTACTGACGAGGGTGCCGAGCGTGCGCGTAAACCGCGAGATGGCGACCTTGCTGATAACCGGGCCAACCACCGGCATCTTAAGCTTGAATTTGTCCCACGCATGGCGGCCGAACTTCGTGCGTTTGAACAGGGAGAAAATGATCGCAAAGACCGCAACAATACCCAAGGTTTCGAGGATGTGGTCTTTGATCATCGCGCTGATTCCCAGCACCAGGCGGGTAAAGGCGGGCAACTGGCGCCCTTCCAACATGCCTTCGAAGACCGCCTTGAACGAGGGCACCACCTTAACCATCAGGATGAGGAGAATCGCGGTCGCGACCACCAACACCGCACAAGGATAAAACATCGCGGCGATGACCTTGCCCTTGATTTTCTGGGCTTTTTCCATGAACTCGGAAAGCCGCGTCAGCACCACTTCGAGCACGCCGCCCAGCTCGCCGGCTTTGACCATGTTCACGAACAAGCGGTTAAAAACTTTGGGGTGTTGCGCCAGGCCCTCGGAAAAGGTGCTACCGCCCTCGATCGACAGCGCCAGCTCGCCGATGATGTTCTTGAGCGTCGGGTTGCGCTCCTGCTTTTCGAGCACGCGCAGGCCCCGCAGCAGGGGCAAACCCGCATCGACCAGCGTTGCCAACTGACGAGTGAACGTGGTGAGAACTTTCGTCTTAACACGCCCGCTCAGGCCGGGAATGTTAATCTGAATGTTTACGCCGCTGCCCTTCTTCTTGCCTTTGGGTTTGGCCCCTTTTTCCTTCTTGTCCGGCTTTTCCTTCGCCTTATCGATCTCCACCACTTTGGTGGGGAAAAGGTTCATATCCTTGATGCGCCCAATCGCCTCGTTCTGGCTGGCGACTTCGAGCGTGCCTTTGGACTCCTTGCCATGCGCATCCATGGCGACGTAATTAAACTTTGGCATATTCAGCGCGCGTCGTTTGAGGGGGCATCGAGAGAGGCATCACTCCTAATCGTAATCGTAATCGTTTCCCGCCCGAGAGAGAGATTACGATTACGATTACGATTAAAACACTTGCTCACGTGTACTTCACAACTTCTTCAATTGTTGTATCACCGTCAAAAATACCACGCAAGCCGTCTTCGCGCAGGGTGACCATCCCCAACTCAATAGCTTTCTGGCGCAGGACCACCGTCGGGGCGCGCTCGTTGATCAGCCCGCGGATGGCGTCGTTGATAATCAGCAGCTCGAAAATACCCTTCCGGCCCTTGTAACCGGTATCGTTGCAGTTGGAACACCCGCGGCCGTAATAAAAAACCTTCTCGCCTAGGTCATGGGGGGACAGGTTCAGCAATGCCAATTGAGCCTCAGTAGGTTCGAACGGCGTGCGGCAATTCTTGCACGCCATCCGGACCAGGCGTTGGCCCAAAACCGCCATCAACGTCGAGGAGATGAGGAATGGCTCGACGCCCATATCAATCAAACGGGTAACCGCGCCGGGCGAGTCGTTCGTGTGCAGGGTGCTCAATACCAAGTGGCCGGTCAGGGATGCTTGGATGGAGATCTGGGCGGTCTCCAGGTCGCGCATTTCTCCCACCATGATGATGTCCGGGTCCTGGCGGAGGAAAGAGCGTAGCGCCTTGCTGAAAGTGAGCCCAACTGCCTCATTGATGGCCACTTGCATAATGCCCTCAATATCGTATTCCACAGGGTCCTCGGCCGTCAGCAGCTTGGAATCCATCGTATTGACCCGGCGCAGACAGGAATACAGGGTCGTGGTTTTGCCGCAACCGGTTGGGCCGGTGACGACCACGATGCCGTTTGGCCGCTGGATGGCTTCCGTTAGGTAATCGTAAATGAATTTGGGCAGGCCCAGCGACTCGACATCGAGGTTGACGGCGGTACGGTCGAGCACGCGCAGCACGACTGACTCGCCAAACTGCGTCGGCAGCGTCGAAACGCGCAGGTCGATCGTCTTATTGCCCATCGGGTAGTTGATGCGTCCGTCCTGAGGCAAACGCCGCTCGGAAATGTTCAGGTTCGCCATGACCTTCAGGCGGGAGATAACGGGGATGGCCAGGTGCTTGGGCGGCGGTGACATCTCGTATAACGCGCCGTCAACGCGGTAACGGATGCGGAACTCGTCCTCGAACGGCTCGAAATGGATGTCGCTGGCGCGGTCTTGAACGGCCTGGAATACCACCAGGTTGACGAAGCGAATGATCGGCGCCTGGTTGGCCAGGTCTTCCATCACCGACGCGTCATCGCCGGCGATGCTCGCTTCCTTGGCCAGCTCTTTGTCCGCGCCAATCTCCTTCAGCAACTCGGAGAAACTCTCGTCCTCGCCGGCGCCGTCGGGATAGAACTTGTCGATAGCCTTCTGGATGGCGGCCGGATCGGCGACAACCAACTGGACCTCTTTCTTGAGCACAAACCCCAACTCATCCACACGCGCCGGGTTGAGCGGGTCAATCAGCGCGATCTGCACGGTCGAATTGTTCAGCGCAATCGGGATGCACCCGTACATGCGAGCCGTCTTGGCCGGGACGGCCTGTAGGACTTGCGGGGTGAGTTCGGCTTCGCGAACGGTGACTACCTCAGTGCTCAGGTGGTTGGCTATCACCTGCAAAATGGTATCGGCATCCATGATGCCGAAGTCCTGCAGGATCTGGTGAACGGGTTTGCCGCTGCGTTTGAACTCACCAGCGACTTCTTCATACTGCAAGTCGTCGACCAAGCCTTGTTCCTTGACCAGCGACAGCAATGGGTTTGATACGTCTTCCGCCATAGAGCTTAGGTTTTGCCTTGCACCAGCGCCTCGGTGTCGGCGCCGACGGCTTGGGCCAGTTCCAGTTCCTGGAGCTTGGCCTGGATGGTGACCGGGTCCTGAGCTTTGGTGACCACTTCTTCGCGAGCAATCATGCCCGCCAGGTACTTCTCAACCAAAAACGAATCCAACGTCACCATGCCATATTTCGCCCCCGTCTGGATGTCCGACTGGATCCGGAACGATTTGTTATCGCGAATGAGCGCGGCGATCGAGGGGGTGTTGACCATGATCTCGAACACCGCCACCCGCCCGGGTTTGTCCACCCGGGGAATCAACAGTTGGGAGATGACCGCCTGCAGCACCGTCGAGAGCTGAATCCGGATCTGTTCCTGCTGGTTGGTGGGGAAAGCGTTGACGACGCGGTCGATGGTCTTGGCCGCCCCGGTGGTATGCAGCGTGCCGAACACCAAGTGCCCCGTTTCCGCCGCGGTGATGGCCGCGTCGATCGTCTCCAGGTCGCGCATTTCGCCGACCAGAATCACATCGGGATCCTGCCGTAGCGCGCGGCGCAGCGCTTCGGCAAAGTTCGGCACATCGACGCCGATCTCGCGCTGCGTTACCAGCGCCTTCTTGTGCTTGTGATAATACTCAATCGGGTCCTCGATCGTGATGATGTGGGCTTCGTCCCGTTCTTCGTTGATGATGTTAATCATCGAAGCCAACGTGGTGGTTTTGCCCGAGCCGGTCGGGCCGGTAACCAGGCACAGACCGCGCGGTTTGTAGAGCAGTTCCTTGGCCGAGGGCGGGATGCCAATCTGCTCCATCGTCAGCAATTTGTTCGGAATTTGCCGCAGGACCAGGCCGAAGTTGCCTTTTTCTTTGAAAACGCTGACGCGGAACCGGGCCATGTCGCCGAAAGCGAAACCGAAGTCGGCGCCGCCGCGTTCGCGCACGCCCTGGATATGGTCTTCGGAGGTGATGCTGCGCATCAGTTCCTCGGTGTCCTCGGGGGTCAGGGCGGGCCCTTCGACGCGGTGCAGGATGCCGTGGACCCGGATGGTCGGGGGCGTGCCCACGCGGATGTGGAGATCGGAAGAGCCTTCCGAGACCACCAACTGCAACAGGTCGGACATTGAATAGGCCATACTAAATCCAGTTCAAATCAGGCAATCCAGTTCAAATCAGGCGTTGAGCTTACGCATAAAATCAGACAGTCGGGAAGCGAAATTGTCATGCGCAAGTTTAATCGTAATCGTAATCGTAATCCTAATCGTACCTCTCCTCCAAGTCGGGTCCCGGCGTCTCTTCGTGCAGTCGGTAATCCGAGTTCGCTCTGATCAGACCGACCAGCATGGAAACAATCCTCCGCAACCGCTCCTTGCCCGGTAACAATTCGGCGGCTGATATACGTCGCTGCAATGCTAGAATATCCAGGGCAGCCGCACATTCCAATGCCGATCCCCGCGAGATATCAAAGAAACGACATCGGTCGGCCGGCGTGAATTTGCCATTGCCTTCCGCAAGATTGAGCAGCATCGACATACTCGCACGGTCCAGTTGATCGCCAATGGCAAGGGATTTCGGCAATCGCTCCTTTAGCGGCTCGAGCCAGCCGATAAACGCCAGGCATTCCTTGTAAACATCGAGTTTTTCATGATCGAAGACGGTGGACATCGCGGGTTGTCGTCGGGGCGTCGATTAGGATTACGATTACGATTAAGATTAAGATTAAGAAAGGAAGCCCGCTCTGGAGGATAGTTCGATCTCAATCCACATCCCCCACCGTCGCCCGAATCACCTCGTCCGGCGTCGTCAACCCCGCCAACACCTTGCGAATCCCGTCCTCGCGCAGCGTGCGCATCCCCATCTCGCGTGCGCGCGTCCGCAACACCGACGACGAAACCTTCTCGTAAATCAGCTTCCGCGCGTCGTCGTCGATAACGAAAATTTCGAAGATGCCGAACCGGCCGCGATAGCCGGTATTGCCGCAATTGGAGCAGCCCTTGCCGCGCTGGAACGTCGCGCCCTGGGTGCTGGAAGCGTCGAGGTTGAGCGTGCGCATCTCGGCTTCCGTCGGCACGTACGGCATCGCGCATTGCTTGCAGACTTTGCGCACCAGCCGTTGTGCCATCAGTCCGCGGGTGGAGGATGCCACCAGGAACGGTTTCACGCCAATGTCGATCAAACGGGTCACCGCGCTGGGCGCGTCGTTGGTGTGCAGCGTCGAGAAGACCAGGTGACCGGTGAGCGACGCGTTAATGGCGATGGTCGCCGTCTCCATGTCGCGAATTTCGCCGATCATTATCACGTTGGGCGCCTGGCGCAGAATCGAGCGCAACGCCGCCGAAAATGTGAGCCCCACCGACTCGCTCACCTGCACCTGGTTGATCCCGCCCAGGATATATTCCACCGGGTCCTCGACGGTGATGATCTTGCGGTCGGGGCGGTTGATGAAATGCAGGCAGGAATAAAGGGTGGTGGTCTTGCCCGAACCGGTCGGGCCGGTGACCAGCAGGATGCCGTCCGGCAAGCCAATCAACCGCTCGAATGTTTGCTGGTCGTCGGTAAAAAACCCCAACTCCGGCAAGCCCAACCGCAGGCCTTCCTTGTCGAGAATACGCATGACGATGCTCTCGCCATGGTTGGTCGGCAGGCAGGAAACACGCAGGTCAATCAGCTTGCTGCCCACATTGGTTTGGATACGTCCATCCTGCGGAATCCGGTGTTCGGAGATCGACATGTTGGACTGAATCTTCAGGCGGCTGACAATCGCCGCTTGCAGGCGCTTGGGCGGCGACTTCATCTCGTGCAACATGCCGTCAATCCGATAACGCACACGGAATTTCTTCGCCAGCGGCTCGAGATGAATGTCCGAAGCCCGCAACTTGAACGCCTCGATGATCATCGTGTTGACCAACTTGATCAACGGCGCATCTGCCGCCACTTCCGCGCCATCGCCCATGGCCGCTTTCTCAATCTCGACATGCTCACGCGTCAGGTCTTCAATCGCCTCTTTGTACCGCGGGTCGGCGGAGATGCCGCCGCTGCGGTCCGCGTAATACTTCCCCAGCGCGGCCTCGATGTCCGCCTCCGAAGCCACCTGCAGCGTGATTTCCATGTGCAGCAGGTGCGTCAGGCTGTCGATCGTGTCCAGGTCGGATGGGTCGGCCAGCGCGACGGTCAGGGAATTCTCATGCTTGAAGACGGGCACGACGCGGTACTTCCGCGCGATATGCCGCGGAATCGTCGCGATGACCGCATCCTCAATCTTGAGGTCATTGAGGTTGACCACCTCTGCGCCGAAATGAGCGGCTTTGGCCTGCGTCACATCCGCCGGGCGCACAATCTTGTTCGCCAGCATCAGGTCCACCACCCCCACTCCCGCCGATTGGGCCTCAGCGCGCAGGTCAGCCACTTTGTCGGGTGTGACAAAGCCCAGGTCCACCAGGATATCTACCAGATAATCGTCTTTTTCAGCCACGAGTCAGTTCTGTGAGCGCCCGACACTACGTGCGAAGAGCTAACAGAATGGTACTGGCGGAACGGGGGATGTCAACGATAAGTCATGGAGCGCGGGACTTTTAGTCCGCAGCAACGCCCATATGCTCCCGCGCTTGCAGCCTTACCCAAACCACCCTCAGTTCGGCCATTGCTTGAAACCCGCCAACAATATCTCACGGAGCGCGGGACTTTAGTCCACAGCAACGCCCAAATGTTCCCGGGGTTGCGATGTTACGTAGGCCACTCTCAGTTCGGTTAGTGCTGCGGACTAAAAGTCAGACTAAAAGTCCGCGCTCCGCCGCGCCCCGCCCCTTTGGCCTTCCCCCCGACCCCCTGCCGGTGTACTTGTGCGCCTGAGCACTGATGCCGCCGCCATTGTTGCAAATTAAAGACCTTCAACTGGAGTTCGTCTCCGCCAAAGGCGCCGCGCGAGTGGTGGACGGGTTTACGCTCAGCGTCGCTGCGGGTGAAACCGTATGCCTCGCCGGGGAAAGCGGCTCGGGTAAGAGCGTCACCGCGCTGTCGATCGCGCGCCTGCTCCCATCGCCGCCGGTCCGCTATGCCGGTGGCGAAATCCTCCTCGACGGGCGGGACACACTCAAAATGTCGCCGGCCGAGCTGCGGCATATTCGCGGCGGGCTGGTCAGCTACGTGTTTCAGGACCCAGCCAATTCCTTGAACCCGGTGTTCCGGATCGGCAGGCAGATCAAGGAAACGCTGAAACTTCATCGCCCGGGGCAGGCCACCGACGCCGAGGTGGTTCGCTTGTTAAAACTCGTCGGATTGCCGGCGCCTGAACTGCGGCGCAACGATTACCCATTCCAATTGTCCGGCGGCATGCAGCAGCGGGTGATGTTGGCCAATGCGCTGGCGTCGCAGCCGCGCTTGCTGGTCGCCGATGAGCCCACCACCGCACTGGACGCGACGGTCCAGGCGCAAATCCTCGAATTATTGGCGCAATTCAAACAGCAGTTTGGCATGGCGATTCTCCTGATCACCCACAACCTGGCGATGGTCGGCGAGCTGGCCGATCGCATCGCCGTCATGTACGCCGGCCAGCTCATGGAAGTCGGCCCCGCCCGGACCGTTTTGGTGGCGCCGCTTCACCCCTATACCCGCGCGTTGCTCAAATGCGCGCCCAAACTGGGCGAACGCCCGGCGCGCCTGGAAACCATCCCGGGAACTGTTCCCGGCCCGGGGGCGTGGCCTCCCGGATGCCGCTTTTCGCCCAGATGCGCTGTCGCACGGCCCGACTGCTCGCAAATTGCACCGGCTATGCTAACTGTCAGGACTCGAAACGAGGTCCGGTGCCCTTATTGGGAGAACTCGCTTTCTGCAACCGGTGGCGCACCCACAGAAACGTCAGCATGACCAGCACGAGGCCCAGGTACCAGAATAAACCGGTTATCGCGATCAGAATTCTTGCCAACGAACCAACCCAAGCCGGGAAAAGCGTGGAGACTCTTTGTGGTTCAGGCGCGGCCGTAGGCGCTTCTCTTGTCGCGGCCGGTGGTGCGGAACCGGTTGGCTTGAACCCCGGCGCTGGCAGAGGCGGACTCGCACCTTCCGTCGTTGTGGCCGGTTTGGAAAACTGGTGCGTGGTCGCAGGCCCGGACGACAGGTTGGCCCCAAATGGCGAGCTTTGGGGACCCTCGGGCAGAACTGCGCCGAGCTCTGTCGGGCTCGCACTGGCGGAATGCGTCCCGGCTTGAGCAGCCGCACCGAGCGTACTGGACGGCGGGAGCGTCGGGAAGAAAAGCGCGGTGCCCGGTGAATTCACTGCCATGAGGCCCGGGGTTTTGCGCTCAACCACACTGCCATCTGCATAGAGCAGATTCCCCTTGAACTGGTGCAGGTCGCGCGTCCAACGAAGCGGCGCATTGCGCCCAAGCCGCACGAAGGTCCCCTGCCCCGTCTGCCTGCTGGTCAGATTGGCGTCGCCTGCCAGCACCGATGCCGGTTGCGAATACTGGGCGGTGACCGCGACGAAATAGCTCACGTTACTGTTCTGGAGCAGTGAAAAATTCGCGGCCGGCTGGCGAGTGTCCGCCGGACAAACCAGCAGCCCGGGTCTGACCAACTCGTTCGAAAGCGCCTGAAATTGCCGGTAGGCGAAATAAAAATCGCCGCCAACCAAATAACCCCGTTGAACAAATTCGAGCGCGCCGCCCGCCGCGGCCGGCACCGCCATCGGGAAAAGCCCGTTGTGGTCGTGGGCAAAACTATGAAATCCGATCCCGACCTGGTGCAGATGCTCGACACAACCAATCACTTGCGCGCGGGCGCGGGCCTGGTTATAGACCGGCAAGAGCAGCGCGGCGAGGAGCGCGATGATCAGAATGACGCAAAGAAGTTCGAGTAACGTGAAGCCCGCGGCTCGGCCACTAGTCGAAATGGTCCTCATCGCCGCTTTACGCAAAGCACGTTCAGTGCCGATGGGACTTGAGCGTGGGTTGTGCTTAGGCGCTAAATTTGCCGCGTGATTCTCACGCCCAACGCGTGAAAATCACGCGAATAAGCTGCTCCGGCGCTCCGTCGAAGGTTACAACTGGCCGCACCAGTCTGGCGTTTCAAAAACGGCCGCGAAGGCGCATGAAGGGAAAAAACTCGGCTGCATTTACGTTGATCGAGCTGCTGGTGGTGATCGCGATCATCGCGATTCTCGCCAGCATGCTCCTGCCCGCGTTGAGCAAAGCCAAAGAGAAAGCCCTCACGACCCAATGCGCCAGCCAACTCAAACAGCTCGGGACCGCCATGGTGATCTATGGCGATGATAATCGACAGTTGCTGCCGATGCCGCACGGCACTGTCTCCTGGACGAGCACCAACCCGGTGCCGTGGATGCAGCCGGTCGCCCAGTACTTCGTCACAACAAACGTCGTGCGCTGCCCCGCCCTCTGCCAGCAATACAAAAAATCCCCGTACGATTATTTCATGGGCGCCCGCGCGGTGTACGTCGAGACCAGCACTTTCGGCAGCGTCGATCTGCGCCGAATGCGCTTCCCGGCGCAATACATTCTCTCTGGCGATGCCAACTGGCCCTTCGAAACCGACGACGCCGACCCGGACAACTATTCGCAAGACACTCTTTTTGAATATCCGTCGCCGATCCACAGCCACCGCGTCAATGTGCTCTTCGGTGATAACCACGTGCGCAGCTACCGCACCTTTGTCCCCGCGGAAATGACTTACTCCTTCGACACGCCCGGCATGTGGTTCGATTGGACGCTATAGGCGAGGGGAAAAGCGCCAGAGGGCTGGCGCAGTCCAAAACGCTTCGCGCGGAAGCAAGTGCTTAGCCTCTGGACAAACCAGCAGTTTTGGTGTGCTGAGCTCGTTGGACATAACGAGGAAATGAACATACACAGCACCAGTGTTCACGAGTTCCTTTGTGCCGCCGTTGGTAATCGAAACCTCCATGGGAAACCGGTCGTTGTTATCAAGCGCCCAGGTTTTGAAGGACAAATCGATCTGCTTTAAGTTATTGGAGCACGTGATCCCTGGGGCAGGCCTGCGAGATCGTGCCAGGGTCGATAGAAGCACCACGGCCGCCACCAAGAGAATCGCCAAAACCACCAGCATCTCGATAAACTCGAACCCCGCGTTTCTGTTTCTTGGAGAGTCCTTCATAAACCTGCTCCAGTTTTCTATTCTATCGTGCCCGCTTGCTCATAACAAGTCAAGCCTAATTGCAACCATACCCTGCTAGCAGCGCCAATTGGCAATTACCACACGAGCGGCGCGCGGGACTTTAGCCCGCAGCAACGCCCAAACGCTCAACCGCTCTCCGGCACTATCCAAGCCGCCTTGCATTCGGACGTTGCTGCGGACTAAAGCCCCGCGCGCCGTCCCGCAGGTCCGCCTTGAATTATCCTCGGCAAACCCAGACGCTGCGGCATGGCCAATCCATACTTTGAGCCAGGGCCGCAACGCGCGGCGCGGGTGCAGGCGTTGTTCGACCGCGTCGCGTCGCGCTACGACCTGCTCAACGATCTGCAGAGCTTCGGCCTGCATCGGCGCTGGAAGCGGCGCCTCCTGTGCCTGGCCAGACCGCAGCCCGGCGAGCGCGCGCTGGATGTGTGCTGCGGCACAGCCGACCTGGGCCTGGCACTCGCCCAACAAGGATTGCACGTCGTGGGCTTGGATTTCAGCCAGGAAATGCTCGACGTAGCGGCCGAAAAGAAGAAACGGGTGGGCAACACCAGCCTCCAGCTTGTCCGCGGAGATGCGCAACAACTCCCCTTTGAACCCGGCGGGTTCGACATCGTTACCGTGGGGTACGGCTTGCGCAACCTGGCCGATTGGCAGATGGGCTTAGCCGAGATGGTGCGAGTGGCGCGGCCGGGCGGGCGGGTGCTGGTGCTGGATTTCGGCAAGCCGGACAACACCCTCTGGCGGGCGTTGTACTTCGGTTACCTGCGGTTATTCGTGCCGCTGCTGGGGCTAGTGTTTTGCGGCAGCGCCAGCGCGTACAGCTACATCCTGGAATCGCTCAAACACTACCCGGCCCAGCACGGCGTTGCGGCCAAGATGCGCGAGTTGGGCATGAAAAACGTGCAGCTCTACAATTTGCTCGGCGGCGTCATGACCATCAACTATAGCGAGAAGGCACAGACTCGGATTTGAAGAGCAAACCGGAGCGCGGACATTCTTGTCCGCAGCAATGTCCGAATGCCCCCGTGCCCCATTCGCAGGCCACCGCCAGAACCACGTTGCTGCGGACTAAAGCTTTAGTCCGCGCTCCTCTGATTGGCCCGAGGCTGGTTTACGATTTGGTTTCCTTCGCCAGCGCATGCGCGTCAGCCGACTTGGGCTTGAGCTGTGCGCGCCGGGCATCGAGCGTATCGAGTTGCTGCACGGCCAACACCGCGGCATGGCGCCGGGCAGCGGCTTTGCGCAACGGCAATACGAATCCCGGATGGTCACGCTCCCGCAAATACTCGCGCAACACCCGGCAATAATCATCCACCAACGGCACAAGGTCGCCTGTGAAGCGCGGCCGGAGCAACTCCAATTCGGCTACCTTGTTGCGCAGGACCGCCGTTTGCCGCGCCGTGTCCCATTCACGCAGCACGGTTTGCAGCGGGATGTCCGCCCGCAACGGCATTTGGTTGGTGCCGAGCCGAACCTGGATAGCCGAGCGCATCACCTCGTCGAGCTTCGCCCAACTCTCCTCCTTCGGCCAGGTCTGCGTCAGGTCGCGCCCGGTGAAGTTTATCGTCTGCAGCGCCCACCATTTTTCAAGCTCGAGTATGTTGGAGAAATGCGCGTGGAAGGCGTGAAAAAATGCGAACTGCCAATTATAGTGCTGCGGCAGGTCTGCCAGGAGCGCCCGCAAGCACGCCGGCCCGTCGCGCAGCGCCAGCAACTGCGCCACAAAGAGCTGCGCGCTGGCCCCGTAGGCCTCAGCCGCGGCGCCTTGCAACTCGCCCGGCCAGCTCAATTGCTCGATCGTCAGTGGGGCCGCGGCCACAAGCCGTTCATGCGCGTCGGAAAGCGGATTTCGCCAAAGCGCATTCGTGCTGCTCAGTGACAGGCGCAAACCGCTCGGGTCATCGCGCGGCGGCTCCAGGATCAGTTGCGTCGGGCTCGACTCCAGCACCTGCCGCGTCAGCCCCAGCGTCAGCCAGGCGGGAATCTCCGCCGCGTGTGTGCCCGGGCTGCGATTGGCCATCTCCAGCAAAAGCGCCTCGACCAGCGCGCGGACCAGTCTCGGCCGCTCGACCACATCCGGCAACGCGACCTTATACTGCCAGCCGTCCCGGAACCGTTCCGACGCAATCGTGATAGGATCATTTGCGCTCTGAACCGGATAAAGCGTCAGAAAGATTCTGCCACGCCATGGCGCGAAGGCCTCCAACTGCCGGCTCAACACGTCTTTGACCCGCTCGCATGATACCGGCAGCAGCGTTGGGTCAAGCCGGACGAAATCCCGGTTGGTGGCCAGGTTCGACGGCTCCGAGTGGGCGCTGGTCGCGCGCGGTAGTGGCACCATGAATTGCCCGGAGCGGCTGCTGGATACGCGCAACGGTACCTCCGCCCGCGCGGCTACCGCCAGGGCGCAGCAGAGGCAGACCAGAACAGCTTTGAGATTAGGCATTCAGGTCTTGGCGGCGGCGGGCTTCGACGCGCCGCTGTCGGACTTCGCGGCAGCCGGTTTGCTGTCGCCGCCGTCGGGTTTGCTCTTCTCCGAACTGCCGGAGCTGGAGTCTTTCTTCGCGGCTTCCTTATATTTGTCGCTACGGTAATCGGTGATGTAAAAGCCGCTGCCCTTGAATAGCAGGCCGGCGCCGCCGCTGATCACGCGCTTCACTTTGCCCCGGCCCCAATGTTTTTGCGCGCACTGCTTCTCGGCACAAATCGTCAGGGGTTTAGCCGAAATCGACTGAAATTGCTCGAATTGGTGCCCGCACTTTTCACAGATGTACTCGTATGTCGGCATATCCAGTATGTTAATAACTGCCCGCGAATGCCGGGTCAACTGCGCAAAACCGGCCCGGAGCGCGGACTTTAGTCAGACTTTAGTCCGCAGCTACGTACTCCCTTTGAAATCGGCAGCAATTCCGAGCCGCGATAACCTCCCGAAGCTGCTGCGGACAGGCCGGGAAAATTCCTTTTTGAGAGATTTCATTTTGACTTGACCCACTTTCCATCCTTTGCCACACTTCTTCCTGCCTGCGCCGGGAGGCCAATGAAGGTTCTGGGCCATGACAACCAGCGATGGGGAATGGTTGGCACATTTGCGGAAAATGCCGCAGTTCAACCAAGGGCGGCAGCTTGCCCCGAAGTCTCGTAATGAAGAAGACAGCATTCCACCGAGTCGGTCTTTTTTTTCAATACGGTGTTGCACACCTGAGCAATGCAGAGTGAACTCATTATCTCCCCGGGCCGGGTGGAAAAGAACTATTGGGGCGATCTGTGGCGGTACCGCGAGCTGTTCTGGTTTCTGGCGTGGCGAGACATCCTGGTGCGCTACAAGCAGGCGGCAATCGGCGTCGGCTGGGCGCTCCTGCGGCCATTGGTCACGATGCTGGTGTTGACGGCTGTGTTCAGTCGCGTCGCCAAGCTGGCCGCCCCGGGTGGCGTGCCCTATGCCCTTTTGGTCATGGCGGCGATGCTGCCGTGGCAATTTGTCGCGACCGCCGTCAGCGAGAGCAGCCAAAGCCTCATCGGCAACGGCAACCTCATTTCCAAAATCTACTTTCCCCGCCTGATCATTCCGACGGGGGCGGTGCTCACCAACCTGGTGGACTTGCTGATCTCGCTGGGGTTGATGGGTGCGCTGATGCTTTGGGAAGGCTTTTCGCCCGATTGGCGTCTGTGCGCGCTGCCCGCCTTTGCGGTCTTGGGTGTGGCGTGCGCGCTCGGAGCCGGCCTTTGGTTGAGTGCGCTCAACGTCCAGTACCGCGATTTCCGCTACGTTGTGCCGTTTATCGTCCAATGCGGGTTGTACGTCTCGCCGGTCGGCTTTAGCAGCGGAGTCATACCACCACGCTGGCGCCTGCTTTATGAGCTCAATCCCATGGCAGGCGTCATCGAGGGCTTTCGCTGGTGCCTCTTGCGCGGTGAAACGGCCCTGGACTGGACGGGAGTCGCAATGGCCTGCGGTGTCACCGGCGCATTGCTCGGCAGCGGCCTTTGGTATTTCCGCAGAATGGAACGCACCTTCGCGGATGTGATCTGAGTTCCTGGTGAAGGCGCTGAGATTCGTCTCATGTTGATCCTGGGTTTGAACGCTTATCATGCCGACTCCGCTGCCTGTGTGCTCCGAGACGGCTGCGTGATTGCCGCGGCCGAGGAGGAGCGGTTCCGACGCGTGAAGCACTGGGCGGGGTTGCCGACCGAAGCGGTGCGCTCCTGTTTGAACGAGGCGAGCGCGACGCCCGAGCAGGTCGATATCATCGCCGTGAACCGCAAGCCGGCAGCCAACCTCTGGCGCCGCGCCCTGTTCATGCTGTGGCACCGCCCGGAGCGGCGGCTCATCAGCAATCGGCTGGCCAACGTGCGCGCCGCGCGTGACATCCAGGGCGCCTTGCATGCCGCTTTCCCAGGCGAGCCGTGGCGCGCGAAAGTCCATTACGTCGAGCACCACCTCGCGCACCTTGCCTCGGCTTACGCGGTGTCTGGGTTCGAAGAAGCGGCATGCGTATCGGTCGATGGCTTCGGCGACTTCACCAGTGCGGCCTGGGGCACCGGCCGCGCAGGCACGCTCCACATTGACGAACGGATTTATTTCCCCCACTCGCTCGGCTTGTTTTACTCAGCCCTCACTCAATACCTCGGATTCTCGAAATTCGGCGACGAATACAAGGTGATGGGGCTCGCCGCCGGCGGCCAGCCGCGGTTCCTCCCGCAACTCTGGCAAGTGGTCAAAGTTCGCCCAGACGGCACGTTCGCTCTGAACCTGAAGTACTTTCGACATCATCGACAAAACGTCAGCCACACCTGGATTGGAGGTGAGCCCCAGGCAGAGAATCTATTCAGCCCTGAGCTCGAGGAATTGCTTGGACCGGCGCGCCTCCAGCAAGAACCGCTGGAAACACGCCACCGCGATCTCGCCTGCTCGGTCCAGGCCATATACGAACAGGCGTTTCTCGCGCTGCTTAACGCGCTGTACCTCAGGTACGGCTATCCCTCCCTGGCTCTGGCGGGCGGGTGCGCTCTGAACTCGGTCGCCAACGGCAAGATTTCCCTGCGCACGCCCTTTCGCCAGGTGTACGTGCCGCCCGCGGCTGGTGATGCAGGAGGGGCCCTCGGCGCTGCCTTCGTCGCCTGGGGTCATGTGGCCGCCGACCGTAACCGACCAAAAAGTCGTAAGCCGTTGCGCCTGGATGATCCGTACCTCGGGCCGGCGTTCAACGACGCATTCATCGAGCAGCTCTTGAAATCCCGTGGCTTGCTTGTCAACGCCAAGCCAACGCTCGGTGCTCTCCTGCCTCGCGAGGGTGCAAAGCCCTCCACTGGTTTCCATTCCGCTTCGCCAGATTCTTGCATTAGCCGCTTCTCCGACCCGCTCGCGCTTTGCCGTGCTGCGGCGCGCGCTATCGCCGATGGCCGCGTGGTGGGTTGGTTCCAAGGCCGCATGGAATGGGGCCCGCGCGCGTTGGGCAACCGCTCGATTCTCTGCGATCCGCGGCGAGCGGACATGAAGCAAATCTTGAATGCGACCATTAAACGGCGCGAGTCCTTCCGCCCCTTTGCGCCGGCCATCCTGCGCGAACACGTCGCCGAATGGTTCGAGCAGGACCAGGACGTGCCGTTCATGAGCCAGGTGTTCCAGATTCGCCCGCAGAAACGCTCCCTGGTGCCCGCCATCACCCACCTGGACGGCTCCGGCCGCTTGCAAACTGTCCATCAGCATACCAACCCGCTTTTCCATACGCTCGTTAGCGAGTTCCACGCTCTGACTGCGGTGCCCATGGTTCTCAATACTTCCTTTAACGAAAACGAACCGGTAGTCTGTCACCCGGAAGAGGCCATCGACTGCTTCTTGCGAACCCGGATGGACATCGTGGTGTTGGGGAGTTTTGTGATTTCGAGAACTACTCGCCTTCGAGTTGCCCTCGCCTCAGGGTGAGTGTACCCTCAGCATACCTAGTCTATGAGTCGAGAATTCTTTGTGGTCATTGAACGGGATGAGGACGGCTGCGTCAACGCGGTAGCCACGTTCGACTGCGCCATCCGGACGGTAGGGTAGTGACTGTTCCTGAGCATGGTTCGCAGGACATCGGTTGAGGTCTGCTCCGGAAGATCCTTCGCGATGCCGAATTGAGCATCGACGATCTACTCAGGTTGTTGGATTAATCTGTATATCTGCCTGCGGTAGCAGTTGTCCGTAATCCCCGTCCACCTCTCATGTGCGGCATTGCCGCAATTTTTAATTACCGCACAGGCCAACCCATCAGTTGTACCGAGTTGCTCCAGACGCGTGAGGCCATGTCTCGGCGGGGGCCCGATGATGCAGGATGTTGGGTATCGGCCGACGGTTGCGTCGGCCTGGCTCATCGTCGGCTCTCGATTCTTGATCTGTCGCCTGCTGCCGCCCAACCCATGCACCATGCTGACGGTTCCTCTTGCATCGTCTTTAATGGGGAAATTTACAACTACCGCGAGCTGCGCGCCGAGTTGCGAGCCCAGGGGTGCGCCTTTCAGACAACCAGCGATACCGAAGTGCTCCTCCACCTCTACCAACGTCACGGACGTGACCTGGTTCACAAATTGCGCGGCATGTATGCCTTTGCGCTTTGGGACTTCCGCCAGCGGGGGCTGCTGATTGCGCGCGATCCGTTTGGGATCAAACCACTTTATATTTCTGACAACGGCCAAACTTTCCGCGCCGCATCTCAGGTTAAAGCGCTATTGGCCGCCGGCGCCGTCGATACTTCGCCCGAGCCCGCCGGCCACACCGGGTTCTTTCTTTGGGGCCATGTCCCCTCCCCTTACACCCTTTACCGCGGTATCCGCAGCTTTCCGCCCGGCACCACCTTGTGGCTCGACGCCAACGGTGCGCGCGCCGAGCGCACCTTCTACAGCATCCCGCAAATCCTGAGCGACGCCGAAGCTCAGCCCGTCACCCATGACTCCGATGATTCGATTTTGGCCGACGCCATCGGTTCCGCCGTCCGGCATCATCTCGTCTCGGATGTGCCCGTAGGGCTTTTTCTCTCGGCTGGCCTGGACAGCACCACCTTGCTGGCGCTCGCGGCCCAAGCCGGTCGCCACTTGCGCACATTCACCCTGGGTTTCGAGGAATATCGCGGCAAGCCCGAAGACGAAACTCCCGGCGCGGCGCGGACCGCGGCGCGTTATGGCGCAAGCCACGAAGCAGTGTGGATTCGAAAGCAGGATTTCGAGAAGTACCTGGATGGGATTTTCGACGCGATGGACCAGCCAAGTTGCGACGGCATCAACACCTTCTTCGCCAGCTTCGCCGCCGCGCGTGCCGGCCTCAAAGTTGCGCTGTCGGGCGTCGGCGGCGACGAGTTGCTCGGCGGCTATCCCGGGTTTCGCCAAATCCCGCAGCTTGTGCGCCGACTCAGCCGGCTGCGGCCGCCCCAGTCGCGTTGCGAGCTGCTGCGCAAAGGCGGCGCCAGGCTCTTTCGCGCTGTATCCGCGCCGCTCATAGGACGAATCACCTCGCCTAAATACGCGGGCCTGCTCGAATACGGTGGTTCCTGGGGCGGCGCTTACCTGTTGCGGCGCGGCTTGTTCATGCCCTGGGAAATCCCACTCGACTCGGACGTGGTCCGCGAAGGTCTGGCGGAATTGCAACCGGTCGAACGTCTCGAACAAACCGTCGCCGGCATCCGCTCGCCGCGGCTCAAGGTCGCTGCGCTCGAACTGACCTGCTATCTGCGCGACCAATTGCTGCGCGACACCGATTGGGCCGGCATGCACCACTCGGTCGAGGTTCGCACGCCGCTCGTCGATATCGAACTGCTCCTCGCGCTTGCCCCGCTGCTGGCCGGCGCTCACCCGCCCCAAAAGAATGACCTGGCCCGCGTTCCCAACGTGCCCCTCTCTCCATTTCTTTTAAATCGCGCCAAGACCGGTTTCACCGTTCCGGTTCGTAATTGGTTGCTCGCTACGAGACCAGCGAAGCCGGGTCGCGGCTTGCGGCCCTGGACGCGGGTTGTTCACAGCCGATTTGAAGGCAAGTGGCGGCAGGCTGCCAGCCTGCCCGTAGCGGTAGCGGCAGGCCGCCCGCCTGCCACTCACTCGGGCCAGCCTGCCACCACCAACGCCCTTCCTCACTCGTGCCGGGTGCTCGTTCTTCTGTCGGACGCTTTTGGCGGTTACGGCGGCATTGCCAAATTCAATCGCGATTTCCTCACCGCCCTTTCGTCCAGTGCTCGCATCGCACACGTGACGGCTTTGCCGCGCCTCATGCCGGACCCGGTTGGAACGCTGCCTCGCGCTCTGGGCTGGGACACCGCCGGCCTTGGCGGGCGCCTCGCCTACAGCCGCGCAGTATTCCGCGCCGCCCGCTTCGGGTTCGGCACCAGCCCGGGTGTCGTGGTCTGCGGTCATCTAAATCTGTTGCCGCTGGCGTTCATCGCTCGCCGCATCGCCCAATCGAGGTCGGGCTCGCGCGCCATCCCCATCCTGCTGCTCATTCATGGCATCGAGGCCTGGCGTCCGCCCCGCCGGCCACTCACGCGCCGGCTCGCCTCCCGCGTGGACCAGTTCGTCGCGGTGAGCGAGTTCACCAAACAGCGGTTCCTCGCGTGGTCGCATCTGTCGCCGGCGCGCGGCAGCATTCTGCCGAACTGCGTGGACCTGTCGCTCTTTCGCCCCGCGCCGAGACAGCCGAGTTTGCTCCACAGATACCATCTGGAAAACCGCACCGTCTTGATGAGCTTTGGCCGGATGCACCCGCGCGAACGGTACAAAGGCTTCGACGAATTGCTGGCGCTCCTCCCGAGTCTCGCCCACGCCATCCCCAATCTTGCGTGCCTGCTGGTTGGTGATGGCGAGGACCGTCCCCGCCTCGAAGCCAAAGCCCGCGCTCTGGGTCTGGATGTCATTTCCGATCGGCCCCAATCAATCAACTCCAACGGCGCTCGTCCGCTGGTCGTCTTTACCGGTCACATTTGCGAATCGGAAAAAGCAGCGCATTACCGGCTCGCGGATGTCTTCCTGCTGCTCAGCCGCGGCGAAGGATTCGGGATTGTGTTGCTCGAGGCGATGGCTTGCGGGGTGCCGGTCATCGCCAGCAGCGCCGATGGCTCGCGCGAGGCCGTCCGCTGCGGCAGCCTCGGCCAAATCGTGGATCCAGGCAACCCGGCACAAATCATTGACGCAATCCTGCGCGCATTGGCGTCGCCCACCGAGCCCGCCCAGCGCCGTCCGCCCGCCGGTCTTGAGTACTTTTCCTTCGAGAATTTTCAAACGCGTTGCCACGGGTTGTTCCAGGGAAAATGATTGCCGTCGAAAGCCTCAGCAAACGTTACCGCCTGCGGCATCTGTCCCACGGCGGTCTGCGTTACCAGGCCTTGCGCGATGTCCTGGCCGACCGCGCACGCGCTTCTCTCGACCTTCCCCGCATGTTCGCGCGTCGCGTTTGGTCGGCCTTGCGCAACCCCGACACCGCGCGTGGTCCCAAGCAGACCGCTGCGGCCCCAGCCGGCGAGGATTTTTGGGCTTTGAAAGATGTTTCGTTCGAGGTTCGCCAGGGCGAGGTGCTGGGTATCATTGGCCCCAACGGCGCCGGCAAATCCACCCTGCTCAAAATCCTTAGCCGGATTACTCATCCGACCGAAGGCTGCGTGCGGCTGCGTGGCCGCGTCGCGTCGCTGCTGGAAATCGGCACCGGGTTCCACCCCGAGTTGACCGGACGTGAAAATATTTTTCTCAATGGCGGCATCCTGGGCATGACCCGCGCCGAGATTAGGAAAAAATTCGACGAAATCGTCGCCTTCGCCGAGGTCGAGAAGTTCCTCGATACGCCGGTCAAACGGTTCAGCAGCGGGATGCACGTGCGGCTCGGCTTCGCGGTCGCCGCCCACCTCGAACCGGAGGTTCTGGTCGTGGACGAGGTGCTGGCGGTGGGGGACGCGGAGTTCCAGCGCAAATGCATGAAGAAGATGCGCTCGGTGGGGCAAGCCGGGCGCACGGTGCTGTTTGTGAGTCATAACCTGGCCGCCGTGCAGGCGCTGTGCACCCGCGCGATTCGGGTGGTCTCGGGCAGGCTGGTGGACGATGGCGCCGTGGACGGCGTGATTGCTGGGTACCTGGCCGAGGTTGGCCGAGCCGGGGCCTCGAGCCTGAGCCGCCCGCTCGCGCTCGGCGCGGGATTGGAGCTGGTCCAGTTCAAGCTGGAACCAGCCGCTGTGCCGGCCGGCGCGCGCCTGGGTTTCACACTCGAATTGCGCACCAGCCAGCCGACCCGCGCAACCGACCTCGAGCTGCTGCTGTATTCCGCTTCCGGCACACGCGTCGCGGTATTGGACCTGCGCACCTGCGGCTTGCCGGCGACACTTTCACCGCAACGGAGTTGGCGCATCCGCGGCACCGTGCCCGTGCTGCGGCTCGTCGAGGGTGAGTATGACATCGGGCTGTATATCAATGCGGGCGCATTCAACGGCAACGCGCTGTCGCTGCTGCGCTTGACCGTCCTGCCGCGGGTCGGGGCTAATGGACCCGTCCCGCACCCGCCGGCGCATCGCGGGTTCGTCGAGCTGGAGTTCGACGCGCGGCGGGAGGAGCGTGGGAGCGTGGGAGCGTTGAGCGCAGGGCCTTCGTAATCGTAATCGTAATCCTAATCGACGTTAATCCTGTTAATCCTGTTAATCCTGTTAATCCTGTTAATTACCCCGGCGGCGGGGGCGGCGGCGGTTTGAACATCAGCACCTGCCGCGCAAATTGCTGCCAACCTTCCAGTTCCGGCGGTTTGCTCAGACACGACGCCGCGGCGAGGGTTTTGGCCTTATCGATATCGGCCAAACTGAACACCGAGCTGTACAGCAGGACGGGCGGCTGTGGCACTTCCGGATGCGCCCGCAGCCACTCCAGCACCTCGAAACCGCCGAGCAGCGGCATGCGCACATCCAGCAACACCAGCGACGGCCGCGGGCATTGGACCGGATCATCAAAGGGCGGCGCCGCCGACAAATACCTCATCGCCTGCTCGCCGTCGGAGACAAAAATGAGCTGGACGCCCAGGCCGGCCATGCCGAACGCGCGACGGAGGAATAGTGCGTCATCCGGGTTGTCCTCCGCAATGAGTATCACTGGGCTCTCGCCCAGCGACTCGTTGGCAGGACCCACAGACGGCATACTTTGAGGCACCCTCGGTCACGCAAGCCTCCGGTCAAATAGGGTGTTTCCCCCACGGGCGGCGCGCGGACTTCAGTCCGCAGCAAGCTCCAAACGGCAGAGCGTCCGGCGCGCGGCAGGTGGAATACTACTGGCTTCAGTTTTAAAACATGGTATGTTCTTCGTGATCATTCCGTTTCATTGGTTCTTATGACGCTTCCGCGAACGGTCCTGGTCGTGGATGACGATCGGGATGCGGTTTATTTGTTGCAGACGGCGTTTCAGCAATTGGAGCTGCCGCACGCGCTCAATATCGCGGCAGACGGCACGGTCGCCGTCGAGTACCTCGAAGGCACACCCCCCTACGGTGACCGCGTGCGCTATCCGCTGCCCGACCTGATGCTGCTCGACGTGAAGATGCCGCGGATGGACGGGTTCCGGGTGCTGGATTGGGTGCGGCAACGGCCGGACCTGGCGAGCCTGCCGGTCGTGATGTTCTCGACGTCCGACCGGGAGTTGGATGTGGAGAAGGCGCTGGCGCTGGGTGCAAGAGACTATTTGGTCAAGCCTGGGAGTTACGCGCAACTGGTCGAATTGGTAACGCAGATTGAGGCCAAGTGGCTGCGGGGCGCAGGCGGGCTGACGGGGGTGGGTGTGCATAAGGGAGCGCGGCACAGGAGCGCGGGCAAGAAACCGGCGTAATCCTATCCTGATCTTAATCGTAATCATAATCGTAACCGTATCTCCTTTCCCGCAATCGAGTTCGCAGCCAGAAATTGACAGGATTAACCGGATTAACAGGATTGGGGAGGGAATTGGAGCCGGGCCGGCATTGCAACAGTGCAGCCACAGATAGTTCCGGTTTTGTGTTCTTTGCGGTTAACCTTCTGTGGCGCCTCGGGAAGCAGAGACCTGATTAAGATTACGATTACGATTACGAACGCTCCCGCGCTCCCCTTTAATTGCGCGGGTCGGTGCTCGCATCTTTGTGTTCTCTGTGGCTAAGGCTTTTCAGGTTACGCGGCGCGAGGGCCTTTTCGATCGCCTTGAGCAAGTCGTCGGTGGGAAACGGTTTCTTGAGGCACGCCTTCACGCCCAAAGACTCCGCGATGCCGAGCATTTCGTTGGCGAGGGGCATGCCCGACATGGCAATGATGGGCAGCTCGGGGAAGCGGTTGCGCAGCTCGCGGATGGTGCTCAAGCCTTCCTGAACGGGCATGTAGATATCGGTCACGACGAGGTCGGCCGGGGCAGCGACGAGCTGTGCGAGGGCTTCCTGGCCGTTCGCGGCGAGGAGGATCGTATGTCCAGCGGCTGTCAGCGAGCGGCTCAACAACCCCCGCACTGCGGGTTCATCATCAATGACGAGTATCCGTGCCATGAGCAGAAGCGCGCCTCGACAGCGAAGCTGTGACCTTGAGGAGGCGCAGCGATGGACAGAATATAATGCACGAGAGTGGGTAATGCAAAAAGGCTTTTTGGGGTATTGACCCCATTTCGCCGCTGGGGAGCGGTGGATTAACCAATTCAGTTGCCGCGCGGGGCATTTCAGCGGTCCCTTCGGGACGGCACCGTGTCGTGGGGGCGTTTGATCCGGCACGAAGTGACACTGAGTGATGAGCTGTTGTCAGGGGATCCTTTCGGGATAAAAATGACGGTTCGGGACACCACCATGAAGAATAAACCGCTGATTCTGGTAATCGAAGATGACGACAATGACGTGTTGCTCATCCGCAGGGGCTTTAGGAGGGCCGGAATTTCAAACCCCTGCCGATTCTTTGCCAGAGGCGAAGATGCCATTGCATACCTGGCCGGGGAGGCGGGGTTTGCCGACCGCACGCAGTACCCCCTGCCCGAATTGATTCTGCTCGATCTGAAGCTCCCGGGCATCGACGGCTATGAGGTTCTGCAGTGGATTCGCAGCAAGAAGGAGTTCACGGGCATCCGCGTGGTGGTGACCACCGGCGATACTGAGTTGGGCGGCGTGACCCGCGCTTATCATTTGGGGGCGAATTCATTTCTCGCCAAGCCGTTGGAATTTGAGAACCCAACCTCGCTGGCTTTGACGCTGGAAGGGCTGGCGCTTCCCCCAAGCGGGCCAGGCCAGGACCAGCCACCCTCGCCGGCGGCGTGACTGGGGGCTAACCACAAAGATCATCGGTAATCCTGTTAATCCTGTTAATCCTGTCAACCCCGTTAATCCCGTCAAAATCCCGGCCGGAAATCATTTGCATTTCTCAACAATGTGCGGGCGTTGGCACATGCACCAGTACTCGTGCAGCACGCGCAACATCCGAATGCGCTCGTGCTGGCTGGAGGGTTTGCACATGTACGAGTTGGCCCCCAGGCGGTAGCTTTCCTCGATGTCCCGCGGCAGGGAGGAACTGCTCAGCACAACCGTCGGGATGACCTGGCACTCCTCATGAGTCCGCAGCCACCGCAGCAACTCCAACCCGTCCATCCCGGGCATCTTGAGGTCCGTCAGGATCACCGCCGGACCTGGGTAGAGCGAACGGTCGTCGTAGGGCGGGTCGCCCTGCAAGTACCGAATCGCTTGAACGCCGTCAGTGACTGACTGGACTCGATACCCGAGGCCGCTCGATGCGGCCGCGTGCTCCATCAGCAGGATGTCGTTCGAGTCGTCCTCAACCAGCAGAATTGTTAGCGAGCGTTGTGTCATGATGTTTGATTGGCCAATGTCCCAGTCCGCGATTCCGGCCAGGCTCCACGCTTTTTCCCTCGGTGTCCCTTTGCGCTGTTGGCGCTTTGCGTTCATTCCGTTCCTCTCACGCTCCACGCTCCGCCGCGGTTCGTACCTGCTATAAAATATGGGCAGTTCACGGGATGCGTCAGAGGGGTAAATGCCTGCCGGGAAAAACCCTGGCACTTGCGGAATTTGACAGGATTAACGGGATTAACAGGATTACCGATGAAACTTAGGCTATGCGCCCGGGGCGTTTTTCAATAATCAATGAACAATTCCCAAAACTCAATTTTCAGTGCCGCGTCTGCATGGTAGCTTTGTTTTCTTTGTGCTCTCTGTGGTTAGCTTCTCCCGTTAATCCTGGGCTTCATTCCTAATCCTGTCTTCGCATGAACCTACACTTTCCGGCCGGCCTGCGGCTCGCGCGGCTCTGCAAAACCATTTGGGCTGAGCTGACGTTCCCCCAAAGCTGTGCGCCGGGCCATTATTACTCGCCGATTCCCGCCCGCGCCGAGCTGGAACGCGACGCCGCCCGCATCTTCTCGAAGCAGGCCGCTGCGCTGCCGGAGATCGACCTCAACGAACGCGCCCAACTCGAACTGCTGGGCCGCCTGGCGGCGCAGGTTGCCCGGCTCGGGTGGCCCCCCGCTCCGGCCGGGGGCGCCCGCTACCGGCCCGAGAACGATTACTTCCCCGCGGCGGATGGGGTGTTGCTGGCGGGGATGCTGCTGGCGCATCGGCCCGCTCGATACGTGGAGATCGGGAGTGGGTTCAGCTCGGCCCTGGCGCTGGACGTGGCCGAGGCGGGGCTCGAGGGCCAGCTCGCCTGCACGTTCATCGACCCGTCGCCCGGCCGCCTGCGCAGCTTGCTGCGCGCTGGGGATCTCGACCGGGCGCAGGTGTTGCGGCAGCGCGTGCAGGACGTCCCCGACGCGCTGTTCCGAAGCCTGGCGCCGCGCGACATCCTCTTTGTCGATTCCTCCCACGTCGCCAAAGCCGGCAGCGACCTCTGCGACATCCTTTTCCGCGTCCTGCCGCTCTTGCCTCCGGGCGTGCTCATTCATTTCCACGATGTCACCTGGCCATTCGAGTACCGCCGGCAGGACGTCTTGCGCGGCCGTAGCTGGAACGAGGCCTACCTGCTCCGCGCTTTTCTCGCCAACAACTGCGCCTACACAATCCGCCTCTTCGCTTCCTGGCTTGAACAATGCCATCCCGCCGGTTGGCGCGCCGCCTTCCCTTACTCGGCCGCCTCGAGCCTCTGGCTCGAAAAGATCTGCTGACCAACCCCCTGCTCCCAATGCTCCCGCGCCTCTGTTACATCGGTCCCGAACTCCGCGATTCAATCGCCGGCCCGGGCCAGCTTTTCCGTCTGCTATCCTCCTATCCCCCGAACCGCCTCCTGACCGTCCAATCGCCACTGGCCGACCGCCAGGTCCGCTCTACGCTCCACGACCCCACAGTCCGTTTGCCCAGCTTCCCCGCCCTCCGCTCCCCCCGTGCGCGCACCCTCTACGAACTCACCTTCCTCTTCGGCCGTTCCGTGTGGGCTGCCTGGCTCCAACACCGCTTGCACCACCTCCCCTGCGACGCCGTCCTCAGTCTCGCCCACGGCTGGCTTTGCGAACCCGCCCTTGAATTCGCCCGCCGCCAACACGTTCCTTTTTACCTCATCCTCCATGACCATCCGCGAACCACCTTGCCCGTCCCTCGCGCCCTCGCCAAATACCGCCTCGGCCGCTGGCGCCGCCTCTGCCGTGCTGCCGCCGCGTGCCTTTGCATTTCCCCCTTCATGGCCGAACACGTCCAACGCCTCACCGGCCGCACCAGCCCGGTCCTCTACCCGGGCGTGGCGCCGGGCTCGCGCCTCGCCGCCTGGGAAGCCCCCTCCCACGATGCCCCGCTGACCTTCGCCTTTGCCGGCTCGTTCCATGGCCCTTACCGCGCGTTGCTCGAAACACTCGCTCGCGAACTCGCCTCCTCCGGTCACCGCCTCTTGCTGCACTCCCCCGACTCCCACCGCCTTGCCGCCGGGCCGGCAAACCGCGCCGTCACCGACGCCGGTTGGGTCCCACCCCATGACCTGGCCGCCACCTTGCGGGCCGAGGCCAACGTCTTGTTCTTGCCCATGTCTTTTCTGCGCGCCGACCGTTCCAATATGCGCGTCGCCTTCCCCTCCAAACTCGCCGAATACTGCGCCGCCGGTCGCCCGGTGCTCGTGTGGGGCCCCCCATATTCCTCCGCGTGCCGCTGGGCAAAGGCCCACGCCGGTTTTGCCGAAGTGGTTGACACTCTCTCCATCTCCGATTTGCGCCAGGCGCTTGCCCGACTCTCAGCCGATCCGCACCGCCGCAGGCGGATGGGGCAGGAATCGCTACGCCTGGCGCTTCAATTCTTCTCGCACGAAAAAACCTTCGCCACCTTTATCGCGGCTCTCTCGAACAGTGACATGCGGAGCCAGAAACCGAAACCAACCGGACAACCGGTGACTGCTTAATCCCGACTTCCGCGATTTCCCATCTCAAGTTTTCGATTTAGGGCTATGCATTTGGCGCCTGTCCAGTCGAATAACAGGTGGGGACGGCTCGTCTGACGGCTCGTCCCCATTTGCCACGAATCATAACCTCCTGGGGACGAACCGTCCACGAACCGTCCCCACCCTTTTCCAGAGTCGCAACAACCGTCAAATACATAGCCCGAATTTCAATTCTCGTTCTTACAATGCCCCGCATCCTCTACATCCAGTACACCAATCCGGCCGGCTATCCTCCGCTCCAGCACAGCTCCCGCCTGCTCGCTCGCGCCGGCTGGGACGTTCTGTTCCTCGGCACCGCCGCAACCGGCACCGCCTCCCTCGAAATGCCGCCGCACCCCCGCGTCACCGTCCGCCGCCGGTCAGCCCCTCCTGCCGGTCTTCGGCAGAAGCTCCATTTCGTCTCGTTCACCCGGTGGTGCCTGCTCAGCGCCCTCCGCTTCCGCCCTTGTTGGCTCTACGCCTCCGACCCCCTCTCCTGCCCCATCGCCTTGCTCTTGAGCCATCTGCCCGGCATCAAAGTCATCTACCACGAGCACGATTCACCAGCCGCCGCCGCCGACCGCTTCGCCTTCCGCCATGCCGTCCTGCCCGCCCGCCGCCGCCTCGCTCACCGCGCCGCCGCCTGCGTCCTGCCCAACGCCGCCCGTGCTCTCCAATTCCAAAACGAAACCGCCACTCACCGCCCCATCTTTGCCGTTTGGAATTGCCCCTCGCGCGACGAAGCCTACACCGGCCCCTCCGACCCAGCCGGCCAGGAATCCCACGCCGAACCCTGCGACGATCCCTGCCCGCCTGCCCTGCGCTTGGCCCAACCTATCCTGCATTATCACGGCAACATCAGTCCCGACCTCGTCCCGCTCTCCATCATTGCCGCCCTGGCCCTGGTCCCGCGGCTCCGCCTGCGCGTCATCGGCTATACCACGGCCGGACACCACGCCTACCCTGCCCTCCTCGAACGCACCGCCCGCGCTGCCGGCGTCTGGGACCGCCTCGATCTCACCGGCCCGCTGCCGCGCGACAAAACCCTTGCCGCCGCGCGGAGCGCCACGATTGGCCTCGCGCTCACGCCCCTTGCCGCCGCCGGCCGCAACCCGAATTTTGCTTCGATGGCCGGCGCCTCCAACAAAGCCTTCGAGTACCTCGCTTGCGGCTTGCCGCTCCTTGTCTCCAATCTCGCCGACTGGCGCGAACTCTTTGTTGCCCGCGGCTACGCAGTCGCCGTTCCGCCCGATGACCCTGCGCGGATCGCCGGAGCCTTGCGCTGGCTTCTCGACAACCCCGACCACGCCCGCCGTCTCGGCCAGCGCGGCCGCCAGATCATCCGCGCCGAATGGAATTACGAAACCCAATTCCGCCCCGTGCTCGACCTCCTCGGCGCCCATTCTGCAACGCCTGCATTACTGTGAAATCCTTCCCCTGCCATCGGACGCCCCGTAGGGCGCCAGCTTTTGGACTGCGCCAGCCCTCTGGCGCTTTCTTCATCGCCTCGACCTTCCGCCCAAGAAAAGGCTAACATCCCGCATTCAACCAGCGCCTTTGGCGCAATTCCGGGCCTTTTCAAAGTGCGATGTTGGAGCTGGACATTGGACCGAAAGCACCGGAACCGATAGAGCTGTTGCTTCCAGGCCGTCCTGGGTGCTGTACACCGCTCCACACAAAAGCGCCAGAGGGCTGGCCCAGTCCACGACGCTTCGCGAGTTCCCAACGCCAGTTTACGTGTGAGATGCTGCACCTTCCTTTCACCGCCATTTCCCCGCCATCGGACGCCCCGTAGAGCGCCAGCTTTTGGACTGCGCCAGCCCTCTGGCGCTTTCTTCATCGCCTCGACCTTCCGTTCAAGGTTCGACGTTGGACGTTACACGTTCGCTGAATCCCCCCCGCTCCCTAAATGAAACTGCTAATAATTGGCAACCGTGGTGGCACTCACATTGGTCAGCGCCTCCAATCCGCCGCCACCGCCTTCGGCCACAACGCCGCCCTGCTCGACTCCGCCGCCGCTATGGCCGGCTCCCGCTGGTTGCGCCGCCTCAACTGGCGCCTCCGCGACCACCGCCCAACCCGACTCGACCGGTTCAGTGATGTCGTCGTCGAAACCGCGCGCGCCTTCCAACCCGGCCTCGTGCTTGCCACCGGCATCGCCCCGCTCACCCATGCTGCCCTCGGGGACCTGGCCGCGCACGGCATTACCACGGCGAACTATCTCACCGACGATCCCTGGAACCCGGCCCACCGCGCCCGCTGGTTCCTGCACGCGTTGCCTTTCTATTCCACCGTCTTCTCCCCGCGCCGCGCCAATCTCGGCGACCTTGCGCACGCCGGCTGTCCCGCCGTTCACTACCTCCCTTTCGCCTATGATCCAGCGCTCCATTACCGCCAGAGCCCCAGTCCCGCCAATGCCGGTTTTGCCTCCGACGTTCTTTTCATTGGCGCCGCCGATCCCGACCGCCTCCCTTACACCCGAGCCTTAATCTCCGCAGGCCTGGACCTTCTCCTCTTCGGCCATGGTTGGCAGTGCGACCCACTCACCCGCCGCTGTCATTGCGGCTATGCCGATGTGCCCACCGCCCGTCGCGCCACCGCCGCCGCTAAAATCTCCCTCTGCCTCGTCCGCCGCGCCAACCGCGACGGCCATACCATGCGCACCTTCGAGGCCGCGGCCATGGGCGCCTGCCTCCTCGCCGAGGACACTCCGGAGCATCGTGAAATCCTCGGCGACCGAGGCGACACGGCGGTCTTTTTCCGCTCAATTCCAGAAATGGTTCAGCGCGCGGATTGGCTGCTGCGGCACCCGGACGAACGGCGGAGCCTCAGCGCCGCCGTCCAAGCCCGGCTCACACCCCCCGGCAACACTTACGCAGACCGTTTGCAATCCATCCTCCAGTTGTGCGGTTTGGACCCGGACGCGTTCGGAAACCATCCGCCACGCGTGGCCGCATGCACCCGGCTACAACTTCAACCGTAATGCCGCTTAAAATCGCCATTGTCGTTCACGGCCGCTTTCACGCGTTTGACCTGACGCGCGAACTGTTGCGCCTCGGCGCCGACGTGCTGTTGCTGACCAATTACCCCAAGACCATCGCCGAGCAGTTCGGGGTCCCGCGGCAACACGTCCGAAGCTGTCTCCAGCACGGAATCGCCGCCAGACTGGCCCAGAAGGTCGGCGGGCCGGGCTTGGCTCGCCACCTGGAACCGCTCCTGCATCGGACCTTTGGCCGCTGGGCTGCGAGTGAGTTGGTTGGGAGAACGCTGGACGCCGTGCACGGTTTCAGCGGCGTGTGTGAGGAGATTTTCAAAGTGCCTGGCGGTCCGCCCACGATTAAATCCGTCGTGCGCGGGTCAGCCCACATTCGTGTGCAGGCGCGCCTGTTGGCAGAGGAAGAGCACCGGTGCGGGTGTGCTTTGCGCAAACCTTCCCCATGGATGATTGCTCGCGAGATGCGCGAGTACGAACTGGCCGACCTGGTCATTGTGCTGTCGGGATTCGCCGCGGCAAGTTTTGCTGGCGAAGGCTTCCCCACAAGCAAGCTGCGCGTGCTTCCGCTGGGAAGCGAGTTGAGCCGGTTCCAGGCTGGCAGTGAAGTCATTGAAAATCGGCGCCGGAGGATTCTTAGCGGACGGCCGCTGAAAGTTCTGACCGTGGGCTCGTTCAGTTTCCCCAAAGGTGCCCTCGATTTAGCGGCCATCGCCACGGCCCTGCATGGCTGTTGCGAGTTCCGCTTTGTTGGAGATTGCCCTCCCGAGACCCGCGAGTTGCGCCGAAGCTGTCGGCCAAACATCGAGTTTGTTCCACGCCAGCGACAGTTCGACTTGCCGAACGCTTACGAGCCGGGCGACTTGTTTCTGTTTCCTACCATCCAGGACGGTTACGCGGTTGTGCTGGCGCAAGCCGCGGCGGCAGGTTTGCCCATATTGGCCACCGCCAATTGCGGCGGGCCAGAGCTGGTGCGCGAAGGAACAACGGGCTGGATTCTTCCGGTGCGGGACCCGGGCGCATTCATTAACCGGCTGCGCTGGTGCAACGAGCACAGGCCGGAGTTGGCGGAGATGGTGCGTGCCGTCAGCACTCAGTGCGAGCCGAGGGATTGGTCGGCCGTCGCGGCGGATTTGCTCGATATTTACACCCAGTGGGAGCGTTGCCAAAACACCCAGTTAATCCATTGAACCTGGGAATTACACAGTATCTGTGGTGCAGCCTGGCGTTGATCGGCTTCGTGCTTTGGCTGACGTGGCGACGGCAGGCCGTGACAACAGGCCTGCCGCTGTGCTACCTGCTCGCGCTCGGGACGATTCATCTGGTCGGTGCCTGGGTCTCAACGCTGGGGTCGGCACCCTCGGACAACCGGGCGGCGGTGTTGGCGGGGTTCAGGGAGTGCGTCATCGGGGCAAGCGCGTTTGTCGTAGGGTGGCTGGCAGTGGAGACCGCGATGACATGGCGAACGCCGAATAGTTCCAATGCAAATGCCCGCGCTGGGGCGGAGGCGAGCGGCTCCAGGAGCAAATCCCGGCTGCCGTTTGCGGCCTGGTATTTGGTTACCGGGGCGATATTGCTCGGGGCGGTTACTCCTTGGCTGAAAGGAGTGCCGACGGTTGGAGCTTTGGCCAACTGTGGCGGCTATCTGCTCGTCGCTGGGGTATGCCTGCGTTGCTGGCAAGCCTATTACCGCGGCGACCGCGGCAATTTTATGGCCTGGACTGGAGCGAGTCTGTTGTTTCCGCTGTTCACAATGTTGACGATGGGGTTCATCGGGTACGGCGCGCTGGCGGCGCTGATGGTGCTCGCGTTTGGCATGGTGCATTATCGTCCGCGCCGGCACGCCGTCATAGGTTTGGCCTTGACAATGTATCTAGGGCTTTCGGTATATGTCACTTACATGCGGGATCGGACTGAATTGCGCGAAGTGGTTTGGGGAGGCGAAAGCTACCGGGCGCGTCTCGAGACGCTTGGCAAAATGTTCCATGAATTTGAATTCTTTAATCCAGGCAAAGAGAGCCATTTGCGCGCCGTGGACGAGCGGTTGAACCAGAACGCACTGGCCGGCGCGGCAGTAAACAACCTGGATTCGGGCGCGGTGGAGTTTGCGCGCGGCGAAACGCTATTGCAGGCCATGGCCGCTTTGGTGCCGCGAGCGGTGTGGCCGGCCAGACCGGTGCGAGCCGGCAGCCCGGAACTGGTGAGCCGCTATAGCGGCATCGACTTCGAGCCGGGCACCAGCGTCGGCGTCGGGCAGGTGATGGAGTTCTATATCAATTTCGGCAGGTGGGGAGTCATGGTCGGGTTTTTTGTTTATGGAGTGATGTTGCGGTTGATGGATTGGAAAGCGGGAGCGTGGTTGGCTCGAGGAGACGAAGAGCGGTTTGCGCGCTGGTACGTTCCTGGCCTGGCCTTCATGCAGGCCGGCGGCTCATTGGTCGAAGTGGCGGGAACCGCCGCCGCATTGGTGGTTTTGGTTTGGACGGTAAACATCATCGGAAGACTTTGGCTGCTGGGGCCGGGGCCGAGCGGGCCGGAGTTACGGAATGGAGCAAGACGCGCATGAAAGTTTTATTCACGATTGCTGGCTTGGACGCCAGGCACGGTGGACCCTCGCGGAGCGTGCCTGCACTGGCGGCCGAATTAGGGCGGCTCGGCGTGACTACTGAATTGGTCGCAGCAAAGGGGGTGCTCAGTGAGGATGAACTGCGGTCGTATCGGGGAGTGAAGCGGTGTTACCTGGTTCCTGCGGCGCGGGGCAAGGTGGGTTGGGCGGTGGCGGCGGCGAGGTTTTCGAGCGCGGTCAGCCACATTTGGGCAGACAGCGCGGGGTTGGTGCTGCACGACACGGGTCTGTGGCTGCCAACCAACCATGCGGTGGCTGTGGCGGCGAGACACTACGGGGTGCCGCTGGTGATCAGCCCGCGAGGGATGCTGTCACCATGGGCTCTCAAGAATCATCGGATGAGGAAGTGGGTGGCGTGGTGGGCGTTTCAGCGGCGTGACTTGCGCACCGCGCGTGTGCTGCATGCGACGTCGCGGTTGGAGGCGGGAGAGTTGCGGGCCCGGGGCCTAGCACAGCCGATTGCGGTGGTGCCCAACGGGGTGGACGTGCCTGAAGTCGAGCATGGCTGGGGCAATGGGCACAGCGCGAGGAATGGCGCCCGGACAGTGCTGTTCCTTTCCCGTATTCATCCCAAGAAGGGGCTTTTGAACCTGATCGAGGCGTGGGGGCGGATGATGGAAGGGGGCAGGGGCGGCGCCGCAGGCGCGGGCGGGAAAACAAACTGGCGGCTGGTGATCGCGGGTGGAGATTCCGCTGGACACCAAGCTGCGGTAGAAAAGGCGGTATGTGAACGCGGGCTGAATGACAGCGTGCGGTTTGTGGGGCCGGTGCGCGGGGAGGCGCGGTGGGAATTGTATCGGAGCGCGGACCTGTTTGTGCTGCCGAGTTATTCGGAGAATTTCGGACTGGTGATCGCGGAGGCGTTGGGATGCGGTGTGCCCGTGATTACGACGAAAGCAACGCCGTGGGACGAGTTGGAAAGTTGCCGGTGTGGTTGGTGGATCGACGTAGGAGTGCACCCGTTGATTGAGGCGTTGCGGGCAGCGATGAGGCTGTCCGACTCGGCGCGCGCGGAGATGGGTGAGCGAGGCAGAAGCCTCATCGAATCAAAATACGCCTGGC
>DASYXT010000118.1:0-274376 GCA_035934555.1 Verrucomicrobiia bacterium | reverse complement strand
TTCCCAATTTTCAGGCACGCTTAACGATTGCACCTTGCTGCGGACTAAAGTCCGCGCGCCGCTCATTACCGATAGATCACAATCAGCAGCACGACCGCCTCGGTCTTTCCCACGTTCACCAGCGCGTGCGGCACGTCGGCCCGGTAACTCGCCGAATCACCCTGGTTCAAATCCTCAACGTCGCCCGCCGATTCCACCCGCAAACGCCCGCGTTGCACGGTGAGAAATTCCCGCGTCCCCTCGAAGTGCGGCGAGCTGCGCAACGCCCCGCCCGCTTGCAGACGCACCTCATAAAACTCAACGTCCTTCTCCAGGTTCAACGGCGAGAGCGTGCGGATCCGGCAATCCTTGTCCGACCGATAATGGTAGGTGTGGTCTTCGGCGCGAATCACCGTCACCGTCGAGGCCGCCCCGGGTATCTCCAGCAGCTCGCCCAGCGACAGCCCAAACGCCCGCGCAATCCGCAGCGTCACCGCTAACGTCGGGTTCGCTTGCTCGCGTTCTATCTGGCTGAGCATCGAGCGGCTCACACCGCTCGCATCCGCCAGCGATTCCAGCGACCACCCCCGCTCGGTCCGCAATGACTTCACCCGCGCCCCCAAATGCCGGGTGATAGCATCGGCGGAGGCGGGGGCCGGTTTTGCATTCGCATCAGGTGTGCCGGGGGTGGGGGTTCTCATATCCACTATAATGGAAATACTTCTTGCATATAGGAACTGCTTTGACCTAAGGTATCAAGCGCAAGTGCGGAGAACGAGATTTTTTCAAAACCTATGAAAGCCCTGGTCAAGAAAGAACGCAAACCCGGATTGTGGCTCGAAGAAGTGCCCAGGCCGCAAGTCGGCCTCAACGATGTGCTGATTCACGTGGACCGCGCCGGGATTTGCGGCACCGACCTGCATATCTACAAATGGGATGAGTGGGCGCAGAAGACCATCCCCACGCCGATGGTGATCGGCCATGAGTTCGTGGGCGAAGTCGCCGAGGTCGGCGCCAACGTCACCGACTTCTTCGCCGGCGAGGTCGTCAGCGCCGAAGGCCACGTCGTCTGCGGCCGTTGCCGCAATTGTCTCGCCGGCCGGCGCCATCTCTGCAAAGACACCCAGGGCATCGGCGTCAACCGCCCCGGCGCCTTCGCCGAGTACATTTCCGTGCCCATGACCAATGTGTGGCATCACCGCAACGGCATCGACCGCGATGTCGCCTCCATTTTCGATCCGTTCGGCAACGCGGTTCACACCGCGCTGTCCTTCCCGTTGCTCGGTGAAGACGTTCTGATCACCGGCGCCGGCCCGATTGGCATCATGGCCACCGGCGTCGCCAAACATGCCGGCGCGCGCTTCGTCGTCGTCACCGACGTTAATGATTACCGGCTCGACCTGGCGCGGCAGATGGGCGCCACCGTCGCCTTAAACGTCAAAAACGGACGAAGCCTCAAGGACGTCGAGAAGCAGCTCGGGATGCGCGAGGGCTTCGATGTGGGCCTCGAGATGTCCGGCAACCCCGCCGCGTTACGCGAGATGATCGAGCACATGTGCCACGGCGGCAAGATCGCCATGCTGGGCATTCCCACCGAGCATGTGCCCTTTGATTGGCACAAGGTGGTTTTCAATATGCTCACCATCAAAGGCATTTACGGCCGCGAGATGTACGAAACGTGGTACAAAATGACCGTCATGCTCGATACCGGCTTGAACATTAAACCCGCCATCACGCATCGGTTCCATTTTACCGAGTTCGAAAAAGGCTTTGAAGTGATGATGAGCGGCAAGTCCGGCAAAGTCATTTTGAACTGGCGCTGAATCGGGCGCGCTCGGATTCTGAACCTATGAATGCCGCGTTCCGTCAGCACCTCGAATCCCAGCTCGGCGCCATCCGCTCGGCCGGCACGTTTAAAAACGAACGCGTCATCCAGACACCGCAGGGAACCACCATCCGCGTTGCGGACGGCAAGCCGGTGCTGAACCTCTGCGCCAACAATTACCTCGGCCTGGCCCAGCACCCCGCCGTCCTCGCCGGGGCCAAAGATGCCCTCGACCTCTGGGGCTACGGCATGGCCAGCGTCCGATTCATTTGCGGCACCCAGGGTGTCCACAAACTGCTCGAAGCCAAACTCACTGAATTCCTGGCCACAGAAGACACTATCCTTTATTCCTCCTGTTTCGACGCCAACGGCGGGCTGTTCGAAACCCTGCTTGGCGCCGAGGACGCCATCATTTCCGATGAGTTGAACCACGCCAGCATCATCGACGGCGTGCGGCTCTGTAAAGCCCAGCGCTTCCGCTATCGCAACAACGATATGGCCGACCTGGAAGCTCAGTTACAAGCCGCCGCCTCCGCCCGCTTCCGCCTCATTGCGACCGATGGCGTCTTTTCGATGGACGGCTACCTGGCGAACTTGCCCGGCATTTGCGCCCTCGCTGACAAATACCAGGCGCTGACAATGGTGGACGATTCGCACGCGGTGGGCTTTATGGGCGCGCGCGGCCGCGGCACACCCGATTACTTCAACCTTGCCGGCCGAATCGATATTCTCACCGGCACCCTCGGCAAGGCCCTCGGCGGCGCCAGCGGCGGTTACACCAGCGGGCGAAAGGAGATTATCGCGTTGCTGCGCCAACGTTCCCGCCCATACTTATTCTCCAACACTCTCGCCCCGGCGATTGCCGGCGCCTCGCTCAAAGTCCTCGACCTGCTCTCATCTTCAACCGACCTCCGCGACCGCCTCGAAGCCAACACCCGCTTCTTCCGCGAAGGCATGGGCAAACTCGGATTCAACATCCTCCCGGGCACCCACCCGATTGTGCCGGTGATGCTCGGGGACGCTGCGCTGGCCGGCCGCTTCGCCGATGCGATGCTCCAAAAGGGGGTCTATGTCATCGGCTTCTCCTACCCGGTGGTGCCGCAGGGCAAAGCCCGCATCCGCACGCAAATCTCGGCTGCGCATAGCAAAGAGGAGCTCGCATTCGCGATCGACAAATTCGCCGAGGTGAAACGCGAGCTGGGGGTCTAATAGTGATATTCATCTTGTCTTAAGGTGGATTCCTGTATTCTGTGCAGCAAATCAATCGAATGTTCATGAACAAGACCTTTCTTTGCATCCTGGTGGGGACCACCACCGCCGCCTGGGCCGGCGACAAACTCGATTTCAGCAAACTCGACCTCAGCAAACTCCCGCCCGCGGCCGAGAAAACGGGCGTCGCCTACGCTGACATTCAACCGCTGCTGCACGCCTCCTGCGTGCGCTGTCACGGTGCGGAACGCCCCAAAGGTGGCCTCCGCCTCGATAGCGCCCAAGGCATCCTCAAGGGCGGCAAAGACGGACCGGTGGTCGTGACGGGCGACAGTACCAAGAGCCTCCTGGTCATCGCCGCTTCCCAAATTGATGAGAAAACCGCCATGCCGCCCAAACACCGCCCCGGCCGTGGCGGACCCCGCCCTCCTGGTGGTCCCGGCGGGCCAGACGCGCCTGGCGGGCCTGCTGCTGGCGGCCAGGGGGGACCTCCCCAACCGGGCGCAGAAGCCGGCGGTCCTCCTCCTGGCTTTCACCCCGGGCCTGGCGGCTTCGGACCGCCGCCCAAACCGTTGACTCGCGACCAAGTCAGCCTGTTACGTGCCTGGGTCGATCAGGGCGCTAAGTAACCGCGCACGGGCCTACGCTCGCTCGTCGGAGCGTCGCGCACAGGGCCGCATTGGCCACGTGCTGGAAACCTGGTATGCTGGCGCAATGAGAGTCCTGCCAGTGAAACGCAGACCCTCCGCGATCTTGCTGCCACTCTTCCTCGCGGTTGGCATCACCATCACACTTGCCAGGGCGGCACACGCGGCGGATGCCGCACCCGCAAACCCAACCCCGGCCGAGGCGCTCCCGGGCCTGCGCAAGCTCATCGATATTCCCCTGCGCGACACATCCATCGACCGTGGGCCCGACGGCACTTGGTACCTGACCGGCACCGTCGCGCCGTTCTGGAATTTCAACCAGGGTATTCAACTGTGGAAATCCCCTGACCTCACCAACTGGACCGCCCTGGGCTTTGTGTGGAAATACGGCGCTAGCCCGTGGCACAAACCCTACCTCGAGAAAAAGAAGCCGCTCTGGGCGCCGGAAGTCCATTTCCTCAAAGGCACGTTCTGGCTTACCTACAGCATGCCTGGTTGGGACGGCACGGCGAAGACTTCGGGCTGCGGCTTGCTTAAGAGCACCAGTGGAAAGGCGGAAGGTCCTTATCAGGACATGCACCCCGCGGCACGTCTGGGTGATGAGATCGACGCCTCCCTCTTTCAAGACGACGACGGGTCGGTTTACTTCCTCTGGCACAGCGGCAAGCTCGCGAAATTAACACCCGATATGACCGCTTTGGCCGAGCCTTATCACTGGCTGCGAACGACGGTTCCGGATACAAATCCTGCACACCATTCCAGCCTGTGCGCCGGCATTTTCGGCAAGGGCTCCTTCGATCACGTCGGCTACGAAGGCATGTTCATCTTCAAGGCCAACCGCCGTTACTACCTCTGCTGCTCAGAGGTCTTCGACGGCCGCTACAGTTGCGCCGTCGCCTCCTCCACCAATCTTCTCGGACCCTATCGGGCACGCTACGAAGCCATTCCGCACGCCGGGCATAATACCTTCTTCAAGGATGACAAAGGCCAATGGTGGTCCACCTTTTTCGGCAGCGACGACACCGCCCCCTGGCGCGAGCGCCCAGGCATTCTGCCCATCGAATTCGACAGCGCCGGGCGCCTGCAGCCAAAGGCGCTTGCCGAATCGCCAAACCACCCATCTCGCTAGCCAGCCTCCTCGACATACCTTAAAGCCAGACCCTCCATTTATGGAGGTGTGGGCGCCCCCCCCAGAGCGCAGCCCCAACCCTTTTAAGGGTTTCTCGTCACAACCCTCGGCCAACACCTTCCCACGCCGTTTCCCAATCACCGTCCATCCCATTATCAACCGGATTCACCGCAGTCCAATGATGCAATCAGGACCCTTGGATCCGTAATCCTGTTAATCTTATTAATCCTGTCACAATCCCTCCCCGCGAATTCCCAGCCGAGAATCGACGGGATCAACCTCCATGGGATTAACCGCAGTCCAATGATGCAATCGGGACCCTTGGATCCGTAATCCTGTTAATCCTGTTAATCCTGTCAAAATCCCCCCGAGCGCCAGCCCCAGCCCTTTTAAGGGTTTCTCGTCAGCACCCCACAACTCCCCTTCCTGTGGATGGAAGCAGTTCTTGCCATCTCCGAACTGCACGGAACACCGGCACCGAGTAAACGATTCCACGGTACGCACGGCTCTCATCCGCGCACCCTCCGTTCCATGCTTCAAAACGCAACACTGTTACCACCACCTTGATTATCTCAAGATGCATTCCCAACCCAACGCGAACGCATTACGGCCGAATGCGTTTGCGCGAGCCGCTGTTTAGCGCAGACGTTATGAATAGCGCCCCGATGCAGTTACTTCCCTGGCCCGCCAATCCAGCCAGGCCCGGGCCGCCACAACCCAAAATTGCTTTCCGCCTCCGCCCCTTGGGGCTCCGCTCGATTCACTACCTCCGCAACAAATAGGCCATCCGCTTTTATTCGCGCCTCAAGCACCTGCCCCTCCCGCAGATTCTCCATCATGTTCTCCACCAGCCGAAGCATCTGCTTCCGACGTACCGGAATCTCGCTCCACCACTCCTCAACCGACCTTTTCTGATTATTATTCATGCTCCCTCTTGCAGCGCCAATCATGCCACCTCATTCTTGAGAAATCCCTTCCGGTTTCCCTCAGGCGCCCCTCGTCCCCCGGCCGGTCAACACCACTTGGTGTACCACACCTGAACTCCATCTGTCCTGTTTCTCCCACCCGCCCCCCCAGTCAGATGTTGCTGCCTGCACTGCAAAAAGGGGTGAGCTTTTGCCAAAACCACGCCGAGGGATTTCCAACCCCTCGGCGTAGTAATGGATGTCGAACGAGAACTGCTCGCCGACTAACGAAACGACCTTAATGAAAGATATCAACGTGAAAACGAATCACTCCTCGAAAATCGCTCTCGCCGTACTCGCCCTGGCCGCCCTCGTCCTTGCCGGCAACGCCACCGCCCAATACATACCCGCCGGTCATCACGGCATCGCCGCCTCCCCGAAAGTCCGCCAGATGCTAAATCAGCCGAAAGCGTCTCCCGCTCCCTCTCCCGCCATGTTGCCCCTCATGGCCTGCCCCAAGTGTTCCGATGTCCTCACGACCCAAGTGAACCGCCAGGTCAAGGCCGGCCAGGTTCTCGCCAAATCCGCCACCCAAAAAGTGCCCTGGCACACCTGCACCGCTTGCGAGACTAAGCTGACCCTGGCCGGCGAAGACAAAGCCAGGCACACCCTCGCCACCCACAAATGCGCAGCCGGCGCCCCGAACCCCGCCGCCTGCTGCGCCACGAACTAATCTCCGCGAAATACTGACCCGCTCTGACCACCGATTGCCTAACATTCAACATCGGGATCACGTCTCGTCATTTCGACAATTAGGCCTGACTGGGAGGGCTTGGGGGCGCTTTGCTGTCCGCATCGAGCGCCTCCCTCGCCCTCGTACCGGCAACTTCCCGCAGGTAACCCCCCCGGACATATTTCCACTTAATCCCCCCCCCGGGGGGGGGCATGATGTCAGACTTTCCAGTTTCACCCCCGGCTGGTGTTCGTCAAATCGTAGCAACCTCAGAGTTTCAGTAGAAGTTATTGACGAATCAGCGGCCTCAAGGTACCACGGGCATTATTATCGCGGGTGGGTTTTGCCAGGAGGCCGGTGATTCCCGGGATAATAGCCGAATCATGAAATCCTATTTCCAACTTCTCCCGCTGCTCGGTTCCATTTTGTTGCTATCCGCCGGCTCGGTGGGTGCTCAGACCGATCCGCCCCGAGCCAAGCCCAACGTGCTGCGCGGGCCGGCAAAAGCGCCGCTGAGCAGCGTCGCGCAAATCGAGTTGCCGGCCGGTTACATATTTATCGGCGGCGCGGATTATCGCAAAGTGCTCAAGGCCGAAGGCGAACCCGTCAGCGGCAATGAGTGCGGCTTTCTCAAGCCCACCAACCAGGATTGGGCGGTGGTCTTCCGCTTTAACGACATCGGTTACGTCAAAGATGACGATAAAGACAAACTCAATGCCGACAAGCTGCTCGAGTCGATCAAGCAAGGAACCGCCGCCGCCAATGAGAGCCGGGTCAAAGCCGGCAACCCGCCCATCGAGGTAATCGGCTGGGACCTGCCACCGCGTTACGATCCGGTGTCGCACAACCTGGAATGGGCCATCCGCGGGTCCGTGGGCGGGGAGCAGTTGCTCAATTACAATACGCGCTTGCTCGGCCGCAAAGGTGTAATGCAGGTGGTGCTGATTACCGACCCGGCGCAATTGAAGGACACGCTGCCGCAATTCCGGCAGCTTTTGGCCGGCTACTCCTATCAGTACGGACAGGGCTACGCCGAATACCGGCCGGGGGACAAGGTGGCCAAATACGGGCTGGCAGCACTGGTGCTCGGCGGCGCGGCGGTGGGCGCGGCCAAGTTGGGCATGCTCACCTGGCTGCTGGTTTTCCTTAAAAAGGGGTGGAAACTGGTGGTCGTCGGCTTCGCAGCGGTCATGGGCTCGCTCAAAAAGTTGTTCTCACGCAACAAGGAGAAACCGCAGGCCTGACTGGTTTTGGCTCTTTGCGGCTAACTCGATGACCGAGCTTGAGTTGCTGTTCCTGGTTTTGGCGCTGTTGTACCTGTGGGATTGCGCGTGCTGGTTGCGCCGCGGGTCGGCCGGCATTCGCACCTGGTTGGGATACCGCTGGCAGGTGGTGCATCCCGGCACCTTGCTGGGTAACGCGCGCGGCGGGTTCATTCTGGCTGCGCCGTTGCCGCCCTTGGGTTCCGTCTTCATTACACATCAACTGCCGGTTTCCCTTTCGCCGGAAGCGGTCCTGGCGTTTGTGCCCTCAAGCCTGAATCCCGGGTGGCGTCCGCCGCAGACGGGCAAATGCATTGGTTGGGACCAAATGCTGCGTGTCGAGGCGCGCGGCGCCGGCGTGCACGTCAACGGGGAACCCTTGCTCAAAGCAGCAACGCCGGGGCTGGCGGCCCACCTGGCAGATACCCTGCGGACGCTGAAGGAATTGCCGCTGGCCAGGCGCCAGGCCGCGCTACAAAAGCTGCTGCACGAAAGTCTGCAAAGCCGGTTAGTCGCGCAGCGTTGGCAGGAATTTAAGCTGGCGGCCACCCCGCTGCGGCTGTTGACCAATGGGTTGTTTCTGTATCTGTTTATTGCGGTGCCCTTGAGCATCGGGCACTTTGGCCTGAGCGGTTCGTGGCCGGTGTTGTTGGCCGTATTAGTGGCTTTCACGGTCACGATTGCGGTCGCTTTCCGGCGGCTGCACCGGGTGTTCTTTCCCGAAGCGGAGGAGGAGCGTTTCACCCATTTTCTAATTGTGTTGCTTTCTCCGGTGAGCGCAGTGCGTGCGCTGGATTTGCTGAGCCGGCCGTTGCTCGAGCGGTTTCATCCGCTGGCCGTCGCGCAAAACTTTTGCCAGCCGCGCCAGTTCCGCGCTTTTGCCGCCGCGCTTTTGAGAGAATTGCGGCATCCCGGCTTGCCGACCAGCCCGGCTGGCGAGCCGCGCGCGGCCGAAGCGGAAGCGTCCTGGCGCAAGTTATGCCTGAGCGAAGTCGAGTCGTTCCTGGGGGAAAATGGGATCGCTCCCGAAGAATTAATGCGGCCGCCGCTGCTGACCGAGCCGGGCTGCGTGTCGTATTGTCCCAGGTGCCTGGCCCAGTTCACTTCGCCCACGGGCGTCTGTCAGGACTGCGGCGGAGTGGCTCTGTTGCGGATCAGCCTTCCCGCTGGGCAATGAACGGGTCACCGCATAACCGGATGTTTTGGGGCGGCGCTGTCGTTCGGCCACTACGTTTTGCGGAAACGGGGACCCCATTCCGTCCCAACTTTCAGCTTTCGCTTTTTGCGTTCCCCCGTACCTTTGACCCATGACAGTGCAGCCGATAAGGTACATCCAGCGTGATGAGCGCGGAGTGGCTTGGATCGCGGAGACCAATACCAAGGTTATCGAAGTGGCCGCAGAGCATTCTGGTTACGGTTGGGATGCTGAAGAAATTCACGCGGCCCACCCCCACCTCGCCTTGGCACAGATTCACGCCGCGCTTTCGTTCTACTACGATCACAAAGCCGAGCTGGATGAGCAGCTACAACGTCAAATGGCGACCTACCAGCGCCTTCGCTCGGAGGCTAAGGGCCAGATTGGCCGCGGCGAATTGCGCGACCGCTTGGCCCGCAAGTGAGCGTTTCGCTCTACATGGATGTTCATGTGCCCCGTCCGATCACCCGCGGATTGCGCCGCCGCGCGGTTGAGGTGCTAACCGCGCAGGAAGACGGCACAGCGCGCTGGGAGGATCATGATCTCCTGGATCGGGCTTCGAACCTTAATCGAGTCCTGTTTTCTCAGGATGAGGACCTTCTGGCAGAGGCGGCTGCAAGGCAGCGGGAAGGAAGGTGCTTCGCCGGAGTCATCTACGCCCCTTAGCTTGCCCTTTCGATTGGCCAATTCATTGATGAACTCGAACTGACCGCAAAAGCGGGCGAACCGACCGACTTTTCCGACCGCGTTACCTACCTGCCGCTTCGCTGAGGCTCGTTCACCTCATAGCGTATGGAACTTCAGACCGGGGGTCGGCCCGCGGGTCAGGCATTAGGCTCGCGCAAGCCCTCGCTGGCCGCTCCGGCGGCGATGATCACAAAGGCCATGGGCACATTGAACGCGATAAACGCTGCCGATGAAAAGCCCAGCACAAACGGCGAGAAAAAGAGCCACGCGCACACAGGCACAACTAAAAACGCGTACGCTTCATCGACCCATCCGCTGAGCAGCGCGACCAGCACCAGCGCAATCCCAACGGCGATATTATTCCACCTTTCCACGCTTCGGCTAAACCCGAAAATAAAAGGCGATAAAACCATGCTGATGCCCAACAGGACATTGACCACCTCAGCGCCGATGCACGGGCGTCTGCTCGTTGTTGCCGTATTCATAGCATTTTGTGTCTGAGGTTAAGCTTGACCTGTGGGCGCTGGATTTTCAACTAACAAACTCGTTGACGCCCCTGCTCAACTTGTGGACCTGCATGGGTGAAGCGCGGCCGAGCTATCTCGGAGTGGTGAGGTCTTCTTGGGCGCATGAGTGCCGACGCGCGGAATTTTTTTGCTTTACAATTGCACTTGCGCGCCACACTATTCCCTCTGAGCTTATGGGCATCGTATCAGAAGCGGTGGGCTATAGGGCTCGCAGAGCGTTGCAGATCTGTGCTGTGCTGGTTTTCTGCTGTGCCTCGCTGCTTGCGGACCAAACGAACAAAACACGGGTAGGCTTGCTGCCATTCATTAACCTGAGTGGCCAAACCAATCTCGATGCGTGGCGAAAGGCATTCGGCGACCGCCTCGCGAGCGAATTGGAGGAGGCTAAACCGCCGTGGTTGGATGTCTCCCATAGCAAAGTCCTGACCGCGCTTACCAGCAACGGCTGGGATGGACAGCAAGTGGTCGGTGCTGAACTCGCCGCCAAAGTTGCCCACGAGCTGCGGTTGGAGAGGCTGGTGTCCGGCGGCTACAACCGGGACGAAAAAGGCTGGCAGGTTGAGGTGCGGATTACTGGGCCCGGGGGAGATTCCAAGGAGCAGGTGCTTATCTTTAAAGAAGCTTCGAGCCAGGACCTGTTCAGCGCCATGGCGGAGAAGATTTGCGCGGCTTTGGGGGTTGTTCCAAATCCGAAGTTTAAGGAGCTGTCGAAAAGATATCGAGTCTCCAACGAGGCGATGGACAAGGTTGTGGCTGTGGCTCGCGCGCGGGAGTGCGGGGTATCCAATGAGGTGATCATTGACGGTTTGCGCGCGGTGCTCGCCACTGAACCGAATTACCCCAACGCCCGAGTGGCCCTGATGGACACTTTATTTGAGTCCAAGCGGCCGAAAGAGGCGTTGGCCGAGGCCCGCAAACTGATGAAATTGGCGCCGGAAATGTGCTGGGGCTATATCGGAGTGGCCGTTGGCCTCAGCGGTTCCGAGGCGGACGAAGAGCGGGAAAAGGCCTGCCTGCAGGCGCTAAAGGTACACCCCGGCTGTCCAAGTGCGGCCGGGCTGATGTTCCCGGTCTGGGCCAGCGAGGGACGATGGCGCGAGTTGAAACCGGTCGCCCGGCAAGCCCATGAGGATCTCCCGGAAGAGCCGGTCTCGACGGCAGCGCTGGCGGGCGCGCTGGCGGCCCAGGGCGAACAAGAGGCTGCCGGGAAGCTCCTCCAGGAGCTGGGTCCGCTTGATGACGAGCAAGGGCCTGACGTCCATGGCCTGGTTTTGCTCGCTGCGGTTCAGGCCAAATGCATTGCTTTCATCTCACGGGAACTGCTTTGGCTGCATCGGTGCGGCATGACCAACGAATACGCGCGCAACCTGGTGGGCGAAATGGACGCCAGCTTTTGGTTGAGTTACCCGCCCGGACTCACAACAACCAATCCGTTGCCGCGGCTTTTTTCGTCCCCGGAATTGGCGGCGGAACTGGCCAAACGTTTGACTCCTGCGGAACAAAGCCTGGTCGAGAACCCGCTGGAGGTGACCGAAGCAATCACTGCCGAGGCACGAGGCCTAACCGCGGGGCTGACCAATTCGACGCTCAAAGCAGCGGTCCTGTTCGCCGCGGTGATCGAACAGCGGCTCCAGAGCGAGCACCAAAGCACCAATACGCTCCAGCCAGGACCGTTGCCGGTTTGTCATCAGTATGCCTCGCGGCTGGTGGCTCTGGCGCGCAGCATCGGGTTATCGGCCTGGCTGGTGCACGTCGAGTTCGTCAGCGAGGCGGCTTCCGGTTATCACGACCGCGCGGCAATCCAGGTTCAAGACGGCCAGATCATTCAGTTCGATCCGAGCCTCGGCGTACTGGGAGATCCGGAGGACAAATACCGGATGCTGAATGACGTGCAGGCGATTGCTCATCACCTGTTGCAGGTGGAGGACCTGCCAAAAGTGAGAGTGGCGCAGAAGTTGGATCCGGAAGACCTGTGGAGCCGCATGGTGATAGTGGTGAGGCTGTCAACGCTCGCGCAGGTGGACGAAGCAGAAACGCTCTGGAAGGCCCTGCCGCCAGCATGCACCAATCGTTGGGACTATTACTTCGGCCGCGCGGCTATCGAGCTTCATCGGAGCCATTATGGCACTGCCCTGAGCTGGCTGCAGCAGGCGGAAGCGCTGTCACCCAATAACCCTGCTGTCCATCAGGCGCTGGGCGCCACCTATAGCGCTCTCAATGAGCACGCGAAGGCCGCCGAACACATCGACAAGGCCATCAAGCTCGGGGCCGCTCAACAGAACCCTGGCCTTAAAGCGGACCTGATGTCCCAAATGCAATTCAGACGGGACCTGGCCAAAGCGGGTCAGATGACCGAACAGGAGTTACGCCAGCAGGCGGCAGCCGGCAATCCGGGCGCGCAAATGACGCTGGTTAACGTTCTCTTTGAGCGCGGCGACAACGATGAAGCCATGACAATGCTAAGGGATGGCGCCAACAAGGGTAACTCGCTTTTCCAGGAGAATTATGCCCGCAATCTTCTTATGTTGAGCAAAGGCGCTGCAGCGACCGAGGCAGCCGATTGGCTGCGCAAGGCGGCGCTGCAGGAGAGCACCGAAGAAGCCTGTTACTTGCTGGCCAAGATTCTCTACACAGGAGAGCTTGTGCCGAAGGACGAAGCAGAAGCTTCCCAATGGGCGCACGTCGGAGAAGCGCGAGGCGGCAAGAACTGCCACGCGCTGTTGAAAGAAATGGAATTGTTAGCCGATTCAGCCGCCTTCGCCCAAGGCAAGCAGCGGGCCCAAGCCATTCTCTCCAAGAAGAGCGGCTGAGCCGGCCCGGAATCATTCGCACTGCCAAGTGAACCACTGGACTACTGAGCGCCACCCCGCCCGGTTCACCTCGCAACTTTTCCTGCGCCTCCAAGATCTTTCTCATTGGCTCCGCTACGGGATTGGCAAGGGCAAACGGCAGTTCGGTCCGCTTGCTTCAGCGGCGGCCAGCTAACGGTGCCGGATTGTCAGTCTATGGATCTCATGGCAGCATGGCTGAGACGTGCAATGAATTCATTTCCCAGACCGTTAATCTTGGCTGCGATACTGGCGCTAGCGCCGGCGCCAGCCCCCGCCGCCAACCCGCAGGAAGTCGCGCCCGGGGTGTGGCGCTTTAGTTTCGGCACGCCGGAGAAAATCACGCCGGTTAAAACCCGCCATTATCCGATGGCCACCAACGGGCTGGAGGGCTTGACCAAGGTCAGCGCGTGTCCCGTGGAAGTATCCGCCACGATTTCAGAACGGGGCGTGCTGCTCCGGGTACCGCTGGCTGCCGAAGAAAGAATCTACGGCCTGGGTCTGCAGCTTCAGTCGTTCCAGCAGCGGGGCCTGAAGAAGCGGTTGCGCGTCAACGCCGACCCGGCGATGGACACCGGGGATTCGCACGCGCCGGTCCCCTTTTACGTCACGACGCGCGGGTATGGCGTCTTCGTTGATACGGCGCGCTACGCCACATTTTATCTGGGAGGCAAGAAACTGAAAGGCGAAGGCTCGGGCGCGCGGGACGAAGTTTTGGTCGAGGTGCCCGAGGCCGCCGGGGCCGACGTTTATGTGTTTGGCGGCCCGACCCTGCGGCAGGCCGTCCAGCGTTACAATCTGTTTTCCGGCGGCGGCCCGATGCCGCCCCGTTGGGGTTTGGGCGTCTGGTACCGCGGCGACGCCAATTATTCACAATCCAACCTGCTGAGCCTGGCGACGGAATTTCGGGAGCGGAACATTCCGTGCGATGTGCTGGGCTTGGAGCCGGGCTGGCAGACCCACGCGTATTCCTGCTCTTATGTTTGGTCGAGCAAGTTCCCCGCGCCGGCGCTCCTGCTGCAGGAATTGGCCAAGCAGCATTTCCGGCTGAACCTCTGGGAGCACGCTTTTGTGCATCCGTCCTCGCCGATTTACCAGCCGCTGCTGGCGCATTCGGGCGATTATGAAGTCTGGGGCGGCCTGGTGCCTGATTTTGTTGACCCGCAGGCGCGTTCGATTTTCGCCGCCTTTCATGACAAGGAGCACATTGCCCTCGGCGTCTCAGGGTATAAAGCCGATGAGTGTGATAACTCAGACTTCACCGGCAACTGGTCCTTCCCGGAGGTAAGCCGTTTTCCCTCCGGGGCTGACGGGGAGCAGATGCACAGCTTGTTCGGCCTGCGCTACCAGGATGCGCTGACTGAGGCATTCGAGAAGCGCGGGCAGCGTACCTACGGACTGGTGCGGTCTTCGGGCGCTCTGGCGGCGCCTTATCCTTACGTGCTGTACAGCGATTTGTATGAGCATCGCCAATTTGTTCGCGGCGTGGCCCAGGAAGGCTTCTGCGGGCTGCTCTGGACACCCGAGGTGCGCGATTCCGCCAGTCCGGCGGAATTAATCCGCCGGTTGGAAAGCGTCGTTTTTTCACCGCTGACAATGGTCAACGCGTGGTACCTGCGCAATCCGCCGTGGAAACAAGTCAATCGCCAGGAGAACAACAGCGGGCACTTCGCGCCGGACTGGGAGAAGACCGAGGCGCAATGCCGTGAGCTGTTGGAGCTGCGGATGAAATTCATCCCGTGGCTGCACGCCGCATTTGCCCGATATCAGCGCGAGGGGCTGCCGCCGTTTCGCGCGCTCGTGATGGATTTTCCCGATGCCCCGGGCTCACGCACCGTCGATGACGAGTATTTGATGGGTGACGGGCTGCTGGTCGCACCGGTGATTGTGCGTGGCTCGGGCAAGGGCCGGGCCAGCCAACCGGAGCCAGCGGCGGAAGCGGCATCGGATGGCGAAGCGACCCGCTCGGTCTATTTACCACCAGGCGAATGGCAGGACTTCTGGACCGGCAAACCGCAGCGCGGCGGTGCAAAAATCCAGGTGCGCGTCCCGCTCAACCGCATTCCGTTGTGGGTAAAGTCGGGCACGGTGCTGCCGCTGGCCGAGCCGACGCCCGACACCGAGGACCCGCGGAGTTTCAAACTGACGGTGCTGGTCTATGGCGACGGCCACCGGCCAGCAACGCTGTATGAAGACAACGGCGCGTCTCCGCCGGGGCTCGCGCCCGTGACATTGGCTTGGGACACATCGAAAGGGACGGGGTCGCTTTCCCACGCGGCCCGTTATGAGGTGGTGACCTGGAAGCAAATCGGGGCTGCGGGGACTGGACCGGGAGGGCAGTAGGCCTGAGAGGCCTCGCCAAAATGGCACACCCCTCGTTGTAAGGTCGTTGTCACCACAACTGGTGACATGCAGGGACGTGGGGATTGGGTATGCTGAGAGTGTTCTCGAGTGTAGAACGTGTGTCAGAAAAGCCGGAAAGACTCCGGCTTTTTTGTTGTACAGAGGGCTTCTCGAATAAAATCGCCTTGGCAGCGTCGATCCGTTTAACTCATTCCACTGCCTATGCGCTATTCACGCCGCGTTTCTCGCCGCGATTTTCTGCGTCAATCTTCGCTCGCTCTGGGCACCGCCCTCGCCGGCCCCGCGCTCATTCCCGCCTCGGCCCTCGGCCGTGCTGGCGCCACGCCGCCCAGTGACCGCATCAATATGGGTTTCATCGGCGTGGGCGGGCAGGGCAGCGGCCATTTACTGGGCGGCGCCTGGACGTACGTGCCCGGCGGGTATGTTGCGCGAGAGGACGTGCAGGTGCTGGCGGTTTGCGATGTCCGCAAGGAACGCCGCGAGCATGCACGGAACCGTTGCAACCAGATTTACGCGGAGAGATTTGGCCAGCCGGGCTATAACGGCGTTACGGCATATAATGATTTCCGCGAGGTGCTGGCGCGGCCGGACATGGACGCGGTGCTGATCGCGGTGCCTTACCACTGGGCGGCGACGCTGGCCGCGATGGCGATGCGGTCGGGAAAGGATGTGTATTGCGAGAAGCCCATCGCCATTACGGTGCGCGAAGGGCTGAACATGGTGGAAACCAGCAAGCGCTATGCGCGCATTTACCAGGCGGGGATGCAGCAACGTTCGGAATATGGCGGCAGGTTCCGCCAGGCCTGCGAACTGATCCGCAACGGCCGCATTGGCCGGCTGCAGGAAGTCTATGCCTACTGCCTGCCGGGTGCCTTTTGGCCGAATCATTGGACCTCCGACAAAAGTGTTCCCGTACCCGAAGGGCTGGACTGGGATCTCTGGCTGGGTCCGCTTTCCTGGCGACCGTATATCGGTGAAACCGGCCAGGAGCTTTCCGGCGTGATCGTGGGCGACACAAACTGGGCGCCACACCATTACGACATTATCCAATGGACAGTTAATCCGGACCACACGGCGCCGATCGATGTCTCGTATGACCGGGGCCAAATTCACTATCGTTATTCCAATGGTGTGGTTGTCCATTCGGCTGCCTATCCGGGAGAGAAGGTCGGACCGGACGGCGGGGCGTGTTTCGTTGGCACCGAAGGCCGCATCGCGGTGGACCGCGACAGCATCGTTTCTTATCCGGCCAGGATTATTGACGAGCCATTGCATCCGGGTGACAAGCGCGTTTATCACGCCAACAGTCATTCGGGGAATTTCCTGGAGTGCATCCGCACACGCCGACCGACCATTTGCAACCCAGACACGGCGCTGTACAGCATGAACGCCGTCCTGATCGGTGGTATTTCACTCATTTTGAAGCGGGCTTTAAGATGGGACCCCGTCAAAGCGGAATTCCCCGGCGACGCCGAGGCCAATCGCCTGCTGTCCTACACGCCGCGCCCGCCATGGCGGCTTTAATTTCGAGAAACCTTCACCCCGGGAAGATAAACAAATGAAGAAGAATTTTTTTAGCTGGCTGCTGCTCGCCGGGTTCACTGCATGGGGCCTTTCGAGTGCGTTTGCCGATGAGGAACAGGACCTGATTGTCGTTCTGCAGTCCGCTGCGGGTGCGCCGCAAAAGTGCGATGCGTGCCAACGCTTGCGGCTGATTGGAACCGTGAAATCTGTGCCGGCCTTGTCGGCGCTACTGGCCCAGCCTGCGACGGCCCATGCGGCGCGGTACGCGCTCGAAGGGATGCCTTTTCCGCAATCGGTCGCCGCCATGCGCGCGGCGCTCGACCACACTTCCGGCGCGATCAAAGCCGGGCTGATTGATTCGTTGGGTTGGCGGCGCGATACCGACTCGGCGCCCTTGCTGCGGACTTTACTCTCCGATACCGACCCCGTAATTGCCGCGGCGGCCGGCTCTGCGTTGGGTCGCATTGGTGGCAAAGAAGCGATTGCCGCCCTGACGGCTGCTTGCGACGCGGTTCCGCCCGCAGTCCAGCCGGCGGTGCTGGACGGACTGGCGCGCTGCGCCGACCAGGTCCTGGCGAGTGGTGATGCCCAGGCGGCAGCAGCAATCTATCGCAAACTCCTCGTCCCAACATTCCCAATGAATATCCGCGTGGCGGCGTGGCGCGGCCTGGTATTGGCGGAGCCGGCCGGGCGAGTGGAGTTGGTTTCCCGAGCGCTGGCCGGCCAGGAGCCGGCACTGCGTCTTGCGGCGCTCAAGGTGCTCCGTGAGCTGAACGATGTGGCGGTAGTCGATGCCTTACTTGGCGAGTCGAAGTGGAAGACTCTGCCTGCTGCTGCTCAACTGGCCGCGCTCGATGCCCGGGTTCGGTTGGGTGGCAATATTCTACCGTCTATCCGTACCGCCGCGCAAAGCGAGCACGTGGCCGTGCGGGTGGCGGCATGGCAGGCGCTGGGCGACTCGGGTGACGCCACGACGATTCCCGCGCTGGCCGCGGCCGCGGCCTCCGGCCAGCCACCCGAGCGTGAGGCGGCCCGCGACGCGCTGGGCCGATTACACGGACCGGGAGTGCACGATGCCTTACTAGCGGAGCTGGCCGGCGCGGCACCGGAACAAAAGGTGGAGCTGCTGCGCGCCATCGGCGAGCGTGAGGAGAGCAACGCGACGGGTGCGCTGCTCGAGAACGCACAGTCCGGTACCGAGGCCGTGCGGCTGGCGGCATTGGATTCGCTGAGAATGATTGCTGACCCGAACGCGGCAGTGCCTTTGATTTCTGTTGTGGCCAAAGCACGGTCCGACGCAGAGAGCGAGCGCGCTTTGGAGGCGCTCGAGGCAGCGTGCCGGGCCAGCCGCGACAAAGCACAGCTCTCAATCGATGTGCTGGGTGCGATGAAGCCGCTATCGCCGGCAGCGCATCGGCTTGTGCTGCCAGTCCTGGCAGAATTGGGAACGCCGGCTGGGCTGGAGGCCGCGCTGGCTGCCAGCCAGGACCTGGATAGGGAGCTGGCGAAACAGGCCGTGAGGGTACTGGCGCAGTGGCCCAATGCGACGCCGGCGACGAACCTGCTCCACTTGGCCAGCACGACGGCGGACCCTGCACTTCAAGTGCTGGCTTTGCGCGGTTGTATCAACGTCAGTGCACAGGAGCCGAATCTCACTCGCCGCCTGGCGTTGCTCCAGAACGTATTGACCTTGGCCAAACGTGCGGACGAAAAGAAGCAGGCGCTGGGGCAAATCGGCCAGGTCCCAACGCGTGAGGCCTTGCAAGTGGCGATGGGCCACTTGGCTGATCCCGAACTGGTAAATGAGGCGGGACTGGCGGCGCTGACGATTGCCGAGAAGCTTGCCGGCAAAGACCCCGAGTTGGCCCGAGAAACCGCCGATAAAGTTTTGGCCCAATGTCACACCCCCGATATCGTCCAGCGGGCCTGGAGCGTCCGGGGAAAGCCTCCGGGCGGCGGGCCGTTCATTCAGGATTGGCTGGTCTGTGGCCCCTTCAGCAAGCCGGGTGTCACCGGGGCCATGGCGGTGTTCAACATCCCGTTTGGTCCCGAAGTGCCGGACGCGAAAGCCCAATGGAAACCATTACCACTCGCCAGAGTTGCGGACTTGTCGTCGTTTTTCCCCGAGCAGTTCAATTGTGTTGCCTATCTTAAGACGCAGATTATCGCACCAGGTGATTGTGACGCTGCGCTGCTGCTGGGTAGCGACGATGGCGTGAAAGCCTGGCTGAATGGCGCCGTGGTGCACAGCCAAAATGTGGACCGCGGCCTGGTCGAGGACCAGGACATGGCACCGATCCACCTTAGGGCAGGGGTGAACGACCTCCTGCTCAAGATCACCCAGGGCGGCGGGGGTTGGGCGGCTTGCGCCAGGATTGTCGGGACTGACGGCCGGCCAATCCAGGGGCTGAAAGTTCACACGGACCGATGATCCTTTACCCCGCGTCAGATACGAGGGCGACTGCAGGGAAAAATCACCGCAGCACTTTGACCGCGGCTTCAGCCACATTCACCAGCCAGTTGGGATAGATCCCCAGGACTAAGATGCCTGCGACGCAGGCATACAGCGAGAACCGGCCGGTGATGGACGGCGCATTGATCGGCACGGGCGCTAGCGCCTGCGACCAGAACATCGCGCGTACCACCCCGAAATAGTAGTACATCGAGATGACCACGCCGACCAACGCGAGTGCCACCAGCCAGTAATAGGCGGGCTCGAACGGCGCTTGCGCCAGCGCGGCTCTAAACAACAGAAATTTCCCAAAGAACCCGGCCAAAGGCGGGATACCGGCCAGCGACACCATCGCGACGGTCATCGTGGCGGCCAGCAACGGCGCGCGTTTGCTCAAGCCCGCCAGGCCGCTGATGTCTTCCGTCTCGACCTGCTGCAGCACCAGGCAGATCACCAGGAACGCGCCCAGCACGGTGAAGAGATAACCGCTCAGGTAATAAAGCACGGCCGAGGCGCCGCCCGCCGACACCGCCCGCGGGCTGCTCAAAGCCGTCGCCATCGCTGCGATCCCCAGCAGCATATACCCCGCGTGCGCCATGCTCGAATAGCCCATCAGCCGCTTCACGTTCCGCTGCGGAATCGCGCACAGATTCCCGTACAGAATGGTAATGGCCGAAATCACGATCAATAGTTTGGCCCAGTGCGCCGTTACGTCCGGCACCGCGATAAACAGCAACCTTAACAACAAGACAAACCCGGCTGCTTTCGAGCCGACCGCTAAAAACGCCGTCGTCGGCGACGGCGCGCCTTGATATACATCCGGCGCCCAGATTTGGAATGGGAACGCGGCGATTTTGAAGCCCAGCCCCACCATCACCAGCAGCAGCCCCAATTGCAGAATTCGGTTTGTCACCAGGTCCGGCTGTGTGGCCAGCACTCCGGCCAGGTCAGTGAACCCCAGTTTCGTCGAGGTGCCGTACACCAGCGCGATGCCGAAGACGGTGAAGGAGGTCGATAACGCGCCAATGATGAGGTACTTCAGCCCCGCCTCCAAGGAAGTCAGGCGGGAGCGCTCAAAACTGGTCAGCACATAAAACGTGATGGTGATCAGCTCCAGGGAGACAAACAACAAGGCGAAATGGTTCGCGGAGGATGCGAACAACATCCCCGCCAGCGCGAACAACACCAGCGCGTAGTATTCGCCAATCGCGGGCTCGAGGCGGTCGGCAAATTCAACCGACATCAACAACACCAGGATGGTGGCGATGAGGAAAAATCTTTTGAAAAACAGCGCCAGCCCGTCGAGCGCGTACATTTGCCCGAACGCATACTGCGTTTGACCGGGTTCGACATGAAACGCCGCGAGGCTGTAAATGAGGATCGCGAGCAGCCCTGCCGCGGCCACATACCCGAGCTTGCGCCGCGCCGCCGGCGCGAGCCATAGGTCCACCAGCAGCACCAGCAGGCCCAAGCCGAGCACCAGCCATTCGTGATTCACTAAACCTATGTTCATGCTTTGGTATTTGGCGCTGCGCGCCAGGGGTCAAAAGTTTCCCGTCGTGATGGCGGTCGCACTCGCCGGCGCCGGTGAAAACCGTTCCACAATCGGTTGCACGCTGGGTTTGATTTTATCGGTCAGCAGCCGCGGATAGAACCCGAACACCAGCAGACAAGCCAAGAGGACGAGGTAAGGAGTCTTGCGCCACAGGTGTGGCGCATCCGTCACTTTGGCCCAGCGCTCGCCCATCGGGCCCTGGAGCATCAAGCGCACCGCCCGCAGCATATAAATCGCCCCGACCAGCAGCGCGCCCCAAGCGGCCAGGATCGTGACGACGCGGAAGGGGTTCCAGGCGCCGAAAAACACCGTAATTTCGCCCGCAAAATTGGCGAAACCGGGCAACCCGCATCCGGCAAAAGCGGCCATAACGAGAGCGGTCCCGATAAAAGGGAGGCGCCGGAGCAAGCCCCCGAGCTCGGCAATCCGCAACGTGCCGGTCTGCTCGTAGATATAGCCGTTGAGCCCAAACGTGAGCGCGGCCAAGAATCCGTGCGCAATCATTACCAGTACCGCGCCGGTTACCCCGACCAGGTTCAACGTCGCCAACCCCAGGAACACAAAGCCCATGTGCGCGACGCTCGAATAACCCACCAGCCAGTTGAAGTCCTTTTGCCGCATCGCCACCCAACCGCAATACACCAGGTTGCCCAGGCACAGCCACGCCACCACCGGCATCCAGCTTTGCGCGCCTTCGGGCACCATCGGCAGCGCTATGCGCAACAGTCCATACAGGCCGAACTTCTTCAGTACGCCGGCATGCAGCATCGCGGTAGGCGCCGGCGCCGAGCCGTAACCCAAGGGCGCCCAGGTATGAAACGGCCAGAGCGACACCAGGATGCCGAACCCGAATAACAGCAGCGGGAAAATGAAATGCTGCGCGCCCGAGGCCAGCCCGTGCTCGGTCAACAAACGCGTCAGCTTGGGGATATCGAAGGTTCCGGCGCCAGCTTCGAGGTACAGCGCGATCAAACCGACGAGCGCCACCAGCGCGCCCAGGCTCAGATAGAGCGTGATCTGGAAGGTGGCATAATTCTTTTGCTCACCGCGCCCCCACAGCCCAATCATGATGAAGGTCGGCACCAGCGCCAGCTCGTGGAAAAAGTAGAACATGAACAGGTCGAGCGATGCAAACGCGCCCAGGATGCCCCCGGCCATGATGAGCAGTAAAATATAGAACTCCTTTTCCCGCTCGCGCACCTGGCGGGCAATGCAGGTGGCCGCAAACGCCACCACCGCCCCCATTAGTACCAGGCCAACGTTGATGCCGTCCACGCCCACGTGATAACCAATGCCGACGGCGGCGACCCACGGTGCCTGACAGACAAACTTGAAGCCGTCCGCGTCCGCGGGCGCCGTGTTGAATTGGGCAAACATCACCACCGCCGCGACGGCCGAGGCACACGTCGCCAGCAGCGCCAAGGCCCGCAGCACCACTCGATAATTCCCCGGCACCAGCACCAGGACCAGCGCCATTACCAACGGAGAGCCTAGAATGAAAGTCAACATGGGAGTCAGCTCATTTCAGGACGAAATACAATAAAAACGCGACGCCTAACGCGAATAGGAATGCGTAGGTCTGCAGGTTTCCGGTTTGGAACTGCCGCAGCATGCGCCCGACAATGTCGATTGTCCCTTGGGTTCCGCGCACCGCGAGCCCGGCGATCAGCCACCGGTCGCACCAGGCCGCTACGGCCGCCAGCGCGTCATGCGCCCGCACAAAAACAGACTGGTACAATTCATCGAAATAGAACTTGTTCCGCATCCAGCGCGACAGCACGCCGAGCTTTGCCGGCAGTGGGTCTTGTGCCGCGTTCGCATACAAGCCATACGCCGCGACGAAACCAGCGAGTACCGCCAGCAACCCGAACGCCGCCACCCACGGCGCTTGCACAAAGGGCGCCGCCAACTGGCCGGCGACCGATAGCAGTTGCTCTTCCTGCCCACGAGCGAATGGCTGCCGGCTCAAAATATTCTCGATGCCGATGAACCCGCCCACCACGCTCAGCGCGGCGAGGATGCGCAGAGGGAAAATCATTACCGGCGGCGATTCCTGCGCATGTCCCGCGGCGTCGGTTCTCGCCTTGGTCCCAAACACTGCGAACACCAGCCGGAACATGTAAAACGTTGTCAGGATCGCCACGGCTACTCCAACGATGAACTGCCCATAGGCATGTTGCCGTAGGGCCGTGGCCAGAACGGCATCCTTGCTGTAAAACCCGCTGAAGGGAACCACTCCTGCCAGCGCCAAGGTGCCGGCCATGAAGGTGTAGAACGTCACCGGCATTTTTCGCCGGAGTCCGCCCATTTTCCAGATGTCCTGTTCATGGTGCACCGCGAGGATCACTGACCCGGCGCCGAGGAACAGCAGCGCCTTGAAGAAAGCGTGTGTGGCCAGGTGAAACATCGAGGCCTGCGGGCCCTGCAAGCCGACGGCCATCACCATGTAGCCAAGCTGCGACAGGGTCGAGTAGGCCAGGATGCGCTTGATATCGTCCTGCTGCACCGCGATCACAGCCGAGAGCAGGGCGGTGAACGCGCCGATCCACGAAATGATTTCGAGCGCCGGCGGGTTCAGCAGGAAGAACACCCGGCACAACATATACACGCCCGCCGCCACCATCGTCGCGGCGTGAATTAACGCGCTCACCGGCGTCGGGCCTTCCATCGCGTCCGGCAACCATACGTGCAGCGGAAATTGTGCGCTCTTGCCAACCGCACCGCAGAAAATCAGTAACGCTGCCGCTGTCGCACTCGCGCCCAATGCCTGGGGGTTAGCTAAAATGATTTGTTCAAGGTCGCTGAACTTCAGCGAGTGCAAGGTTGCCCAAACCGTCAGGATGCCCAAGAGAAACCCAAAGTCCCCCAAACGGTTGGTGAGGAACGCCTTCTGGCCCGCATCGGCTGCGGCCGGGCGCTCGAACCAGAACCCGATCAGCAGGTAACTCGATACGCCCACCAATTCCCAAAAGATAAATAATTGGATGAAATTGTTCGCCAGCACGATGCCGAGCATCGAAAACGTAAACAGGCTGAGGCAGGCGAAATAGCGCGAGAACCCGCCGTCGCCTTTCATGTAGCCCCACGAGTAGATGTGGATGAGGCTGGCCACCCCGGTCACCACCAGCATCATCAGCAGGCTCAGCGGGTCCAGGTGCAACCCGAACTCGACTTCAAAATCGCCGATCGACAACCAGCTCCAACTGGCTTCGCGCGCCGGTTCCCAATGCTCGGCGCCGATATAAATAGTGCTGAGAATGAAAGCCGCGACGACTGCGGCAATGGACACACCGGCGCTGAGCGTGCGGTCGCGTCGGGTAAAAAGCGTGATGACCACTGCGGCCAGCAGCGGCAGAAACAGAATCGCCCAGGGTAGCGCGTTCATCTTAGAGTTTCATCAGCGTGAGATCTTCGGCATGTGCTGTCTGGCGTTTCCGGTACAGCGCGACAATCAGCGCCAGGCCCACCGAGACTTCTGCCGCCGCCACCGTGATGATAAAAAACACAAAAATTTGGCCGTCGAGGTTATCGTTGAAACGCGAAAAGGCGACCAGCGCCAGATTGGCGGCGTTCAGCATCAGCTCCAGCCCCATGTACATCACCAGCAGGTTGCGGCGCACAATCACCCCGAGCAACCCGAGGCAAAAAAGCAGGATACTGACCACCAGATAATGGTGCAGAGTCATTTAAGGTCCCTTTTGCTTAGCAGAATGACCCCCACCATGGCCACTAGCAACAACACCGAAACGATCTCGAACGGCAACAGGTAATCCGAAAAGAGCAGCCGACCCAAGGGCATCGTGTTGCCTTCTTTTTGCAAGGTTGACTCCCTCATCAGCGGTGAGGAAGCCAGTGTTTGCAGGAAAATCGCCAGCAACGCCCCGACGGCCACCACGCCACCCACCAAGCCAACCAACCTAATCCGGTAGCGTTCCTCCGCTTTGACATCCAGCAACATGATCACGAACAGAAACAGCACCATCACCGCCCCCGCATACACCAGCACCTGGACGGCCGCCAAAAAGAACGCGTGCAGCAACACAAACAATCCCGCCAGCGAGGCGATGGTCAGCACCAAAAACATCGCGCTGGTCACCGGGTTCCGGCTGAAGGGATTCAGCACCACCATGAACCCGCATACGAGGGTCAAGAACGCGAAGGCATAAAAGAGGGCTTGTTCCATAGCGTTATGGCGGCACTCCTTGTGCCCGCGCCTCTTGAGCTTTCTTCTCCCACTTCCGGATTTTGTCCTGGTGGACCCCGCCTAAGTCCAGCAGCTTTTCTTTGTTGTAAATCAGCTCCTGGCGGCTTTCGCCCGTCAGTGAGTAATCCTTCATTAGAAAAATCGCTTCTTCGGGGCAGACTTCCTGGCAATAGCCGCAGAAGATGCAGCGCAGCATGTTAATCTCAAATTCCTTGGGCGCCTTCTCGACGTTCCCGACTTCCGGCACCCCGGCGGGCCCGGGTGGGGTGATGCGAATGGCTTTGGGCGGGCAGACAAACTCACAAAGCTGGCATGACACGCACTTGGTTCGCCCTACCTGGTCTTTGACCAGGTACGGAGCCCCGCGGTATCCCTCGGGGACAACCCACTTCTCCTCGGGATACTGCATCGTCACTTTCCTGCTGAAGAAATGACGCAGCGTCACTTTGAACCCGCCGAGGATCGCCGGCAGGTAAAGCCGCTCCCAGAAATTCAGTTTGCGGCGTTTGATAATCATTTCACCACCGCCCACAGCACCACGGCCGTCACTACGATGTTCGCCAGCGCCAGCGGGATCAGCCGCCGCCAGCCAAGGTCCATTAACTGATCGTACCGGAAGCGCGGCCACATCCAGCGCACCCAGATCACCATGAACTCGACAAACAACATCTTCGCCAGAAAGATCGCGATTTGCGCCACGCCTATCCCGAGAGTGGTGGCAGGCAGATTCAACCCTGCGAGCGGCAAGGTCCAGCCGCCGAGGAACAGCGTCACCATCATCGCCGCGGCGGCCGTCATCGCCGCGTATTCGCCCATGAAAAACAATGCGAACTTCATCGAGCTGTACTCGACGTTGTAACCGCCGGCCAACTCCTGCTCCGATTCCGGCAAATCAAACGGCAGCCGGTTGGTTTCGGCAAACATCGCCGCCAGAAAAATCGCGAAGGCCAGCGGTTGCCGGAAAATCAGCCAGCGTCCGATGCCGGGCGCCTGATACGAGATCACCTCACTGAGGTTCAAACCGCCGACCATCAGAAAAATTGGGATCACCGACATGCCCATCGCAATCTCATAGGAAATCATCTGCGCGCTCGAGCGAATCCCTCCCAGAAACGGATACTTCGAATTGGCGGCGTATCCCGCCAGGACAATTCCGTACACCCCTAAGGACACAATGCCAAAGGTGTAAAGGATGCCCACATTCAAGTCGGCGATCACCATCTTCTGGTGCCCCAACTGCGAGCCAAACGGAATAATCGCGACCGTCATCAAGCTCGGGATCATCACGATCGCGGGCGCCAGCCAGAAATACGCCTTGCGCACATGCGCCGGTGTAAAATCTTCCTTCAGAAACGCCTTCACCGCATCGGCAGCCGGCTGCAAGAGACCAAACAAGCCCACGCGGTTCGGCCCGCGCCGATCCTGGATCGCCGCTGAGACCTTGCGCTCGACCCAGACGGCGTACGCGACAATGAACATCAAGACGGAAAAGACGCACACGATCTTGATCGCGCTGAACACCGCAAATTCCTGGAAAGGCGTCATGCTACAAAATCAAATTGGCACCGTTACTCCAGCGTCCCCCAGCGCGGCCCATGTCAGTCCCTTAAACGCCGGCACCTCCCGCGCCATCTGGTTAAACAATCCTTCGATGCTCACAAATCCGTCCTGGCCGGTCACATTGAAAACCAGTTCGTGCAGAAACTCCCACTCCGGGCGGGCGTCGCCGGGCGGCTCGACGGCTTTCATGAACCGCTGCACCCGGCCTTTGGTGTTGGTGAATGTGCCGCGCTTCTCAGCATGCGCGCACCCGGGCAACAGATAATGCGCCAGCCGTGTAGTGACGTTCGGTAAAATGTCGCTCACCACCAGCAACTCGAGTTTCCCCAACAACTCCTCGCCAAGTCCGCATTTTGTGACGTCTTCCCCAAAAACGATCAACGTCTTGATGCGGCCGTTGCCAATCCCTTCGGCAATCTTTGGCAAGTTGCTTCCCATCGGCTCGCCCGCCAGCCCCACCAGCCGCGCGCCAGTCGCATTCGGATTCCGGTCCGCACTCAGCAACAGCTTGTCTCCTTCGCCCATTCGCGGAACTGAGTCGGTGGTTGCCCCAAGTTTCTTGGCTAGCTTAGCCAGCAAATAAAGCTCCTCGTTCGTCTGCCGCGCCGAAGCCACAATAGCCACTGAACCGGCCACAGCTCCGTTCAAATCCGCCGAGAGCCCTTTGATCACCTGCGGCCACGCGTCCCTGACCTCTGACCTCTGCTCTCTGACCTCTGACTTCTGCTCTCTGACCTCTGACCTCTGCTCTCTGACCTCTGACTTCTGACCCCTGTCCTCCGCTCCCCGGCTCCCTGCCGGCTGCTCCTGAACCTTGGACTTCGGAGCTTGGACTTCCACCAGACGGTCGTCGCGTCTAATCCACTTGTAATTGAGCCGGCCGTAATCGCACATCCAGCACACGTTGACCGCGTCGTTCTCTCGCGGTTCAAACCGGAAAATCCGCTCTTCCCGCGACCCGATGATGATGTTACAACCGGTCGCGCAGCTCGCGCACACGCTCTTGGTCTCCTTCAGAAACCACACGCGCATCTTGAAGCGGAAATCTTTCGAGGTCAGCGCGCCCACGGGGCAAATGTCCACCGTGTTCAGCGTGTAATTATTATCGAATTGCCTGCCAGGAAACCCGGTTAATGTGCTGTAACTGCCCCGACTGACGATTCCGAGCGCGTCATCACCGACGATGTCCTTGGTAAATCGAATGCACCGCGTGCACAAAATGCAGCGCTCGTCATCCAGCACGATGCGCGGCCCCAACTCCACCCGCTTGGGCTTGTGCACCTTCGCCTCGACAAACCGGCTTTCGGATTTGCCGTAATCCACCGAATACTCCTGCAGCTTGCATTCGCCGGCCTGATCGCAAATCGGGCAGTCCAGTGGATGATTGATGAGCAAAAACTCCAGCACGCCTTCGCGCATCTGTTTGACGGTGGGCGTGTTGGTGTAAATCTCCATGCCCGGGGAAATTGGCGTGGCACAAGCAATCGCCGGCCGCGGTGATTTGGTGATCTTCGGTTTTCCGTCCGGACCCAACAGCGGTTTGCGATCGGGCCCCATTGCGGGCGTGCCGAACTCGACCAAGCACATCCGGCAATTACCCGCAACGGGCAGTTTGGGATGATAGCAATAGTGCGGCACGTCCACTTTGGCGGCCGCGCAAGCCTGGATCATGGTTGTCGGCAGCGGCTTGCCCGAAATCGGGTCCGGCATGGTCTTGGGCACCTCGACCTCCTTGCCGTCCACCTTGACAGTCAGTTTGTCAGGTGGCGGCGGCGGCTTCAGTTCAACCACGTTGGCTTCGGTCGTCTTCATGTGGCGTGCTTGTAAGCCTCACGCATAGCGGCTTCAGAGCTCCCGAACCTTAATCGTTCCTTCATAGAGTTTGGCATATGCGGTTATGCAGGTGCAGTAATCACCGATTGCGGTTGAGCAATCGGGCGTTCGGCCTTTGCTGCCCTGCGCGCCTCATCCGCCGCCCCCCGCGCCACAAACTCGTCCTTGAACTTGGCGATAAAGCTTTGCACCGGCCAGGAGCAAGCTTCCCCGAACGCGCAGATCGTTCGCCCGCCCGGAATATTATCGGCGATTTTGACCAAGTACTCCGCATCGCTGGCCCGGCCTTGCCCGTGCGTCAGCCGATGCAACGCCTTGGACATCCACAACGACCCTTCGCGGCAGGGGGTGCATTGGCCGCAACTTTCATGAGCGTAAAACTCCGAAATGTTCGCCAGCGCCGCCACAATATCCGTGGAATCATCCATCACGATAATCGCGCCCGACCCAGACATGCTCCCCGCCGCAATCAGCGAGTCGAAATCATACGGCAGGTCCAGCATGTCCAGCTCCTGCTCGGCTTCCTTCCCGTCCGGCCCCTTGCGCTTCAGCTTGAACCGCTCGCCCGCCTTGAACACTTTCGCCGATGACCCGCCGGGAATGATGGCTTTGAGCTTTCGTCCATCGCGCAGGCCGCCCCCAAACACCGGGTCATTGACGAGCTGGCCAATCGTGACCTTGCCGATTTCCACTTCATAGTACCCCGGCCGCTTCACATGGCCGCTGATGCTAACGATGCGCGTGCCGGTATTGTTCGGCGTGCCCAATTTGGCAAACTGCGCGCCGCCCATCGCCACGATGTGCTTCACCGCGCACAAGGTCTCGACATTGTTCACGATGGTCGGGCACATGTACAGCCCCAGCACCGCGGGAAAGTACGGCGGCTTGATGCGCGGATAGGCCCGCTTGCCCTCCAGCGATTCGATTAACCCCGTTTCCTCGCCACAGATGTATGCGCCGGCGCCGCGGTGCACATGAATCTCCAGGTCGTACCCGCTGCCCAAAATGTTCTTGCTCAAAAAGTTCTTCCCGCGCGCTTCTTTCAGCGCGCGATTGAGGATTTTGGCCCCCTCGATGAACTCGCCGCGGATATAGATATACGCCAGATGCACGTCATTGGCGTAGCAGGCAATGATCATCCCTTCCAACATCTGGTGCGGATCTTTGTAGAGAATCTGTTTATCCTTGAACGTGCCGGGCTCCGACTCGTCCGCATTGCAGATCAGGTAAATCGGCTTGCCGCTCTTGCGGTCCACAAACGACCATTTCAACCCGCATGAAAACCCGGCCCCGCCGCGGCCGCGCAAGCCGGAGAGCTTAACGTCATCCCGGATTTGTTCCGGCGCGCCCACGACGCGCCCATCCGGCAACGTCCGCGGGGCGATGCTCAGCGCCTTCTTCAGCGCCTCATACCCGCCATGCCGCACGTAGCACTCGAGGTCCGGGGTGTAGCCCGGCTCGTCGGCGTGCTTTAGAATGAGGCGGTATTCCTGTGGCATCAGCAAACTGGATTAATGGATTGATGGATTGATGGAAAAGCGGTCGGTTTTGCAAGGCCGGAGCGCGGACATTCTTGTCCGCAGCAACTCCCGAAGACGACTAACGCAAGAAATTTCGCCGGGGGGCTTTCGCACATTGCTGCGGACAGGAATGTCCGCGCTCCGGAAGGCGCTCGCCCCTTTATCCATTAATCCATTAATCCAAGAATCCACGGCTGTTCTGGCCGGCGTTGTTGACTTCGCAGCCCAAACTCCTACCTTTAGTGCGGCTTGCCTTTGCCCGATGGTGTAACGGTAGCACAGCAGACTCTGGATCTGTTTGTCATGGTTCAAATCCATGTCGGGCAGCCAACCGTCAATATTTGCGATTTGCGATTTGCGATTTGCGATTTTCATTGGCGCTGGCAGCCCGTCAGAATTTCATCTGCCTTTTGCTGCGATACCCCCTCGTAAAACTTCGCGTTGCACATCATTACCGGCGCAGTCCCGCAACTCGCCAGGCATTCCACAAACTCGACGGTGAACTTGCCGTCTTTAGTCGTCTGCCGGCCATGGCCCTTAGGGTCCAGCCCCAGCTTTTGGCAGAAATGCTCGTGCAGCTCGTAGCTGCCGCCCAACGCGCAGCTCAGCGTCCGGCACACCCGTAAATGGTACGTGCCGACCGGCTGCTGCTGGAGCATCGGATAAAACGTGACCAACTCATAAACATTGATCGGCTGGAGCTCCAGTTTCTGCGCCACCCACTCAACGGCCTGGCGCGAAATATACCCAAAATGCTCCTGCACCGCGTGCAGCAGCATCAGTGACGCACTCCGCTTTTTGGGATAATGCGTGAGCAATTCCTCAACTTCGGCCTCGAGGGCGGCCGGCACCGCGAAATCGGGCTGCTCGAGCAGCGGATCGGGAATCGGCTGCGCATTTGCCAGCTCCACTTCAGGCCCGCTCTGCTGTATTTGTGTTATCTCTGCCATCTGTGGCTAAGGTTTTTTCAAGAGGTTTGGGCGCTCAGCGATCGCACTCCCCCATCACGAAATCGAATGAGCCCAGCACTGCCACCACATCGCTTACCATGTGGCCAGGCAACACGTGCGGCAGAATGCTCAGGTTCACAAACGAAGGCGAGCGAATCTTCAACCGATATGGCGTGCCTCCGCCTTTGCTGTTGATATAAAAACCCAATTCTCCCTTCGGGTTTTCGTGCGCGAAATAGACCTCGCCCGGCGGCGCATTAATCCCCTGCGTCACGTTGATGAAATGATGGATGAGTTCCTCCATACGGGTCAGCACCCGCTCCTTCGGAGGCAGCACGATCTTTGTATTGGGCACGTTGACCGGACCGCCGGGCAGTTTGTCCAGGCATTGCTCCACAATCCGCACGCTCTGCCGCATCTCTTCCACTCTCAGCAAGTACCGGTCGTAGCAGTCTCCCACCGACCCCACCGGCACTTCAAACTGCAACTGGTCATAAATCAAATACGGCTGCGCCTTCCGCAGATCGTGCTCCACCCCGCTCCCGCGCAGGTTTGGACCCGTAAGCCCATAATCAATCGCGTCCTCGCGCGAAATCACCGCGACCCCCTGCGTGCGGTCAGCAAAAATCCGATTCCGGCTCAGCAAAGTCTCCGTCTCATCAATATTGACAACTACTTCCCTACAAAACGTGCGGCATTGCTCGACCCACCCGGGAGGCAGATCGCGTGAAACCCCTCCGATTCTCGTGTAACTGGTTGTAAACCTAGCACCTGTGAGTGATTCACAAAGATTGTAAACCTTCTCGCGCTCAGTAAACGTGTGCAGAAAAACCGTCAACGCCCCCACATCCATCGCAAACGAGCCTAACCCAAGGAGATGTGATGAAATCCGCGCCAACTCAGCGCAAATGACGCGGATAAATTGACAACGTATTGGCAATTCCTTGTCTATCCCCAGCAGTTTTTCCACCGCAAGCACATACGCCACGTTATTCGCCAGCGGCGCTAGGTAATCCAGCCGATCCGTGTACGGAATGAACTGGGTATAAGTCATGTTCTCGGCGATTTTTTCATCGCCTCGATGCAGATAACCAATATCCGGGGTGGCTTTGGTGATGATCTCGCCGTCTAACTCGAGAATTATGCGCAGCACGCCGTGCGTAGCCGGATGCGATGGACCCATATTGAGCACCATCTTGTCACCGTGCAGCTCCTCGGGTAGCTCGCTTTGGGCTACTCTGGTGGCGGCATCCGGCACTTGGATTTCGCGCAGTTCAGCCATGATCGGGTTTCTTATCGATAGGGCCGGGCCCACGGGGCTCCCCATGCGCAGGTTTGATGTCCTTTCGCCGCTCCAGCCGTGCGTTCATATCAACTGCGTCGGTTTCAGGAATCCGCACCCGCGGCTCGCGCGAAATGGTATCCTTGCCCCCGGCAATGGTAACGAACGGGCCGCCCATGAGAGGAGCCGGGTCAGTGAACGCGACCTCCGGCAGATCACTCTGTTTGCCTGCCAGGGGAAAATCCTTGCGCAGAGGATAATACGGATAGCCGTCCCACATTATGATGCGGCGCAGGTCGGGATGCCCGCGGAACCGCACGCCCATCATATCGAAAATCTCCCGCTCGTGCCAATTCGCGGTCCGCCAAACCCCGGTTACTGTGGGTGCCTCCCCTTTCTCCTCACTCACACTGGTTTCCAGCCTCAGGTATCGCAAATGGCCGTAACCGTAGAAATGGTAAACGAGTGTGAACCGCGGGTCCTCGCCGTAATTATCGATGCTGGTGATATCCACCAGGTAGTCAAATCCCAGCTCCCGCTTCGCGACCGAGCACACCTCCACCAACCGTTCAGCGTCGGTGAGGTGCATCGTTACCTCGCCACGGAATTCCCTCGGCTCGGAGAGTATGTCCCCGAACCTGGCCCTAAGCTGTTGTGCGAGTTCCAGAGCGGTCATCGGAAGTCTTTGCGAACCGGCTCAGCGCCGTGTCCGCTGTTCAGGCCACTTTCTTTAGTGTCGCCAGGACGGGTTCCTTGGCGACTTTGCCTTGTAGCCGGAGCAAAGCGTCCAGCAACGCCTCAGGCCGGGGCGGGCACCCTGAAACATACACGTCCACCGGCAATATCCTGTCAACACCCTGCAGCACGGCGTAGCTGCGATACATCCCGCCCGTCGAGGCGCACGCGCCCATCGCGATCACCCACTTGGGCTCCGCCATCTGCTCATAAATGCGCTTCACCGCCAGCGCCATCTTGTAGGTCACAGTTCCCGCGACGATCATTACGTCGGATTGCCGGGGTGAAAAGCGCATCACCTCGGCGCCAAACCGCGCAATATCGTAGCGGCTGGCCCCGGCGGCCATCAACTCGATCGCGCAGCAGGCCAGCCCCATTGGCATCGGCCACAACGAATTCTTCCGAAACCAGTTCAGCGCAGCATCCACGCGGGTCACTACCACGTCGCCCTCGACCTTCGAGTTATAGCCAATTTCTGTCCGTGTTTGCATGGGTCGCTCGGAGCTGGGGTATTTGCTCCGCGGCAGCAACCTAACCATGCCCCAAAACCCGGGCAAGTTGATTCTGCCGATTTATCGTCGCGGGATGGCGGGCGGGGCGCCCGGGGGGTAATGAAGAAACTACGTTTCGGATTACTTTGCCATTTACCAAGTGGTGTTGGACCCCGTTGACCGGTGGGTGCGGGCCAGTAGTTTTAATTAGAGGTTCTTGTATGACTTTGGTGAGCTGGGGTTTTCTGCCCTGGGCCCGATAGGATGAACGACAAAGGGGATTCAAAGAAGGCTCCTGGCCGGGCCGAAGGTTCGGCCGCGGAGAGGAAGCAGCAAAAGCCGGCGAGCAAGAAACGGAGGCGCTGGAGATTCTTGTTGTGTGTGACGGTGTTGCTGGCGGTGATTGTGGGGATCGGGCGAGCCATTCTGCCCTGGGCGGTGCGGCATTACGTGAATCGGACGCTGGACCAGAACCAGCTTTACTCAGGAACAATAGGACCGGTGCACATTCATATCCTGCGCGGGGCTTACTCGATCGACGATATCAAATTGAGCAAGACCACTGGAGATGTGCCGGTCCCGTTCATTTCGGCCAGGAGCGTAGCCTTTGCGATTCAATGGGGTGCGCTGCTGCACGGGAAAATCGTGGGGCAATTTGTGATGAACGACCCGGAGCTCAATTTTGTGGATGCGCCGAGCGAGGGGGCATCGCAGAGCGGGGCCGGGGGGCCGTGGCTGCAAATGATCCGCGATTTGTTTCCGTTCCAGATTAATAGCGCCGTGGTGAGAGACGGGGCGGTGCATTTCCGATCGTACATCGGGACCAAGCCGGTGGATGTGTACCTGTCACACCTGGAGGCCTCGATCGATAACCTGACCAATATTGGCGAGGAAACCACGCCGTTGCCGGCGACGGTCAAGGCCAGCGCCTTGGCGATGGACCAGGCCAGGTTGCAATACCGGATGACCCTGGATCCCTTTTCTTATCATCCAACCTTTCACATGGCGCTGCAGCTCCTGGGCCTGGACGTGACGACCCTCAACCCATTGGCGCTGACGTATGGGAAATTCGATTTCAAACGCGGTTGGCTGGACCTGGTGATCCAAACCGATGCCAACGAGGGCCACCTCAACGGTTATATTAAACCATTGTTCCGGGACTTGAAGCTTTTCAGCCTGCGCCAGGACATCAAGGAGGACAGTGTGCTGCAGTTTTTTTGGCAGGCGCTCGTGGGGATGACAACGACGATCTTAAAAAACCAACCCCGGAAGCAGTTTGGGACCTTGATTCCCTTCACGGGCGAAACATCCGGCACGACCAGCGCCGACATCCTGGCGACCATCGGCAACGTCCTGCGCAACGCTTTCGTGCGGGCTTACCTGCCACGATTGCAAAATGGCGAGCAGGTCCTCGGGGGGATGCAGTTTCAGCCTCCGGATATCACCGCTTCACCAATTGAGACGCAATGAAAGGAAGAGGATGTATCATGCGAAAAGGCGAACGGCGCAGCCGAATCATGTTCTGACAGCAGGAGGTTTATGAAGAAATGGATGACACAAAAAGCAGCGGGCGGCCGGGCAACACTGGTGCTCTGCGGGTGTTTAGCCGGAGTTTTCGGCTGCAGCACACAAAAGGCCCAAACCTCGCAGGGGTATTTTACGTCCGGCAGCAAGGAGGCCGATCAACGCGCCGCGCAGGAGATGGCCAAAGCGCAGCAGCTATCCGGGTCGGGAGCAGAGTCAGGGGAACCGGGTGTCAAGAAGGCCAAACCGGCGGCGCGAAACGCTCCGGCCACCGGCGCTGGCGCCAACCGGGCGGCACAGGCGACCGAGAAACTGACGCTTTTCGCGGATTTGGGTGGGGAGGCGGGCATATCCAATATTGTCAGCGACTTTCTTCCCCGGGTGATGCAAGACCCGCGCGTGAACTGGGACCGCAAAGGCGTGGTGCAAGGGGGAATATCGTTTCACAGGAATAGATCGGTGGCCTGGAGCCCTACACCAGAGCAGGAGGCTTTACTCAAGAAACATATGATCGAGTTCCTGGTGCTGGCCACTGGCGGCCCGCCTCATTACACCGGCGCCGAGATGCGCGCGGCCCATGCCAGCCTTCACATCAGCAACCCGGAGTTCGATGCCGCTACCGGAGACCTCAAGGAGACTCTGGATAAGTTTAAAATTCCGAACACGCAACAAAAGGAGCTGCTGGCGGTCATCGAAACCACGCGTCCCGAGATTGTCACGCAACGCTGATTAAGCCAACGGCGATGATTAAATTCTTTAGGGCCCTAGCCCTTCCAAAGCCTGGACAATTGCTGCCTGCACCGCAGGGTTGCCCAGGTTCCCCAGATGCCCCCCTTGCGGAAACACCTTAAGCTCATCTGCCTTCAGCGTCGCTCGGTACCAGGCGAGATCCTCCGGCGCCAACAGAAAATCGTTCTCATTGACAATTACCCGCACACGGTCATTCCCCTGCAACGCCTTTTCATATGTCTTCAGGTCGCTCACCTTCTCCAACGCCCCGGGCGCGTCCAGGTTCATCCCCCGCATCCAATAATAGGGGATGAGAAACTTCTGCATGTAATCGGCGTAGGAGTATTGCCAGATTTCGTCATAGACCGGCTCCCGCCGCCACTTCGATAACGGCCGCCGCAACACCCCCAGATTATCCAACCGCTGGCTCGTATAAATCGTGTCCCGCAAGATAAACCGGAACATCACTCCGATCAGGAATTCCGACTCGACCGCATCGAACGGCAGCGTCGTTTGTGGCGTCAGCGAGTACTTCGCCAGCGTTGCCACTTTCAAAAACGTGTTCTCGATGTCCGCCGTCCGTTCGGCGGCCGGCCAGGCCAAGGGCGCGCGGTAAAATTCATCCAGCTTGCCGATCCCGTACAACAGCCGCACCGGGCAATCAATCGCCACATACCGATCAAACCGCAGCAGCGGCTCGTCGGCTTCCGTAGCCGCGGCGTACATCGCTTCAAACGCCCCCATCGAATAGCCCAGCAACGCCGTCTGGCCCAGACGCCCCGGGTGTGACCGCCTCAGCCACCGATCAATCTGCGTCAACGCCGCTCGCAAATCATGCACATCCGCTGCGGGATACCCGGGCACCGCCACCGTCGCCCCTTCATCCATGAACTCATAGTTGAACGGGCTGCTGACGCATACCGCTGAATAGCCCTGGTCATACACCAACTCGGCCAGCGCCAGCACCGTGTCGGCCAGCCGGTGCGAGCCCAACCCCGGCACGATATACACGACCGGCGCCGCTTTCGGCTGTAGCCAATACGTGAAACTCAACCGCCGGCCAGTATCCCGCAGCCTCACCAGCGAAGTCTTACCCCGTTGTGGAAACTCCGGATCCTTGTAGGAGAAGAACACCGATTGCAGTGTCTCCAACGCCGCCGGGTTCACGGCTCCTTTGATCTTAAAATTTGCCACCTTGCTCTCCCGCACAAACGTCCAGGCGTATGCTATCTCCGAATAGGCATCCATTTGCGTCTGCGTGAAACGCACCAGGCCATCGACGCTGTCCGACAGCTCGTTATACGAGCTCACCGCGGCGAAGTAGCTGTAGGGGCTCGAGTAGGTCAGCGGATCGCTCGGCGTGAACGGATACGCGCTGACATACCGCAGCGGGTTGGCGGCGGAATCCGCCGCCAGCCCCACCGCATCCCGATCATTGCTCGGACCCGCCACCGGCAGCATCAGGAAAAAATGCGCCCGCCACCCCCATTGCCCAAAAGTCTGTCCAAAATCCGCATCCGACTTGGGTATCTTGAACTTGCTCGCCACGTCCAGCACCCCGCCAACCCCGAGCACCGAATTGCATAAAAACCGATACGTCTCGTCCCTGGCTCCCGTCCATTTGCGCTGCAACAGATTATTCAGCACCCGGTCCGGGTACGTGAGGTTCCGGCCGACATTGTTGATCGCCTTGCGCACCGGCTTGCGCACCACCGCCCGATACCCTCGGGCCGTCGGCTTAACAAACCCACGCATCAACCCGTCATTAACAGCCCACAACCCCCGGTTCACCGGCTCGAACGGGTCCGGCACCGGCGCCGGCAACACGAGCGTGCCTGCGCTCGCAGCTCCGTCCTCCGCCAGGCATTGACTCGTTCCCGCCCACAACCCGATCCACAGCAAAACCGTCGCTGCCAAACCCACCCAGCCGCAATCTGATTTCCGAGTGTCCCCTCTCATCCGGTGCGACGCTCCCACACCCACCGCCCCTTTTCAAGGCGAACTTAACCCCTCTATCAGCCCCCCCCACGACGAAGGTTGACGACCGCCCGGTCCGCTCCCCCGCTTCTCGATCTGACGCTTTATGGTCCCCGGAACCGCACCTCAAGCAGGGAAAAGTCATCCTCCAGCACCTGCGCCCCACGCGCCTGCCGCGCCCGCTCGAGCCGCGCGGCCGGCCGCAAGTTGCGCACCGCCGCATCCTCAAACCCGGCGACAAATTCCTCCCACGTCCCCACCCGTTCCGAGCCGTGAAAGATCTCGAATACCCCGTCGCTGAACACCAGCAGGCGGCTGCCCGGCGGTACGCCTCGGCGCGCGCTGGGAAATTGCGCCTCGTCGAAACAGCCGATCGCCGGCGCCTCGGTGCGGAGCGGCGCCAAAGAGAATGGCGGGGCCGTTTCGGGACCCAGCAGGAGGGCCGGCGGGTGCCCCGCGCTGGCAAAGCTCAATTCACGCGTTCTCAAATCGTAAACGCCGTACCAGAGCGAGAAGAACAATTGATTCTGCCGCTCCATCGAAAACACACGGTTGAGCGCAGCCAGCACTTCGGACGGTTCCGAAAAATTGACGCCGACCAAGGTCTGCGCGCGCAAGGTCTGCAGCGCGGAAACCGACAGCAACGCGGCGCCCACGCCGTGACCGCACACATCCAAAAGGTAAATCGCGAACTGCTCCGGATTCAGCCAGTGATAGCCGAAGGCGTCTCCGCCGAGTTGCTCACTGGGAGCGAAACTCCAGTCTGTGGCCACCGGCGAAGACAAAGGGGGCGGCAGCAGCGAGCGGACGTAAGCCGCAGCGCCGGCCAGTTCGGCCGCCAGTTTCTTTTGTGTGCTGACCAAGGCCTCATGAGTGGCAAGTTCCCTGTCTCTCAGCCGCTTCTTTTCCAGGCAGGCGCCAATCCGCGCGCGCAGGAACACCGGGTTGAACGGTTTGGCGAGGTAATCCTCGGCGCCCATTTCGATCGAACGGGCGATCCCATTCTCCTCGTCGAGGGCCGATAGCATGATGATCGGGATATCGCGCAGGCCAGGCTCGGCTTTGAATTTGGCCAGGACCTGGAAGCCGTCAAGGCCGGGCATGACCATGTCCAGCATCACCAGGTCGAATTTCTGTTTGCGGGCGAGCGCCAGCGCGTGCACGCCATTGGAAATCGCCGAGACAGTGTAGCCAATCCGGCGCAACCGGCGCGCGAGCATTTCGCGGCTCGTCTCGTCATCATCCACCACCAGCAGCGCGCCCTGGTCCTTGAACACCGTGCTTGAGCTTTTTGGGCCGGGGACCGTAAAGCCGAAGCCGAGGTTCAAGGTCAACGCGGGCGGGCGGTTGTCGCCAGGATCAACGGCTGCTTGGGCATCAGAGATCGCGGGCTCTACCAGGTAGGCTTCCATCAGTTCCAGCCAGGTGCGCGCGGCTTCGCGGATTTTTTGCAAATCGGCAGCCGCAGCCTGAATGGCCGGCTGCTCGGTCTGTTCCAGGAGCAGATCGCTATAACCAATGATGTGGTTCACGGGCGTGCGCAGCTCGTGATAGAGTTGGTGCAGATCGCGCTCCTGTGAGAAGCGGTCGTCGTCAAAGTAGCGGGCGATCAAGGTTTGGAGTTCGCGTCCGCCCGCATGAATCCTGCGCAGGTCTTGGAGGCACATCTCGGGAAGCCGCGCTTCTTCCATCAGCATCTCGCAATAACCCAGGATGTGGTTGATCGGGGTGCGTAGCTCGTGGCGCAGGCGCGACAGCTCCACTTTCTCGACTGGTTGTTCGTGACCGGATTTCGGCGTTGGATTCATGAGTCGGGCAAAAGCATAAAATGCCGCAGCGGGTGTTACTCCAAAGCCCCGGGTCCGGGCGGGGTGAGTTCAAGGACCGGCCTAGGGACGGCGGCGAGAGAGGTGCGCGTGCGGGCCCACCACCAGTTGGCGCCAGCCACCAAAGCAGTGGCGACCATAACCAACGTTTCCCGTGCTTTCAACTGGGTCAACATTACGATGCAAATCGCCAGCCCGAGCACGCTGAACAAAGTCCCAAAGGGCACACGAAACCTTGCCGCGCCGGGTTGCAGCCGGCGCAAACGTAAAAGCGCCGCGCAAGCAGTGGCGCAGTCAATGATACCGGCGCCGGCGCTGAGCACCAGACACCAACCAAAGCTGCCAGTGACTGCCAGCAACCAGGCCAGCACGGCCACGACCACGAGCGCGATATGCGGCGTGCCAAACCGCGGGTGCAATCGCCCAAACCATGCAGGGAATTCGCCATGCGTCGCCATGGCATATATGCACCTCGGTGCGTTCAACAATGATGCCGATAACCACCCATATGTTGAAACCATCACCGCCAGCTCGACGAATTTCGCGCCAGGGGAGCCGAGCAGGGCACCGGCAACGGCACCCAGGGGTCGCTCCGTCTGCGCAGGACTCAGGGGCCCGGGCCTCAGGGTCGCGACGACCACGAACTGAATCAGGCTATAAACCGCGATGCAAACTCCCAGCGCGGTGAGTAACGCCAGCGGTATGCTTCGCCGCGGCTCCCGCACCTCCCCGGCTGCCGTCAGCGGATCGGAAAAACCGCTGTACGCAAACGAAAGCACGAGCAACCCACTCGCCCACCCGCCCCAACCAGGGGCAGTCAGTTCAGAAACAGTCAGCAGTCGCGCGTGATGACTGAACCCGACCGAGCCGAACACGATCAACAGGACCAGCGGCAGTAATTTCGCCACCGTGAATCCATTGCTTAACAGGGTGCCCTTGCGCGTGCCACCGTAGTTGATGAGTGTTGGGAGCAGGACCAATCCGGTCAGGACGACCGCCCGTGGCCATCCTTGCCCAGCCCAAGGTACGAATCCGCTCAGATGATCCAAAAAGAGGTCGGCACTGGCCGCCGCACTTCCGAGCACGGCAAGAAACCAGAACCACCCCACTTGTATCCCGGCGAATGTGCCAAAAGCAGTGCGGGCATACAGGTAAGCTCCGCCTTGCTCTGAAAACTGCGAGGCTACTTCGGCATAACAAAAAACGATCACGCCCATCAGCAAGCCGGCTACTATCATCACGAGCGGGCTCGCCCGGCCGGCCGTCGCCACCAGTTTCCCTGGCAGACCAAAGATTCCAGAGCCGATAATGCAATTGATCATTAGCGCGGTGAGACTCCAGCGACCAATTGAGCGAATGAGTGTCGAGCCCGCTGCGCCACTCTCGGCCCCCGTTGTGCCCAGTCTCTTGCTCATGCCCATGTTCCTGCTCCTGCTCTTGCTCCTCTTCCCCTCTCGTAGCTCATAATCCGCCTCCCGCAAGCATTCGCACCTCTGCCACCAAATCCTCGACTTTCAACGTGGCCTTCTGCAGAATCCGCGACACCTGCCCGTTGAGACGTCGCCGGTCTTCGTCCGTAATGTCCTTGGCCGTGATCACCACCACCGGCACTAGCCGAAACGCCGGTCGCTTCCGCAGCTCCTGCATAAATTCAAACCCGTCCATCTCCGGCATCATCAAATCCAGCAGAATCACTGCGGGCACAAGCCCATTCAGCTTGTCCAGAGCCACACGTCCATTCTCCGCTTCCAACACTTCCCAATCGGCCTTGCCCAGCGCCCGCCGCAGCATCTCCCGCGTTTGCGCCTCGTCCTCGACCACCAGCACCGTCTGAGCGTCTGGAGCACGCCGATACTTTTGCAGCGACGCGGCGAGCCGGGTCCAATCAATCGGTTTGGTGAAGTAATCGGCCGCCCCGAGCGCAAAACCAATCTGCTTGTCATCGACGATGGTCAACATGATCACCGGAATTTCTGCCGTTTGCGCATCGGCTTTCAAGGCCCGCAACACCGCCCAGCCGTCCATCCCCGGCATCATCACATCCAGCGTGATCACCGCGGGCTTAAGCTCGCGCGCTAATTCCAGCCCGCGCTTGCCGTCTGTTGCCAATTCCACATGGAACCCCTCTTTAGTCAGCGCGCGCGCCACCAACTCGCGCGCGTTGACTTCGTCGTCAATCACCAGCACCGTGCTGCGCCCGCGATTGAGCTCGGACAACCCTTTCACCGTTAATGCTTCATCGGTCCCTTGAGATTCCTCCACTCGAACGGGCAAGGTGACCGTAAAGGTGCTGCCCTGGCCACGCTGACTGCTCGCGCTCAACTCTCCTCCCATCATTCGGCAGAACTTGCGGCTGATGGCCAGGCCCAGACCGGTGCCACCGTACTTGCGCGTCGTCGATGCATCCGCCTGGCTGAACGCCTCGAAGAGGCGGCCGAGCTGCTCGGGGGTCATGCCGATGCCGGTGTCGCTTACCGAGAACCGGATCGTGGAGCGGGAGAGCGGGGGAGAGGGGGGGCGTAATTCGCCGTCGCCTTCTGGTATGCTCTCACGCTCTACGCTTAAACGGATCACTCCTTTTTCAGTAAACTTGCTCGCATTGCTGAGCAGATTAAACAGGGACTGGCGCACTTTGGTGAGATCGGCTTTCATCACACCGATATCGGCCGGGCAATGCACTTCCAGCCGGTTACCGTTTTTGGCGACCAGCGGCTGCACCGTGCTGGCGACTTCCTGAACCATTTTGCCCACGTCAAACTCCTCGAGGTAAAGAGTCATCTTGCCCGCCTCGATCTTGGACAAATCGAGGATGTCGTTGATGAGCCCCAGCAGGTGTTTGCCGGCCCCATGGATTTTCTCCAGGTCCGGGACCATTTCTTTCGTGCCCAGGTCGTGGGCTTCGTCCTGGAGCATCTCGCTATAGCCGATGATCGCATTGAGCGGTGTGCGCAGCTCGTGACTCATGTTAGCCAGGAACTGGGATTTGGCCGCGCTGGCGGCATCCGCGGCTTCCTTGGCGGTGGCCAGTTCGGCATTCTTGGCCTCGATTTCGGCCTTCGCCTTTTCGGCAGCCTCACGGGCGGCGTGTTCTTCCTCGAGCAATCGTTCCCGCAACTTCTCCGCCTCGCGCTTGCGGCGGACCACCAGAAACCGCGCGACGAACGCCCACCCCAGCAAGCCGAGCACCCCGCCACCGCCCGGCGCCAGGATGAGCGCGTTGGCATACCAAGGCGTGACGATGCTCAGAAACGCCCGCGCCGACTCCGAGTAGTTGAGGTCGCGATCAATCGACTGCACGAAAACCGTATAATTACCTCGCCTCGACGCCGGCCATTCGAATTGTGGCTCGCGGGTGGGCGCATTCCAAAGCGGGTTCGTCTTGGCGGGCGGCGCCTGAACCCGGCCGGGGACCACGGCGTGTCGGTACAGGCGTTGCCCCGGCTGGCTGCGAAAATCCACCGTATCGCACTTGAATGTCACGAGTCGTCCCTCTGTTATCTTCGGCAGCGCGTCCAAGTCTGTGTAAGTCCGGTCAACTTGCACCGCCATGGACGGCGCACTTGTTTCCGCACGCATGGGTTGGTATCGCGTCAGGCCGCTCTCGGCGCCGAACCACATCACGCCTTTGGAGTCTTGGACAGTGCAGTTCACTGCTCCCGGCAGCAAACCGTCACGCTCGCCTAGCGATGACCACGCGACGCCGTCGTAACGCGTCACGCCCATGGACGTGGCGAACCAAAGCGTGCCTTTGGCGTCGCAGAAAATGTTAAACACCGACCTGGGCACCGCGAGATCCTTGGTCTGCTCGACGGGGGTCATGACTTTGCCGTTGAACCGCGCGAGGCCGCCATCCTCAGAACCAACCCATAAGGTGCCGTCTGGCCCATCGGCGATGCCCCTCACGAATAGTCCCGGGGCTCCATTTGTTTGCGTGAACTCTGTCCACCGGCTGCCGTCGTAGCGAACGATTCCCCCCGCGACACCGATCCATACCGAGCCCGAACCGTCGCAGTGAATGGCCAAGACCATTTTGGCCAGCAGCCCGTTGGTCGCGACGAGCGGCGGAACTCCGTTGGTTCCTTCAAAGCGGGCCACGCCGCCATACCGGCCCCCCGCCCAGAGGGACCCATCGGGGCTCAACGCCAGGCAACTGATGCGCCCTCTAGGCAGGCCGCTGAAATTCGTGATGACCGAAACGATGTTCCTACCGCGCATGAGCGCAATGCGCCGCTTCGAATCCGTCCGGGAGTTGAATGCCACCCACAATTGACCGCCCGGGCCCTCAGCCATGGCCGAAATCGCCATCTCTTCCTTGAGCGCTTCAAAGCGCTCGCCATCAAACACCGCCATCCCATTGGTGCCGATTGCCGCTACGAGCTCTCCACCGGGGGTTGCCACCAGAGCATTCGCGGGCCCTTCGGGCAGACCGTCTCGAGTCGTGTATTTTTCAAAGGTCGTCTTTTCGAACCGATACAGACCATCCCCCGTGCCGAACCAGACCGCCCCGTCCGGTCCGGTCTGAATCGCCCAACATTCCTCGCCGGTATAACTGTCTTGATTCCCCGTGAGATTGCGGGCCCTGCCAGAGCAGGTGAAACTCCGGCCGTCGAATCGGGCCACAACTTGTTCAGATGTCCCCAGCCAGAGCGCACCGTCGGGCGCCGGGTAAATGCTCGTGATGATGCCGCCGGGCAGACCGTCGCGCGATGTGAGGTAGTTGAAATTGGTGCCATCAAACTGCGCCAGACTGTGCGCGCCGACTGCCAGCCAGACCGTGCCGTCCGGTGCCGCCGCCACCGGACCGGTGTCCTCGGAGCGCAGCCCTTGCCCTGAAGTGAATCGAGTGATGTTGGTACCTTGGAGCTTCAACAGTCCTGCCCCCGGCCCAGTGACCCACAAGCAGTCCCGGGCGGCGGCCAGCCTTTGTGGATAAAGGATTTCTCCTGAAAAAGATTCCGTGCGCCAGAGATTCGTGAACACGGTGCCGCGCCCGGCGTCGTAGCGGACCAGCGCCTCCTCGGTTCGCCACCAAACCGCACCGTCCGCCGTGCCGGCGAATTCAAAAATGCGGTCGGTCGGCAAATCCCGCGGGGCGAAAGACGACGGCGGCTGGCCGGTTCCGGGATGGTAGGTCAAAAGTCCTCCGACTGTGCCCAGCCAGAAGCCGCCTTGCGAGTCGCGATAAGTGGACAGAGGGCCGACCGCCATCACGGAGCGTCCCTCGGAAGTGAAATTGAAAAACTCCCGGCCATCGAATCGAGACAGCCCTCCTCCTCCTCCCGTATTCAACCAAAGCCTTCCTTGCGGCGTGAATATGAGCCGCCCAGTCCGGTTTGCGGACAGACCGTCCAGCACGCCGAATCTTGTCCACCGCCCCTTCCGGAACGGGGCGATCGGCCACTGGAGCGATTTCAATTTCGCAATTTCAGTCTCGCTTATGTTTGGCTCGAGGTAGAGTGGGTGGCCGGCCTTGAACCACGCGCGGCCGCCTGGAATTTGGCAGCGCAGTTGATAAACACCGGGCCGCAGGTTGGCGAAATCGAATGAGCCGTCGTCCTGGGTCAACACGGCAGCAACTACGGTGCCGGGAGGGAAGGATTCACGATTTGACCGGGTGCGCTTGGGGAGCAAGGTGACCGGCGTTTGCCCAGGATCGGCCAGTGTCCAGTCGAGTCGTTGCCCCGGTTCGGCGCTGGGCCGGAAACCGAAGCGATAGGCGGAAAGCTGGCCGTCGGTGGCGAAGAGATCGCGCTTCTCCGATGGTTGAATGGTGAAGGCGTAGTCACCGTCCGCATTGGCTGGCGAACGGAGCGTCTCACCGTCGGGCCGGCGCACTTCGACGTAAGCCTTGGTCAGCGCATGTCCCCTGGCATCAGTAATGCGCCCTGCCACCACCAGGGGCAGATTCTCAGCAATGGTCTTTGCCTGGCCGACGAGTTTCCCGTCGAACCCGTTGGTGGAGGAGTCTGTTCCGGGATGGGCCGGGTCATCAAAGTTCCAAAGGCCAACAAGGCCGGGCTCATGGCCGGTCAATTTGGTGAGCATGTCCGAGCGGACCTCTTCGGCGGTACGAGCCGTTTTCCAGACAGCGAACTCGTCCACCTGGCCGTTCAGGTATGGGTAGAGGCGATCGATGTCCCGCCCGACCAGATTGTGGTCGTCAACAAAGTTGGGGATCGCCGCAAAGCTGCCGGTGTAGTTCGTGGCTGCCATCAAAACTCCATTGAGGAACAATTTCATGCCGCCGGGTCCAGTGACAAATGCCAGGTGTAACCACTGGTTTGGCCGCAGGATGTCAGGCGCATTGAGGTCAAACCGTTGCTTGGGGGGATAGCCGACGTCGAAGAACGTTGAGAGGTCCATAGGGTTGTCGGCCTCTGGGTTTGGGTTGCCGGGCCTGACCCACGCATCCCCATTGCGACCCCCGAAATCGAACATGTCGGCGTGAGGCACCAGCTTGGCCCACCTCACCCATCCTTCGATGGTTGCGGCCGTCAGTCCAGCGACGATATTCGTCGGCAACACCATATAGCTTTTGCCATCGAGCTCCATCACCCGATTCGCCGCAGGTGAGGCAAGGAGGCTTTGATTGGCCTTCCGAATTCTGAGTTCAGACATCTCAGTTTCAGGCAAAGCCGCCTCTCCCCGCCTGCTACGAGATTCGGCTCCGGCGCCCGCCGGCTGAACCAGTTCCACCACCACATCGGCCATGGGTGTCTTCCCATCCAATGCCACCATGCGCCCCCCAAGCTGCAGGGCCTGCCCGAGTTTCCAAGTGTTGGTGCGGACCGTGTATGGCGTGATCGGGACGGCGATCTGCCAGCCGCCTAGACCATTGATGTCCGAAGCAACGAGGTCCACCATCGGCGCACGCGTCCAGACTGCCAGGGCGGCTGTTCCTGCAAAGTCGGTCGTGGCCCGCCCCACCTCGGCGCCGTTGACCTGCGCGCGAACGTCCACATTCGGGAGTGAAGCGCCGGTGCTGTCGGTCAAGTGCAGCAGCAGTTGCGACCAGGGAGCCACGGTGTTGGCCGAAGGCAATTCCGCCGCGACCACCCGAGCGTCGCCCACCAGCTTCCCGTCGTGATGGCCTGTTGAAAGGTCCTCCAACACGCCGTTGGTCACCTGGTCGAAATCCCACAGCCCCGCCAGTCCCGGCTCATTCCCGGTGAGATGTTGGAACATGTCCTGGCGGATCTGCGCCTGGGAGCGCTCGAAACTCCAGACGCGGACCTCATCCATGGCGCCCTTGAAGGTCGTGGGCGGGTCGGTGGCAGTGACCCTCTGGCCCAGGTAATTGCGCACACCGCTCTTAATTGAGGCGAAACTGCCCGTGTAGGCATTCGTTCCAACCAGCGCTCCGTCGAGGTAGAATTTCATTCCCCCAGGGCCGGAAACGGCTGCAACGTGGCACCAAGTGTGCGTCTTCAAGATGTTGGGAACGAATATCCACTTCACACCCGTCAGGTCATTCGTCTGCGCCCCATCAGAGGCTGCGAATCCGAGTTGAGCGGAATCCGAGGGTGCTGCCCCGCTCGTGATGCTCATGTCCTGACGGGCGTCACCGTAATCGAAAACGCGTTTGTAGGTGCCGCTGAGGTCATCCCACCGCACCCAGGCCTCGACGGTGGCCTGCGTCAGGTCGTTGAAGATATTGGGCGGCAGCTCGACGTAGCCGCCGTTGAGTTCCAGCACATAGTTCGTGGCTGGTGGAGGGATAAGGTTGGGGCTCTGGGCGAAGCTGGGGGTTGTCGTGCCGAACAGGGCAAGGGCAAAACCCGCCAGTTTTAGGGCCAGGCGCATGGGGCCTCAAGCCGTCGGGACCAGCTTTTGGATTTTACCCAGCAGCCGCTCCAGCTCAATAGGCTTGGTGTCGTAATCGTCGCAGCCCGCATCGCGGGCCCTGCGTTCGTCGCCCTCCATCGCGTGGGCGGTGAGCGCGATGATGGGGATCGCAGGGGTTTGCGCCTTGATGCGCCGGGTGGCCTCCCAGCCATCCAGCACCGGCAGGCTCATGTCCATCAGGATGAGCGCCGGGCTCTCGGTAGTGGCCATGTCCACCGCCTGCTGCCCATCCACCGCGCATACCACGGTGTAACCCTTGCGTTCGAGTCGCCGCGACAACATGTCGCGGTTCATCTCGTTATCCTCCACTAACAGTACCTTTGCCATAGTTCCTTTCCCGGCCCGCAGATTCCCGCTCCGCCTTTGGCTCGAGCGGAGGCATGCCGAACTGACAGTGTAATCTCCCACTCCCCAAGCGCCGCGTGCGGGCAGGCGGGCACTTCAGGCGATCCCCGCTCCGATAAACGTTAATACGTGGAATTAACAAAACTCTACATGCCCGGCTGGCGCCGGTCAACCAGCTTTAATTAGGGGTGAGCGGTTGTGGGTGCTGATATGAGTATTGACGATCCGCTTTCCAAGCAGCATACTATTTGTATGTCGTACATCATAGCTACCCGGCCAACGGCCAAGGAACGAGAAATCATCCGTTCCGCCGCGCGCCGACGCGGGATGCCGATTTCGCGGTTCATGATCAACTCCGCCTGCAAGGCTGCGGCGGAACTGCCCCGGGAGTGCGCCTCGCTCCGGATTGACCCGGACTACAGAATGCCTTTGGCGGCGTCCCAACGCCCAAAGGAGTTTATCCGCCGCAAGCTGGAGGCAAAACGTGCAGTTCATCGCTGATACCGGCTACATCGCCGGATTCTGGGATCCCAATGATAGAGTCCGCGGTTGGGCGCGCCGAATGGCCCGTCAGAACCCGGAGCCGCACCTGACGTGCGAAGCGGCGTTGGTTGAAGCCTGCTTCCTGGCGGGGCCGACACGCATCGCTCGTGCTTTGGCTGAGGGAGACTACCAAATTGATTTCCTATGGAATGCGAATCGCGCAGAGGTGCTCGAGCTTTTGGAAAAGTACTCAGATTACGGCATGGACGCCGCAGATGCGTGCATTGTCATGCTTGCTCAAAGCAACCCGCGGCTGAAGGTTTTAACGATCGATCGCAAAGACTTCGCTGTTTACCGCACGCTGAAGGGAAAACCGATTTCCTGTGAATTCCCGCCACTCTGAACGGAGCTGGTGCAGAAGCAGAATCTTCGTTCCCTCTGTTTCCTCCCGCTAAATTCCGGGCTCCTCACAAGGTCCTCAGGCAAACAAGCGCCGGAGCGCAGACATTCCTGTCCGCAGCAACTTCCGAACACAGTCGCGCTTCGGGCTCTCCGGCGATGCACAAGCTCCTGCGCCAATCTGGCCTCCGAACTGCGCCATTTTGTCGCAAATGGCACAGTCATCGCACTCACATCTTCAGCCGCTTTTTGAATCCTAACATGCTGAGCTGCAATTTCTTATTTCTGATTCACCCCCGAGTGGCACCCTCATTGCTCTAGACCCTTTGGCTTTGTGTTTTTAAGCAGGAGCATTTTATATGGCTAAAGTAATTGGTATCGATTTGGGCACGACCAACTCGTGCATGTCTGTGATGGAAGGCGGCGAACCCGTTGTGCTGGAGAATTCCGAAGGCCGGCGTGTGACCCCGTCCGTGGTCGCGTTCACCAAGAGCGGTGAACGACTGGTCGGTGACGCCGCCAAGCGCCAGGCCGTCACCAACTCCAGGAATACCGTCTATTCCATTAAGCGCTTCATGGGCCGTAAATTCAGCGAAGTCGAGGAGGAACGCAAACGCGTCCCCTACAAGGTCGTCCCTGGTCCTAACGGCGACGCCTGTGTAGAAGTCGAAGTCGATGGCAAGCCCAAGCAGTTCAGCCCGCCGGAGGTTTCGGCGATGATTCTGGCCAAGCTCAAAGCCGACGCCGAGATGCGCCTTGGGGAGAAAATCTCTCAAGCCGTCATCACCGTTCCGGCCTATTTCAACGACTCCCAGCGCCAGGCCACCAAAGACGCCGGCCGCATCGCCGGCCTCGAAGTGCTGCGCATCATCAACGAGCCCACCGCCGCGTCGCTTGCTTACGGCCTTGATAAAAAGAAAGACGAGGAAATCGCGGTGTACGACCTGGGCGGCGGCACCTTCGATATTTCGGTGCTGGAAATCGGCGATGGGGTCTTCGAGGTCAAAGCCACCAACGGCGATACCCACCTCGGCGGCGATGACTGGGACGGACGCATCATGGATTGGATTCTCGATGAGTTCAAGAAAGAACACGGCATGGACTTGCGCAAGCAGCCCGATGCCCTCCAGCGCATCAAGGAGGAGGCTGAGAAAGCGAAGATCGCGCTGTCCAGCTCGCAGGTGTATGAAATCAACCTGCCCTTCATCACCGCCGACGCCAGCGGCCCTAAGCACATCAGCATGAAGCTGACTCGGGCCAAGATGGAGCAGTTATGCGATGACCTCTTCGAACGCACCATCACCCCGGTCAAGAACTGCCTGCGCGACGCCGGCGTTTCGGTGGATAAAATCGATGAGCTCGTGCTCGTCGGGGGCATGACTCGCATGCCCAAGGTGGTCGATACCGCCCGCTCGCTGGTCAACAAGACTCCGCACCAGGGCGTGAACCCGGATGAAGTCGTCGCTGTGGGTGCGGCCATTCAAGCGGGCGTGCTCAAGGGCGAAGTCAAAGACGTGCTGCTGCTTGACGTGACCCCGCTCTCGCTGGGTATCGAAACCCTCGGCGGTGTTTACACCAAGCTCATCGAGCGCAATACCACCGTCCCGACCCGCAAGTCGGAGATCTTCTCGACCGCCTCGGATAATCAGCCCGGCGTCGAGATTCATGTCCTCCAGGGTGAACGCCAATTGGCTCGCGATAACAAAACCATCGGCAAGTTCCATCTGACCGACATCCCGCCGGCGCCGCGCGGCGTGCCGCAAATCGAAGTCACTTTCGATATCGACGCCAATGGCATCCTCCACGTCAGCGCCAAGGACCTCGGCACCGGCAAGGAGCAGAAGATCACCATCACCGCCAGCAGCGGGCTTAGCAAAGAGGAGATCGAAAAAATGCGCAAGGACGCCGAGGCCCACGCCGATGAGGACAAGGCCCGCCGCGACGAAATCGAGGTCCGCAACGAAGCCGACAACGCCGTCTATCGTTCGGAAAAATTCCTCAAAGATAACGCCGAGAAACTGGCCGGCAACGACAAGGGCAAAATGGAGACCGCGGTTCAAGAGGTCAAAGAGGCCCTCAAGGGCCAGGACGCCGCCGCCATCCGCTCCGCCAGCGAGAAACTGAACGAAGCGTGGCAGGCCGTTTCCGCCGAGCTGTATAAAGCCGCCGGCGAGAAGGCCCGCGCCGCCCGCGGTGGCGACCAGCCTCAACCGGGTGCCGGCGCCGGTGGCCCCGGCCCCGAGCAGCCCGGCAGCGGCAAGAAGGACGAAGGCCCGATCATCGATGCCGAGGTCGTGGACGAGAAAAAATAATTTATATGGGTTCGTGCTCGGTAGCACGAACCAGCGTTCCGCTCGCGTGGAAGTGTTACGCTCCTACGCTTTACGATTGAAACGCTCTAACGAATTTCCCCCGTGAGTGCGGGCGGATTTTGATGAACTGATCAACAACAAACAACGAAAACCAAACTATGGCACTAAACGTTAAACCCCTCGGCGATCGCATTCTTGTCGAAGCGGTCGAAGAGAAGGAAGTCAAAAAGGGCGGGATTATCATTCCCGATACCGCGAAGGAAAAACCCATGGAAAGCCTCGTCGTGGCCCTGGGCACCGGCAAAACCGATGACAACGGCAAGAAAGTCCCCTTTGAAATTAAAAAGGGCGACCGCGTTCTTGTCAGCAAATACGGCGGCACCGAAATCAAACTCGACGGAAAGGAATACAAAATCCTTAACTCCGACGACGTGCTGGCCGTGATCGAATAACACCTCAACAATTAACTTGTAACTATCAATTAGCATATGGCAGCAAAACAACTCATCTTCGACGAGAATGCTCGTCAGACCCTCCTCAAGGGTGTCTCCAAACTCGCCCGAGCCGTGGCCGCGACCCTCGGCCCCAAAGGCCGTAACGTCGTCCTCGACAAGAAATTTGGCTCCCCGACCGTCACCAAAGACGGTGTCACTGTCGCCAAGGAAATCGAACTGGAAGACCCCTATGAAAATATGGGCGCCCAGATGGTGCGCGAAGTCGCCTCCAAGACCAGCGACGCCGCCGGGGATGGCACCACCACCGCTACCGTCCTGGCCGAAGCTATCTACCGCGAAGGCCTGAAGTACGTCACCTCCGGCGCCAACCCCATCGGCATCCAGCGCGGCATTAACAAGTCCGTCGCCGCGGCCGTCGAGCAGCTCGACAAAATCGCCAAGAAGGTCAAAGACAAAGAGGAAATCAAGCAAGTCGCCACCGTCTCCGCCAACTGGGACACCACCATCGGCGAGATCATTGCCGATGCCATGGATAAGGTCGGCAAGGACGGCACCATCACCGTCGAAGAAGCCAAGTCCATCGAGACCACCCTCGACGTTGTCGAAGGTATGCAGTTCGACAAGGGCTATCTGTCCCCGTACTTCGTCACCAACGCCGAAGCGATGGAAGCCCGCCTGGAAGACGCCTACATCCTCATCTATGAAAAGAAGATTAGCAGCTTGAAGGACCTTTTGCCGATCCTGGAAAAGGTCGCCAAGGTCGGCAAGCCGATGCTGATCATTGCTGAAGAAGTGGAAGGCGAAGCGTTGGCGACCCTCGTCGTCAACAAGCTGCGCGGCACTCTCAACGTCTGCGCCGTCAAAGCCCCGGGCTTCGGCGATCGACGCAAAGCCATGTGCGAAGACATCGCCATCCTCACCGGCGGCAAGTTCATCAGTGAAGACCTCGGCATCAAGCTCGAGAGCCTCAACCTCGATGACCTCGGCCGCGCCAAGAGCATCGTCGTCGATAAGGAAAATACCACTATCGTTGAAGGTGGCGGCAAGAGCTCTGAAATCCAGGGCCGCGTCAACCAAATCCGCCGGCAAATCGAGGAAACCACCTCCGATTACGACCGGGAAAAGCTGCAGGAACGCCTGGCCAAACTCGCCGGCGGTGTCGCCGTCATTAATGTCGGCGCGGCCACCGAAACCGAGATGAAAGAAAAGAAGGCCCGCGTCGAAGACGCCCTCCACGCTACCCGCGCGGCCGTCGAGGAAGGCATCGTCCCCGGGGGCGGCGTGGCTCTGCTGCGCTGCTTGAGCGCCATCGACACCGTCAAACCCGACAACGACGACGAGCGCATCGGCGTTGACATCGTCAAACGCGCCATCGAGTTCCCCACTCGCGCGCTGGCTGAAAACGCCGGCGTCGAAGGCTCGGTGGTCGTGCAGGAAGTCAAACGCCGCAAAGGCAACGAAGGCTACAACGTCTCGACTGGCGAATACGAAGACCTCGTTAAAGCCGGCGTGGTGGACCCCAAAAAGGTCACCCGCACCGCGCTCCAGAACGCTGCCTCGATCGCCGGGTTGCTCCTGACGACCGAATGCCTCATTACCGAAATCCCGGAGAAGGAGAAGAAAGCTCCGATGCCGGGCGGCCACGGCGGCATGGGCGGGGAAATGGACTACTAAGTTGGTTCCCCAGGCCTCGGGCCTGCCATCCTTTGAGCCCGGGCCTCCGGCCTGGGCTCATCCGGAGGAATCGAATCACTCAGCGAGGCTGGAGCACGCCAGCCTCGCTGTTTTATGCCCGCCCCCGACGAAAAGTACCTGCCGACTGATAAGACGTTCAAAGTCATCGTCATCGGCTCTAGTGGCCTGGCCCTTGCCACGGTCACCGGTTCGGCTGCGGCCCTCGAACATTCGCCAGGCCAAGGACTCCACTTTGCCTGGCATTGGAGCGTGCTGGTCTGGAGCGCAGCCGCCGCCATTTGCGCGTGGCCCTTCTGGCGCCTCGTCTGGGCCGTGCAAGAATGCCCCACTCGCAAAACCAAAGCCCGGCTGCTCGCCTTTTGCTTCTTCCTGCTACTGCTCGGTCTGGGTTTGTTCCTGTATCCGATGCGCTTTACTTCCGCCGCTTTCCGCAGTGAAGCGCTGGTGGGCCTGGCACTGGCCGCGGTATTCCTCGGCATCGGCGCCGCGCTCCTTTGCGCCCTCGCACGAGCGTTCAGCAGCGAGGAACCCGCGCCACCAACTAAACGCGATTAGAAATCCGAGCTTGCGTTCTCCACTGCCGAGTAAGAGTTTCTGGCCGTATGAACCGCCGACAATTCCTTGAAACTGTGGCCGCCGGCTTAGTGGCCGCCCCCATCATCGGCCACGCCCAAACGGAAGCCTTTCCGACGCGGGTCCTCGGGCGCACTGGCATCCGGGTGCCCATCCTCGGCTTCGGCTCGGGCAGCCGGTTCCTGATGTACAAAGAGGAGGACGCGGCTCTCAGGGCGCTCAACCGCGCAATTGACCTGGGCATCCGTTACCTCGACACCGCGCATGACTACGGCGGCGGCAAAAGCGAAGAGCGCATCGGCCGTATGATGCCCAGTCGCCGGGGAGAAGTAGTTCTGGCGACCAAAATCCCGAGCCGCAAGGCCGACGCTGCCCGCCGGCAGATCGAGCTAAGTCTGAAGCGGCTTCAAACCGATCATCTCGATGTCCTCCATATTCATACCTTGCGAGGCGCGGATGACCTGCAGGCCATCGAAGCCAAAGGGGGAGTGCTGGAAGCGTTGTACGAAGCACGCGACCAAAAACTCACCCGAGCGATCGGCATCACGTCACACAGCGACCCCGGCGTACTGAAAACGGCTCTTGAGCGGCATGATTTCGATTGCGTGCAAATGGCGCTGAACGCCGGCCTGGCCAGGATGACCGACGACCCCGGTGGAATGAAGGTCAAGGCTCTAGGCGCCGGGAGCTTTGAACGGCTCGCGTTGCCGGTAGCGAATAGGAAGCGCCTGGGGGTGATCGCCATGAAAGTCTTCGGGCAGGAGCAATTGCTCGGGGCTGCTCCGGTCGAGAAACTGCTCAGTTACGCGCTGTCATTGGGGGTGAGCCTGGCAAGTGTCGGCATGCCCGCGGTCGAACATATCGAACACAACGCAGCCTTGGCCCGTGCTTTCACGCCTATGCCCGTGCGGGAACGCCGAAAACTTGAGGAGTCGATCAACCCAGCAAAGAAACTCGCCATGCGGAGCTTCCTGCGGCAGCACCAGGACATCTAGAAATGGTGGAGGCGGCGGGAGTTGAACCCGCGTCCTTGGCAAATTTGCCAGCAGCGACTACATGCTTAGTCAGGAGAAAGTTTTCTGCCGGGCGATAGCGGCCTGACACCGAGCCGCCCAGCCTAGCCCACAGATAAGAACTTCAGCCCAACGCGCGCGGACGCCGCGCCAAGCCTACACCTGCTGTGGCGTTCATCCGGCGTAGCAGGTGTCCACCGGTGAACGTCGCGACACATTAGGCCGCGAGAGCTAATTCTTGGTTAGCAATTATTGTTTTGGTCCGATGATTAACGAGGCCAACGAACCATCCTCGGCATGCCGCCCCTGACGCACCGGCCAAGTCGAAACCAGTACGCCCCCCAAAGAACTGCTGAGACTATCGCCGCTGTCAACCGGGGCGTCAAGGAGGCAACCGCCATTGAAAATGGCTTTTTGAGCCAGCCCCACCTTTTGGCCTGTAAAATGCTCCGCTCTGCAACCACGCGTGATACCCCTTTCTGCCAATTGTGCGCCCGGAAAGGCTGCGGCCTGGTGGGAAACCAGCCCCCACCTGACTGGATGGCGCGCCTACGCCTTGGCTGGCGGGTGCCTGGGCCTGGCGCTTCTGCTTCGCTGGTTGCTCGACCCGCTTTGGGGAGACCGCCTCCCTTATGTCCTCTTCTTCTTCGCCGTGTGTGCGGTCGCCCATTTTGCTGACACCGGGCCGGTTTTTTTGACAATGGTTGCCAGCTTGGGGCTGGGAGATTGGTGGTTCGTCGCGCCCCGGCACTCTTTGGCTATTGCGAGCCCTGCTGACCGGGTCAACGCGGCATGTTTTATCGTGATCTCCTCGGGCGTGTTCCTTCTGTCACGGAAGGCCCGCCTGGCCCTCGGTCGCGAACGGGCCGCCCACAACTCTGTGCAACAGCACCTGGAAGCCCTGCACCGGCTCGCCGCGATTGTCGAGTCCTCGGACGACGCGATTATCGGGAAAGACCTCGGCGGCGTCATCTCCAGTTGGAACGCCGCCGCCGAAAGACTGTATGGCTACACTGCCGCAGAAGCCCTGGGCCGTTCCATCGATATGCTGCTGCCGGCAGACCGCGTGAATGAACACATCCCGATATTGGAGCGGGTCGCGCGCGGAGAGCAAATTCAGCATTTTGAGACCACCCGCCGCACTCGCGACAACCGGATCGTCGAAGTGTCTCTCAGCATCTCCCCGGTCCGTGATACACTCGGCAACATCGTCGGGGCCTCCACGATCGCCCGGGATGTGACCGAACGGCGCAAAACGGAACGTGAACGCGAACAACTCGTCCTTCAACTGCAAGCGGCGCTGGCCGAAGTCAAAACTCTCAGCGGCCTGCTCCCCATCTGCGCTCATTGCAAAAAAATCCGCGATGACCAGGGCTATTGGAGTCAAATCGAATTGTATGTCCGGCAGCACTCCAACGCCAACTTCACCCACAGCATCTGCCCGGATTGTTCCCGGACCTTTTACCCGGAGTTATTTCCTGCCCTGTCCACGGCCTGATCTGCTTGAGCACCGCTTTTTGTGCGGCACAAAGCAACTAAAGGAGAGCCTATTTCACCAGGAGTTGGCAACCCAAGGTTGGTTTAGCTCCACGCGGGCGCAGCGGCAAATGCCATTAGCGCAGACCCATGATCTACCACTGCCATTTGTTGTTCTGCTTATGCCAAAAAATGGTCAGTAATCGCCAACCAAGGTGGGGCGGGGAATCGTGCGGCGGACTAGCGTGCCGGCATGAGAGCGAAAACGGAATTGTTGGTGGTTCTGGTAACGGGCGGACTGCTGCTGGCAGGCTTCGAAGCGACTGGTTTGGGGGCCCAACCGGCGGCGGGCAAGACGGCGGCTCAACCGGCGGCGGCGCCTCCCGCAGTGACCTACCTGCAGGACGTGTTGCCGATCTTTATGGGCAAATGCGCCCGGTGCCATAGCGACCAGGAGCGGCTGTTGCCCAACTGGGATGATTATAAAACGGCGCACGCCAAACGCATGGAGATCAAGCGCCGGATCTGGGATGCTTACAAAGGAGAATACTACAAGCAGCCGATGCCGGCGGGCGACGGGCCGGAAGCCCGTTCACTGACCGAGCAGGAGCGGCAGACAGTGCGTGAATGGGTCGAGGAGGGTGCGCCCATGGGCACGTTGCCCAAGGAGGAAGATTCCGGAGCCAAGCCGCAGCAAATTCAACATGGCAAGCAACTGTTCGCGATGGTGTGCACGCCCTGTCATCAGGCAACGGGACTGGGTATCCCGGACAAGTTTCCGCCGCTGGCCGGCTCGGATTTTCTGAACGGCGACAAGGCCAGGGCGGTCAAGGTGCTGCTCCACGGGCGCCAGGGACAAATTGTGGTGAATGGAAAAACATTTAACAATTCGATGCCGAAGTTCCCGCTGAGCGATGCGGATATCGCCAACGTGCTGACTTACGTTTACAATTCGTTCGGCAACTCTGGAAAGCAAGTGTTGCCCAGCGAGGTCAAGGCGCTGCGGGCCGAGAAGGAACCGGAAGCCCCGCGCGAGTTGGCGCACTCGGCGCCCGAAAAGCCCAACGCCTGGGAATGAGCGCTTGAGTGCGGCGCCAGCCGGCGGCTGGACACATTCTGGAAAGACCATTTGAACACGTTGGCCGCCCAGAACGACTGCCTGCCTATCGCTGCATAGAAGAAATCTGTCCTGCGCCCGCTGTTGTCTCACCCTTCGACCGACCCTTGCGGACCGCGGCAGCCTGAAGCAGTATCCTTGGGGAATGAAGGAATCCTACATTGCCGCAAAGGAGCGCTGGGCGCAGAAAATGGCCGGAAAAACCGGTCGGCCCCTTCGCTCGCAGGACCGTCTGCCGCCCGGCCAGCGGCAGGTGCACAACTTCCCGGTTCTGGACCTCGGGCTCCGCCCCGAGGTGCCGTTGGACAAATGGGAACTTAAGATTGGCGGACTGGTGGAAAACCCGGTGACGCTCAACTGGCAGCAGTTCCTCTCCTTGCCGCAGTTTAAGGATATCAGCGATTTCCATTGTGTAACGACGTGGAGCCAATTCGATATGACGTGGGAAGGTATTGCCTTTTTCACGCTCGCGGACCTTGTTCACCCCAAACCCGAAGCATCGCATGTGTTCTTCAAGAGTTACGACGGCTACTCGACGAACAATCCATTGTCGGTGTGCCTGGATGATGACGTGTTAATCGCGCACCGGTGGAATGGGAAACCGTTGTCGAGCGAGCACGGCGGACCTGCCCGGGTCATCATTCCCAAACGTTACGCTTGGAAAGGCGCCAAGTTCATCCGCGAGATTACGTTTCTTGACCGGGATCTGCTTGGGTTTTGGGAGTTGCGCGGTTACTCGAATACAGCCGACCCATGGAGCGAAGATCGGTTTGCCCGCAAAGACCAGCCGCCGCCGGGCTTTGCGGCTGAGGCGGTTTGAACCACCATGGTTGGGCAGCGCGCTTTCTCCCGGCAGATGAAAACGGTATATTTCGATTACAACGCCACTACGCCGCTGGATGAGCAGGTCCGGCAAGCGATGCTGCCGTTCCTCAACGAAATCTGGGGCAACCCGTCCAGTGTGCACCGGGTAGGCCGGCGCGCGCGGGCAGCGCTGGACGAGGCGCGTGAACGGGTCGCCCGGGTGCTGGGCGGCAAACCTGGTGAAGTCGTGTTCACCAGCGGCGGCACGGAGAGTGCGAACCTGGCAATTCTGGGCACAGCCAGGGTGCTCAAGCCAAAAGGAAAACACCTTGTCACCTCAACCGTGGAACACCATGCCGTGCTCCATGCGTTCGATTATCTGGAGAAGAAGGAAGGTTTTGAAGTGACCCGCCTGCCCGTGAACCGCGAGGGGACGGTTGGGGTGGAGTCGCTGGAACGGGCGCTGCGGCCGGACACGACCTTGGTCTCGATTATGGCGGCAAATAACGAAATCGGCACGATCCAGCCTGTGGCCGAGTTAGGAGCGGTGTGCCGGGCGCGTGGGGTGCGTTTTCACACCGATGCGGTGCAGTGGTTCGGCAAGAAACCGTTCCGGGACATCCATCAATTCAATGCGGACCTGGTTTCTGTGTGCGCGCATAAGCTTCACGGGCCAAAAGGGGCCGGCGCGCTGTTCGTTAAATCGCCATTGCACCCCGACTCCGTGTTGCTCGGGGGTGCGCACGAAAATGAGCGCCGGGCAGGCACAGAGAACCTGGCGGGGATTATTGGGTTGGCCGAGGCGCTGGAGCGGTTCGTTCAGCCACCAGTATTCGAGCGTGAACGGCTGCTCGCCTTAACAGAGCGTTTGGCGCGTAGCGTCGAGAAGATAGCGGGTGCGCAAATCGTGGGCGCGCGCGTGCAGCGATTGGCCAATACTCTGGCATTTGTTGTGGAGGGTTCCGACAGCATTGCGTTGCTGGCGGCGCTCGATATGGAGGGCATCTGCGCCTCGAGTGGTTCGGCCTGCTCGGCCGGCTCCCTCGAACCGTCGCATGTCATTCAGGCATTAGGGTTGCAGGCGCCGCTGTCCAACGCATTGGTGCGTTTCTCGCTCGGGCGAGAATCCACGGAAGAAGAGGTTGCTTACGTCGAGCAGGTGTTGCCGGAATTGATCCGGCGCGTACGAAAATGATCCTGCTTTGACTTGTTGGGAATCGGAACAAGTGGTCCAACAACTTGCACGTTGGTTGTGAATGAAATGTGGGCAGCGTGAATAACGGAGTGAGAAGCTTTTGTTCAAAAATGTAATAAAAGGAAAAACGTTTCCCGCGCGCTGCGTAAGTGCCTGCGGTAACCTTGACATGCGGGTTTGTTTGCCTTATTGACAACCCTTAATACGGATAGTTGATCTTGATCAGCAGAATACATATTAAGCGCACATGAACCTGACCATCTCAAAGGAGCAAATTATCAACGGGCTGCAGGCGGTTCAGAATGTGGTCAGCTCGCGGACAACTTTGCCGATTCTTTCCAACGTCCTGCTGCGCGCCGAAGGGGAACGCCTCGAATTGACCGCGACGGATTTGGACGTGACGATTTCCTGCGCGGTAGAGGCAAAGGTAAAACGGCCAGGCGCTTCGACCGTTCCGGTAAAACGGCTGTTTGGAATCGTACGCGAGTTGAGCAACTCAGAAATTGACCTTGAAGTTGACGATAAGAACTACTGCACAATTCGTTCTGGTTCCTCTTTCTATAAAATTCACGGCTTAAGCGCGGACGAGTTCCCTCCGATGCCAAAATTCAAGGAGGACAAAAAGGTTGTTCTGCCGCAGCAAACCGTTGCGGCAATGATGAAAAAGACCTCCTTTGCCATTTCGACTGATGAATCGCGGTATGTTTTGAACGGGATATTTTTTAGTTTGAAAGACCACAAGATGACGCTGGTGGCGACGGATGGCCGGCGGTTGGCGCTCGTGGATGAGGAAGTCGATGTGTCCGAGAGCAGCCAAGGCGAGTTTATTGTGCCTTCAAAAACGGTTAATGAACTGAACCGGCTTTTGCAGGAGAAGGGCGAGTTGGAGTTGCGTTACGCAGAGAACCAGGCGTCGTTTTCGCTCAAAGACGAAAAAGGCTCGACGGTGTTGATCGTTACCAAGCTGATTGAGGGCAATTATCCCAATTACCGACAGGTGATTCCTTCTGAGACCAAGGAACGGGTAACGCTGATGCGGGAAGAATTGATGCACGCGTTGCGTCGCGCCGAAATCATGACCAGCGAGAAGTCCAACTCGGTGAAGTTGAACTTCGGCAAAAACAAGCTCGAAATTACCGCCAACTCTCCGGAAGTGGGTGAGGCAAAAGAGACACTGGCCATCAATTACAAAGGTCCTGAAATGGCGATCGCGTTCAACCCGAAGTACATGATTGATCCACTCAATGCGCTGACCAACGACGAGGTTTTCATCGAGCTGATCGATGAGCTCAGCCCTGGAGTGCTCAAGATCAATGGGCCGTTCCTGTATGTGGTGATGCCGATGCGCCTGACGTAGGGGCGAGACGGATTTTAGATCCGCAGCAAGCCTTTACAAAACAGCCGTCCTGTTAACTTCAAGCCGCGCTCGCGTTAGGACGTTGTTGCGAACTAAAGTCCACGTGCCGCGCTATTCCGGTTCGGCGCTGCCTTCCAAAATCAATCCTTTGGTGGCGGGGAACCGCTCGTACCACAAAGCGAGCACATCGCGCAAGTGCTTGGCATAGCGAAAATGGGCGCCGAGGCCGGTGCGCAATTCCGCTTCATAAATGAATTTGTCGGCGGTGGTGGTGTGTTCGAAGGGATATTCGGTCCCGAGTACCGACCAGTAGATGTAGGAGGGCTGGGCGCGTTTGAGCCGGTCCAGAGCGGCTGCGCAGGCGGCGCGGCCGATGTCGGCCTGGAGCAGCAACCGCTCGCGTTGGGGCGCTGCGCCTGGCGGCAATTGATCTTCGGAAAAGTAAAACCCGCTGGGCACTTGCGGGCAGTACTTCGTGCCGGTGCGATGGCGGTTCAAGTCACGGATTTCGGCGAAGCCGATCGCCGACCAGCCAAAGCGCACGGCTGTGCGTTGGAGGGCGCTGCCGAAAGGGGCGTAACGGTTCGGGTGGTGGCGCAGGGCCCCGGCAAGTGTGTCTGGTGGGAGATGGTCCGGCGGCATCACAGAAAGGTAAGATCGAGCCGAGGCAGATGCAGCGGCGGCAGGTTCGAGGCCGATTTTGGCAGCAAGCTCGACCACCCGGGCAAATTCATCTGCCAACGTCTTTTTGCTGGGTTCCTCTGCGCGGGCGTACTTGAGCATTCGAGGGGCCGCCAGCGCCAATTCGTTTCGCACCAGGGCGCCCAATTGTTGGGCCTCGGGCAGTGGATGCGAGAGGAGGCATTGGCACAGGGTGACCCAGCCGCGAGCGGACAAAAGGAGCATGACATTGGTCGCCGCGCTGACAGGTAGAAGGTATCTGGCGCGATCAAAGGCGTAATTGCGTCGCATGCGCGCGACCTTTTTCCGAGCCGGTTCGGAGGGGTCTTGCAGCAGCGACTGCGGAATGCCCATAATTTCTGGCGTTTGTGCGGCCAGTTCTTCCCAGAGGGCGACGGAGGCTTGATAGGCCTGGAAACATTGCTGCATCTGGGTTTGCCAGGCGGCGAGTTCCGCCTTGGGGATGCCCAGCACCTCCGGGGGGATCAGCCCCTCATTGGAGATTTTGATATAACGGGTCGAGGATTCCTGGCCGGAAGCGGTCGGGCAAAGCGTCCACAGATAATAGGCGAGCCAAATGGAAATGCCGTCGATAAACATCGCCACGGGCACCATATCGGCGATGGATTGGTGGCCGTAATCAACCATGCGGAAAATCGAATCGACGGATTTTTCGAGGTTCTGCGGATCGATTTTGGACAGGATAGCCTGGAGTCCTTCGTTGTTTCTGGAGTAGCGCGCGCCGCTGGCGGCCAGCAGCTCGGGGGTAAGGGCCGGGCGCCGCGCGTTGCGGGAAGCTTCACTGGGGCAGAGGGCCACTTGCGTGACGTTCATGGGCGGCGATTATGGCGAGATGCCGCCGGGAATCAAATGGTGATGCAGTGAGAAGTCTTTAGCCTGGATTTGCGCTGGTGGTCGTTTGCCGGTTCAGCTCTGAGGCTGCGGGACTGGCCGGCGCCGGCGTCGCCTGAGGTACGGACTCGGGCGGCTGTTTGGCTAACTCTAAATCCTTCCCCAGCGCGTCGAGGAAGACGATAATGGTGCTGCGCAAAGTGCGTTCCTCGTGATGGATGAACCAGGCCAGCAGCGGCAAGGTCAACAAAGCCAGCCACAGCCAGGGCGACCAACGCCCGGCAAAGCCCAGCAACAGAAACTCAAACGCCGCCAGGGCCCAAAAAGCGACTTTGGCCGGGAACGACCACCGTGCGCCGAGGCGGCAGCGCAGCAGGTGTTTGGTCAGGGCCTGGTCTTCGGTGACGGTGGTGAGTTGGAGGCTGCTCCAGCGTCCACCGTAAATCTCCAAATCGTATTCACACCAGCCGACGTCGGCTTTATGGGGCCAGCCTTGTTGTTCGAGCCGGCGCAGGACTTCGGCCACGAAGGCAAATCGATTCACCGGCCGGGAGCTCCAATAATCGACTTCCTTAAGAGGCATTTTGCTGGCGCGTAAACCCAGTGAGTCCAAACTTTGCCGGGCTGCCAGAGATGAGGCCCGTTGCAGGAATCGCCCCTGGTAACGGGCCCAGCCGCGAACGATCGGCTGAAGAAAAAACAACAATGCCACCAGTGGCCGCGACCACAAGCCAGTTTTGTCCCGCGGCAGCTCGGCCTGGGCGCCGGCTATGGCGCAAATGGCGAGCGGGAAGGCCAGGCTGGCGAGCGCCAGGGGCCAGAGCCAATGGAAATGGGCCGAGAGAATGCAAAGCGGCAACGTGACAAGGACGTGATACTCGATGGTCGTGCTGAGCATGAGTGTGCCCGCCGGTTCGGCCGCATAGACGGCCTGGAAGCCGGCACTGCCCAGCAGGCCACGATAGATGATCGGCGGGCGCAGCAGCACCCCGGCTTTGGCAGAACTGTAAATGCGCCCGAGCCAAAGGCTGCCGCCAAAACTGTTAAAATATTCCGGATGCTTGCGAACCAGCAGCGCCTCGGCCTCCCCATAGCCGTGTTGTTGCCTAAGGTACTCGCCGACAGTCGAGCGGCGGTAATGCCAGACGAGCGCCGCCGGACTAAATCCGAGTTGGTAGCCGGCCTGCTGCAATCGCCAGCACACGTCCACATCATCTCCCGCTTTGCGGAACACGGGGTCAAACCCACCGATTTGTTCCAACGCCCATTTGAAGAAGGCCATGTTACAGCCGGGGACGTGCTCAGCCTGGCGGTCGGAGAGCATGACGTGGGCGGGGCCGCCGGGGGACGCCATAACGGCCGCGGCAACCGCTGAATCGTCCGGTGGCAGCAAATTGGGTCCGCCGATGCCGGCAAACCCACCGTCGAGCAAATCACTCACCAGGTAATAAAGCCAATCCTCATCGGCGCGGCAGTCCGAATCGGTGAAGGCGATGATGTCGCCCGTGGCGGCGGCAATGCCGGTGTTGCGGGCGACCGAGAGGCCGAGGTTTTTCTCGTGCCGGAAATAGCGCACGGCGGGGCGGGAGAAGGCGAGCTGTGGGGTGGCATCGGCTGAGCCGTCATCGACGACGATCACCTCGTAATCGGGATAATTGAGCCGCTGCAACGAATCCAGGCACGCTGCGAGGGTCCTCTCCCCGTTATAGCAGGCAACGACCACGGAGACTTTCGGGGTGCGGGGCAGCGGAAAGAACGGCGCCGCGCCGAACGTTTTCTGGACTGCGGCCAGGGAAGGTTTGGGTGTTCGGTTGGGAGTCGTGAGGCCCATCTGCCAGTCGGAAACAGGAAAGCCCGCGCGCCACCAATCGTCGGTGAAGCTGAACACCACTGCCCCGGCGGCGCCGGCGCGGAACACCGTTTCCAACTGCCAGCCCAGCATCTCGCATTTGCGCTCTTCGCCTTCCCGGAGTGAATCAATTCCCAGTTCGCCCAAAAGCAGGGGTTGTGCGACGGCGTGCATCTGCAAGCGGGCCAGGTAACTGCGAAACGCCGCCTTTTGGTGTAAATAGACATTAAAACACAAAAAATCGGGGCTGAGCGGCCGCAGAAATTCGGTGGGGGGGAAATTGGTGAATGTGCACAAACACAGCGGGTCGGCGCGTTTGGCTTCTGCGATCAAAGTATCAATGAAGTTAGCGACCTGCCTGGCGCCGCTCCAACGCACAATTTCAGAGGGGATCTCGTTGGCGACGCTGAAGGCAAACACCGCTGGATGTCCGCCGCAGGCCAGCACCGCGTTGCGGACCGCCGCGCGCGCCTCCGCCTGTTGCGCCCGCGAATCCATAAAGCAGAGGTGCTGGTTCCAGGGCACATCGACCAGGACCTTCAGTCCGTGCGCGGCTGCCAGGTCCAGCAGCCATTTCGGGGGGACGTGATAGACACGGACCAGGTTGGCTCCCGCCGCCTGAATTTGGGTAAAGTCGCGGCCAGTTTGTTCCGGCGAGGCAAAACCATCCCCGGCGGCATTCGGCGCGAACGGACCATACGCCATGCCTTTGGCGAAAAATTTCTTCTCGCCCAGACGGAAGAACTTGCCCGCGACAATTACGCGCGAGGCCGGGAGGGCGGCCAGTGTCATGAGGCTTAGACGGTTTGAGGAGCGCGTTTAATCACCGCTGCCTGATAGCAGACGTTTGTTAAGAAAGGAAGCTCGAAGCATTCCGGTTGCATTCCGTGGCGCGGCTGTGGAATCTAATTTGATGAAAGAGTTGCCTCACACCCGTTCTTGTTTTGTTTGCGGCGAAGCGAATCCGCGGGGTTTAAATTTGCGATTCCACACCGACGGCCGCTCGGTCCAGGCCAGGTTCATACCAAGTGCCGAGCACAGCGGGTTCCACAGAACGGTGCACGGTGGTTTGCTCGCCACCGTGTTAGATGAAGTGATGGTGTGGGCGTGCGCGGTTGCCAGCCGGCGATTCGGCTATTGCGCGGAGTTCAATATCCGATTTCTGCACCCGGTCCGCCCTGGGGAGCCGACACTGGTAACGGGGGAGTTGGTGGCCAACCGGAAGAATCGAATTTACGAGGCCAAAGCCCAAATTCAGGATGGAGCGGGGCGGGTGCTGGCCAGCGCGACCGGCAAGTACCTACCGCTCAAGGGTGGCGGCGAAGGCGAACTTCTAGTGGCTGACGTGGTTGGCGATCTCTCCTGGGTGATCGGAGAACGCGGTTAAACTCTTCGGGACAGACTCAACGGCTTTGGTCTTTGCTCGGGCCCAACGAGTAATCAGCGGGCCTGGTAATTGATGCCCAACCGTGTCAACGTCGAGGCCTCGTCCAGGCTCAATTGCGCCAGGCTCTTGTTGTAGGTATCGAGCGCCTGGATTTCCGCGCCGCGGGAGGAGGTGAGGTCGCGTTGGATCAGCAGAACATTGTAGGTTGTACTCTTTCCGTTCTCGAGTTTCTTTTGCTCGGCATCCAACGCGGCTTCTTCATATTCGCGGGCGGTGCGGGTCGCCTGCACCTGGTCGTAATTGGCGCGTACGACGCCGATGTCATTGTCGATCGCGATCATGATGCCCTGTTCAAGCTTCTTGAGCGTGAGCACGAGTTGTTCCAAGCTGGCTTTGTCGGACCGATAAGCATTCCTGGCTTTGATGTTGGCCAATGGAAAAATGATCCGGCCGCCGTAAGTATAAAACCGACGGTCGGTCTGCTGGATGTCGTAAAGCGCCTGGCTGAAAGTCCCGCCGGTGCCGTTGTAGCCGTAGGTGCCGAACGCATCGACCTCCGGCAGCAGTTGGTTCTTGTCGTACTTCAACGTGATGCCTTGGCGTTCGATGTCCAGCTTGGCCTGCTGCAGGTCGGGCCGGTCCTCCAGCCCCCGAGCCCAACTATCCTGAACATTCAGCACCGGCACGGGCGCCTGCAAGGGGGCAGTCGGCTCCAGCACCACGTCCGCCCAGTCACGGTATTTGTCAGTGATTAGCTGTTCGACGACGCGCATTTGCGTGCCGAGCTGGCTGCGCGCTGCGATTACCGCGGCGCGGCTCGTCGCCTCCTGCGCTTCTGCCGATTGCAGGTCCAGTGGCGCCAGGGCGCCCACTTCAAGACGTTTCTGATTCTCCACCACCAACCGGTGGGCCGCTTCGACGGCCTTTTCCTGAACGATGACGTTCTCGCGCGAATAAATCAGGTCGTAGTACGCCTGTTCCAAGGTCGTGATCGTCTGCATGACCTGCAGCTTGAGGAGCAGCTCGGAGTATTTGAGGCGATTTTTGGCCACTCGGATGTTTAAGCGATTGGCATCGATCCAGAACCCCTTGAGCAGCGGCTGGCTTAGACTGAAGGAAGCCGAGCCGATGGAGTTCTGGAAGGGCTGGCCCAAACTGCTGCCTGCGGTATCGATGGCGTTACCCTGAAGGCTATAGGTGGTGCCGATGGGTGAGGTCCCGCCCAGGTTCCCGCTGAAGCGATTATCGTCGCTCTGCGATCCAGGGATGACGAAACCTCCGCCCAATAGCTGGGGGCCGCTCTCGGAATGATCATGCTGACCGGAGATGTCCATCGTCGGGTCGTAGCCCGCGTAAGCGCCGTTTAAACTGAACAGCGCGATTGACGGATTATACCGATCGATTTGCAGGTCGAGGTTGTGCTGCAGCGCCTGTTGAATAAGGTCCTCAAGAGAAACTTTGCGAACCTGCACGGAGCCATTGGCCGGCACGAGGAGAGGCAACGGGGCGTTGGTCGGCACAGGCGCAACCGGCGGATAGGTATTGGTCTGAGCCAGAGCGAGCGAAGCGCCGCCTGCCAAAGCCAAAAGGATTCTCAACAATCTCATGACCGGCGGAGATTGGGCCAAACCGGCGCATTCGTCAAATAATCAGGTGGCAACCTCTATGCTGCGGATGCGGCCGCCCGATATAACCGATCGGCGATGGCCTGCCATTCGCCGCCCGGCGGCAACGCTTCAACGATGATCAGTTCGGCGCCCGCCTGGTCGCAAGCGTGCAACTCGGCATAAATCGCCCGCGCAAACGCTACCGCGTCGTGCGGAATCACCGATACCCGCGCGAACCCCCGGCCCGAGGGTATGTGTGTATGGGCAATGACATGCACGGCCTGCTGTTCCGCGGCTTGCGCCACGCGCCGCCGCAATTCCACTTCGTCTGTCCAGGACCACAGGACCAGTCGCGCCCGCGGCGCGTAATGCTTTCGCAACAGGCCGGGGCTTCTGAGTATGCCGGAACGCGTGCCAGAGCTGACTGCCACCGGGCCGAGGGCTGCGACCAACGCCGGTTCATGAATCATGCCGGGGCGCAGCACACGCGGCGGGGAGGTCGTCAGATCGAGCACGGTTGATTCGATCCCCACTTGCGATTGTCCCCCGTCGATGATGAGCGGAACGTGCTCCCCGAGCTGTTCTCGAACGTGCGCCGCATTCGTAGGCGACACGCGGTTGGACAAGTTGGCGCTCGGCGCGGCGAGGGGAAAACCGCAGGCGCGAATGACCGCCAACATTAAGGGATGACTGGGCCAGCGCACGCCGATGGTAGGCCCGCCGGCAGTGACGATTTCAGGGATGACCTCCGCGCGGGGCAGCACGAGCGTCAAGGGACCGGGCCAGAACGCGTGGGCGGCCTTAGCGGCTACCGCGGGCCAATCAGCCACGCACTGCCGCGCCATAGCCAGGTCGGCCACATGCACGATCAGCGGGTTGCGCCGCGGGCGGCCCTTCACGAGGAAGATGCTCTCAACCGCCCGGGCATCGAGCGCGTTGGCTGCCAAACCATAGACCGTTTCTGTCGGCAACGCGACTACCTTGCCAGCGCGCAACAAACGCACCGCCTCGCCGACGGCGTATTCAAAGTGATCGAGGCTATCAGTGGGCAGGACTTGGGCTGAAGACATAGCCGGCTAGGCCCAGAAGGGCAGCATGCACCCCGTGCGCGTGCGCTCTTTCACTCGTCCTTTTTCTTGCACGTGCCCCGTTGGCGGTATTCGTCGCATTGGGCGCTGATTTGCAGCCGGTGGGTTTTTACGGAAAAGCCCAGGCGCTGGCTGATATCGTTCTCCAGTTCCTCGATTTTGGCGCTCTCGAATTCGATAATCTTCTGGCAGTCCTGGCAAATGATATGGCTGTGGCGCGGATGCTCGGCGTAGTTGGGATCGTAAAATTTGTAGTCCTTTCCGAAATCCATCTCCCGCACCAGCCCGCTTTCGGTCAGCAGCGGCAGCGTCCGATAAATCGTCGCGCGGGATACGGATGCATCACGCCGCCGTGACCAGCGAAGCAATTCCTCAGCGGTGAAGTGGCGACGGGTGCTGAAGGCGGAGTCGATGATAGCGCGCCGCTGGGAGGTCAGCCGCAAGTGCTTGCGCGCTAGAAACTCCACAAACCGCTGCTTCACACACCCGGGTCCCGCCTCTGCCATGCGGCCACTATAGGCTTCGCCTTCAGGAGGGTCAACGCGCCCCTTTCCGTACCCCCAATGAGGGCCGGCGGAGCGCGGACTTTCCGCAGCAATGTCCGCTGGGGTGGAATTTTTGAAAATTGCTGCGGACTAAAGTTAAAATCCGCGCTCCGGCGCCGGTCCCGCTTTCACCGAGGGGACACCTCTTCCCCTTACTCCTCGCTTGGCGTTTGCCGTTCCATTCTTAGACTTGGTTCATGGTTGTCGAAATACTCAACACGGGCAGCGAACTGATGCTGGGGCGTGTGTTGAACACTCATCAGCAATGGCTTTGCGCGCAATTAGCCGACCTTGGGTATGTGGTCAGCCGCCAGACAGCGGTCCCGGACACTGCCGCGGCCATCCGGGCCGGCGTCCAGGAAGCCCTCGGCCGAGCGGACCTGCTGATCGCGACGGGCGGGCTCGGCCCGACTTCCGACGATCTCACCCGCGACGTGCTGGCGCGGTTCCTCGAACGGCCGCTGCATGAAGATCCCGCCATCCTCGAGCAGATAACGAGCTTCTTCACCAGCCGCAAAAGACCCATGCCGGCTAGCACCCGAGTTCAGGCGCTGGTGCCCGAGGGGGCTTTGGTTCTGCACAATGCGTTTGGCACGGCGCCGGGATTGGCGCTGGAAGTGCCGGCAAATCGGTTTCGGCCTGGCGCCGCCTCGAGCTGGCTGGTGATGCTGCCCGGACCCCCACGGGAATTGCGGCCGATGTTCACTGAGCAGGTCGTGCCGCTGCTGCGGCGAGTATTACCTGCCGCGGCGAAGTTTGTCTGCCACACCTGGCGCACGAGCGGCCTGGGCGAATCGATGGTCGAGCAAACGGTCGCCCCAGCGATCGAGGGGTTGGTGGCGCGTGGGTTGGAACTCGGCTATTGCGCTCGGCCTGGGCAGGTCGATGTGCGGTTGGTGGCGCGCGGAGACGACGCTGAGGTCCTGGTAAGGGAGGCGGAGCGAATCCTGCAGGCGCGGTTAGGCGCTGTTCTGTACGGGCGTGAAAGCGACGAGGAGGAAGCCGTCCTCATCCGGCGGCTAACGGAGTTGAAGCGGACGCTCGCGCTGGCGGAGTCCTGCACTGGAGGGTTGCTGGCGCATCGGTTGACCAACGTGCCGGGCGCCTCGGCCGTGGTGTTGGGCGGGTTCGTGACGTACAACAACGACATCAAGCAGAAGTTCCTCGGGGTGCGCCCTGAAACTCTGGCGGAGCACGGCGCGGTCAGCGAAGCCGTCGCGCGGCAAATGGCTGAAGGGGCGCGGCGTGTGACCGGGGCCGATGTTGCTCTGGCGTTGACTGGCATCGCCGGCCCCAGCGGCGGGACGGACGCCAAACCGGTGGGGACGTTGTTCATCGCGCTAGCCGCGGCAAGCGAGACGGTCGTCGAGCACCATCTCAACCCGTATGACCGGGAGACGTTTAAGCAGGTATCAACCCAGCAGGCGATGGACTTGTTGCGGCGGCGGTTAGGCCCAGAATCCCCTTGCACTCTCAAATGCGCTTGTTAGAGTCTGCCCCCGCGTCCGCCGACGGAGCGGGCTTTTCTTTTACCTACGAGCACAACAAACGTGAAGATTTTCAGCGGCACGTCCAATCAGCCTTTGGCGGAATCGATCTGCGCGTACATCGGCATTGACCTTGGGAAATCGACCATTAAGCCGTTTCCCGACGGTGAGACGTTCGTCAAGATCGAGGAGAATGTCCGCGGCGAAGACGTGTTCCTGCTGCAGTCCACCAGCCCGCCGACCAACCATCACCTGATGGAGATGTTCATCATGATAGATGCGTTACGGCGCGCCAGTGCGGCCCGGATCACTACCGTGATGCCCTTTTACGGTTATGCGCGCCAGGACCGCAAGGACCAGCCGCGGGTGCCGATCACGGCGAAACTGATCGCCAACCTGCTCGTCGCGGCCGGCGCCAGCCGAATCTTAACGGTGGACTTGCACGCGCAGCAAATCCAGGGGTTCTTCGACATCCCGGTGGACCATCTCTATGCGGCGCCGGTGATGTATGATTACTTGAAGAAGAAAAAGTTGCGGGATTTGGTGGTGGTGAGCCCCGATGTTGGAGGGCTAAAGATGGCGTATGCGTATTCGCAGGTGCTGGAGGCGAGCCTGGCGATCGTGGCGAAGCGGCGCAAGAACGCGACCGAAGTGGAATCGCTGGCGGTGATTGGGGAAATTCGCGGCAAAGACGCTTTACTAGTGGATGATTTGACGGAAACGGCCGGGACGCTGACGCAGGCGGCCGGACTGCTCAAACGGAAAGGCGCCCGGCGTCTTTTGGCCTGTGTTTCGCATGCGGTCCTCAACGAAGTGGGCATCGAGAGGTTGCGAAAATCCGCTATTGACGAACTGGTAACAACTGATACTGTCCTACGCCCTGCGATAAGCGGGGTAAAGATTACCACGCTATCCGTGGCGGGGCTTTTGGGCGAAGCCATCAAGCGAATCCATAGTAATTCGTCGGTTACTTCGCTGTTTGAATTTAAAGGCGGGCGCACCAGTTAAGGTCGCGCCCCGCCGGCATTAAACATGAAATCAGTATTGTTGAACGCTTTCCCGCGGGCGCTGGCGCGCCGCGCCGGGGCCAAGAAACTGCGCGGTTCGGGCCGCATCCCTGCGGTGATTTACGGCCGGCAGGCCCAGCCGCAGAACCTCGAGGTCATTTCGAAGGAAATGGAAGACCTCATCCACCATTCGCTGTCGGAGAACCTGCTGGTGGATCTCGCGGTGAAGGACGATTCACGCCCCAAGCGCCTCGCGCTGGTCCAGGAAGTGCAGCACCATCCGCTGAGCGGCAAGGTATTGCATGTCGATTTTCATGAGATCGCCGAAAACGAGAAGGTCACCGTCAGCATCCCGGTCGAGACGAGCGGTGAACCCGAGGGCGTGAAGACGGAGGGTGGCGTGCTGGAACACGTGCTGTTCAAGATTCGCGCCCGCGGCCTGGCAAAGGATCTTCCTGAATCCATCACGGTCGAAGTGGGGCATCTGAAGATTGGCGAAGCCGTCCACCTGGGTGAAATCAAAGTACCCGCCGGCGTTGAGCTCATCGGCGACAAGCAAATCCCTGTCATCGCCGTCGCGGCGCCACGCACGGAGGAAGAGGAAGCGGCCGAAGCGGCCGAGGCGGCTGCGGCCGTGCCGGGCGAGGTGGAGATGATCAAGGAAAAGAAGGAAGGCGAAGAGGGCGCTGCGCCGGCGGGCAAGCCGGGCGAGAAAGCTGCTGCCAAAGGTGGGGTCGAGAAAGCTCCCGCCAAGGGCGCCGAGAAAGCAGGCGCGGCTGGGGCGGAAAAGAAGCCTGCCGCCGGTGGCGCCGAGAAAAAGCCCGCCGCGGCGGAGAAGAAGAAGTAAGCGCCACCCGGCCCGGGGCACGCGGGCGAGCGGCTCCCGCGCATGGAGAAACTGTATCTCATCGTGGGTTTGGGCAATCCGGGCGCGAAATACGCCCGCACGCGGCACAACGTGGGTTTCGCGGTTGTGGAGCGGCTGGCTGGCCGGTGGGGAGCAAGCTGGGCGGCCCAGAAGAAATTTCAGGCGCGTGTGGCGCGAGCCGAGCCGGCTGGCCGGCGGGTGTTGCTCTGCCAGCCGCAGACGTTCATGAATTCGAGCGGAGACGCCGTCGGCGCGGTGAAAGAGTTTTATCGCCTGCCGCTAACGCAGGTGCTGGTGGTGGTGGACGACGCCGATTTACCGCTGGGGCAGTTGCGGTTGCGGCCCGGGGGCAGCAGTGGCGGGCATCATGGATTGGAATCGATCGAGCGGCGGCTGGGCAGCCGGGAGTACCCGCGCCTGCGCATCGGCATTGGCCGCCAAGACGGGCTGCGCGAGATCACCGGGCACGTGCTGAGCCGATTTGGTTCGACGGAAGCCGCTTTGGCAGATAAGATTTTGGCTGTGGCGGCAGACCAGGCGCAAACCTGGGTAACGGCCGGAATACAGAAAGCGATGAGTCAATTTAACGGCGCCTTACAGGACGCCGCCAACGAAGGAAAAGAGCAGTGAAACGTTACGAAGGTCTGTTCATACTTAATACGGCCGGCAAAGAAGAAACCCTCAAGGACACCATTGACCGGCTCTCGGCGGACATCACCTCCGCCGGCGGCAAAGTCGAGACGGTCCAGAAGATGGACAAGCGCAGCTTCGCGCGGATCGCCGACAAAAAGCACAATGCGGGCTTTTACGTGAACGTAATTTTTGAAAGCGAGCCCGCCACACTTGACCAGTTGAAGCATCGCTTCGCCATGGATGCCGACGTTTTCCGGGTCATGTTCAGTACTGCCCCGGCTCCGAAACCAACAACAACTGCGGCATAAGGAAAGGAAAACTATGGCGAACTTCAACAAAGTCATCCTCGCGGGCAACCTGACCCGCGACCCCGAAATGCGCTATACGCCCAAGGGCACCGCGGTGGCCAAATTTGGTCTGGCGGTCAACCGCAAGTGGAAGGCCGAAACCGGGGAGCTGAAGGAGGAGGTCACTTTCGTTGATATCGAGGCTTGGTCCAGCCAGGCCGAAACGATCGGCAAGTACCTCAAAAAAGGCCGCCCCATCCTGTTGGAAGGCCGGCTGCGGTACGACTCGTGGGATGACAAGCAAACCAATCAGAAGCGCAGCCGCCTGGTTGTGGTGCTCGATAGCTTCCAATTCCTTGACTCCGGCCGCACCGAAGCGGGTACGGCGGCTGCCGCCGGAACCCGCACGGCCGCCGCTCCGGCTGGGGCTCCGGCAACTACTGCGCCCGAACAGCCGGTCGAGCCCGACGCGCCGGCGGTCGAGCAGGACGACGTTCCGTTTTAATCGTGCCATCCCGGCGGGCGGGTTTTCCGCCCGCCGCATTCCTGCCGCATTCCTGCCGCATCCGTTCGCGAACTACGCAGTTAGCGGGAGCATTCCTGGAGCCGTTTTGACTGCTGCCAGCCCCTGCTCTAGTCTGCGCCAAATCTCCTCCGGCTCCTCCAGGCCGACAGATAATCGGATCAGGTACCGGGATACGCCACAGGCCTCGGCCCATTCCAGCTCCGTGTAATGGGCCAGCAAGGTGAACGGGCAGGCCAACGTAAACACCGTGCCCAGGCTCGGCCCTTTGGCCAGCGGCAACGCATCGTAAATCCGCGCCGCGTTCGACTCAGGATTTTTCGGCAGGAATGTGAGCAACGCGCCCCAGCCTCCGCCGGGACGGCGCAGTGCCCCATAAACCTCGCTGGATTCCCATTTCGGGTACCACACTCTCTCGATGGCCGGATGACTGCGCAACCGTTCGGCGATGAATTCCCCGTTTCGGTTATGCCGCGTCATCCGGCTGGTGAAATCGCGTCCGCCCGTTTCCAGCACAGCCGCATCCTCGTGCCAGAGCAGCTCTTCGTGTTGCGCCGCCACCAACGGCTTGAGCTCGGCGTACTGTGGAGAGCCGGGGGGGCAAATCAACGCCCCGCCCATAGCGGTGCCGGCACCGACAAAGAATTTCGTGAGGCTCGTGGCGATTAGGTCGGCGTGGGCCTTCAAATCCACATTGACCGGGGTGGCCACCACGTCATCGACCACAAGCGGAATCCTGTGCTGTCGAAGCAGCGCTGCCACCTTCGGCAAATCGACGGTGCCCAGCATCGGATTGCCTGGGATTTCGCAAAAGCACCCGGCCAGCCGCTCCCGTTGTACCAGGCTTGCCAGTTTGTTTTCCAAAGTTCCGAGGTGATGCAGCAGGATGCCGCCGTGGCCGAATTTCTGCTGCAATTTCAGCGTATCCACGTAGGGGAAGCCCAATTGCGCTGTGGGTCGTCCCGGAAACTTCGCCTGCAGCGCGCGCAAAGCTGCAAAGACCGCCGCCATGCCGGTTGGCGTGAGAAACACGTCCTCCTCTGAGCAATCATATAGTCCCGCCAATTGCTGGCGCAGAGCGCGCTGGGATTCAGGAGCGGGGCGCCTCGGCTGCGCTGCCAGGCTGGCTTGCGCCTGCCGGCTCGAGACCAGCAACCCCGTGTGTTGCCAAAAGGCCTTCAACGCGGCCTGACCGGGCCCGCCGGTGGCCGCGACGCCATGCACGGCGTGAGCGGAAATGATTTCGACCGGCTCGCCACCACACCGCCGCACAAATTCCGCTGCTAACTCGGCTACGCGGAGCGAAGGAAAGGGCAGGCACGGGCGTCCAGGGGCTAGTCGGTGGGCAAGCTCGGCCACTAAAGGGTGAATGACAAATCGAGGATAGCCGCCAGCCAGCTTGGCGAGGACGTCCGGCTTTTTCTCTTCGTAACCGATCACGTCGTCCCAGCGCGGCAGCACCACCGAGACCGCGTGGGCACAGTCGGGCAATGGCCGGCCGAGCGCATTTGCCTGCCAATCCGGGAACTCGTTATAGAGGAAATTCCGCACGCTTATGCAGAGAGAGAGTAACGGGTTGCGCGCGCCAAGCCAAGATTTTGGTACGGTTTAGACGCGGGAACTCGAGTTAGACTTTAATCGGCAGCAGCAATCGAACTGAAAGTGCGCTGGATAATGTCGCAGCGCGCTTGAGCGTTTGGGCGTTGTTCGCGCTCGGATTTAGGGCGTTGCTGCGGACTGAAGTCGCGCGCCTCCGCGCGCCGAATTTATGCATTTGCAGAATGGCGCCGCAGGGCGTCTATTGAGGATGAGGTGAATTATGGGAAAAAGTCAGGTGCGGATCGAGGTCAGAGGAGCAAAACTGGAAGGCGAATTGGAATTGCCGCCGCAGGCTGCAGGCCTGGTGCTCTTTGCGCATGGCAGCGGCAGCAGCCGGCATAGTCCGCGCAACCAGTTTGTCGCCGGGACGCTGCGTGAGACCGGGGTGGGCACGCTGCTGTTTGACTTGCTGACGCCCGCCGAAGAAAAGGAGGAAGCCCAGACGCGGCATTTGCGGTTTAACATCGAGTTGCTCTCGGAACGCCTGGTGCATGCCACCCGCTGGGCCTGGAACTTTGCCAGCAACCGCGACTTACGTACGGGCTATTTTGGCTCGAGCACCGGCGCCGCGGCGGCGCTGATGGCGGCCGCGGAATTGGGCGGGATGATCACGGCAGTCGTTTCTCGCGGTGGCCGGCCTGACCTGGCCGGTGACGCGCTGGGACGCGTTCGGGCGGCGACCTTGCTGATTGTAGGCGGAGAAGACCATCCTGTGATCCCGCTCAATGAGGAGGCTTATGCGCGGCTCCGTGGTGAGAAAGCCCTGCGGATTGTGCCCAGTGCGTCGCATCTGTTCGAGGAACCGGGCGCGTTGGAGTTGGTGGCGCGAATGGCCGCCGAATGGTTTGCCGAACACCTGCAGCCCTTTACGGCGCACAGGTAAACCGAGAATCCGGGCCGCCGGCGGTGCCCGTCACTGCGGCGCTCTGGGCGTGTGTTGCGCCAACCAGGCCAGGTCCACGTTATTCTGCACCGCGACATTGTTGACCGTCCGATAGGTCACCGGGTGTGCCGTCTGCCCATCGCGCCATTTGTGGATTTCGGCGTGTCCATCGGCAAACCCGACCCCGCACGCGCCGGCGTGATCGCAGGACGGCAGCTCTGTAAACTGACCTGTCCCGTTCGTTGCATAGGCGTCAGTGTAGAGAATGCCATCATCGATGCTGTCGGGGTGTTCATCAATAAAGACCCAACTCAGAGATGGCCCCGGCTGCACCAACTGGCTCGAGATTTTCGCCCACCAAAAGTTGCCGCTCCAGGGGAACCCCAGGTATTTGGTGCCATCGCCGACGGCGGCATCCATCGAGACGCTGCGGCAGCGGTTGATCCAACCCCGCGCGCGCTGGACGGGGCTCAGGTAAGTATCCGTCGGGCACCAATAGATTTTAGAGGAGCGGGCGGTGTAACTGCCCATCACCGAAACCCGGTCGTCGATCAGGAACAGGATGTTGGTATTATCCGCAGTCGTGCTCCAGTCCAGAATGCCGCCCACCCAGGAGGGTTTGGAATCATGGTGCGGATCGGTATTGTATGCCAGCCGATCATTGAAATCACCCGAGTACATGAACCACGCCAGGCCCAGTTGCTTGTTGTCGTTCATGCAAGTGGCCGCCATGGCTTTCTGTTTGGCCCTGGTGAGGGCGGGCAAGAGCATGGCTGCGAGGATCGCGATGATCGCGATTACCACCAGCAACTCAATCAACGTAAAAGCAACTGAGTTTCGTCGTTTCATTCGTTCCTCTTCTTTGCCCCATGTGCCAAACCGCGCCGCTCCAGTAAAACCAGAGCGGCGCGATTACAAGCTGGCTCCGGTCAGTGACTAGGCTTTATCAAACGGAAGTACTTGGCCGACCCGGTGGCGGGGAAATTGGTAACCGTGACCAAGCCGTTGCTGGACAGGATGCCGCCGCCGGTCCAGTTGGCGCCGTCGGTGGCCAGGATATCCTGCCACGAAGCTGGCGAATTGAGGCTGGTGGCGGTCTGGAGGTGAACGCCCGGGCGCCCGAGCCAGGAGACCGGCACGGTGCTGCCGGTGAGCTTGCCGATGGTGACGTTAGTCAGCCAGGACGGCTCGACATGTTGATCGCCAAATTTGTCCGTAGGGAGCGTGTAAGTGCCCACAGTTCGGACAAACCGGACGTGGTTTTGCGCAAAGCCGGCTTCGTCATCCGCGCCGTTGATGCTGTATTTGTAAGTCAACTGCAGCGGGTTGCCCTGTGGAATATTCAGCGTGATGGCGTAGTAGGGACTGCCGACCGGATTGTTGGTCATTTGCGGCAGGAAAATATTCCAAGTCGGCCACCCCAGGAAGTCACTGTTGATATAGACGCTATCCGCGGCTGGGTCGAACACGTGCGAGTCAGTCCCCACCGCGCCAGTCATATCGACCGTGAATGTCACTTCCGTCGCGGCCGGAACCAGGTCGCCCGCGGACAGATCGCTGAAGTTGACCAGCGGCAGCACTTGTGAGCTGGCGTTAGCCAGCACAAAAAAGCGATTGCCACCGATGGTTGGAGGAGCGGGATTCTCCCACGTGGTGCCGTTGTGGCCCGAATAAACGAATTTATACTGCTCGGTTGCTCCAACCCCATCAGCAATCGAAACCACAGTGGTGTAGATGTTCGTGTTCGGAGCGGAGGGATCATTGGTGCAGACGTTCACCAGACCGGTCCAGTTGTTGAAATTGCCCCGCACGTCGGCGACATCCCCTAAAGAAGGATCAAATAAGCCGCTGAGGACTTGCGCGGTCATATCCACCTGGAAAGTGACGTTGTTGGTCACAACGGGGGCGTACGGTGCGTCGCTGAAAAAGACGATAGGCAACGTTTGCGTCGCGCCGAGATAAAACCGGTTGCCGCCGCCATCCGCGTTAGCCGAACTTGGTTGCTCCCAAACGGTCCCGGGCTGAATGACGAACTTGTAATCCTCGGCCGCAAAGGGCGAGGCCGTGACAATGAACGTGCCGGTATAGACGTTGGTAGTTACCAGGCCGTATTGGTTGGTGCGCAGGATGGACGGATCATTGGTGAGGGTATAGCCGCCAGACCAACCCTCGAACGTGCCGCGCAGTTCTACTGAACCGCTATTGGGGTCAAACGTGCCGATATTGATTTGCTGGGCCATATCGACCTGGAAAGTGACCGTATAGTCATTCAGCGGTCCTGCGTCCGCGTAAAACGGTGTTGGCAGAACGAGAGTGCCGCCGCTGGTTGCGGGTAAATAAGCGGCTCGATTCTGCCCGTCTGTGGGGGTTTCATACCGATCGGTACCGTCGTTATAAACAAATTTGTAAGAGGTCACTGCGCCGTTCGCCTCAGCCGTGTCGTCGAGCGTCCCGCTATACACGTTAGGGTTTACAGCCGAGGGGTCATTGGTCAGAGTGAGGCCCGCACCCCAGTTATTAAAGGTGCCATGGACAGTGACCGGATTGACGCCATTTGTGAAGGTGCCCGCGGCCACTTGGGCTGACATATCGACGCTGAAGGTGATGATGCTGGAGGCAGCCGGGGCGGCCACGATACCCCCAGCCAGCAATAGCGCCAGCAGCCCGGTTCGGGAGGAGAGGGAGGTGAGTTTGGAGTTCATACGTTGATCAATAGGTATATTCGGCAACTTAAGGGCCAGAATACGCCGGGCGGCGCACGCAAAGCTACCGCATATTTGTGCGGTGAGAGGCAGAGGGCGTAAGACGAGGCGGCGCGCGCCGCTGGGGGCCGTCCCAAATTGAGACAGCGGGATGCCTCGCAGAAATTCTTTTGGCATAGAACTGGCTGTTACAGGCTTGGTTGCGTCCTTGCCCCATCCGGGTAAGGACGACTGCAGGCACATGAACTTAAACCAAATGCCATTTAATGCTTTCGATGTGGTGCTGGTGGCGGTCCTGTTGATGGGGCTGCTCCGCGGCCGAAAGCATGGCATGTCCGAGGAACTGATGAGCGTGATAAAATGGCTCATTATCGTGGTGGGTTGTGCCTGGATCTATGGGCCGGCAGGCGGCTGGCTGGCGCAATCAACCCCCTTCAGCCTGCTTTGGTCGTATATTTTCGTCTATGCGGGCGGGGCGATGGTCATTTTGGGGCTCTTCGCCCTGGTAAAACACCAGATTGGCGGCAAGCTCATCGGCAGCGATATTTTTGGACGCGGCGAGTATTATTTGGGCATGGGTTCGGGTTTGGTGCGGTTTGCGTGCATGCTGGTGTTCGCAATGGCGCTGCTCAACGCGCCTTATGTCAGCCCCGCCCAGGTGCAAGCCATGCGCAAATTCCAGGATGACATGTACGGCAGCAATTATTTCCCCACGCTGCATACCGCCCAGGCGGTCGTCTTTGAAGACTCTTTGACGGGTCCGTGGATTCGTGATCATCTCGGATTCCTGTTCATCACGCCCACCGCGCCCGAAGACAAGGAGCTGCACCAAAAGGAAGCGGTTTTGCCCTGAGGTCTGCGGCTTCCTGCGGCTTCATTACCGCTTCGCTTTGCACTTGTCTGAGAGGTGTTTGGCTTTAGCCTTGCCGCGATGCAAAGCATGCTTCTGGGAGTGAGTTCTTTGTGCAGCAGCCGGCTGGCTTACGGCTGCTGGCGGGTGGCCGGCACCTGGGACCCGGCTGAGGTTACGGCGGAGAACCGGACGGCAGGTTGCCGGGCAATTATCGCCGCTTACGAGGCCGGGTACACGCTCTTCGACACCGCGGATATTTATTGCGGCGGTGAATCGGAGCGAATTCTCGGCTCCGTGCTCAAGCGGGTGTCTGGCATGCGCGACCGGGTGGTAGTGGTTACCAAATCCGGGGTGCGGCACGCGGGGACCCCGAATCCCGATTCACCCTCACGGTATGATTTTTCCGCCGAGCATATTCTCAAATCCTGCGAGCAATCCCTGGAACGGTTGGGGATTGAAACCATCGATTTGTATCTGCTGCATCGGCCGGATTACCTGGCAAACCCCGAGGAAATCGCCGCCGCGTTTGCAAAACTGCAAGCGGCGGGCAAAGTGCGCTACTTCGGGGTAAGCAATTTCCGCCCGACGCTGGTGACGGCGTTGCAGGTGGCCTGCCCGATGCCGCTGATGGTGCATCAGGTTGAGATTAGCCTTGGGAGGTTGGCCGCATTTGACGATGGCACTCTCGATCAATGCCTGATCGAGCATCTGACGCCCATGGCCTGGAGCCCACTGGCCGCCGGCCTGATCGGCCAGGGCGCGACGCGCCTGCTGAGCTGGCAGCGAACTTACCGCGTCGATAAAATTCAGCCGGTGCTGCAAGCTATCGGCGCCAGCCGAGGCGTCAGCCCAGCCGCCGTCGCCCTGGCCTGGCTGCTGAAGCATCCGGCCAAAATCCAGCCGATCATCGGCTCGGCCAACCCAAACCACATCCGCGAGGCGGCCAAAGCCGATGAGCTCGAATTGACCCGGGACGAATGGTACCGCCTGTTGCTGGCCGCGCGCGGGGAACCGCTCCCGTGAGTGAGGAGAGTTGGCGCCTGTTCTTCGCGGTGCAGGTGCCGGAAATGGTCAAAGACGAGTTGCAACAAGCCCAGGCTGGGCTTCAGCGCGCCGGCCTCTCGGGAGCCCGGTGGACCCCACGCGAGCAACTCCACCTCACACTTAGATTCCTGGGCAACGTGGAAGCACGCAGGCTGGACGACCTTCTCGTCGCCGCCCGCGTCGTTTGTGGCGGCTTTCTCCCGCTCGCATTGCGCGCCGCACAAATCGGTTTCTTCCCCCACGAGCGCCCGCCGCGGGTGGTGTGGGCCGGCGTGAAGGGAAATGAGGCGCAACTCGGCGCGTTGCAACACCAGCTTCAACATGCCACGCTTTCCTTTACCACCGAACCGCCCGAACCGCGGTTCGTTGCGCATATTACCCTGGCGCGGCTCAAAACCGTCTCACGGAGCACGAGCAGGCAATTGCTGGCGTCCGCCGGCCGGCTTGGTAAACGCGAGTTCGGCGCCTGGACGGCCACGGGTGTGGCGCTAATGCGGAGCGAGCTCGGAGCCGCAGGCGCGCACCATTCGGAAGTCGCGATCCTGCCGTTGGGGGCTGCCAGCGGAACGGCACCGGAGCCCGGTTAGGAAATCTCGCCTCGCTTCTGTTTTTCTTGTAATCCCTACATTTTATTTGGGTTTGTGTTGGAACATGAATCCTGGATGTTCATCTTTTCTTTTTCCCTTTCCCCTTTAGCCTCTGTGCGATGCGCCGCGCGGTAATAGACGTCGGCACCAACTCGATCAAGCTGCTCATTGCTGAGGTGGCTGGCGACGCGGTCGAGCCGGTGTTGGAAGAGAGCCGGCAGACCCGCCTCGGCCAGGGTTTTTACAAGGCTTACCGGTTGCAGCCGGAAGCGGTGGCGCGAACCGTGGAGGCGGTTACCGAGTTTGCCGCCAAAGCAAAGGCACAGGAGGCGGTCTCGATCAAGGTCATCGGCACCAGCGCCGCCCGCGAGGCCCTCAACAGCCTTGAATTAGTCCAGGCCATCCATCGCGCCAGCGGCCTAAACCTTGAGATTATTTCCGGCGAGCAGGAGGCTGATTGGGCTTTCCGCGGCGTGACGACGGACCCTGCACTGGCGACCGAGCCGCTGCTGCTATTGGACGTCGGCGGCGGCAGCACCGAGTTCATCCTGGGGCAGGGCGCGCAACGGCAGTTCGCCTCCAGCTATCCCCTCGGCACGGTGAGGCTGCTCGAACAAGTGCCTCACGGCGACCCTCCCCAGCCCGCTGAATTGGCGGCATGCCGGCAGCGAGTGCGGGAGTTTCTGCGCTCGCAGGTCCGTCCGGAACTGGGCGCCTTTCTCGAACACCAGCGGGCGATTTCGGTGCAAGTAGAATGTGTCGGCACGGGGGGCACGGCTAGTTTTCTTGGCTGTATGGAAGCGCGCCTCGACCATTTCGATCGTGTGCGGCTCGAAGCGACCCGGCTGGATACGGCGCGGCTGCAGTGGCATACGGAGCATCTCTGGAGCCTCGGCCTGGAGGAGCGCAAGCGAATTGTCGGCCTGCCCGCCAACCGCGCCGATGTCATTCTGACCGGTGTCGCGATATACGAAGCTGTGCTAAGCGAGTTCGCTTTCAGCGAGTTGCGGCTCAGCACGCGTGGCCTGCGCTTCGCCGCCATATTGGCGGACCACTGAATCCCCTGCGCACGGAAGACGGAGACCAGCCGAACTGCGCACGGGGCGGGGCGGGGGAGGTCTCGATGAAGCCAGGACGGTCCATGACCCGCTGCAAAGACCTAACGCGAACGCAAAGACGCAAAGACGCGAAGGCGCAAAGAATTGGAACTGACCTTTGCGTCTCTGCGCCTTTGCGCCCTTTCGTTAATCCGGTGGCCCCCTGTGCGAAGACCTAACGCAAAGACGCAAAGACGCGAAGGCGCAAAGAACGGAGCACTCGGAAGTGAAAAGCGCCTCGAAGTGTAATTTGGCGTAATTAGGTGAAATTAAGTGAAATTTCGCGCAATTCAGTGAAATTTTTTGCAAGAAGTTGTAATTTTCGCGGAATGGAAGGACGGAATAGTGACCGGCACTGGACAGCACTTCAGATGTCAACCGGGGTCAACCAGTGTCAAGCGGTGTCAACGGGTGACATCCGGTGACCGAATGGAATGGTGGAACGATGGAATGGCAGGTTGGGGAAAAATTTGAGGACGAACTGTAATTTGCGGGAATGTGGGAAAAGGTGGGAAAGGTCTAATCCTGGCTGGAGGGCTGGGATGCGCGCCGGCGCTCTCTATATCCAGGTGGAAACGCATAACGCGACCCCCGCGGTGGCGGGAACGGCAGAGGGGATTAGGATTAAGACTATGTACGGAAATTTCGGGGGGGCGGAGGGCACAAAAATGAGCCGTGCCACCCGTGACAAGCGAGCAAGAGGCTGGCAATCAAATGGATGGAGCGCCCTTTCCCGAGCCGTGACATGCCCGTGACGCGTCCGTGCCGGACCCTTGCCAGACCCTTGCCAGGGCCGTGCCAGGGCCGTGCCACCGGGCCAAGAGCCTGGAGCGAGGGTGTCACGGGTGGAGGCGAATTGTGCAGGCGTGACACATCCGAGCCGTGCCAGGACCGAGGCGTTGCCGGCGTCGTGTGGCGGTGGAGGGCGGCACGGGTGGCCTAAATTGTGGAGGCGTGCCAGGCCCTGCCGCCGTGCCAAATGCCACTCCGGTCTGGACCCGCGCTCCGGTGCTTCGGTTGGCCAATGAACCCCGACACCTCCGTTTCCCACTCAAGAGCCCCAAGCACCCCCTCAGCCGTTGCCGCGGATCAATCACCTTGCGCCTCCGGGGTAGAGGCTTAACTTGGCTTCGTGCCGGTGAGTGTGGAAGCCATGCTTTGGTACCTGCACACCGTCTGGCGGTGGGACCTGTAGCAGGCAAACAAAAGTGGTTGGACATGAGAGAAAAGGCGTGGACCTGCCAGCGGGTTTTTTCGCAGGTCTGGGCCAACGTTTTTACGAAGCGGTGGCGATCCTCATCGTCCTTAAAGATTTCGTCCCGGCGGTCACCGCGATTCATGAGGTGGTAATGGCGCCGGGATACTGAACTCGCAATTTGTGTCAATAGTTAGGACCGACCCTTTTCCTTTTCACTTTTTTCGGTGGTCGAGAGGCGGCCAAGCCGGTCGTGGGCATAGCTGACGCCCGGTGTTGAGTCGGAGTAATGGAATATTCATTCGTGGTCAGTTGTTGCTGACGGTTGATGGAGGTTCCCCGACCCAGACCATGTAGGAAATATAATTGTGGGTTTCATTGGCGACCGCGTCCTCGATGAGCACTCGATATTTGCCGGTGAACAGGTCGATCAGATAGTAAGTGGATACGCCGCCACCGAGCTCGCCAACCTTGCCCTTTGCTGGCGCGGATCGCCGCATGAGAGCGTAACGATGGCAAGGGGACATGTAATCTAGTAGTACCCTGCGCCTGAACCGCGCGAGCCGCTTTAGCCGCTTCCCCCTTGGGTCTTCAATCCGGGCCCAGGAGGCGGTCCAGGGCGATACGACGAGATTGCGACCAGAATCTGGATCATTCCATTCGGAGCGGAACCTGTCCGCGAAGAATACGTATTGTCCGTCGGAGCGCTTCCTGTACTCAAATGAAGACCAGTTAGGCGCCCCCGCCGAATCTTCGAGCGTGACCGTGTTCTCCGGATCGCAGCGCACGATTCGCGTGGCGTAGTTGGCTGGGTCTCCAACGTGAACTTTGAAGAAGACATTGCTTCCAACGAAGAGGCGCTCGTCTGGAACAGCGGGCAGGTGGACTATGCGCTGCAGCCGCTTCGGTTCGAAATAAAGGAGAGCGTTGGTTGCCGGTCCGTAGCTCGCGAAGGCGTCGCGTGTAAGGCTGTCACAGTATTCGACGCAGAGAGCAGCCCCGTCTGGGGCGGCAAAAAGCGCGCACGTGAAGACCGGTGGCGTCTCGACGACCAACCGCACGCGCTTGGCGCAGAGATCAATGGAACAGACCGTTGCTGGCGCTTTCCTTTGCGCGAGGGGACGCTCCAATGCCCAAGCGTTGCTCAGGTACAGAAAGACAAGTTGCCCGGTGAGCGGCTCGGTCCCCGGGTTGAAAACAAGCCCCGGCGGGAGCCCAGTCTCAGTGAAGTTGGCGTGCCCACCCCAAACGGCGGATCCCGTTAGCGCTGCCAAGATTACTAGGATCGATTTCATCTGCCCGAGAGCATCCACTGGCTGCACAGACATGATCCGCGGACCTCATCTGCAAACGTCCCGAGAGCTCCAATGCTGTCTTCGAACACCTTGTTTCTGACCTCCGCTTGTGAGGCGAATTGCTCAGCGTCTCCGTACCAGGCGGTGTAAATCGGCCCCCAGTTGTTAAGGAGGCCATTCTCATTCCACCAGGCATCATGATTCGGCCAGAAGGGCTGTAACTCCTCGTAGGTCCAGGCGTCCCACCAGGTGGGGTGAATTCTAAAGTGCTGCTGCCAATGACCGTCGCCCGGCGGAGGCCAGGGGCGGTGCGCTGATCTATCCTGGAGGCTATGAAGCCCCTTGCCGAAGGCCATCGCCGCCTTGATACACCAGGTCGGATCCTGAGTTTGGTCAGCTTGTGCGAGCGCGTCACGGGCATTGCCGTGCTCGATTTCAAACCAGCGGGTCCGGCTGTCCTCGTCGTCCTTGGTCATCTTCATGTGCCGGTCTTGCTCGCCGATGGGCCAAGGGGGAGACCACGTCGGGAAGGAGTCAACTTTGTTGTCCGCCACTCCGATAATGAACGCGTAGCTGATGCTAAAGGAGGTTTCATGGGCCCATGTAATGGTCATGTCCTGGTGGACGCTCTTGTGCCAATAGCCGAGGACGTCGAAGCGGTTAATTGGGTCGTTCGCGGCGAACCCGTACAGATTGAATCCACCGAGCATCTCGCCTGCTGGGTCGCGGCTCAGCCAGCCGCCCCAAGGCGGGTTGTAAAAACGACCTGGCGGGTAATAGATCAAGTTACTCTCGTCGTCTTCGTATTTGGTGGAGAAGCGAATCGGGTTCGTCTTCCCCATAGGTCCCGTAGCCCGGATGACTTCACCGAAGGGGCCGTATTCGTATCGGGCCAGGAAGCTGCCATCAGAGGCGTTGACGAGGGAAGCGAGGTTGCCGTTGGCGTCGAGCGCGACAAACGAGTTGGTTGTGGAAGCGCCGTAATAGCCCAACTCGAGGAGTCCGCCAATGCCGCCGGCGCCCTGGACTGAGCCGCTCAAGTCCAAGCCCCAAAGATAGGTTCGGGCCCTGGTTCGGGCCCGGGAATTGGCAGCGGTGAGTTCGGTCAGGAGATTCCAGCCGTCATAGACGAACTTGAGGTCATTGGTGGGGCTTCCGGACCACCCGGTGTTGCCCCAGACCTGTTTGCGGATTCGCCTTCCCTTGGCGTCATACTCGAATTTTAGGGACTGCTGGGGGCCCTTGCTGGTATTCGCCGCAAGGCTGACGAGCCGGTTTTCGCCATCCCAAGTGTAATTCCAGCGACCATCACTGAGCAGGTTCCCATCCAGGTCATAGGTGGAGTGCTCCTGGGTTTTCGGCACGAACTTGTTTCCGGTGACATCGGTTTGGCCCGAGGCGTGAGCGGTCACGCTCTGCCAAACGGAAGTGGTGGTGTTGTTGACGGTGAGCTCCTGGCGGAAATACTCCCCGTGTCGATACGCGGTCGTGCCATTGACGGTGACCGGGTTGGTGGCGTACGCCAAGCCCATGACATCAAGGTAGCCGGGCACGTCGCGGCTGGTGTACTGGTCGAGATTGTTGGCGGAGTAATTCGCGGCCCTCTGGTTTGCCCCGGATTGATCCCCGCCGGCTGCGGTTTGGGTGCGATTGCCGATATCATCGAAGGTGTATCCGAACTGCTGGCCGGCAACGAGGGTTTGGTCCGCCCAGTATTTCTTGCCGGAGGTGACCTGGCCCAGGGCATCATAGCCGTAGCGCCAGTAAGAGCCGTCGCCCTCGAGGCGGCGTGTCCGCTGGTTGGCGGCGTTGTATTCGTAATTGAAGGTGACCGGCGACGAGGCAGACGGGACTGAGGAAATCTGCGTGAGGCGGTTGAGGAAGTCGAACTGCCTGGTCGTGGTCATGCGTGGGGCGCCACTGTTCGTAAAACTAATCTGGCTGACCAGTGGCGAGTTGGCAAGGTAATAACACACCGCGCCGTTCGGGCCGTCCTGCGCCGATTTGAGGCGGGAGGCGTTGTCGTAGGTGAAGGCGTCCTGGAGAAGCGGCGAGCCGGAGTTGAGCGCGGCCAAAGTCGTGCGGCGCATGTAGGCGTCGTAGCCGTTGGTGACGGAGAGACCGGAGAGCGTCCCGCCCGAATACGATTCGGAGAGCACCTGGCCGGCGAGGTTGTAGGCGAACGTCGTGGTGGTGCCGTTCATCACGGTGGTCGAGAGGCGGCCAAGCCGGTCGTAGGCATAGCTGACGCCCGGTGTGGAATCGGAGTAATCGATGGTGGAGAGGCCACCGGCGGTGTCGTAACCGTATGTGGTGAGAATCCCACGGGCCCAGGTGCGGTGCCAGAGCCGGCCGGCGGGGGTGTAATGGTACGCGGGACCCTGGCCATCGGCGTAGGTCTTGTTGGTGAGCAGGCCGCGGTAGGGATCGTAGTTCCAGGTGGTGACGCGGGCGCCCGCGCCGGTGCCGAAATTGGACCAGTTGGTCATGGTGCTGATTCTGCCGGCGTAATCGTAGCCGTAGCCGACGGGATAAGTGCGGGCACCGTAGTTGCGTTTGACCTCGCCGGTGAGCCAATATTCTGTGGTGACCGTTGTGGCGTCGGGGTTGACGACGTTGGTGGCCTGGAGCATTTTATTGTAGCAGGTGCTCGTCACCTGCGGGGCTCCGCCCGGCGTGCCCGGGCTGGGGGTGGTGACCGAGGCGACCAGATCGGCGTTGTTGAAGGCCGAAACCGTGGCGCCGTTCCGTGCGTCGGTGGCGGTGTTTTGGCGGCCATGGGGGTCGAAGCCGTAGGTGGTGGAGGAGAGCTGATTGTTGGCGGAGTCTTTGCGAGTTAGGGAGGTAAGACGGCCGTTGAGGTACTTGGCGACGGTGAACGAGCCATCGGGGGCGGTGTTGGTGATGTAGCGGCAGCCGCCGCCGGCAAAGACGGTCTGGCTGGAGCTGGTGACCGAGCTAGTGGCGTCGCGGTAGACGGTTTGCCAGGTAAGCCGTTGTGCGATCCACGGACCACAAAAGGGCCCCTCACCCCGGCCCTTCTCCCCTTCCGAAGGGGAGAGGGAGAAGCCTCGCCAGGCTGTAGCCAATCCGACCGACCAGGAAAAGCGGCGGGAGAGTGCATCGTTGTTATTGTTTGGCTGGATGTTGCGGTTTTGATTCCCCACTCGGGTGTCCAAACTTACGGAGTTCGGAACTCGGTTTGCCCTTCATTTTCTGGGGTGTAGTTGCAATTGTTTATGACGTGCGCCGGGTGGCGCGCGTCTGACGGGATGACCGTGATGTATTTTCAAGGACTCAGCGCGGCACGAGAGGCGCACGTGCAAACTTCTCCCCCGCGCCACACCCCGCCCCGTGCGCAGTTCCCCTCTTTGGTTTCCGGCACCGGGGCACCCCGGAACACGGTCTTGCCTATTCGCGGCTGGACTTTGGCGGCTTGAGTTCGGATTGTGTGGGCGCGAATTCATGCCCGACCGGGTTGTAGAATGGACGGACCTTTTTGGCGGCCTGCTGTCAGGGCCGGCAGGTCCCGAAAGCCGGGAGTTCCTGGTATTCAAGAAGGCCGGCCAGCCGCTGTTGGTTATGCCCCGAGGTGTGTCGGCCCAGGTTGCGCTGAGCCTGTACCCGGCGCAAACCGCACTGGCACGCCTGGCCCGGTTTGTCTGGGGGCAGGCCGTGCGCCTCGGGTTATCGGGTGGGGCGGAACGCGTTTGGGTGCGGCTCGATTCGAGTCAGCGTTTTGTGCAATTCCTCCAGGCTCAGGCGGCCGACGCCACAAGCCATAGCCGCGCGGCCAAACCCAAGCGGCCTGAGCCTGGCACGGCCCGGCGGCGTTCGAGGGAACCCGCCTCATCGGTTCCATTCGCCTTATTGGCGGGCAACCCGCACGCGCCCGGCCGGCGATTCCTATTGCTGCTGCTGGACGCCAATGGGGCACCCCTGGTGGTGGTCAAAGCCGGCGCGGATGCACTGGCAGGGACATTAATTGAGCACGAGGCGGATTTTCTAGAAACCAACGGTTTGCAAGTGCAAGGTCTGCCCAGGTTCCTGGGAAAATTCGAGGACCCGCCGCTGCGCGCTTTCGCGATGGAGTTCATTGAGGGCGAATCACCAGGCCCGGGGCAAGCGCCGGGGGTGGTCGCGTTACTACAGGCCTGGCTCAAGAGCGGCGTTCGATGCACGATGGGTGAAATCCCGGCCTGGAAACGATTAGCTGTGGCAGGCCGCCGCGACGCTTTGTTTGCGGCTTTGGAAACGCGGCTGGCTTCTTTGACGGTTCAAGCGCCGTTGTTCCATGGCGACCTGGCGCCCTGGAACCTGAAAGTGTCCACCCTCGACGGCTCGTGGACGGCGCTGGACTGGGAACGCGGCGAACGCAGCGGGCCGCCCGCGTGGGATTGGTTCCATTATCTGCTGCAGCCGGCGATCCTGGTCCGGCGTGAATCGGCCGCGGCGCTGGCCGAAACGGCACACGAGTTCCTCGCTTCCAATGCGTTTGGTGACTACGCGCAGGCCGCCGGCATCGTTGGGCATGAACCCGAGCTGCTTTTGGCTTACCTGTTGCACTGCCGCGACGTGCTGCGCCCCGCCGAGGGCTCACCCCGCATCGCGGAGTTGCTGAGCCTGCTCGCCCCGCAGTGGGTGCGGTCGTGAAACCCACCTTGAAAATCCCTGAGTTCGTCCGGGAAGTTTTTCAGGCCTGGAACAGCGCCAAAGTGCCTTTCCTGGTGTTACGCAATTACGAAAAACTTCCTGAAGAAACCGGCAACGACATCGACGTGTTGGTCGAGGCGAAACAGATGGAACGGGCCGAGCAATTGCTACTGGCAGCGGCACGCCAGTGCGGGTTTGTGCTCCACAACCGCGCCGCGTTCGCTTCGCTGGTGCTAAACCTGTTCCAGCCCGAGACGCTGGCGCAAATCCAGTTCGACCTCTTTTCAGGCTTACCCTGGCGCGGCTTTGCGACGCTGGACCCGGGCGAGTTGCTGGCCGTCCGCGTTGAGCGCGGGCTGTTTGCCGTGCCCCACCCGGCGGACGAGGCGATTTCTTTGCTGCTAGGCCGGCTGCTGCAACATGGACGCGTCAAGGAAGCCTACCAGACGGCCATCCGGGAAAAGTTCCAGGCTTGTCCGAACGAATCTCACGACAGGCTCGCTCGTGTGTTTGGGGCGACCCTGGCGCAGAAAGTCATTGCAGGTTGTATCGCCGAACGGTGGGACGCAGTAGCGCGTCTGACGCCCGCGTTGCGGCGCGCACTGGTCTGGCGCGGCCTGCTATTTCGGCCGTGCTCGACTATGCGGCGGCTGGGAGGCGACTTGTTTCGGCTGGCGCGCCGGTGGCAGCGACCGAGTGGGCTGAGCGTCGCGCTGCTGGGGGCAGATGGCAGCGGCAAATCCACCGTGGCCGGCGCGTTTGTTGACCTTCTACGGCCTACGTTTCCTCCGGGAAAGGGGCTGGAAATTCACTGGAAACCGGTGGTGTTTTTCCGGAAGCGGCGGAAAGCGCGCGGCACGCCGGTGATCGACCCGCACGGCAAACCGCCACGCAACCCTTTGGCTTCCCTGATGTACTTCGGCGGGCATTGGTTGGAATTTGTTTTGGGGTGGCCGCTGCAAGTACGGCCGGCGCTCTTTCACGGCGGCCTGGTGCTCATCGATCGTTACTATTATGACTTCCTGGTGGACCAGCGCCGCTTTCGCCTCAAACTCCCGGCCTGGATTCTGCGTGCCGGTCTTGCCCTGGTGCCGAAGCCGGACCTGGTTTTTCTCCTGGACGCTCCGGCAGACGTGTTGCAAGCCAGGAAACAGGAAGTGTCGCCGGTAGAAGCGTCCCGGCAGGTAAAAGCGTATCGGGACGTCGTGGCGAAGCTTCCTAACGGCCGCATCCTCGATGCCACCCAGCCAGTGGCGCAGGTGGCCGCCGACATGGCGAGGCACACTCTGGAGTTTATGGCCGCACGTCAGAGCCTAAAGCGCAGGAGCGTAGAGCGTCCAGCGGGGAGCGTGTTAAAATGAGAAGCGGAGTTTGCGCGCGAGCCGATGAAAGGCCTTGGCGGCCAGCTCGCGTCTGTAGAGTGGAGAAATTCGCCTCAATTCAAGCGGCGGTGTCTGAGGTCCGTTTACACCAAACCTCACCGTGCAGGCGGTGGCATAACCGGCTTCCTGGACGAGGTCGCGCACCGTCGAATTATACTTGCCTGAGGGATAGCAGAAGTGCCGCACCGGGACACCGAAGGCATCCTCGAGCCGCTTTTTGCTGCCCGCGATTTCTTCACGCGCTTCGGCCGGGCCCAGCTTTTTCAGCACCCGATGGTGAAGGCTGTGTGAGCCGATGCTATGGCCCTCCGCGAGCCAATCACGCACTTGCGTTTCATCCATTAGTTTTTCTGGCACCTCGCCTTCAGCCACATCCCATTGGTTGGTTTGGCCGAGCCGGCCGGCGACAAGGAACACCGTCGCTTTGATTTGGCGCCGGCGGAGAGTTTCCAGCCCATTCTGCCATACGTTCTGGTAACCATCGTCAAAGGTGACGGCGAAACCGTCTTGCGGCGTGGTTTTGCCGGGTGCAAACAAGTCATCCAGGGTTAAGGCGTGAAGCCCAGCCTGGTGAAGCGCCGCCAGCTTGGCATCGAACAGCTCCGGACGCATGTAATCAAACGGGTCGCGCGTCCGGGCCGGCGGCGCCGCCAGTTTATGGAACATGAACACCGGCACTCCGCCCCTGAACAACCGGCGCTGTGCCGCAGACAAGAAGATGTGGGCGGGCCAGTCGTGAATGCTCAAGCGTTGCCAATAACAACGGGAAAAGGTCAAAAATCAAGATGGAAGTCTCACGGCGCGCGGACTTTAGTCCGCAGCAGCGCACGAACCCTCAAGCGCGCTGGGACCTTATCCAGACCATCCTCAATTCGATTGTTGCTGCGGACTAAAGTTCGCGCTCCGCGCCGAGCTTCGCGCTTGCTTCTGTCGGTTTGGTCCTCATTCTTAGGTTATGCCGGTGAAAAGGCTTTCGATTGCGGCACTATGGTTACTGGTTTGCGCGCCCACTATGCTGTGGGGGGAGGCTCCCTATGGACTAGTCAGCCGGCCGGCGGCCAGGCCGTATTTGCTGATGCCCGAGAGTGCGGATGGTCCAATGCCCGCGCGTCTGTCGCAAACGGGCGCCTTTCTCGATACCACCAACCTGGTACCCAGCCCCGCGTTGATCCCTTACGATTTGGTTGTCCCATTTTGGTCGGATGGCGCCGGGAAATCTCGCTGGATAGCCGTGCCGACCCTGGGCCCGGCTGGACCTCAGCGCATTAAAGCCGGCCCGACAGGCGAATGGGTCTTTCCCAAGGGCACCGTTCTGGTGAAGCATTTTGAACTTCCAACCGATGCGCGGCATCCCGAGGTACGCCGCCGGCTCGAGACGCGCTTGCTGGTCTGCGACAGTACCGGCGGGGTGTACGGCGTCACGTACAAGTGGCGACCGGACAACAGCGATGCGGACTTGTTAACGACGAATCTTTCGGAGCAGATTCTGGTTCAGACGCTGGGCGGCTGCCGGACCCAGACGTGGTACTACCCCAACCGGTCGGATTGCCGCACCTGCCACACGCAGCTCGCCGGCGGCCCGCTCGGCCCCAAAACCCGCCAGCTCAATCGGCCCTTCAGCTATCCCTCGGGCGTTACGGACAATGAACTGCGCGCGTGGAGTCACGCCGGATTGTTGGACCCGGGTTTCAGCGACGAGCAGTTGGCCAGTTTGCCGGCTTTGACTCCGCTGGAGAATGGGCCCGGGAGCGCGCCGGCAAGTGCGACTGAGCTGCAGGCCCGCGCGCGCTCGTATCTCGATGCCAATTGTGCCCAATGCCATCGGCCTGGCGGCACCGTGGCGAATTTCGACGCGCGTTTCGATACTCCGCTGGAACGACAGCAACTGATTAACGGGGAAGTGCTGATCGACGAAGGGTTGGATAACCCGCGCGTGATCGCGCCGCGCGATATCTGGCGTTCCGTGGCGTTCCTGCGCGTGACGTCGCTCGATGGGCTGAAGATGCCGCCGCTAGCGCACCAGGAACTCGACCAGCACGGCATTGCGCTAATGAAGGAATGGATCGAATCGCTGCCCGGGCGCCCCGTGCTGCCCCCGCCGCTGATTTCCCCGCGGGGCGGACACCACTCAAAAAGCGTCGAAATCACGGTCAGCGAGACCGAGCCGGATTGCGCGATTCATTACACCCTGGACGGCAGCGTGCCCGCGCTGTCAGACCCGTTGTACGACAAGCCGGTGCGGGTGAATGAGACGAGCGTGTTTCGAGCAAAGGCCTTCAAGAAGGGCTTCACGCATAGCATCACCGTTCAGGAAGTGTTTACTTTTGATTGAGCAAGGTGGTGCAGAGGATAGGGCAGATGACGGATCTGCGCTTCGCCTTCAGGCCTGGGCGGGCCTATTAACGCTGGCGTCGAGCTGCCGCAAGCAGGCCAGCACCGCTTGGTTCAGTGCGGCGCGTTCAGCCACCGAGAGGCCCTGGGGATCGAACCTGTAGCGGTAATGCAGGCGGAGCAGATTTTCTAAACCGGCCCGCACGGGCTGCAGCGCGGGGTCGTGGGCCACCCGTTGCAGCCATTGTGACAGGGGTTCGCTGGGCGGGCGCGTGACACCGCGTTCGACCAACCTGCGTTCCACCAGAAAAAACTCTGAATCCAGTCCAGGCCAGCTCAGGGGCTCCGGCTGCAACTGGCCGGCGCCGCGGCGGCGGCGGCGTGCGCGGAACACGATCTGGTAAAGCAGAACCAGCAGGACGGGAATCAGCGCCCATAAGATATACTGGCGCAAATGACTTTGCCCCCAACGAAACTTGGAAATCTCGAAGCGAACCGCCCACCACAGGTCCGAAAGAAACTGCAAGGGCGACGCTCCATTCTCCTCGACCCCGACCCAGGAAGCCGGAGTAAAATCGACGTTATGCCAAACATGGCTGGGCGCGTCCCAGGCGAGGCACCAGGCATGGGCATCGCGTTCCCGCACGACGTAGTCCTTCCCGGACCCTTCATGGACCGAGTAGCCGACGGCGTAGCGGGCCGGCACGCCTGCCCGGCGCAGCAACAACACGCCGGCAGTGGCGAAGTATTCGCAATGCCCTTTGCGGGTGTTGAGCAGGAACCGGCTGATGGCCGTCTGCCGATCATTGCGTGGCGGGCGCGACGCCTGCCAGGTGCTGTACTGGAAGGAAGTGGCGAAATAAGTTGCGAGCGTGCGAATGGCCAGCGCGGGATGCTGGCGGTCCAAGCCTAGTTGGGTCGCCACCTGGTCAATCGCCGGCAACTCCCGCTCCGGGATCGCCAGATCGCGCGAGGGGTCTGGCGCGGCATCCAGCGTCGGGCCTGGTCCGTAGTCGGCATCAAACACAACGACACCGGGACCTTCATCGAGCACGGCGCCCAGCGGACTGGAGCTCAGCACGAATGCCAGCAGGTTTTCCAATCGGCCGGTGCCGCTGGGCAACGGGAGCAGCGCTTTGCCCCCGGGCAAATAACAGCCGATGTTAACGTGCAGCAGGTTGGTTTTAGCTACGAGCCGGTAGGTTGTGCCCGCTTCATCGAGGGGCTTGATTACCGCAAACGCATTCTCAGCTTGCTCGGCGTACCACGTCCTGCCGCGATAAGTCACGTAGGTGGTTTCGCGCAGGTACGGCGGGGGTGGTCCCCCGGCGGTGGCCACTCGCGCGACGATATGACCGGAAGTCTTCAGCCGCCCAAGCTGGCCAAGTTCGGTTCGGCTCTGCAACGGGTCAAACCGGCGATGACTGAAGCTGGAGAGCCACTGCGCATTGAGGTTGGTCAGATAGCCCTGCAGCCGCCCGAGGCCGAGCTGGCCGTAATAGCCACAAAGGATGGCGAGCGCGAGCGCGCCGGCCCACGCCACCAGCCCGAATCGTCGCGAGCGCAACGGCCAAAGGCCCCAGCCCGCCAGCACGCATGCGCCCCAGAAAAAAGTCGCATCCTCGCTGACGTGGACGGCCGCGGCAAACAGACAAAGCGCAAAGTAGGCATAGGAAACGTTCACGACGCGGGCGGGCTGGGGCAAGGGGGCGGCCAAGCGCGCCTTCTTCCACCGAAAACTCAGCAGCAAGCGAAGCGTGCGCAGCGGAATGCCCGCGCGAGGACTGTAATCTTGCGCGGCGATGAAGGGGAAGAACAACATCGGCAACCAGCGGGAGAGAGCGGCAGCGCTGCGCGCGGTAGCATTCCCGGCGGTGCGTTGGGTGAAGAAATTTGGGTGGGCGAAAAAGCCGCTCAGTTCCGAAGGCCCCTCGTTGGCTGTGAAGGCGTACACTGCCGCGGCCACAAACAACAACGCGCAGAAGGTCCAGATGCGCTGGAAATCCTCCTCCGAAAACTCCCACCGCACGCGCAAACCCCGCGCGCCTTCAAGCAGCACGGCCATGAGGGCGCCTTCGAGGAGAAACCCGCTTTGCCAGCCCCAGAACAACAGCGTGGCGCCGATAAGCAATGGCGGTGGTTTCATTGGAGTTTGGCCAGCCCTTCCTCAATCGCGCCGACTTCCAGCACGGCATAGCGCTCCGGCGCTGCTTGTCGCAACGCGGCCGCAACCTCTTTTGCGCGGCCCGGCTCGACCACGACCAGCACTAACACGGGGACACCCAGAGCTTGGAGCTTGTCCACCAGCGCGCGTCGCGCGCTGTCCCAGGCCAGCAGCACACAAATGCAGCCGCTGACGACACTGACGTGGCTGAGCACCAAGTGTTCGAGCTCCCGGAAGGGCTTGTCGCGGCAGGGGCGGACGGCGGCCAGAATCTCCAACATTTGATCGGCGTGAGCCAGGTTGCGGCCGGCCGTGAAGGAGTAGGACTCCGGACCCACGAACAACAAATCGAGCAACGATTCCTGCGTGATGATCGTGCAGGCAAACGAAGCGGCAATCGAGATGGCTTCCTCGCACGCCGCGCCCTGTTCCGGTTCGGCGAAGGTGTCCAGCACCAACGCGTGGCGCACGAAAAACTCGTCTTCAAATTCGCGCACCACCGGTTTGCCGGCCTTGGCCCAGGTCCGCCAATGAATATGCCGCAGCGGGTCGCCGCGGCGGTAATCGCGCAGCGCGACGAATTCTTCGCTTTGGCCGACGCGCGACGCCTGGGCCACGCCCCCTTGCTGATATTTCATCGTGCCGGGCAGCGCCAGCGGCGGGAGCGGATAGCGGCGCGGCAAAACCAGCACGGTTTGAGGCAATTCCATGGTTTGGAATGAGCGAACCAGGCCGAGCGGGTCGGGCCGCGCCAGAGTCACTGCGGCGAAGCGTAGTACCCCGCGGCGCAGCGGTGTCAGTTCCAAACGGACCCGCTCTTCCTGCCCGGGCGCCAGCGTGGGCACCGCCGCGGGTTTCACCAGCGGCGGAACAAAGGGCATGCTCCGCCGACTCGCGCTCAACCGGAACGGGCGCATCTGCCGCTCTTGGGCCAATTGCGCTTCGAACCAGTCCTCGAACGAGGGGCGGGGATCCGCGAGCGTTTCGAGCAGAGTCAATCCGGCTTGGTTCGCCCCGGTCAGGTTGCGCAGTTCTACCGAATACTGCATGGGCGTGCCCGCCGTAGCAAAGCGGGGCAACTGCCGTTGGGCGGAGAAACGGAAGCGAAAATGGCCGGTAAAGCAAGCTGCCACCAGCAACAGGCAGACCAGCAGCACAAATCCCTGATACACCACGTTGGCTTCGGTGTCCGGGCCCATAATGGCCGCCAGGACCACAGCCCCCGCCACCGCGATGCCCGCCGGGGTCAGACGCCGGCCCAGGCGATAACGAACGCCGGACACCAGCCGAAACAAACGATAAACAGCTTTGAATAACGGCCTCACGGGCCTCTCCTGAATGCTATGCCGGGACGGGAGTTTTCTTTACGACTTCTTCCACCACCGCGCGCGCGCTCAGCCCGGAAAAGCGCGCCTGCGGCTCCATCACCAGCCGGTGAGCCATCACCGGCACCGCCAGCTCCTGAATATGTTCGGGCAAAACGAAGTCGAGGCGATCAAACAGGGCCAGCGCCTGCGCGGCTTTCATCAATGCCAGCGACGCCCTGGGGCTGGCCCCTAATTGCACTCCGGCGGCGGTCCGGGTCGCCCCTACCAGGTCCACCGTGTAACGTTTCAGTTCATCGCTCATGCGCACGTCCTGCACCGCCTGCTTGAGCGCCAGCACTTCCGTCAGCGACGCACACGCGTTCAGCTCTGCGAGAGGATGATTGCGCTCATGCGCTGTCAGGATCGCTACTTCCTCCCCCGGCGTCACATAGCCCAGGGGAAACTGCATCGCAAAGCGGTCCATCTGCGCTTCCGGCAACGGGTACGTGCCGCGGAACTCAACCGGATTTTCCGTCGCAATGACGAAGAACAACCCCGCCAAATCCCGGCGTTCGCCATCGACGCTCACCTGGTTTTCGCCCATGGCCTCCAACAGCGCCGATTGGGTTCGAGGCGAAGCCCGATTGATTTCATCCGCCAGCAGGATATTGGTAAAGATCGGCCCCTCGTGAAAATGGAACTGCTGGTCGCGCTGGCTGAAGATAGAGACACCGAGGATATCTGACGGCAGCAAGTCGGGGGTGAACTGGACCCGCTTGAACACGGCGGCCACGGACCGGGCCAGCGCCTTGGCGAGTGTGGTTTTGCCCGTGCCGGGAAAATCCTCGAGCAACACATGTCCGCCGCTGGCCAGCGCGGCCAGCAGCTTGCGCGTAGAACCGGCCTGGCCGCGCATCACGCGCGCGATATTGGCGCTGATGCGCCCATAGACCTCCCAAGCCGGGGTGTGCGCGTCTGGCGAACGTACCGCTACCGTCGGGGGCAGCGTTGCCGTACCGGGAACTGAACCAACTGGCGTCATGGGCTTTGCTTTGCCTTCGTTTCCGAAGCTCAATGTAGTCAGCAGATGAATTTAGAGCGAATTAATTCCGACCCGGGGGGCGTGGAGCTTGGAGCTTGGAGCGAGGATGGCACGGAAGGGGATTAGCGTTTCCCGGGTCCCTGGCGCTCCGCGGCCAGATGTGCGACGGTGCCTTCGTGTCAGATCTCGTCAATTACAACACTCGCGGCGTGCAACTGCCGCCCGGCTGCAAAGACTTGATCGACGTCCTCAACCTCTCCGTTCAGGATATGCCAGGGTTTCCCAAGTGGCCGTCCGGCGCACAACCGGAAGAGATCGAAACCGGCACCCTGCAGGACATGGAGAACTCCTTGACCTGGCTCATTACGGATTCGATCAAGCCAAGTTTTCTAGCCATTCGGATCGGTGGTTTTCCACTTGAACTCCGCTGCGAGACGGTGTCCGGGCCACTGGTTTTGTACCTGCTAGTCCCGGCGAACGAAATGCCACAGGCGGAATTGATCCAAGCCTTCTTCAACCGGCGCGGCCAGGACGTCCTGGACTCTGCAGTACTGGAACAGTGGCACGTCTTTCGATATCGCGTGCCGTGTGTTGCTCGCTCCGCCTCCGACCTGATGTGCAATCTGCTGAAGGAAGCCTACCAGGTGTCAATGATTACGCCCCTCCAGTTTGTCTATGGCCGCCAGCCTGGTGGCCAATGGTGACCCGGATAACCCCCTCTCCATGCCACCGCTTCCGGTTCCCCCTTTGCGTTCTTTGCGCTCTTTGTGGTTGAAAGCGGCAGCTCCCTGGCCGAACCCAGCACCATCTTCTCGATTTTCCCAATGCTTTCGCTCAAGGGCGCTGGCTGGCCTGAGAAGTGCTGCTTCTGTGGGTCATGAGCCAACAGCATCAAAGCCCCGACGAGTGGTGGGGCGGCCTTTCGCCCACGGCCCGGGCCTTCTTTCGCGAGGTGCTCGGGTTGGCGGAAGACCTGTTGGAAAACGAGGTCATCCGGTTAACGTTTAGCGGACGAAATTATTCGTCGGTGTTGGTGTCAGGGCGGACGGTGGCGGTTCCGCTTGGGCGGGGTCGTGGCCTGAGGGGCGGGCCTTTGTCGGAGGTCGATGAGTGGTGGGAGGAGTTAAGCCTGGAGGACCGGGGATTCGTTCGGGCCCTGGCCGGGATCATCGTAGGGCTGGAACAGCATCCGGATGAGTGCCTGGAGATCAAGAACACTGGAGACGGCTTCCGGGTGGCGCACTTGCTTAATTTGAAGGGGCCGATTGGAGGCAAGGCGGAGAGAAATTGAGTCCGTTGCCGGGTCTCCTGGTCCAAACGGGCGGCGGCGATGGCATTGACGGGAGAAGCAATCAATTGCCCGCATGATTCGGAGCGAAGGGAACATCTCGGCGTTAGTGACAATTCGTGACAGAATCCTTTCACTTGCGTGCAGTGTCTTGCAGTTTTGCTTAAAATCGATCTTCTGTAAGCCGCACAGCACAGCATGCTTACGCAAGCCACTGAAACCACGTGCCAGATTCGTTTCCCTTCACCCGCTCCAAAAAATTCAGAAGGGGGAGAATCATTCCAGGTTGAATTAATTGATTCGGAATTCCGGCGGAATTCCTTTGACCTCCGCGTTCCAATGGCTATCGTAAGTACACTGTGAGTACAAGAACACGAAATGGGATCTTGAAATCCCGCAAGCCGGCGTCCACACGGATTAATCTGCGCGTGGATGCCCCCCTGAAGGCCATGTTCGTGCGAGCCGCCCGGGCGCAACGGCTTAAGCTCACGGAATTTATGGTCAGATCTTCCCAGGTCGCGGCCGAACTCGCGCTGGCCGAGCGCACGCGCTTTGTTTTGCCGCCGGATAAATGGCGGCAGTTTAATGCGGCGCTGGATGAGCCGGCTCGACAAATCCACGCCCTCAAGAAGGTCTTCACCCCACACTCGGTTTTCAAGCCCGCATGAGCTTCTTGCCTCCCGCGTTAATAACGGCGGGGCATCTGGTGGAAAGTTTTGATTGCGGCCAGGAATCTCTGAACCAATACCTGAAAAGATTCGCCCTAACGAATACCGCCGCTGGCACCGCGCGCACATATGTAACCACGTCCAGCAACGAACCGGCGGTAATTGGCTACTATTCTTTGGCAGCCGGTTCAGTAGAGAAAGCGGCTGTTCCTGAGCGAGTCGCTAAAGGCGTGCCCAATCATCCAATTCCAGTAGTACTCTTGGCCCGACTGGCTATCGATCAGCGCTTTCAAGGAAAAGGGTTGGGAACAGCGCTCCTGAAGGACGCGTTAGCGAGGACCTTGGCCGCTGCCGACGTGGTTGGAGTTCGAGCCATTCTCGTACATGCCAAGGATGAGGAAGCGGGAAGATTTTACAGCCAATTTGGATTTGCTCCTTCCCCAACGGACCCGCTTCACCTAATGCTCTTGATAAAGGACCTTCGGCGCACGCTTCAGGCCTGACTTGCCATTGCGATGTTCTTAGAGAATGTGCCAGACAGGCGATTCAAAATCGCCATAACCGACCGGTTCGTTAAGAATGCAATGAAACGTCAAACAGCAGCGTTCACGTGGGTTGAATTGCTGATGGTGATCGTGATTATCGCTGTTCTTGCGGTCCTGTTGCTCCCGGCAGTGAGCAGGACTAAGGGGAGCGCCAAACGGGCCGTCTGCGTCAACAACCTCAAGCAAATCGACGCCGCACTGCGCATGTACGCGGACGACTCAGGTGACAAGTCTCCCTGGATTGGAACAACGAACAGAGTCCTGGATTATTGCTACAAAGAGCTCATCCAGGAATACCTGGCCGCTCGAAATGCGGACCCCTCACGGCAGAAGCTATTCGCCTGCCCCTCAGACACGTTCTGTTACCATCTGCAGCCTGATGACAGCCACTATTTGCCCAAACCTCGACACGAGCAGGCCGCGGGGTACTTCTCCAGCTACTCGTTCAATGGCGCCAATCAGTTTGCGAACACCTTCACCAATACGGGGTTCGGCCCGCTTCCGGGCATCGGCGGCCGGACAATGGCCTCCATCCGCCACCCTTTGAGAACCGCTCTTGTCCTTGAAGCACCGGCAGCGTTTCCGTATTCCTGGCATGAGCCGAAAAATCCACTTCCAGTGGGGAACGACCTGCCACTGTTCAACAACGCGAAAGATGTCGTCGGATTCGTGGACGGACACGTCCGCTACATCAAGATTTACTGGAACACGAACATGGTTGCTCACGGAGATACCTTCCTGGTCTCGATGGCTTTCGAGTACGACCCCCCGCCGGAATATGAATATCAATGGAGCGGAGATTGAGGGCATCTGGCTCGTCCAGGCCCGGTCTGCGGTACGGAGTGTGTGGGGCAACTAACGCGGGGCGGAGGTGCGCTGCTGGAGCCAGGCCACATCGGCGACGCTGTCGCCGGCGGGGAAGTTCGGAATTAAGCTGTTGTCGTATTTGGCTGGAGGTTGAATGGTCCTGCCGCGCCATTTGTGGATTTCGGCATGGCCGTCTGCAAAAACAATGCCACAGGCGCCATCGTGGTAGCTGGCGGGGCAGTCCACGATTCGGGCGGCGTTGCCGGCCAAGCCGCATTCCCAGCCTTGCTGGGCGTCGTTGATGCTGTCCGGGTGCTCGTCCATCATCACCCACACTTGATCGGGTGTGGGCGCGGTAATGGAGCTGAGTTTGGGATAAGTGCGCCAGGTTGTTTGGTTCCAATCGAGGTAGCCCGGCAGCCAAGGGCCGCTGACCGGGGTGCCATCGTTTTTGGTGCCGATGGCCTGGCTCATGGAGACGCTGCGCACGCGGGGGCCCAACCCCGGGACAGTGCTGCGGTCTGCGGGGCATTTGTAAATGCCAGGAGAACGCGTGTAGGGCCCGAGCTTGGCGTATTGTTCGTTGAGCAGGAACAGCAGGTTGGTATTATCGGTGTTGGAGGGGAGGAAATCCATCCAACCAGCGACCCACCCCTGTTCGCCCGGCTGGTTTGGCGGGAGGACATCGCGGTTGTCGAGCGCGTAGAGGTGCCAGGCAATGAGGAGCTGCCGGGTGTTGCTCATGCAGCCAACCGCCTGCGCGTGCACCCGCGCCCGGCTCAACGCCGGCAGCAGCATCGCCGCCAGGATCGCAATGATCGCGATAACGACCAGCAACTCGATGAGCGTGAACCCGCCAGGTCTTGTACTGGATGACTTCGTCGGCATAAAACCGAGCCGGGCCTTGTTGCCGTCCACCCAAGCCTGGATAAGAAGATCCAACCGCCGCATATCCGATCGCAAGGTGATGCTTTCTCAAGTTCCGCAAGGAGTCAAGCGAATGGCAAAGGTGACAGGCTGTGTTTTGAGCCGCGAGGTGCCTGAGGAATCCAATTGACTGGCCCGGCGCTCCTGGCTTGAATGTTATCCGCGTTCAGGGCGCATCCGAGTCCGCGGAAAGGGCTGAGCCTTCCTGAAAATGTCAGACAACTCATTAACCTTGATGCTGCCTGCCAGCGGACTTCAGGCCATAGCAGAAAGGTTTCATGTCTAAGTCGCTTCCACCGCGGCCCAGCCTTGAGCAACTCAAGAAACAGGCCAAAGAATTCCTGCAATCCGTGCGTTCGGGCGAGCCCGACGCCGTGCGGCGTCTCCGCGAATTCCATCCCGATTTCGCCAAGTTGGCGGACTCCGAATCGGCTCCTGCCAGGCTATCGCTGGCTGACGCCCAACTCACCGTGGCACGAGAATACGGCTTTGCCAGTTGGGTCAAACTCAAGGCTCGCGTCGGAATGCTCGCCGCCTCGCACGATCCCGCGGTTGCGTTGCAAGCCGCCCTCCTGGCCGACGACACCGCCGGTGTGGCGGGATTGCTGGAGAAATTCCCGGCGTTGAAGGACCGGCTCAACGAACCGCTGCCCGATTACGGATTCGGCGCGACGCCGTTGATGGCGGCGGTTCACCGGACCAACCGCGAGATGATCGATCTTCTGCTCGCTGCGGGGGCGGACATCAACGCGCGCAGCCACTGGTGGGCCGGCAGTTTCGGGGTGCTCGATAACGACCACGGGCTGGCCGACTTTTTGATCGCGCGCGGCGCCCGGGTGGATGCGCATGCCGCGGCCCGGCTCGGGATGCTGGACAAGCTGCGTGAGCTCGTCGGCGCCGATCCTGCGGTTGTCGCCGCGCGCGGCGGAGATGGCCAGACGCCGTTGCACTTCGCCTGCTCGGTGGAAGTCGCACACTTCCTGCTGGAACAGGGGGCGGACATTGACGCGGTGGACGTGGACCACGAATCCACCCCGGCCCAATACATGATGGGAGAACGGCGGGAGGTTGCGCGATATCTGGTTGCGCGCGGCTGCCGCACCGACCTGTTGATGGCCGCGGCGCTGGGCGATCTGGGGCTGGTTGGCCGCCTGCTCGACGAGGACCCTTCGCGCATTCACCTGAGCGTGTCGCCCGAACATTTCCCCAAGAAGAATCCGCGTGCCGGCGGCAGCATTTACATTTGGACGCTCGGCCCAAACAAGAGTCCGCACGTGCTGGCCCACGAATCCGGCCACGCGGAGGTTCTGCGGTGTTTGATGGAGCGCAGCCCCGATTCGCTAAAACTCTCGCTGGCGCTTGAACTTGGAGACAAGGCGCTTTTCGATCGCCTGGTGGCCGCGGCGCCGGACATGCCCAAATCACTTGCGCCTGCGGAACGACGCCGGCTTGCGGATGCGGCGCAGAATCGCAATCTCGAGATGGTCCGCCGGATGTTGGAAGCCGGCTGGCCGGTGGACGCGCGCGGCCAGCACGGCGGTACGGCTCTGCACTGGGCTGCCTTCCACGGCCAGGCTGAAATGACGCGCCTAATCCTGCGGTTCCACCCACCGCTGGAGGTGGTGGATTCCGATTTTGGCGGGCCGCCGCTGGGCTGGGCCATTCATGGTTCCCTGGGCGATGGCCACACGGACAACGCGGACTTTGGCGGGACGGTCGCGGCCTTGCTCAAGGCCGGCGCGAAACCGCCGCCAAAGATTTTCGGTTCCTCCGTCGTCCAGGGTGTGCTGCGGGAATTCCGGACGGCTCAGTCTCGGGAGGACTAGACTAGCCGAAAAGCCATCCGCAATACTCACCAGCTCCAACTGCGTCGTTAGGACTAAGAGCATGTTTTAAAATTGTAGCAGCCGGCGTCAGGAGGCTCTGATCTGGACTTGAAAGCAACGAGATTTGAGCCTCCTTGCGTCGGCTGCTACCGGAATTTAGCGAGGACGTTGTCAATGACCCTAAAAGTTCCCGCACTAATCTTATTGTTCTTCTTGACAAGTTTTCCTTTCCCATCTATAGGCGTCAAAGAGCCCAGGGCCGGGAGGCGGCCCAGGTGGTGGGCAAATATTGCCAGCCACCGGTGCCGGCCAGGTAAGTGTCACTGAATTGTGTGACGGCACCATGCCCGGCGGCACATTAGTTTGAAGGAACGCAGGTCTATGCGACGACGGCTTGTGACGGTCCTGCTCGCGACGATGTTATCGAGGCTAGCGGCCCCCGCCGCGCCGCTCGGAATCATGGTACCGGCGTATTTTTACCCGTCGTCCGGAGGCTACTGGAATGCGCTCGATGGAGCCGCTGCGCGTGTACCCCTGGTCGCGATTATGAACCCGGATAGCGGCCCGGGCGCGTCACAGGATGGAGCTTACGTGCAGGCATTGGCCAATCTGCACCAGGCCGGGGGCACGGTCACTGCTTACGTGCACACTTCCTATGGCACCCGCCCTTTGACGGAGGTGGAAAGCGATATAGATCTTTACCTCTCATTTTATGCGGTGGACGGGTTCTTCATTGATGAAATGACCAATGATGGAGACACCAACCATCTTGACTACTATGCCGCGGTTTACCAATACATCAAAGCCAAGGGAGCGAACTATTGCGTCACCGGCAATCCCGGCTCGAATACCCAAGAAACTTACTTGACAATACCAACGGCCGACAGTCTCATGATTTTTGAGGACAACGGCACCAATTACACCGGCTTCGCCCCGTCCAGTTGGGTGGCCAAATATCCCTCCCGGGAGTTTGTCCACCTTCCGTATGCGGTAACGACTGCGACGGCTATGTCCAACTATACTGGTCTTGCGGTGAGCCGCAACGCAGGCTGGATTTACATCACCGACGACACACTGCCCAACCCCTACGACACGCTGCCGTCCTACTGGACGAACGAGGTGGACCTGGTCCAGTCTTACAACGGGGGCACCCTGCCGGTGACGATCCTGAGGCAACCTGCAAGCCAAACGGCGAACGTGGGCCGTTCCGTCACGTTCGCAGTGGTAGCGTTCGGTTCGATGCCATTGTCGTATCAATGGTTTGCGGGCACAAACGCCATTCCCGGCGCGACGAATGCCGCCTACACGATTTCATCAGTTCTGCCCGCGAATGCCGGCGCCTATTATGTCCGGATCACGAATTCCATTAATTCCACGACCAGCCAGACGGCCTCGCTCAGAGTCAATGCCGGCACAAGTACTTACCGGAACATCACGATTGACGGGGCATTCGACGATTGGACGGGGGTGCCCCTGGCGTGCACAGCGTCGGCGGGACCGGCCAGCGCCATCCAATATGAAAACGTCTATATCGCAAACAATGAGAGCAATCTCTATGTTCGGTTCACGCTCTATTCGTCCCGTCCAGATGCGTTTGCCAATTCGTATGACAATCTCTTCATTGACGCAGACGAAAATGCCGCGACGGGCTTTCCCGTGGGCGGCATCGGTTCGGAAATGCTGGCGCAGTGGGGAGGCGGTTATCAGGAAAGGAACGGCGGGTTTAACGAGGGCGCCATAAGTAATCTGGGCTGGGCCATCGCGGGCTCGCCCGACAACCTGGATTTCGAGGCGGCCATTTCACGCGGAGCCACCTATGCCTCCAGCCACAGCCCGGTGTTCACCAACGATACGATAGTAATCCTGCTCGAAGGGGACGACACCAACTACAACAACGTTGAGTTTGCGCCGCCTTCCGGCGGGCTGGTTTACACCTTCGCGGCCCCACCACCCGGGCGGCTTTTTATCAACTACACCGGCAGCAACGTCAACATTTCCTGGAGCGGGTCCGGGACGTTGCAGACCTGCGGTACCTTGGCCCAAAGCGGAGCCTGGACCAATGTGGCAGGTGCGACAAATCCATACAGCGCCGTCCCTGCGGAAACGCAACGGTTCTTCCGGTTGTCGCAATGACCCGTGGGATCTCGCACCAGCTGGCGCAATGTCATTCATTCAGGCGACAAGACAAAATTCGGGGAGTCGCATAAATTTGTTATGACGATAGCAGCCGTAAACCAACTAATACCAAACCCTGATCGTATGAAAATGACGAAGATACAGAAGCTTCTGCTACAAATCGGAATTGCTTGCGGGTGCGCAGCCAGTCTAGGCGCCCAAACGCCCGCGCCGAGCACTTTCAAACACATCACCATTGATGGTTCGTTCAATGATTGGAGCGGTGTGCCCTTGGCCTACACGGCTGCGGCGGGGGCGACCAACGCGATCCAATATGAGAACGTTTATGTGGCGAATGACGAGAACAACCTTTACCTTCGGTTCACGCTTTATTCGCCTCGCGCCAACGCGTTTGCCAATTCGTATGACAATCTCTTCATTGACGCAGACGACTATGTGGGGACGGGCTTTGGCGTCGGCGGCATCGGTTCGGAAATGCTGGTGCAGTGGGGAGGCGGGTATCAGGAAAAGAACGGCGGGTTTAACGAGGGCGCGATAAATAATCTGGGCTGGGCGATCGCGGGGTCGGCCGACAACCTGGATTTCGAAATCGCGATATCTCGCGCCGCCAGTTACGCCTCCGACAGCACCCTGGTATTTCCCAACAGCACGATTGCGGTGTTGCTCGAGGGGGATAACACCAGCTACGTCAATACCACGTTTGTCCCTCCGTCCGGCGGGTTGGTTTACACGTTTGCGGACATTCCGGCAGTCCTCACCAACAATCTTGCGCTGGTGACTTTGACAAATTCGTCATGGCAAGTGAATGATTCAGGAACCGACCTTGGCACAAACTGGCTTGACCAGGCATACGATGACACTCAGGCGGGATGGAGTCCGGGGCTGGGATTGTTCGGTTATACACCCTCTCCGTCCTCTTATCCGCCGATCAATACTGCGCTGGTGAGCGGGCCAAATACGTATTACTTCCGGACACATTTTCAATGGATCAACGATTCCGGCAATGTCGCATTCGTGGTGACGAATTATCTGAGCGACGGGGCCGTGTATTACATCAACGGCGCGGAAGTGACGCGGATTAGAATGCCCGCCGGTTCGGTCACTTATGCGACCGCGGCGGCGGCCACAAATTCCCCAGGCAGGCACGCCGATATTGTTGGCATCGATGGGGGAGTCTTGCAGTACGGCGACAACATTCTGGAAGTGGAAGCGCATCAGGCCCCTGCCAGCGCTGCGGATATGGTCTTTGGGCTCTCCCTCACTGCCGGAGCGCAATTTCCGGTGCTGCTGACCGATGCTACCCAGCCTGCCGACCGATTGGTGGTCGCGGGCAATCCAACCACGTTCGCCGGGGTGTTCGCCGGCTCCGGTCCGCTGTCCTATCAGTGGCTCGAAAACGGCAATCCCATTCCGGGGGCTACCAACGCGACCTACACCATCCCGATTGTGCTGGGGACAAACGCGGGTTCCTACGCGCTGGTTATCAGCAACCCCCTGTCAACCAACACCACGCGGGCGGCGGTGCTGACGGTCAGCAACACTCCGGTCACTTTTAGCGATGCGAGCCAACCCACGGACCAGGTGGTCGTTGAAGGCCAGTCGGTCACGGTTGCCGCCGTGGTGGCTGGTTCCCCGCCTATCCAGTACCAATGGTATCAGAACAACAGTCCTATTTCGGGAGCCACGAATGTCTCCTTTACGATGCCTTTCGCAACACTCACCAATGCGGGCGCTTACTATGTGAGGGCAAGCAACCCGGCCGGCTCGACCAACAGCCGCACGGCGACACTGACGGTTTTGCGGGACACTGTTGCGCCGGCTGTGATTCAGATTTCGGCAAGTTCCACCCAAATCGTGGTCAACTTCTCCAAGCCGGTGGATGGCACAACTGCTGGCAACCCGGCTGAATACCGGTTGAGTGGGGGCATAAGCATCATAGGGGCCGCGCTCAATCCAGGCGACGCCACCCAAGTGACATTGACGACTGCCTCAGCGGTCAGTTTCGGGACAGTTTACTCGCTCACCGTCAATGGAGTGAACGACCTTTTTGGCAATACGGTGAACACGACGGCTGCTTTTGCCCGAGACATTACGATTGATGGCACCTTTGCCGACTGGGAGGGGCTTTCCCCTATCTATAGCGGGCCCAGCGGCACCGACGGGGCGGCGGACTTCAAAGATATTTACATGTATGATGACGCCAGCCACTACTATTTCCTAGTGACACTCTGGCACGACATACCGGCGGCGTCAGGGCAATTCCCTTACTACGTGAATATGTTTTTTGACACGGACAACAGCATCAATACCGGCTACCTTCCCGGGAGCATCGGCTCGGAGCTGCTCATTCAAAGCGGCTATAGTTATCAGGAAAAGAACGGGGGCTTCAACGAAGGTTCGATTAATGACCTGAACTGGGCTTGCTTGCCGGCCTCTCCCGGCAGCAACTTTGAGTTCGGTGTTTCCAAATCCGCCACCTTCGCATCCGACAACACCGCGGTTTTCCCAACCAATGTGCTGAACTTAGTATTCCAGGGAATGACGCCGGGATTTGTTCCCGAAAACCAAGCTCCGAGCAGCGGGGTGATCTCCTATACTAATGTTGCGGGCCTGCTGGTGCCGAGCCTGCCGCTGGGCCGCCTGGCGATTCAAACCTTGCCGACCGGCAACGCCGCGGTGATTTGGAATTCTCCGGGCACCCTGCAGATGCGCAGTTCGCTGGTCAGTGGTTCCTGGACCAACCTGCCCGCTGCGACCAATCCGTACGTAGTGCCGGCATCCGTCGGGCAGCTCTTTTTCCGGCTAACGCAATGAGGTCGGGCTCCGAAAATGGCTTCGAGGCCGCCGCTCTGGTGTTGCGGAGTGGCGGCTTCGATTGCGGATGCGAGGTTGGCTCATGAAATCGGAATTCAATCCTCAGGCATGACGGTCCGAATTTCGTCCAAGGCAACTTCCCGCTGAAGCCACTGCTGGTTAACGGCCTTTCTTTCCAAAGATCTCTACTTCCGAAATTCTCGCGGTGGAATCCGCACCCGGATTAGTCATGAGGATTCTTACAGACCTGGCCTTCACCGGTTCCAGGTCCACGTCGGTGACGTCGCTGGTGTTGCCTTTTACTTTATCGAGGGTCGTCCAGGCATCACCAGGAGCGCGCGCCTGCACCACAAAATCCCGGGTATTCAAACGACGGCTCAGCCCGTTTGCACCGGCCTGTCGGATGACATAGCGGCTGATTTCGTAAACATCGCCAAAATCGAATTCCAACCATTGCGTCCCTGTACCCGAAGAAGTCCAAAGGGTGGCGGGCGTACCATCGGCAACCCGTTCGAGACCGGCGGATGCACTGCTTCCTTTAAGCAAGGTTTTCGGAGAGAGCAGGAGATTGAACGGCCGACCCGTGGCTTGATTATAGAGGTTGAAATAGTGATCGGCCCTGACGAACTGCACTTTACCCGGAAACTCCCGGTCCAGGTCGTCCTGCAGCTCGACGATTCGAGCGGGTTTCATTTCGCCCCAAATGCTGACTTGGTAGGCGAGGAACCGAGGTGCGTTCCCATCCCAACTGCGGATCTCGTCCGCCAACGAGCCGCGGATGTGCCCGTATTTGGTCGCGTAAGGGATGACCAGCTTATCGAATGGGATCCGGTCGCGCTCGAGGCTGCCCTGCACGGAGGGAACGTCTTTGAAATTTTGCACAGTGGCACCGTAGAGCGAGCGACACTGGTCCGCGTAAGAGGCCCTTTGCGGGGGCGTTGCGTTGTCCCAAATGGTCACCACTCTCAGCCCGGAGCGTTCCAGGTAGGTTTCCGTTAACCGGGTATAGCCATCCATTCGCTTTGGGTCTTGGGTGTAAACGCCCACCGGAGCCCCGGGCTCATTCAGAGTGTTACAAGGCATGAGGTAGCCCATTCCGGATGGGCCACAGACAAAGCAGTCGTTTGGAGTAGCCGTGGTGTAGTAGTAATTCAGGAGCCCGGGGCCGATATCCACCAGGCCAGGGGCAATCGTCCAATTCAAGGGGACCTTGCCGCGGCTGGAAGTCGAGCGGTCCCAGATCCGCCGTAGCGCGTGCTGCACATACTGAATATTGTCACCGTCGCTGATGAAGATGGCGACATAGACCTTGTTCGTTAGCTCCGGCATCGGAGGCACCTTTGGGATTTGAATGTGATGGTCCGTCCCCGAGAAGACGCTGGCGTTGAGGTAGAAGTCGGCGGCCATGGTTCCGATGCCGAACTCCGAGGCGGTGGTGATCCCGGAACGCTCTGTGGTGTACCAGCCCAGCGCGACGGCTTCGCCGGCATGCATGTCGCGAAAAAATTTCCGCATCAGGTCTCGTTCTGCTGGAATCCGATTATCCAGCCACACGACGGCAGCGCCGCAGGCGGCCGCGATGTCCCGGATGTGGTGGAGGTCAGTTGGCCGGGCGCTCACAATCAAGCGTTTCTCGCAGTGCGCCCAGTAGTTCTGGTAGAGGTGCTGGTAGATCTCGAGGGGTGACGAATATTTGAGTTTGGTTAGGTCAACCAGGACGGGTAGCGCAATTCCGTGTTCCTGAAGACGCAGGCGGATCGCGGGCGTCACGGGCAATGCTCGGCGCACTCCGGCTACCGTGCATGCGAGATTACGGTAATGCGGGCTGACCATAGGATCATAAAGCACCAATCCCCGCACCTCGCCGGCGTATTTCGCGAGTAAATCGTATTTATTTTCGCTGGTGAAGAGTTTCCTCGACTTGAGGCCAACCGTGGCAGTGTTTGCCCAGGTGTCGGGACCTTCACCCGCACGAGCATCGAGCAGGTAAATCCTTGGCTGTTGGCGGTTCACCTGGCCCTGCAAAGCCGAGAAGGTAATCTGCTCGTCGCCGGTCAGGGCCTGCAGTTCGATGCTATCGAGCTCAGGCGCAGGCGCGGCAAAAGTCGGCAGCGCCTGACCTTTCGGCCATGAAATCCCCTCTACGAGATTCGTCACCTGCGGATGCGGCGAGTACAAGTTTCGCGTGGGACCGGCTGCGGCGGCCCTTCCACTGAGCAAGGTTCCGCAAACCCAGAGGAGCACACCGCGATGTATCCTGCCACTCATTTTCGCAGGGGATGTTCCCACCGCTGGACCTGCCGTTCAAGCCGCGGGTTTCATCGAACGTGACGGCATAATAATAAAATGCGCTGGCCAGGCCGCAGGAATCGCGGCCAAGAGAGTGCAGAGCCAACAATCCAGCAGGCGGTGGATGTCAGGTGTTAATGGCGTTTCATGGCGTGCATTTTCTTCTTGTGCCTTGACCCTAATTAGCTCAGAAATAAACTAGAACGGCGAGGTGCGCGCCGGCAGGCCTTTATGGCTAAATACAAGATTGCCTGGTTGCCGGGAGACGGCATCGGGGCAGAGGTGCTCGAAGCGGCGAGCATCGTCCTCAAAAAGCTGCAATTGGATGCGGCCTATTTGCCTGGCGATATCGGCTGGGAATTCTGGCGGCGGGAAGGGGAAGCTTTGCCCCGCCGCACCGTCGAGTTGCTCGAGAACGTGGATGCGGCGTTGTTTGGGGCGATCACCTCGAAGCCGGCGAAGAGCGCCGCGGCGGAACTGGCGCCGGCGCTGCAAAACAAGGGCTTGTCTTATCGCTCGCCAATTGTGCGGATGCGCCAGCAATTCGATTTGTATATTTGTCTGCGGCCGTGCAAGGCTTACCCCGGCAACCCGCTCAACTTCAAGCCCGGTCTCGACCTGGTGATCTTTCGTGAAAACACTGAGGACCTCTATTCCGGGGTCGAGTTTTCGCCGGTGCCCTTGGAACTGGCTTCGACCTTAACCCGGCTGGCCCCAGCCTTCGCGCAATTCGGGCGATTGCCGCCTGACCAATACGCCGTCTCCTGCAAAATCAACACGCGCGCGGGTTCGGAGCGCATCGTGCGCGCCGCGTTCGAGTATGCGCGCCGGCATCAGCGCAAGAAGCTGACCGTGGTCCACAAAGCAAACGTTGTCCGCGCCAGTGACGGATTGTTTCTCGAGGCCGCGCGGGCAGTCGCAAAGGACTTTCCCGAGATTGCCATGGACGAGGCGAATATCGATGCCATGACGATGTGGTTGTTGAAGAACCCGTTCAATTACGACGTGCTGGTCGCCCCGAACCTTTACGGCGATATCATCTCGGATTTGTGCGCGCAAATGGTCGGTGGCCTCGGATTTGGTTGCTCAGGCAATATCGGCACGAAACTGGCCGTATTCGAGCCGACGCACGGTTCGGCGCCCAAGTACGCAGGCCAAGACAAAGTGAACCCGATTGCGACGATTTTGGCGGCCAAGATGATGCTCGAATGGCTGGGCGAAACCACCAAAGCCGCCGCTGTGGAAGAGGCGGTTGCCCGCGTCATCCAGCAAAGCAAAGTTCGCACCTACGATATGGGCGGCACCCATACCACCAAGGAGATGGCGCAGGCCATCGCGGCTGAATTGTAAGCTTATGAAAAAATCAACTGCTTTACGCAATGCGATCATGGCCCGGCGCGCGGTTGTCGTGCCCGGTTGCCACGACGCGCTGAGCGCGCGCGTGATCGAGGCCTGTGGCTTCGAGGCCATCCAGGTTTCAGGTTACGGCCTGGCCGGGTCGCTGCTGGGCCGGCCGGACGTGGGCCTGGTGCAGATGAAAGACATTCTCGATTGCACATGGAACATCGCGCAGACAACCACGATTCCGGTCATGGCCGATGTCGATACGGGCGGGGGCAACGCGGTCAATGCCGCCTGGATCGCCGAGCGGCTTATCGCGATGGGCGTCGCCGGAATGAATATCGAAGACCAGATCTTTCCGAAGCGTTGCGGGCACATGGCCGGCAAAGAAGTCATTAATGCCGCGGAAATGGCCGGCAAAGTCCGCGCTTGCGCCGACGTTCGGGACAGCCTCGACAGCGATTTCATCATCAACGCGCGGACTGACGCCTTCGCGGTGCACGGCCTGGACGAGGCAATCCGCCGGTGCAACTTGTATTTGGAATCGGGCGCCGACCTGGCCTTCATCGACGGAATCAAAACCAGGGCTGACATCCAACGCGCGGTCGAGCGCATCGAAGGCCCGCTCTCGGTCAATTTGATGGATGGCGTCTCGGGGATGAAAACTGAACTGGTGCCGATTCCGGAACTGGCGGCGATGCGGGTGGGGCGTGTTTCGATTCCAGTCGCTTCGGTCATGGTGACCCACAAAGCGCTGACGTCCTTTTTCACCGCGCTTAAGAACTCGCCCACGGGCATTCTGGCGGGACAAACACAATGGGTTTCCTCATTCGAGGAGTACACCGATGCCGTCGGGCTCAAGCAATACCGGAAACTGGAAGACCATTATCTGCCCAAAGAAAGAATCCAAAATAAGTATAAAGGACAGGGGAAGATCGTGTGAGGGCAATGTCCAGCATTCAGTGTTCAGTATTCGGTGTTCAGTAAAGCAAGCAAATCGAGTTTCCTATGACTGTTGTTGAAAAAATTCTGGCCCGGGCATCCGGAATGCCTGCGGTCAAGCCAGGCGACGTGGTAGAACCTAGAGTGGACCTGGCAATGTCGCACGAGAACGCCGCACTGGTCTTGAACCAGTTCTTCGAGATTTACCAGGACACCAATCTTGCCCCCAAACTGTGGGACCCGAGCCGCGTTGCGGTGATTTTCGACCACCGCGTTCCGGCCGAATCGGCCAAGACGGCTTCCAATCAAAAGAAGGTGCGGGAGTTTGTCGCCGCGCAGCAGATTGCGAAATTTCACGATGTGCGTGGAGATGTCGGCGGCATCTGCCACCAGATTCTGCCCGAGAACGGCTATGTCCGGCCCGGCGCGGTGGTCGTCGGCACCGATTCGCACACCACCAGTCACGGTGCGCTGGGGGCATTCGCGTTTGGGATCGGCGCGACCGAGATGGCCAGCGTTTGGGCGCTGGGCACGGTCGTGAATGTGGAAGTGCCCACCACGCTCAAGGTGGTCGTGACTGGGCGGTTCAAGGAATTCGTGGGTCCTAAGGACTTGATTCTGCATCTGATTGGAAAGCTCACGGCGCAGGGGGCCAATTTCAAAGTGCTCGAATTCCACGGTGAGACCATTCGACGGATGTCCACCTCCGGCCGGTTGGTGTTGTGTAATATGGCGGTGGAAGCCGGGGCAACGGCCGGCATTGTCCCCGGCGACGAGGAAACCGCGCGCTATTTGCGCGAGGAGGCTGGGGTGACTGAACCGCTGGACCTGGTTGCGCCCGACCCGGATGCGGCCTATGAACAAGTGCTCGAAGTCAACGTGAGCAAACTGCAACCGCAAATCGCCTGTCCGCATACGGTGGATAATGTGAAACCGGTCACCGAGGTTGTGGGGCGCAAGATTAACCAAGTGGTCATCGGCTCCTGCACCAACGGCCGGTTTGATGATTTGGCTGTCGCCGCAAAAATCCTTAAAGGCCGAAAGGTAGCGGCGCAAACGCGGATGCTGATTTTTCCGGCGTCGGCCAAGGTATATCGGCAAGCGCTGGCCAAAGGTTATGTGGGTGTTTTTATGGAAGCCGGCGCGGTCGTGATGAACTCCGGGTGCGGTCCCTGCCTGGGCGTGCATGAAGGAGCATTGGGGGATGGCGAGGTCGCGCTCTCGACCACCAACCGAAATTTCAAAGGCCGTATGGGCAATCCCAATGCCGAAGTGTATCTGTGCTCGCCGGCGGTTGCCGCTGCCTCGGCGATCACTGGAGTGATTACCGATCCACGTCAAAAGAACCAAACCCAAGTCAGCGTCGCACAAGTGATGCGCTAACCCTTCAACGTTATGCCTACCGTGGTTCTCACTGTTGGTGACGATGTTTCGACCGATGTCATTTATCCCGGCCGCTACATGGCGACTGTCCTGCCGAAAGAAACGCCGCAGTTTGCCTTTGCCGACGACACGGCGTTCCACACGCGGTTGAAAGCCAAAGAGGTTTCGCCCGGTAGCGTGGTGGTGGGCGGAAAGAACTTCGGGTGCGGTTCCTCGCGCGAACAGGCCGTGTCCTGTCTGAAAGGGCACGAACTGGTGATCATTGCGCGGAGCTTTGCTCGTATCTTCCTCCAGAACGGAATTAACCTGGGCCTGCGGATGCTGGTTTGCCCGACCATCGAAGCGGCCGAAGGCGATGAGCTGGAATTGGCGCCTGAGTCTGTGACCAATCGCAGCACCGGCAAGGCGTTTCCGCTGGTGCCCCTGCCGCGTTCGCGTCAGGCAATTCTGGATGCCGGCGGTTTAATCGCGTATACGCGCCAAAAACTGATGGCTGGTGACCGGCCGCGGCTTTGACATTGAACCGGCCGGAGCCGATTTGTATGTTGCGTCACGGATGACGGCGCGCCCTCCCCAGACACAATCCTCGCCTTTGGCCCGTCCGGTCGCGACGCTGCTCGGGGTCGGCCCCGAGCGAGCGAGTCAATTGGAGCGGCTGGGAATCCGCACGATCTCCGACCTGCTGTTGCACGCGCCGCGGCGGTACGAAGACCGGCAACACCTGCGGACGATTGCGAGTCTGGAGCGCGGCGAGCCGGCTATCGTGCGCGGCAAAGTCATCGCGCTGGGTGTGAAATGGTTTAAACATCACACCAAATCGGTTTGCGAAGTAATCCTCGATGACGGCACGGCACGGCTCCACTGCCGTTGGTGGAACTTGCCGTTCATGGACAAATACTTCGCTCGCGGCGACGAGGTGCTGGCCTTTGGCAGGCCGGTCGAGCTGAAGCCCAGGACAATCGACCATCCCGAAACCGAGGTGCTCGAGGGCGGAGAAGAGAATTTCATTCATCTGAACCGGCTCACGCCGATTTATGCGCTGACCGAAGGGTTGCCGCAGCGTTGGTTGCGCTCGCTGATGTGGCGAACGGTGCAGGCGTTCGGCGCGCAAATTCCTGACCCCTGGCCGTTGGCGCTGTTGCAGAGTTCCGAGAACAGCGGCCCTGCTAATTCGAAGCCGCCGTCCAATTCGGCCGAGAAAGGCAAATCCTCGGCGCCTGCCAGCAACAGGACCCCCAACCCACTCGCTACCTTGCCCTCCCGAGCCGAGGCAATCCGCATGATTCATTTCCCTGAAGCCGACCAGCAGCCGCCGCTCGCCCGGCGCCGGCTGGCATTGGACGAATTCATCGAGCTGCAGCTCGAGGTGCAGACGCGCCGGCGCAAGCTCCAAACCAAAGCGCGCGCGCGGCCCTGTGCCGGGGATAATCGCCTGATCCGGCCGTTTCTGGCCCGGCTGGGCTTTAAGCTGACGGAGGCGCAAACGCGCGTGCTGCGCGAGTTGCGCAAGGACATGGGTGGGCCGCACCCGATGCGTCGCCTGCTCCAGGGTGACGTCGGTTCGGGCAAAACTGTCGTGGCCGCCTGCTGCGCGCTAATGAGTTTGGAGAGCGGGTTCAATGTTGCTTTGATGGCACCGACGGAAATTCTGGCTGAGCAGCATTACCGCACATTCACCGGTTGGCTCGAGCCGCTCGGAATCGAGCTAGGGCTGCGGACAGGAAGTTGGAAGACGGAAGCGAGAGGCCAGAGACCAGAGGTCAGAAATCAGAGGTCAGAAACCAGAGGTCAGAAGTCAGAAAGCGCAGGCCCGAGGTCGGAGGGCATAGTGGGCAGACCTTGCATTTACATTGGGACGCATGCATTGATTCAGCCTGGTTTTGAGCCGGAGAACCTGGGTTTGGTGATCATTGACGAACAACACAAGTTCGGCGTCGTTCAGAGGGAGGAACTCGTTCGAAAAGGCGCATACCCTCATTTGCTGGTGATGACCGCCACGCCGATTCCGCGTACGCTGGGCTTGACGGTCTATGGCGATCTGGATGTTTCTGTTTTGGACCAGTCACCGCCCGGACGTGGCCAGATCCGGACATTCGTCCGGCCGGCTGACAAACTGCCTCAGGTTTGGGAGTTCATCCGCAGCCGGCTCGCGGCCGGTGAACAGGCCTATGTCGTTTATCCGCGGGTCGAGGACACCGGCTCTGACTCTGTCAAGGCGGTCGTCAGGGAATATGAAAATGTTCAGGCTAAGCTCGCGCCTTACAGCGTTGGCTTGCTGCACGGGCGCCAGCGTGCGGCTGAAAAAGAAGCCGTCATGAAACGATTTCGGACGCGCGCGCTTCAGGTGCTGCTCACGACTTCGCTGATCGAGGTCGGGCTGGATGTGCCGAATGCCACCGTCATGCTGATCGAAAATGCCGAGCAGTTCGGGTTGGCCCAACTGCACCAACTCCGCGGCCGAATTGGCCGCGGCGGCGCTGCGTCCTATTGCATTCTGGTGGCCGCGGCGCGGAATCCGGTCGCCCGGCAACGGCTGCAGATTCTGGAGCAAAGCACGGATGGGTTCCAAATCGCGGAAGCTGATTTGAAGCTGCGCGGCCCGGGGGAACTGCTGGGGGCGCAACAAAGCGGCATCCCTGAGTTCCGCTTCGGTGATCTTGCCAGGGACTTAGCGTTGATCGAACAAGCGCGCGGAATAGCGACCGCGCTGTTGGACGGTCGCCAAGCGCCGAGTGCCAGCCCGGCGCTAACGGCGTAAGCTGTCAAAACACAGCGGTTCTCAGGGTTTTCCTCCGTGCACAGCAGGTGCCTAAACCAGGGCAAAAGCCAGCCTAACTCAGGCAAAGTACGGACTTGACCATAAGGCTGGGTCAGCTTAAATGCCATCATACCAACTTAAGGCGGGCATGAAAGAAAGATCACATATGAGTTGTACAAAACACCTTAAGAGGACTCTTTGGCTCGGAATGGGCGGCTATTTCCTTGTCACCTTTGGGCTGGTCTGCAGCACTTGGGGGCAGACGATCACTAATATCCCACCGGCCGTGGCCATTCTACGTCCGCCCAACGGCGCCGTGTACTATACTCCGGTGAACATCCAGCTCCTGGCCCGGGCTGGGGATTTGGACGGACGGGTTACGAATGTCGAGTTCTTTGCCAACGGGGCCGACCTGGGTGCCGGGACAATGGTCGTGCTCGACCCACCAGGGATCGGCGGGGTTGTCGGTCCGGTTTATCTACTGACTTGGTCGAATATCCCGCCGAGCAATTATGCGCTTACGGCCGTCGCGACTGATAATGGCGGTGCCTCGACTACTTCCGCGACGGTCAATATCTCCGTCCTGCAAGGGCCGCCACCGCCTCCCACCAACGCCCCGATTGTGCGCATCACCAGCCCGCCCAATGGCGCGGTGTTTCGAGCACCGGTGAACATTCCGCTGTTCGCCTACGCGGCCGATTGGGGCGGTTATGTCACCTCGGTCGAATTTTTTGAAAACGGCACCAGCCTGGGCGATGCACACCAAATCCCGGTTTCACCAATCGCAATCGGCGGGAGCAACTTCTGGACGCTGGTCTGGAGTAATGCGCCGCTGGGCACGAATATCTCGTTGACGGCGGTGGCCACAGCCAACAATGGGTTAAGCAACACGTCACAAACGGTGCTCGTCAGCGTGCTGCCCTCGCTGCCGCCGCCGACCAACCGGCCGCCCTTTGTCGGGATTGTTGCGACGGACCCGATAGCGATTGAAGGCACCAATTGCTGGCCGTGGCTCGGCTTGACCGGTATGCCCTCCTGGACCAACTGGCTGGGGCCGACGCCCATTTGTCACTTCTTCACCAATTGTGGACCCAAGAACGCGACGTTTACCGTGTTCCGCTTTGGCGCGACCAATGACGAACTCGACGTGACCTATACCGTGGGTGGAATGGCAACCAACGGCGTCGATTACGTGCCGCTCTCGGGTGAGGTGACCATTCCAGCCGGCGAACGCCGCGCAGAGATTAACGTCGTGCCGATTGATGACGGTGCGCCGGACATTAATAGCACGGTGGTGGTGCGGTTGACCCCAGGAACCAATTACGTGGTTGGGTTCCCCCGCGCTGCCGGGGTGCTCATCCTCGACAGCCGGATGCCGCATCCGAACAGCGGCATGATCGGCGGCAACAGCTTCAACCTGACCGCCACCGGCCCGGATGGCGCGTGGTATCACGTGGAGTACTCGACGGACCTGGCGCATTGGACGCCGGTGTGCACCAACCAGGTGATCAACGGCACGATTGATTTTGTGGATCCGGATTCCGGCAGCTCCGCCCAGCGCTTCTATCGCGCCGTTCCTGAAGCGGGCCCGCCGCCGTTCTAGTTGAACACAGATCTTCAGAAACCCGGCAGCTTGCGCTGCCGGGTTTTTTTGCGGGCGTGCAGCGGGCAAGGGGGCCATCAGCCATCCATTACTACCGCAAGCTGCCCTTCGGATTTGCATTTCCCACCGCTCCCTTTTGTGGCAACAACTCCCCGTGCATTTGGCTCACCTCCGGCTTCGAGATTTCCGCAATTACGCGCGGCTGGATGCGGACTTCGGTCCCGGATTTCACTTATTGCTGGGTGACAATGCTCAAGGCAAGACGAATATTCTAGAGGCGATTTACCTCATTGCGACGCTGCGCTCCTTTCGCGGCGTGGGCGGCGCGCAGATGGTTCGGCATGGTCAAAAGGGCTACTTCGCTGGCAGCCAGATCGTCAGCCAGGGCAGCCACGAGACAAAAATGTATTGGTCTCCGCGCGAACGCAGCCTCAACCTGGATGGCCGGCCAATGCGCAAATTGACGGACTATCTGGGCACATTGCGCACGGTTGTATTCTGCACGGAGGACTTGCTGTTAATCAAAGGGCCGGGACGCGGGCGCCGCCGGTTCATGGACCTTTTGCTCTCGCAGACCCACCCGGGCTACCTCACGTTACTGCTGCGCTACACGCAGGCGCTGCGCTCGCGCAACGCGCTGCTCAAGCAGGCGCACCCCAACCCCATCGCACTCGAGAGCTTCTCGCGGGAGTTGGTCGGCACGGGACAGGAACTGGTCCAGCATCGCAGCGGGCTGCTGCCGAAAGTGGCACCGCTGGCGCGGGACGCGTATCGGCGAATCGCCCGCGGGACCGAGGAGCTGCACCTTGAATACGCGCCGGCAATCAACGGCGACTTCGCGGTCCAGTTAGCGCAATCCCGGGACCGCGAGCGGGCCTATCGCACCACTGTGGTAGGCCCGCATCGAGACGATTTAGAACTCATGCTTGCGGACCGGCACATAGCGCAGTTTGGCAGTGAGGGCCAAAAACGCACCGCCGCCATCGCGCTGAAAATGGCACAGGCGGAGTATCTCACGGCATTGCACGGCGCGCCCCCGGTGCTGTTGATCGATGATATCATGGGCGAACTCGATCTGAAGCGCCGCAGCGGGTTGGTGCCTTTATTGGAGCGCGCGCATCACGCTCGCGGCCAGGTCTTTATGACCGCCACGGAAGAGAATTGGCCCGAGGAACTCGGCCGGCAGGTGCAGCGGTGGCGCGTCGAGCATGGCGCCTTGCACCCCGGTTGAGCCTATTCCGCCTTTTCCCAGAAACAACCCTTTGTTACCCTGACCAAATGCGAATTTTATCGGGCATACAGCCGTCCGGGGCGTTGCATTTGGGAAATTATTTCGGGATGATGAAGCCCGCCATCGAGCTACAGGAGCAGGGCGAGGCGTTTTACTTCATCGCCGACTATCATTCAATGACCTCCCTGTTCGACCCCGCCGAGCGGCGCCGCAATGTCCTGGACGTCGCGCTGGATTTCCTGGCCTGCGGCCTGGACCCGCAACGGACTGTTTTCTTTCGGCAATCGGATGTGCCGGAAGTGACTGAACTGACCTGGATTCTGGGTTCCATTACGCCTATGGGTCTGCTGGAGCGATGCACCTCCTATAAGGACAAGCTGGCAAAAGGAATTTCTCCAAACTTTGGGTTATTCGCCTATCCGGTGCTCATGGCCGCCGATATTCTCATCTACGATTCAAACGTGGTCCCGGTTGGCCAGGACCAAAAACAACATTTAGAGGTCACACGGGACATCGCGGTCAAATTCAACGAACAATACGGCCAAACCTTTGTCCTCCCCGAGCCGCGCATCCGCGCCGAAGTAGCGCGGGTGCCCGGGATTGACGGCGAAAAGATGAGCAAGAGCTACGACAATGCGATTGAGATTTTCGGCGAGGAAAAGACCCTGCGCAAAAAGGTCATGGCCATTAAAATGGACAGCCGGTCCCCGCAGGAACCCAAGCCCGATGCTGACCAGAACCTCGCGATTCAACTGCTCAAGCTCGTCGCCCCGGCTGACCTGGCCCGCCTGTACGAGGAGCGCTTGCGCGCCGGCGGCCTCGGATACGGCGATCTAAAGAAGGCGCTTTTCGAGCAGTACTGGCAGCTTTTTGCCCCAGCACGTGCCCGCCGCGCTGAGTTGCTCGCCCACCCCGATTACGTGGAACAGGTTCTGGCCAAAGGCGCGGCCAAGGCCCGCGCGCTGGCCCAACAGGTGCTCAAGCGCGCACGTCAGGCCAGCGGTCTGGAATGAGCCACTATCGTGAGCCATATTGGGCCGCCCTGTCGAAATTGCCATGACCGCCGCGCCTGAGTCGCACCCCGGCCCGATTCGCTTGGTGTCCTTCATCATCCCGGCGTGGAATGAGGAGGCGCTGCTGGGCGCGACGCTGGATGCGTTGCTCAAGGCGGCGAAAACGTTGGCCGTCCCCTACGAAATCATTGTCGCCGATGATGGGTCCACAGACAAAACGGCGGAAATCGGGCGAGCCAAAGGGGCCAGCGTCGTAGCGGTGAGTCGGCGGCAAATTGCCGCCACGCGCAATGCCGGGGCTTGTGCCGCTACTGGCGACGGTCTGATTTTCGTGGACGCCGACACGCTGGTTACCCCGGAAGCCGTGCGGGCCGCCCTCAGCGCGCTGCAGGCGGGGGCGGTCGGGGGCGGGTGCACGATTCAATTCGAAGGTCGCGTGCCGCCTTATGCCCGGGTGCTGCTGCCGGTGTTCTCAAGGCTGTATCGCGCTGCCGGCCTGGCTGCGGGTTGCTTTGTCTTCTGCCGCAGGGATGCCTTTGCGGCTATTGGCGGCTTTGACGAAACGCTGTTTGCCAGCGAGGAGTGCGCCTTGAGCTGGGCGCTCCGGCGGCACGGTCGGTTCGTGGTGTTGCGCGAACATGTTGTCACCTCGGCGCGCAAGCTACGCACTTACTCGGGTTGGGAGATCCTGGTGGCCTTATGGCGGCTGACCCGGCGCGGCCCACGTTCGCTGCGCGACAGGCACGACAAGGACATTTGGTACGGCCCACGCAGGCCAGACCCAGACCTGCCAACCAAGCCGCTCGCCTCGTAAACCACGCATTCTTAGCTCGCCCCCGCCGCAGTGAGTTAACTGCGGTGCCTCCGCGATAAACTCGAACGCCCGCAGTCGTGAAAGCGAATTCGGCTTCAGGCTCCGGAATGTGTCAGCCAAACACCGACACAGCTTTTCCGGGTACCCCGACAGGATAAAGGGAGGTCTGCCGATTCTTTAATCCCGCTGCAATCGGCATTGTGACGGCACTATGCGAAAACTTATCAGTGCCGCAACGAGCCTGCTCTTGATGTTCGCCGCCGCGCATACGGGCCGGGCGATTGAAATGACCTGGGAGTACTCTGTCCAGGTCAGCGCGACCGTGCAGGCTTCACCTGCGCGGATCACGCTAAACTGGCCACAAGACCAGTACATGCTCCCCAACAGCTACACCGTCTATCGCAAAGGGCTTACCGACACCTCCTGGGGTAATGGCGTGAACCTTCCGGGCACTGCCACCAGCTACACCGATAGCAACGTCCAGGCCGGCCAGGCTTATGAATACCAGATTGTTAAAATCACCTCGCAATACACCGGCTATGGGTACATTTACTCCGGCATCAACGTGCCGATGACCGATTCCCGAGGCAAACTCTTGCTGGTGGTCGATAATACTTACGCCGCCGCTCTGACCAATGAGCTGGCCCAACTTCAGCAGGACCTCACCGGCGACGGCTGGTCGGTCATCCGCCTCAATGTGAACCGCACTGACCCCGTCACCAGCGTCAAAAGCCGAATCGTGGCTCAATACAACGCCGACCCGGCCAATGTCCAGGCGGTGTTCCTGTTCGGCCATGTGCCGGTGCCCTATTCAGGCAACATCGTCCCCGATGGCCACACGCCTGACCACCAGGGCGCCTGGCCTTGCGACGGCTATTACGGCGATATGGACGGCGTCTGGACGGACAATTCCGTCAACGTCACCGGCCAGTATGATCCTCGCAATACCAATGTGCCGGGGGATGGCAAATTCGACCAAAGCACCTTCCCGGCCCCCATCAAGCTGATGGTCGGTCGCGTTGACTTGGCCAACATGCCGGGTGTGCTCTGGAATGGCGGACCGTCCACCTTCCCGAGCGAGCTGGATCTGTTGCGCAACTACCTGAACAAAGACCATCGCTTCCGCACCAAACAGTTCGACCTGCCACGCCGCGGCATTGTGGGTGATTTCTTCGGCGTGCGTAGCGGCGAGGCCTTTGCCGCCAGCGGTTGGCGCAATTTCTCGACGTTCTTCGGCGCTAACAACGTCACGATGACCCCCACCAACGGCACGTGGACCCCGACGCTTCACACCAATGCGTACCTATGGGCGTATGGCTGCGGGGCAGGTAGCTTCACCAGCATCGCCGGGTTGGGCAACAGCGATTCGTACAATGATCTGCTCACCCGCGAGCTGTGGACCAACGATGTGCAAGCGGTATTCACGCTGCTCTTTGGCAGTTGGCTGGGCGACTGGGATTCCCAGGACAACATAATGCGCGGCGTGCTGGCGCTGCCCAGCTACGGGTTGACCTGCGCCTGGTCGGGCCGGCCCCACTGGTTCATGCACCACATGGCCTTGGGCATGCCCATCGGTTATAGCGCGCGCTTAACCCAGAACAACGGGCCCAACGGCCTTTATCAGAATCAAATCAACAGCGCCGCGGGCGAAATTCACATCGGGTTGATGGGGGATCCCACGCTGCGCATGCACGTAGTGGCCCCGCCTGGCACGATCACCGCCACCACCAACGGCAGCCAAATTACCCTCAACTGGGCTGCCTCCAGCGACAGCGTCCTGGGCTATCATGTCTATCGCGCCGCCGGCACCAATGGGTTCACCCGGCTCACTACTTCACCAGTAACCGGCACCAGTTACACCGATGCCAGCGCTTCCGGCGCCGCCAATTACATGGTCCGCGCCGTTAAACTCGAAACCTCCGCCAGCGGCACCTACTACAACCCAAGCATCGGCACTTTCCTGACGCCGGTGGGCTCTACTGGCTACATCGGCGGCACAACCAATCCTCCGGGTGGCGGCGGCGGCGGCACGAGCTCCAATACGGTCGTCTGGGTGGATGATACCTTGCCGGCCGGCGCGGTGCCCGGCACCGATGGCGGCGACGCCTGGAACTGGGTCAGCAGCAATCCGGCACCCTATTCGGGCACGGTAGCCAACCAGTCCACCGTCGCGGCGGGCTTGCACCAGCATTATTTCAGCGGTGCTTCACAGACCATGACGGTTAACACGGGCGATGTCCTGTTCGCCTATGTCTATTTGGATCCGGCTAATCCGCCCAGCGAAGTCATGCTGCAGTGGAATGACGGCTCGTGGAACCACCGCGCGTATTGGGGTGCTAATAGCATTCCCTACGGCACCCCCGGCACTACCACGCTGGAGAACATGGGGGCGCTGCCGACTGCCGGCCAATGGGTGCTCTTGGAAGTGCCCGCCAGCCAGGTCGGTTTGGAAGGCAGCACCGTCAGCGGCATGGCTTTCAGCCAGTTCGATGGCCGCGCGACGTGGGACTACGCGGGCAAGAGTTCCTCAACAATCGTTACGCCGCCGGGCGGAGGAGGCGGCGGCGGCGGTACTAACACCAATACACCCCCAACTACGTTGACTAATGTGGTCAGTTGGGTCGATGACAGCCTGCCGGCCGGCGCGGTGCCCGGCGCCGACTTCGGCGACGCCTGGAACTGGGTTAGCAGCAACCCCACTCCTTACTCCGGCACCGTTGCCAACCAATCCACGATCGGAACTGGACTGCACCAGCACTATTTCAGCGGTGCGACGCAAACGCTCACGGTCAACACCGGGGACGTGCTCGTCGCTTATGTCTATTTAGACCCGGCGAATATGCCCAACGAAATCATGTTGCAATGGAATAACGGCACGTGGGACCACCGGGCCTACTGGGGCGCGAACAATATCGCCTACGGCACCGCAGGCACCAGCTCACTCGTGAATATGGGGTCATTGCCAACAGCCGGACAATGGGTGCTCTTACAGGTGCCCGCCAGCCAGGTTGGCCTGGAAGGCAGCACGCTCAGTGGCATGGCTTTCAGCCAATTCAATGGCCGCGCCACCTGGGATGATGCCGGTAAAAGCTCGTCAACCATCACCACCCCCCCGCCAGGTGGTGGCGGCGGCGGCGGAACCAATACTAATACCCCGCCCACGACCCTCACCAACGCTGTGGACTGGGTCGATGATAGTCTGCCTCCGGGCGCCACGCCCGGCACCGACGGCGGTGACGCCTGGAATTGGGTCAGCAGCAATCCGACCCCATACTCGGGCCAGGTCGCCAATCAATCCACATTGTCAGCCGGCTTGCACCAGCACTATTTCACCGGCGCGACGCCGGCACTCAACGTCAGCACCGGGGATGTCCTGTTTGCTTCCGTGTATCTGGATCCGGCCAACCCACCCAACGAGATTATGCTGCAATGGAACGACGGCACGTGGGAACACCGGGCTTATTGGGGAGCCAACAATATTGCGTATGGCATCGACGGCACCAGTAGCCGCCTTTACATGGGCACACTGCCGCCGGTGGGACAATGGTCTCTCCTGCAGGTCCAGGCCAGTCAGGTCGGGTTACAAGGCAGCGCCGTTAATGGTATGGCCTTCAGCCAAAACAACGGGCGCGCCACCTGGGATTATGCCGGTAAAAGCTCATCCGCTATTGTGCCTCCGCCGGGCGGCGGCGGCGGCGGTACCAATACCAACACTCCTCCGCGCTCGTTCACCAATGGCGTCACCTGGGTGGACGAGGCCTTACCCACCGGCGCGGTGCCCGGCACCGATGGCGGTGACGCGTGGAATTGGGTGAGCAGTAACCCAACCCCATTCTCGGGAACGCTGGACAATCAATCCACGATCGCTACGGGCCTGCACCAGCATTATTTCACCGCGGCGACGCAGACGTTGACCGTCAACACCGGCGACGTGCTCTTTGCGGCGGTTTATCTGGACCCCGCTAATGTGCCCAGCGAGATCATGCTGCAGTGGAACGACGGGTCCTGGCAGCACCGCGCATTCTGGGGTGCGGACGACATTGGTTACGGCACCTCCGGGACAACCAGCCGCGCCTATATGGGGCCGCTGCCGACCGCCGGGCAATGGGCATTGCTTCAGGTGCCTGCCAGCCAGGTCGCTCTGGAAGGCAGCACGCTCAACGGCATGGCCTTTAGCCAATTCGACGGCCGCGCTACCTGGGATTACGCCGGTAAAACCACCAGCTCGTTGAGCATCACCAACCCGATCACCAATCCTCCACCGCCGGGCAACACCAACACACCTCCCACAAATGTCGTCGTGACCGCGACCAACTCGCTGCCGGGGGCTACGGCCATCGACTATATCACCCCGCAGTTGCCGCAGGTAGGCGACAGCTCGCTGCACGTGCTCAGTCCAACGCTTCTGGAGCTTAACCTGATCAACACCAAGGCTGGCGACCCCGCCCAGGTCGCGCAATGGAACTTCGTCAGCGGCGGCCAATTTAACCCGCCGCCGACCAGCGCATTCCAGGTCACTGTGAATGGGCAGGCGGTGAACGTGACGCAGGTCGGGTTTAAACGGCGGCCATTATCTGCGCCTATGGCGAACTACGATTTGCGCATCGCCAACTCGCTCTACCTGCAACTCAGCGCGCCGGTCTCCGACAACCAAACCGTCCAGGTGACTAACCCGGATGGTTCGCTCTGGTCGTCGAGCACGCATTTTGTCGCCACCGTGGACCCGCTGCGTTACAGCCCGGCCATCCACGTCAACGAGGAAGGCTATATGCCCAATTATCCCAAGAAGGCGATGGTGGGCTATTATGAAGGCAACCTGGGCGAAATGAGCATTCCGGCGAGCGCCGGGTTTAAACTGGTCGATGCGGTCACGGGCAACCAGGTCTTCCAGGGCACGCTCACGCAGCGCGCCGACGTTGGTTATACCTACACGCCGCTGCCTTATCAGCAGGTCTATCAGGCCGACTTCAGCTCCTTCAACACACCGGGCCAATATCGACTGGTAGTCCCGGGCATGGGCGGCTCGCTGCCGTTCTTGATCCACAGCGGCATAGCCATGGACTTCGCGCGGGCCCACGCCCTGGGGCTCTACCACCAGCGTTGCGGCACTAACATCGCCATGCCCTACACCCGGTTCACCCATGACCCGTGCCACACGGCGCCAGCCAGTGTGCCCACCACGGAAGCGGCTTATCCATTCACCTGGACGACCGTCTCGAATTACGCGCACACGATTAACACCGAGAATCCGCCGCAAAGCGCCCCGGCTCTCGATAGCCCCTTGGCGCAACTGTTCCCGTTTGTCAACCAGGGACCCATCGACGTCTCGGGTGGGCACCATGACGCCGGCGACTACAGCAAATACACCATCAACAGCGCCAGCCTGATTCATTACCTCATGTTCGCGGTGGATTCGCTGCCCGGGGTCGCCGGTCTGGACAATCTCGGCATTCCCGAGAGCGGCGACGGCATCAGCGACGTGATGCAGGAGGCCAAATGGGAGGCTGACTTCCTCGCCAAGATGCAGGATAGCGATGGTGGTTTCTACTTCCTGGTCTATCCGCAAAACCGCGAGTACGAAGGCAACGTCACGCCCGACCACGGCGATCCGCAGGTGGTCTGGCCCAAAACGACCTCGGTCACCGCGGCTTCGGTAGCGGCGCTGGCGCAGTGCGCCTCCTCGCCGCTATTCAAGCGGACTTACCCTGCTGCCGCAGCCCTCTACATGCAGAAGGCGCAGTTGGGCTGGCAATTCCTCATGAATGCCATCAATCAGCACGGCAAGACCGGTGCGTATCAGAAGATCACCCATTACGGCGACAACTTCGCTGATCAGGACGAGTTGGCTTGGGCCGCCTGCCAGATGTATCTGGCGACCGGCGACCAATCCATCCACCAACTGCTCTTGTCCTGGTTCGATCCGTCCAACCCGGCCACCTGGCGTTGGGGTTGGTGGCACATGTCCGAGTGTTACGGCCATGCGATCCGCAGCTACGCCTTCGCCGTGCAAAGCGGCCGGGCGACCGCTGCGCAGCTCGACCCGACATTCCTGGCCAAGTGCCAGGCCGAAATCGCCGCCGCCGCCAATGACATGCTGACCTCCTCCCAGGACAACGCCTATGGCTCGAGCTTCTCGACCGAGTCCAAAGGCGTGCAGAGCGCCGGTTGGTACTTCTCGGCCGATCAGGCCTTTGATCTGACCGTCGCCTATCAGCTTAATCCCAGCCCAGCCTATTTGGATGCCATCATCGCCAACATGAACTACGAAGGCGGCTGCAATCCAGTCAACGTCTCCTACGTGACCGGCCTGGGCTGGAAACGCACCCGGGACATCGTGAGCGATTGGGCATTGAATGATACCCGTGTGTTGCCGCCGTCCGGCATCCCGGTGGGCAACATCCAGGGCAGTTTCGAGTACCTCTGGAACTATGGCCCCGAGTTGGAAGAACTTTGCTTCCCCTCAGACTCGGCGACTGTCGCCCCGTATCCGTTCTACGATCGCTGGGGGGATAGCTGGAACGTCACGACCGAAATGGTGGTGCTCAACCAGGCCCGCAGCCTCGGCACACTGGCGTTTCTCGCCGCCCAGGGGCCCTACGCCAGCCAGGCCTGGCAGGCGCCGGCCAACGCCACGCTCAACCTGCCCACCACCGTCGCCCAGGTTGGCTCCAACCTCAACGTCACCATGACCGCGCCGGGCTTGGATCTGACCGGCGCACGCATCACCTGGGAAGCCCGTGACCAGGAACCGGCGTTTGGCCAAACCTTCACCTTCGCCCCGAAGAACAACGGCGCACAATGGGTCGAAGCTGAGGCGCAATTCCCCGATGGCCGGCGCGTCTTCGCCAAAGGCAGCTTCAATGCCAATGCCCAAAACATCGTCTGGGTAGATGATTCCGTTCCCGCCGGTGCGACCGCCGGCGCTGACAACGGCGACTCCTGGAATTGGATCAGCAGTAATCCGACCCCCTACTCTGGTTCACTGGCCCAGCAGTCAGCCATCGCCGCGGGCGAGCACCAGGTATTCTTTAGCGGCGCCGCCTCCACGCTGACAATTAGCACCGGCGATGTCTTATACGCCTATATCTATCTGGACCCGGCAAATATGCCGAGCGAGGTGATGCTCCAATGGAACGATGGCTCGTGGGAGCACCGCGCCTATTGGGGCGGCAACAGCCTCGGATACGGCCTGGATGGGACACCGTCGCGCCAGTACATCGGTGCTCTGCCGGCTGCCGGCCAGTGGGTCCAATTGCGCGTGCCCGCTTCGAGCGTCAACCTCGAAGGCAGCACTCTCAACGGAATGGCGTTCACCCTGTATGGTGGACGCGCCACCTGGGACGCCGCGGGCCGGCTCAGCCAGGCCACCGGCTTCGACCCGACACCGGTCGCCTTCACACTCCATGTGACAACCGCCGGGCCCACGCTTACATGGTCCGATACCCCCGGCCATTTATATGAGGTGCGCTGCAAGAACTCACTGACGAATACCGCCTGGACGACCTTGGGCGATTTCACGCCCACAACTACCACCACAACCTGGACCGACACGAGCGCCGGCGCTGCCCATCGCTATTACGAGGTCATCCAGGTAAACTAAAACCGGACCTGGGAGCGCGGGTACTCCGCCCGCGCTCATGGAGGGACTGAATGTTGAGATTACAGTACGGTGAGATTTGGTCACCAAAAGCAAGCCGGAGCCAACGCGGCTTGCACGGGGGCATGCTACCTCTATTAACTCTTATGAGCGTGCCTGAGCGGTTTCTCCCAGAGGTCCAATCCGGGCATGGCTGCGGACTACCGTTGACTCCAATCCGTGCGCCGCTAAAGCGTAGATTTTAATCGCCGGGCACGACGGTCCACATGCCCCTGGGTGCGGAAATGATTCCAGTGCCGATCGTCTGCTCGATCCGCAGTGCCTGGACGTGATTGTCATGAAACAGGTAATTAAAGCGATGGCTGTGGATGCCGTATTCGTCGTTCCCAAAGTTCTTGGCATCCGGCGATGGATCGGTTTGATAAAGGTCGCCAGCCCCTCTTGGCCCGAGACAGACGCATGGCCAAATGTTGCCGACCACGTTCTGAATGTTCGGCTCTTCAACCATAAAAATGGTCCCCGAGGGGTCGGGAACGACGGCAGCCTTGTAGCCGATCGCGTTCCAATCCGCCTGGCCGGCAATACCACTGTCTGACCAATAAATGCCCACGCCATGGCGGCCGGCCTGGTTCAGGTTGGGCAACGGGTAGTGCTGACGCTGCGTGTCCACCTGGTAATCAGTGCCCCAGCTAGTCCCGACGCAATTCATGGAGTAGGTGCGGCGCATGCCGTACTTCACCCAGCCCCACTGTGGATCGTTCTCCAGCGTCGGCAGCCGGTCGGCCGGGCACTTCTCGATTTTGGGGCAGTAAGCCGTCGGGGTCAGTCCCGTCATCAGCGCACTGTCGGGTGCGGTGCCGCCGATATACCGATGAATCCAACTGTCCCACGCCAATTGATGGGTATTATCCACTCCGTAGCCGGCCGGAGGAAATCGGTCTTCGTGGTCGGTGCCGAACAGATTGAAACCGACGCCGAGTTGGCGCAACTGGGAGGTGCATTGGATGCGCCACGCCTTGTTCCGCGCCACGCTCAGGGCCGGCAGCAACATCGCCGCCAAAATCGCAATGATCGCTATCACCACCAGCAATTCAATCAACGTGAACCCGGCAGCCGGCGCAGGGCCGACCGCAGCGCGGACTTTAGTCCGCAGCGACACCCTGGTTTTCATACTCGTCAGCATACTTTGCACTCCTTGTCCTTGCCACCTTGGGCGAACCACGGCCGGACTGTGCGCCTGCCTGCTCATTTGTTCACCAATACCACCGCCTGGTCTCTTATCGCGTACTTCTTGCCCGCCGGCGGCAAGGGTGCCTGCAACTGTGTCTTGGACGCAAACTCGTCGAAATTCTTCGGCACGCTGCGGGTCCGGATAACGTATTCTCGCAAAGCGCCCGACAGGTCTTGAAGCGTCGCAGCCTGATTCTCGGCATTAGTGATCGTCACGGTCCCGGCGGGCTCCGGCACCGCGCCCAACCCCCGCGGGGAAGGCGGGGCTCCCACGGAATCCGCAGCCTGACCCAGCGGGCTGGCGCCCTGCGAAGGTTTGCCGCACCCCGCCAGAATCAATAGTCCCAGCGCAGCGCTTATGGCAAAGCGGCTCATAGCTAATTCTGCCACTCCATTACCCTATGTGGCATGTCGTGAGAATTGAGGACAAACCACGATCAAGCCGGGCCCGCGCCCAAACCGGCAGACCGGGCTTGTTTAATGTGAGCGAAACCGCTCATGACATTCGCGGATGAGCTCGTGCGTTTGGCGCGCATCCAGCCACCCGCAAATTTCCGTCCGCTTCCCCTCGAGCTCCTTGTAAACGGAGAAAAAGTGTTCGATCTCCCTGAGGGCGTGAGGGGCCAGATCGGTGTAGTGGTGGATCGCGACATGGGTGGGGCTGCTGACCGCCACCGCGAGCACCTTCTCATCAAGCACCTTCTCATCGAGCATCTTCAACGCGCCGATCGGCCGGGCGACAATCAAGCACCCGGAGAAAGTCGGCTGCGGCAACAACACCAGGATGTCCAGCGCATCACCGTCGCAGGCCACTGTGCTCGGGATGAACCCGTAATCCCCCGGGTAATGAACCGAAGCGTAAAGCGGGCGATCCAGGCGGAACACGTGCAGCGCCTTATCAAATTCGTACTTGTTAGCCTGCCCACCCGGAACCTCAATGATGGCATGGACCACCTCCGGCGCTTCGGGCCCCATAGGCAACGTTAACCAATTCATGCGTCGCACAAACTAACCGCAAAGTGCCAAACACGCAAAAGCCTCTGTCGATTTCAGTTTGCAAGCTCCCATCAATCTTCTTCAATGGCCGCATGACCAATGCGGCCTTCAACCTTTCCGGCAAAGTGGCGCTCGTCACCGGCACCAGCCGCGGCCTGGGCCAAACCTTCGCCCGCGCCCTGGCCCAAGCCGGCGCCGACCTCATCCTCACCAGCCGCGACCCGCAGAAACTCGAACCGTTCCGCAGGGAGCTGGAATTACTGGGCCGCAATGCTCTTGCCCTCGGCTTGGATGTGCGTGAATACGACAGCATCCAGAGCATGGTCGCCAGCGCGACCGCGCGCTATGGGCGTATCGATATTTTGGTGAACAACGCCGGGTGCAACGTGCGCAAACCGGCTTTGGATATCACGTGGGACGATTGGAACCTGGTTTTGGAAACGAACCTGCGTGGCACATTCTTTGTCGCGCAGGCGGTCGCGCGCCATATGCTCCCCCAAAAGTACGGCCGCATCATCAACATCGGCTCGGTCACCTGCGTCGCCGGCTACGCCGGTCTTGGCCCTTATGGCGCCAGCCGCGGTGGCGTTAAGCAGCTCACCATGAGTTTGGCGGACGATTGGGGCCCCCACGGCATCACCGTTAATTGCCTCGCACCCGGTTGGTTCAAAACCGCTCAGAACGCCGTCATGTATGAAGACCAGGAATGGCTCGCGTACCTCTGTGACCGGATCCCGCTGAGACGCCCCGGCCAGCCGCCCGATCTCGAAGGCGCCGTGGTGTTCCTCGCCTCCGACGCCAGCGCCTATATCACCGGCCAAACCCTGTTGGTTGATGGTGGCATCTCCACGGGCGCCACCCGCGCCTTGCCAAGTTAACATGATCTTTTCACGGGTGCGGCGCCGACACGTTCCTTCAGCAGGGAATTTCCACCCACGGCCGAGTTTTAGTCGTTGTGGCACGGAATCTCTCAATGGCCATCGAGAGCTGTTCCCCTGTGCCGTCCATGACGAAAAATCGCGCCCTGGTGTGCCGAAACGGCCGCGGTTCAGGGAAAAAATCAGGTTTGAGTGGAAAGTGGGGACTTGTACTCAGGGGCATGGTAAAGGCCATTAGTGAGTAGCCGGTTGACGCGCAAGGAATCCCTGCTTGCGCCAAAATAAAGGGCCTTTTGAAGCCGATTGAAATCAGCGGCTGTTGCGGGGCGGCGTTGGCCGCGGCAATAAAAGCACTCGGGGTGAGTCACTTTATAATAAAGCATCTCCTCGGGCGCCAGGTCGATGAACGAGCCGATTTTGTATTCCGGCAGATTATACCTGGAACAGCAGAGGAAGACCTCGCCTTTGTGGTTAAGAGCCACGACGTCAAAGACCTGCTCGCAAGGCTGGCCGAGCTGCAGGTCGCCGCAGCGGCGAGGAGCCAATAGATTGAGCGCCGAATCGCTATTGTTGGGGCTGAATTGGTATTTTAGCCGCGCCAGGTTTTCAGAATTATCGACACCTTTAGCGTAGCAGGCTTCTTTAGGATAAAAATTGACGAGGGCCGGAGTGCAGAAGCGTTGCATTAACAGCTCCTCCGCCTGGTTATCGTTGAACTGCAGAAAATGAACATCCAAATGCGTGGCTGCTTTGCGCGCAGAAATGTAATCGGAAACCTTTTGGATGTTGGCTTTGACGAGTTCGATATCTCCCTGGACGTGATACCTGGAGTAAACTTCCTGCGAAATTCCCGACACCGAAACGATTAATTGGTCCAAGCCACAATCCACGGCGCGCAGCAAACAATCGATATTCCGCAACGACAAATTCGATGAGACCGAGGTGCGGATGCCGGGTTTGGCTTGTTTGGTGCGCGCGACGAACTCATCGAGGCGCGGGTGAAGCAGGGGCTCGGTCCAGTTATAAAAGCCCAGGTAATCGGCGTCATCATACTGGCCAATGAGCTTGTCGAGAATGCGTGAAAAAAGTTCCAGGCTCATCTTTTCGCCGGTCCGCTTTCCAAAATGCGCCGAGGGACAGCCTTTGCAGCGCAAATTGCAGGAACCGACAATATCGATGTAGAAAACCATGACGACAAAAAAACCGGTCTGAGCTTGAGCGCAACGTAAACGGGTAGTCACAACCTGGTTTGGCAAAGGCTCTCCCTGGCTTGCCGGGTGAGGGAGAGTAGAACGAGCAATAATGTAATTGTCGTTGTCCGCTGTCCCGGAGCAGACTGACCGGCTCGCCTTGTGCGTTCCGCCTGTCCCATTCGTTCCGCACCATTCGCGTTTCCTCCGTGGCTCCTGATTCCCAACCCGAAGGCAGGCCCCCGTATGTTCTTGATCCATCCCTTTGTTTTCTTCGTTTGTATCTGCTATCTGGCGCACTTCCCTCTTGGCAATCCACCGGTCCGGCCCGATATTCTTTGCTTTGAATTATGGCCGAGAGCCCCAAACACATTTATGACGAGAGCAAGATCAAGACGCTCTCCTCGCTCGAACACATCCGCCTGCGCACCGGGATGTACATCGGCCGTATCGGCGACGGTTCCCATTACGACGACGGCTGCTACATCCTGCTGAAGGAAATTATCGATAACGGCATTGACGAGTTCATCATGGGTGCCGGCAAGGAGATCCGGGTGAATATCCAGGACCGGGCGGTGACGGTGCGCGATTTCGGCCGCGGCATTCCCCTGGGCAAAGTCGTCGAGTGCGTGTCGCAAATCAATACGGGCGCCAAGTACAATGACGACGTGTTCCAATTCAGCGTTGGGCTCAACGGCGTCGGCACCAAGGCCGTCAATGCGCTGTCCAAAGAGTTCCTCGTGCGCAGCTTCCGCGAGGGGCAATTCGTCGAGGCCGTCTTCAAACAAGGGAAGCTCAAAAAAGAGCACAAAGGCAAAGCCAACGAGCCCGACGGCACGCTCATCCGTTTTGAGCCTGATCCGGAGATTTTCAAAGAGGTGACCTTCCGCGAGGAGCATCTCGAACGGCGGCTCCGTCATTACAGCTATCTCAACTCCGGCTTGAAATTGTTTTATAATGACAAAGTCTTCCAGTCCCGCAACGGCTTGTTGGACCTGGTTATGGAAGACCTGCAAGCCGACGGCAGCGAACCGATTTACGCCCCGCTGCATTACGCCGAGAAAACCCTCGAATTCTGTTTCACCCATTCCAACAGCCGGTTCGGCGAGACTTTCTATTCCTTTGTCAATGGCCAGTACACCAGCGACGGCGGCACTCACCTCAGCGCGTTCCGCGAAGGTTTGCTCAAGGCGGTCAACGAATACGGCCACGAGAAATTCGAAGGCGACGATGTGCGCGAGAGCATGGTGGGCGCGGTCGCCATCCGGCTCAAAGACCCCGTATTCGAATCACAAACCAAGAACAAGCTCGGGAACACCGAAATCCGCACCGACCTGGTCAACCGCGTCCGGGAGGAGCTGCTCCATTTCTTCAATCGCAACAAGGAAATCGCCGAGAAAATCGTCGCGAAGGTCCAGGATACCCGCCAGCTCCGGAAAGAATTGCAGGAGGTCAAGAAGCTGGCGCGCGAGCGGGCCAAGGCCATCACCATTCGCATCCCGCAGCTCAAGGATTGCAAGCAGCATTTCAACAAAGCCAAAGGCAAGGGCAAAGGGACCATGGTCTTCCTCACCGAAGGCCAATCGGCGGCGGGCTCGATTGTGAGCTGCCGGGATGTCGAGACCCAGGCGATCTTTGTCCTCAAAGGCAAGCCGCTCAACGTTTGGGATCTCAAACGCGACATCGTCTATAAAAACGACGAGATGTACAACCTGATGCGCAGCCTCGATATCGAGGATAACCTCGAAGGGTTGCGCTATGACAAGGTGGTGCTGGCCACCGATGCCGACGTGGACGGCCTGCACATCCGCAATTTGTTGATCACGTATTTCTTCCGGTTCTTCGACCAACTCGTTCATGACGGCCATTTGTTCGTGCTCGAAACACCCCTGTTCCGCGTCCGCAACAAAGAGCAGACGCTTTACTGCTATTCAGAGGCTGAGCGCGACGCCGCGGCGCAAAAGCTGGGAAAGAGCTGCGAGATCACGCGCTTCAAAGGGTTGGGCGAAATTTCTCCCGCCGAATTCAAGCAATTCATCGGCAAGGAAATGCGGCTCAGCCAGGTCGAATACGCGCCCAAGCATGATGCGGCGGGTATCCTCACCTTTTATATGGGCAAGAACACGCCGGAGCGGAAGGATTACATCATGGAAAACCTGGTGGTGCCGGTGGCGGAATGAAACTAAACCGTTTCCAGACCCTCCAGCGCGGCCAGTCGGCTGGCTTTGGGATCGAAGCTCCAAAACGTGTCGCACCCCAGCACCAGCGCCGAGGAAACATGCAGCAGATCGTAAGTCCTGAACCCGTGCTTGGCGGTGTGCCGGAGGCTCAACTCCTCGAACTGGCCTTCCAGGTCATCGGGCGTCATTATTACGGCACGCAAAAGTATGCCTCGCCCGAGATCTTCCCTGAAAGCTGCCATAGCGTTTGCCGCCTGCTCCGAGGTGATTCGTTTGCGGCCCGGCTGGCGTCTTGGAAAACGTGCAGTTGAAGAGCGTTGTAAAACTCCAGCCGATTAAACACTTACTGACCTGATGCCCGCTAAACGAAAGACCAACCCCGCTCAACCGGAGCTGCCCATCCAGCCTGTCCCGGATACCACCCCCGGCGAGGTTCACGCCGCCCCCGTCACTCCCAAGAAGGGGACTGATCATCCCCCCAAACCGAAACCGGCCAAGGCTGGCAACGGCAACAACGGCGAAACCCATGTGCTCGCCGAAAACGTCGCATTGACACCGCCCTCGCGCCCGTTCGTGCCTGGAAAAATCGAGTTGCCGCTGCATCGCCGCGTCAACCGCAGTTTCCTGGATTACGCCTCGTATGTGATTCGAGACCGAGCCATTCCGCATATTGCCGATGGGCTCAAACCGGTTCAGCGGCGCATCCTGTGGGCGTTGCACGAAAAGGACGACGGCCGTTTCATCAAGGTGGCCAACGTCGTCGGTCACGCGATGCAGTACCATCCGCACGGAGATGCTTCGATTGGCGACGCGCTGGTGGTGATGGCCAACAAGCGCTACCTCCTCGATCGCCAGGGAAATTACGGCAATATCTACACCGGCGATCCGGCGGCCGCACCGCGTTATATCGAATGCCGCCTGAGTGAACTCGCCCGCGCCGAGCTCTTCAACGACGAGATCACCGAGTTAGTGCCCAGCTACGATGGGCGCAGCAAGGAACCCGTCACGCTGCCGAGCAAACTGCCGCTGTTGTTAATGCTGGGCACCGAAGGCATCGCGGTCGGCATGGCCTCCCGCATTCTCCCGCATAATTTCCCCGAGTTGCTCGAAGCCCAAATCGCCATTCTCAAGAAGCAGCCCTTCAAGTGCCTGCCGGATTTTCAAACCGGCGGCCTCATGGACGCCCGCGGCTACAAAGACGGCGCCGGCGAAATTAAAGTCCGCGCGAAAATTAAAACCCAGGATGAGTCCACGGTCCTCATTACGGAAATCCCACCGACGACGACAACCGACTCGCTGATGGGCTCGATTGAAGACGCCTCACGGAAGGGCAAGATCAAGGTCAAGAGCGTTAACGATTACACCGCCGAAGATGTCGAGATTGAGGTGAAGGCTCCCGCCGGGGTCAGCGCCGAGCAATTGGTCGATGCCTTATACGCGTTCACCGATTGCGAGGTCAGCATCGCCAGCCGCATTGTCCTGATTAAGAACAATCGGCCGGTCGAGATGACCGTCTCGGAGGTCTTGCAGGAAAACACCGCGCAGTTGGTGCAAATCCTCAAAAGCGAGCTCGAGCTCAAGCAAGGCAAACTGCAGGACGAGCTGCACTTTCGGACCCTCGAACGCATCTTTATCGAAGAGCGGCTCTACAAAAAGATCGAGCAATGCAAAACCAACGACGCCGTCATGGCGGCCGTGCTCGACGGCTTCAAGCCGTTCCGCAAACAACTCCTGCGCGAGCTCAACGACACCGATATCGAACGCCTGCTCCAGGTCCGCATCCGGCGCATCTCGCTCTTCGATATCAACCGGCACCGCGAAGAGATGGAAAAGGTCAAAGCGGACCTGGAGGAAACGCGCAAGAACCTTAAGCAACTCACCAAGTATGTCGTCGCTCATCTCGAAGCTCTCCTCGCCCAATACGGGCCCCAATATCCGCGCCTGACCAAATCGAGCCGTTACGACGAAGTGGATGCCCGCGAAGTGGCCTTCAAGGCCTTCAAAGTCGCCTACGACCGCGAGTCGGGCTACATCGGGCACAAGGTTTCCGGCGAGGAGTTCAAGGTCGAATGCACGAAGTTCGACAAGTTGCTGCTGGTTTTTAAGGACGGCCACTACCAAATGGTCGAGTTGCCTGAGAAACTCTTCGTCGGCCCGGACGTGGTGTATTGCGGGTTGCCCGAGCGGGAGCGGATCTTTACCTGCGCCTATACCAATCGCGAAGCCACATACCTGAAACGCTTTACGTTCGGTGGTGCGATCCTTAATAAGATCTACCACTGCATCCCGCCCAAATCCAAAGTGCTCTTTTTCGAGCCGGACACCCCCGCGGAGCTTTATATCAAATACAAGCCTGCCCCCTATCAAAAAATCAACCAGCAGACCTGCAATCCGTCGCAAGTCGAAGTGAAAGGACCCAAGACACGCGGGCGCCAAATTTCCATTAAAGATGTGTCGAGCATCAACAGCAAACCCTCCCGCGGGTGGGACGCGGATGCCGTCACGACCCAATTGCAATTTGTCTGAGCCCCTTGAACAAGCCTCGCTTTGGCGCGTCTAAATTGCGGAATGTCGTTTTTTGGCTTATTTTGCCCCCAGTCCCAGGGAAATTCCTTGGTGGAAGTTGCGGCGAAGTTAACTAAGGTGAATCGGAGCTGCGCATGACTCGCTGGGCGGGATTAATCCTCTGTGCCATTCTGGGCGTGGACCTGCTGCTATGCGGGTTGATTGTGCCTGCCCATTTGCGGGCGGTCGAGGGCAGCCTGCTCCAAAAAGCCGGCAGGCATACCCCGACCTTGGTCGCAAAGGGCGTGGCTCTTGCCAGCCAGAACAACCTTGGGGCGGCGCAACTGTTGGCGCGCGCGGCCCAGGAGCAACGTGTGCTGGGCTGGGAAAGCCTCGGCCAGGCCGTCACCAATGTTGCTGTACAACACCCCGAATGGCACGCTTGGGGGGGCGGCCCCTACCACCTGCAGATTTTGTTCGCTCCGGGCGCAAACCGTTCGGATTCGTCTCCCGAACCGATCACCGACTGGCTGATTCATTCCGCCAATCGCACCACCGTGCTCGAACTGCTGCGCACCTCTTCACATATTCCCGTTTTGGAATTGCTCCGCTGCCGGCAACTGACCAACACCACCGTTTTTGCCTCGTCGCAATCCTCCGCCGGCCAGGCGCTGGACAGTGCGCTGGCGCTTGGTGGCTTGTTGATTCAAGAGCAGGTGCTGGGCCCCGGGTTGACCACGGCGCTGCAAACCGAGGCGGAGCAGGCCAACAATGGCAGCAGCACCGCGCCGTTGGAGAATACGTTGCTCGATCTGATGTCGCTCGGCCAACGCTTGAATTGGGCTCAACTCAGCGCCTTCCTGGGCCAAGTACCGGACCCGGACGCCTTGCACGTCCTGGCGCATCAAGCGCGTCTCGAAGGCGCGCGCCTGCCGGTGCTCTATTCGACCGTTGTCTTATCGGGGCAACCGGCCGCCGTTGCCCATTACCTGACCACCTTCAGCCAAACCGGTTTAGATGATCTGGGCGCGAGCCTCCGCTACGGCCAGGGCGGCGTAAATGAGCTGTTGCGCCAGAACCAGCGATTGTATAATTCGGAGTTGAGACGCCAGCTTGGCGCCACCGCCTGGCTGGCCGGCCTTGAGGATTTTGCGGCCGAGCAGACGTTGCGGGCGCCCCGGGCGGCGCTCGCGGTGAAATGGGTGTTTTATCTTTTGGGCGGATTCCTGTTGGCGGCGGCGATGCACTTTGCCTGGCCCAAAGTTTCAGAGCTGGAAAAGCCGCTGCAGGTGCGCGGGTTCCATTTGGCCCGCGAGTTTTTATTTGCGCTGGGTTTCCTGCTGGTTGTGCTGCTCTTGAGTGAGCCGTTTCTCACTCAAGAAAGCCAAAAAGCGGTAATTCCGTTTCGACTGAGCCTGTCCACGGTGGCCGGGGCGGTCGCGGCAGGGACAACCGGCGCGCGAGGACCGTTTATGAATCAAGTCAGTTTGTTGACCCTGTTGCTGTTTTTCGTGCTCCAGGGGCTGCTCTACACCGCCAGCGTGGTGAAGTTGGCGGAAATCCGCCGCCAACAAGTCTCGCCGCGCGTGAAGCTCAAGTTGCTCGAGAACGAGGACCATCTCTTCGACGCCGGGCTGTATCTCGGGTTTGTCGGCACCATTGTCTCCCTCATTCTGGTGTCGCTGAATATTATCACCTTCAGCCTCATGGCGGCGTACTCTTCGACCTCGTTCGGCATCGTGTTTGTCTCCTTTTTCAAAATCTTCAACCTCCGTCCGGTGCGGCGGCGGCTGGTGCTCGAGGCGGAAGCGCAGATACCCGAGACCGAAGTTCCCGCCGGCGTTCGGTTGGCGCCCACCACATGAACCGCAGCATCCTTATTGTCATCTGCGACTTCCTGCTGATCAGCCTGCTGGCGTTTTCGACGCCCAACATCAGCAAACCGGGGGAAGCCCACGCCGAAAAGACTGCCGCCCTGCGGCCGGCCACCAACCAGGTGGACAGCAAACAAGACCTGGTGGCGGTGATGCGCCTGGCGCTCGATGACGAGCGGCGCAACCGTGACCAGGTCATCGGCGAATTAACCCGCACGCGCAGCACGCTGGGCGAGCGCGAACGGCAGGTGCAGACCTATCAAACCGAACTACAGTCTCGCGCGCAACAGGCGCAGCGCCTCCAGGAGCAACAAGCCAATCTCCAACAGGAACAGGCCAATCTCCAACAACAGTTCGCATCCGCACAGACAAACATCGCCCAACTCAATCAGCAGTTGCACAGCAGCTCCAATGAGGCGGTGCTCTCCCAGGAACGATTAGCAGCGATGCAGGCTGAAGTCCGCAAACAACAGCAGCAAGCTGCGGCGCTGCAGGCCCAAATGACTCAACTGGCCCAAAGCAACCAAATGGTTCTGTCCCAGAAACAGCAGTTGGCTACACAACTGCTGGTCGCGGAAACCGAAAAGAAATCCGCGACCGAGCAGGCCGCCTTCATGCAGCAACAGGTCCTGGCCGAACGGCAGGAAAAAGCCAAGCTGGCGGATGACTTCAAGACTCTGGCCACCAAATCCTCGGAGCTGGTCAAAGAGGTGCGGGACAATCGGCCTTTGGCGCCCAACACCATTTTTAGCGATTTCCTCACCAACCGCGTCGAAGCAAATTTCGAGGCCTTCCGCGCGGGCCTGATTGATACGCGCAAACGCCGTGATACGGAAACCGTCCTGGTCAGCGACGGTACCAACAATTTCGCCTTATGCCATGTGCAGGACACACCCCTGATGTTGTGGAGCCCGGGTACGGATTGGGATGGACTCACCGGCACCTTGAGCCGCGGTAACACACATCTGCCCATCCGGTCCATGGCCTTCTCTTTGCGCGATCCTCGCATCGTACTGGTACCCGTCCCACCGGCAGACGCCTCGCAGCTCGGCTGCAAGGTCTATCGCACCTCGACCGACCCTTACAAATTCCAGGACGCCGTCCTGGTCGGCGCGCGGGACGGCTATTACGGCGAGTGCAGGTTCGAGATCGATCCCTCCACACCGGGGTACGTGCGCTTGGACCGCAGCTTTCTCAAAGGTATTTTTGGCAAGTTCAATCCGTCGCGTGGCGACCTGGTATTCAGCAAGAATGATGAACTGCTGGGCGTGATGGCCAACGGCAGTTATTGCCTGATGCTACAGACCTTCGACAGCGCTGCCCGCGTCCAGTTCGGCCCCGACGTGCGCGATCAACATACGGGCGGCACACTGGCGCAGCTCTATTCGATGGTCTCCGAGCTGCCCTTTAAACTCCAATAGGAGCGCGGCCGCCTCGGCCACGCCCTTTGCCGACTTGCCTTCGCACGGAGCAAGGCGTCCATGCGGCTTTTTCGCCGGCGTGGCTGTTTCCATTTTTGCGTAGCCTTTTTTTGAAGATCCTGATTAAACTCCTTTATGGCAGAAAAAGGGCTCAATGACCTGCCGCGCGATTTGCGCGTGCTTCTGAACAAAGGGCAGGACGCCTTGCAACGGGATAATTTCGACTACGCCATAAGCCTGTTTAACCAGGTGCTGGCTCGGGAACCGGGCTTGCACGAAATCCGCAAGCAATTGCGAACGGCGCAGTTGAAGAAAGCGGGTGGTGGCGGCGGATTTATGAAGAAGATGTGGAGCACTGCCAGTTCCCAACCGATGGTGGCCAAAGGGAAGGTGGCCTTGATGCACAACCCGGCCGAGGCGCTGCAGATTGCCGAACAGATACTCAACAGCGATCCCGTCAACTCAGGCGGGCACCGTCTGGTAGTCGATGCGGCCAAAGCTCTCGAGATGCCGCACACCGCCGCGATGTCCCTCGAGGTGCTTTTTCGTAATTCACCCAAGGACCGTGCCCTGGCCATTGAGATGGCTTATGCGCTGGCAGAAATCGGCCAGCCCAAACGCGGCGAAAGCGTCCTGGCCGAACTCTACCGCGCTTACCCGACCGACAACGAACTGGGCCAGGCTCTTAAGGATATTTCTGCCCGCAAAACTCTCGACGAAGGCGGCTACGACGCGCTGGCCGACGGCACCGGCTCCTATCGCGACATCCTCAAGAACGAAACCGAAGCCAAGTCGCTTGAACAGCAGAACCGGGTCGAAAAGGCCGGTGACGTCACCGAGCGGCTGATCAAGGAATACGAAGCCCGGCTTCAGAACGAGCCTAAGAGCCTGAAGCTTATTCGGTCCCTGGCCGAACTCTACACCCAAAAGAAAGATTTCGAACGCGCCCTCAGCTACTACGACCAGCTCAAGAGTTCCGAGCTCGGTAATGACGCGACCCTCGACAAGGCCATCACCGACACCGTCGCAAAGAAAATCGAACACCAGATTTCGCAATTGGATCCCACCCTGCCTGATTATGCGGAAAAAGTGGCGGCGCTGCAGGTGGAGAAACAGGCTTACCAGCTCGCCGAATGCCAAAAGCGGGTCGAACGTTTCCCTACCGACCTCCAAATTCGATTCGAGTTGGGCGTGCTTTATTTCCAGGCTGGTAAGACCAGTGAAGCCATCGCCGAATTCCAAAAAGCGCAGAACAATCCGCACCGCCGGCTGGCGGCGATGAACTATTTGGCGCAGTGCTTTGGCCGCAAGAAGATGTTCGACCTGGCGGCGCGCACGCTGCAAAACGCCATAAAAGAAAAGCCGGGTTTCGACGAAGAAAAAAAAGACCTGGTGTATCAACTGGGGTCGGTCCTCGAAGCGATGGGCAAAAAGCCCGAGGCCATCGAGCAATTCAAGCTCATCTACGAAGTCGATAGCGGCTACAAAGATGTCGCGGCTAAAGTCGAAGGCGATTACACCAGTTGACGGCTGGAAGGGAAGGATCGCCTGAACCGCTGGTTGTGCTCGCGCCCGATGCCGAGCGCCGCTCGCTGCGCGCGGGCGCCGGGTGCGCCGGGTTGCCATGCTTGACACGCTCCGTACCGTCGGGCATTCTCTGGCAGCATGAGCGGGACTGCCCCCTTGCATAGGTCCGCCGCCACGTCAAATATGAGTTCGAGCACCAGCGAAGTATCAGCGCCTTCTGGCTCCGTTAAGGAGGGCGCCACCCTGCCCGGCCTGCCAGAAATGGTCCAGGATTACCTGCAAACCTGTGGCGGGATTCTTGCCCCCTCCGAGTTCTGGTTGGAAATGAATCGGAAGAATATCCGCCAGTTGGAAACCATCGGGTACGAGAATTTTAAGCGGACAGTCGCTTTGGTTTATTTTACGTGGTTGTTGGGACCGTGGAGCGCCCAGGTGCGCTTCCTCCTAACTCACGTTCCCCTCAGCGCTACCATTCGCAGCGCCGCGCGCACGCTGTGCGCTGGTCGCTCCCAGTATCTCTCCTGGGCGGAATCGCTCTCTCATAGTTTTCTCACCTATATGGTTTATGAGTACGCCACGCGGGTACTGGACCCGAAGCTCGTGCCTTCACTCGTTGAACCCAAGGAAGGGAATCCGCCGGCGGTTTACCTTAAGGACCAGCTCATCTCGCAGGACATTGTCAATTCGACGCTTGAGTATGCGACCATCACTCGGGTGACCGGCACGGCCAGCCTCAAACGCGTCATGGAACTTGGCTCCGGCTATGGACGCGTGGGTTACGTGTTTTTGAAGCAGCTTCCGGGTGTAAAGTACATCATCGTGGATATGCCGCCGGCCCTGTATGTGGCGCAAAGGTATCTCTGTTCACAATTCCCGGAGCGCAAACAGTTCCGGTTCCGCCGGTTTGAGAGCTTCAATGAAGTTGCGGCTGAGCTGGAGCAGAGCGACATCGCGTTCTTAATGCCCAGCCAGCTCAAGCTGCTCCCGGCCAAGTGGGTGGACCTTTTCATTAACATCTCCTCCTTCCATGAGATGCACCTGGATCTGATCGACTATTTCTTCACTGAGTTGGAGCGCCTGACCCGCGGCCACTTTTATACCAAGCAGTACAAGGTCTATCCGCTGGCCATCGAAGGCCACATCATGAAGGAATCAGACTTTCCCTTCCGCAAGCATTGGAAGGAACTATTCCATCGACGCGCTCCTGTCCAAGCCGACTTCTTCGAGGTGTTGTTCGAGATGCCTTCGGCCACGGCAGCTTAGCTGGAACGATTCAGTTGAACAGGAGGTAACAGAGAAAACAGAGGCAAAAACACGCGCGGAAACGAGCCTGCCCGGGGTTTGTGAATCCTCACTCAACCGTGAAACAGCGTTTCCGTCCAAGAGCTTTACTTTTTCCTCTAAATCCCTCTTGTTCGCTCTGTTTTCTCCTGTTTGTCTCTGAATTGTTACGGCTTAGCGGACCGCGCTTCATTGCCCCGGCACGTTTTCGCGCAATTCCTTCAACCACACCTCCGCCTCGGCGTCGCTGGGTGCGCGCCAATCACCGCGCGGTGAGAGCGAGCCACCCGAGCCGACCTTTGGTCCGTTGGGCAGGGCGGAACGCTTGAATTGACTGAGTTTGAAGAAACGGAGCAGGAACACGTCCAGCCATTTCCGTATGGCAGCAAGGTCGTAGGCGGCTCGTTTATCCGGTGGCAACAAATCCGGCCAGTCGCCGCGGTCCTTATCGCCCCAGGCCTGCCAGGCCAGATAGGCAACCTTGCTGGGGCGAAATCCGTATCGCGTAATGAAGAACAGGCTGAAATCCTGCAGTTCATAAGGGCCGATCGTAGCGGCGGTCTTTTGGGCCGGTCGCGCCGAATCTCCTTCGGCGTGCGGCACCAGCTCAGGAGAGATCTCGGTATCGACAATGGCTTGCAAAGTCCTATTGGTCGCTGGATCAAACTGCCGGGAAGCAATCACCCAACGCACGAGATACTGGATCAGCGTTTTGGCCACCGAAACGTTCACGTTATAATGGGACATATGGTCGCCTACGCCATAGGTCATCCAGCCTAGCGCCAGTTCGCTCAAGTCGCCCGTCCCCAGCACCAGCGCCTGGTGCAAGTTGGCCAGGCGGAACAGGTGGGAGGTTCGTTCCCCGGCCTGGACGTTCTCGAAGGTGACGTCATAGACCTGTTCGCCGCGAGCGAACGGGTGCCCGATATCGCGGAACATCTGCTGGCAGGCCGGGCGGATATCGATCTCCCCGGCCGTCACGTCCAGGACCTGCATCAGCTTGCGCGCGTTAGCCAGTGTATGCTGGCTGGTCGCGAAGCCGGGCATGGTGTAGGCCAGAATATTCTTTCGCGGCAGCTTCAACCGATCAAAGGCCTTCGCGGCGACAATCAGCGCCTGGGTGGAATCCAGGCCCCCGGAGATGCCGAGCACGACGCGTTGGAGGCCGGCGCTGGCCAAACGCTTTAGCAACCCGTGGATCTGGATATTGTAAGCTTCATAGCACCGCTGGTCGCGGCGCGCCTGGTCGTTCGGGACATAAGGGAAGCGGGGCAGTTTCCGTTCGAGGTGAACTTTTCCTTCAGGCACGCGGAAATCGAAGGGGATGCGGCGCAAGGATTGCAGACGCTGGCAATAATCGGTCGCGGCATCGTTGAAGCTGGTCAGGCGCATCCGGTCTTGAACCAGCCGTTCGAGATCGATGTCCGCCAGCACAACTTGCTCATGGTCGGCGAATCGGTCGGCTTCAGCGACCAGTTCGCCGTTCTCGTAGATCAACGCCTGTCCATCCCAGGCCAGGTCGGTAGTAGATTCACCTGGGCCGGCGGCCGAATACAGGTAGGCAGCATTACACTTGCCCGATTGGGCGGCGCATAATGTCCGGCGATACTCAGCCTTGCCGATAATGATGTTGCTCGCCGACAGATTTGCCAGGACCGTCGCACCGGCCAGCGCGGCATAGCTGCTCGGGGAAATCGGGGTCCACAAATCCTCGCAGATTTCGACGTGCAGTTGAAAGCTCTCCAGCGTCGAGGCCCGGAAAATCAGGTCGTTTCCAAACGGGACATTCTGCCCAAAGAGCGTGATCTCGCCGCTCAGGGCCTGGCGCGCGGCTGCGAACTGCCGCTTTTCATAAAACTCGCGATAATTGGGCAGAAAGCTCTTGGGGGTTACACCCAACACTTTGCCCTTGTAAATGATGACGGCGCAGTTGAACAACTTGGCCTCGAGTTGCAACGGGGCGCCGACAATCAGCACGGGCGTCAGCGCTTTGCTTTCCGCAACCAGCCGGCCCAGCGCCTCCAGGCAAGCCTCCAGCAGCGCGGATTGCTGAAATAAATCCTCGTTCGAATAGGCCGAGATGCCCAACTCCGGGAACAGGGCTAGCGCTGCGTGCTCGCGCGAGGCCTGATGCGCCAAGGCCAGCGTGCGCTCGAGGTTGAACACCGGGTCCGCGACGCGCAACCGGGGCACGCATACGGCCACCCTGATGAAACCGTGAGAGTAGAGCGAATCAAAAGGCTCGCGCATGGGGATGGGTTAGCGGAAAAACCGGCCAGTTCCAATGCCAAAACACGCGGTGGGGTAATAGGTGTGGAGCGCGGACATTCTTATCGCAGCAAGTTCCGAAGGCCAAACGCGGGTGAGGCGGCGGATTTTCCAGGGACTTGGTGCGAAGCACATTGCCGCAAACAGGCATGTCCGCGCCCCCCAATCGGCAGAGAACAGCCGCGAGGCTGCTCGACCGGCTTGCTCAGGCTTGGGCAAGTGCCTCCCGGGCAGCGGCGAGCGTCAGCGGACGATTGTAAATGGGCGAGCCGGGCTGTTGCTTGCGTCCGCCCTCGCGCAACGAACCGGTATCCAGCGGGGCAAACCCGATTTGTTCGATCAGTTCGGCCACAGCACGCTTGGCATCGGCATCATCCCCGGCCAGAAACAACACCAATCGTTGTTGCCCGGTGGGGCGGGCTTCGGTGGCTAGCGTATGATAGTACATCGTGTTGAACGCCTTTACGAGGCGGGCCCCGGGCAGCCGCGCCAGTACTTCCTCGCTCGAATTGCGCTCGCCCATGTCCATGATTTCGCCCTCCGTGCTGTAGGGGTTCATCGCATCGACCACAATCTTTCCGCGCAGCAACTCCGCGGCTGGCAGCGCCTCGGGCGTGCGCCAGGGGACCGCCAGCACGACCAACTCGCCAAAACGGGCGGCGTCGCTGATACTCATCGCCGAAGCGTTCGGCCCGAGCGATTTCACCAGCCCTTCGAGCGAAGCCGGGCCGCGCGAATTACTCACCGCGACGAAGTGCCCGGCTTTCACGAAGTGGCGTGCGAGGGTCGCGCCGATATGGCCGGCGCCAATGATGCCGATTTTCATAAGTTTGCCCTTTTGCTGATCCGGAACTGCAGGTCAACATGGCACAAACTTAGGCTTGAGCGAACTAAAGTCAGAACTAAAACCGGCGCTGGCCCGCCTGGCCCAGGCGGGGGTGTTCCTCGGCACCTCTTCCTGGAAGTACCCGGGCTGGTGCGGCGCTCTGTATGACCCTGGCCGGTACCAATGGCGAGGCAAATTCGCCGAAAGCCGCTTTAACCGGGCGTGCCTTCAGGAATATGCCGAAGTGTTCAAAACCGTTTGTGTGGATGCCGCGTATTACAGTTTCCCGACTGAGAAATATTTGAAGGACCTGGCGAACCAGGTGCCACCGGACTTTTTATTCGGGTTGAAAGTAACCGACTCGGTTACCGTTAAGCGGTTTCCCAATCTCGAACGGTTCGGTGAGCGGGCGGGCAAACCCAATCCGGATTTTCTTAATGCGGAGCCGTTTATTGAAGAATTCCTGGGACCTTGCGAAGCGATTCGCTCGAACCTCGGCTTGCTGATTTTCGAATTCTCCAGGTTCTGGCGCGCTGACTATCCGCATGGCCGCGAATTTGTCGCCCACCTGGAGCGTTTTCTGGACCGACTGCCACCGGGTTGGCCGTATGCCATCGAGCTACGCAACCGGGCTTGGCTCAAACCAGAGTATTTCGAGTGCCTTTCACGGCACCAGGTGACGCACGTTTTTAATTCCTGGGATGCCATGCCTCCGGTGACGGAGCAGATGGCGATGGCCGGCAGTCGTACCAACAGCGCGTGTGTCGCCGCCCGATTCCTGCTCAAACCCGGGCGCAAATATGCCGAGGCGGTCACAGCCTTTCAGCCGTATGACCGGGTGCAGGAAAGGAACCCCGAAGCGCGCGCAGCGGGCCGGGCGCTGGTGGCGGAGGGAGTAGCGGCCGGCCCGGCGCGCCGCACGTTTATCTTTGTCAATAACCGGCTGGAAGGGAACGCTCTCGGCACAATCGCCGGGCTCATGAGTCCAGAAGCGATTTAAACCGTGCCACAGAAAAGTGCCGGTAAACCAAGGGTTTTTACGGAGAAGGGCAACCACGGCAAACCCTGGTTAGGCCCGAATCCTTGTGTTTTCAGGAGAAAAAGCCCCTGTGAATAACAAGTGAGCAGCTTTTAACAAGTTCTCCTCGTAACCGTGCCAACAGCGGAGTAAGAACCGGAATTGAAAGCAGCATCCCTTGAGCCCAAAGCGAGTTTTTGTCGGTGCCAGCCGATAATAATGCTGCCCCAGCAGTTTCGCCGTAGCCTTAGCCCTCACTCATCAAGTGCAGCAACGAGTTTCGGACCGTTAACGCCAGCACGTCGTTGATCACATCCAGCACAATAAACTTCCGCACGCGCCCCCAAATCTCGGTTTCATAAGCCGTGCCGATGTGCAGCAGCAGCGAATCGAGCATTTCCCTCGTGTCATCTCGCGCCAGCAACCGCTCAAAGCCGCGTCGAATCGCCGGCAATGACACATTAACAATATTAGTGTGGTCCAGGGTCGCTTCCATTGCCAGGCGCAGCAACGCCGCCATTTCCGTCGAGGCCAGCCCACCCTCCCCTGGGGCAGTGCGTTGGGTCGCTTGCTTGGACAACAGCAGTTGCAAGCCATGAAAACGGACCCGCGGCGGTTCGAGCCACGGGTCGGGCGTCAGTAGCGCAAGCACCCCGCGGGCGGGGTCGCCGGGCGCGTTCAACCGTTCGAGCAACGGTGTGCCGGCAATGCGCTCATCTTCCCACCAGCCGGGGATTTCCTCGAGCTTGCGCCGCGCCTCGCGCGCCATGCGCAAATCAAAGTCACGAACCAGCCGCAGTTCCTTATGCAAATAACCGTAACTTAGCGGCGTCAGCAGGGCCTTGCGCAGCCGCAGCGGCAACGGCACAAGGTCCGGCAGCACCAACCGCACTTCCAGATGTCCGCCGTGATGCTCGACGGCGGTGCGCAGGCACAAATCCCAGCATCCCTCGATTTTGGGCAGGTTTTGGTGGAGGTTGACGCCGGCGAGCAGGGAGATTGCGGCAGTGTGTGTGATTTCGCGATTGAGCAGCGGTGTCAGTCCGTTACGGCTGGCGAGTTGGTAAAGAAATTCGTACGCGGTCGCATCCTGCGGACGCGCGGCCCACCATTGCGACAGTTGCTGCAGCGTGCAGCACCAAACCACCTGGTCCTCCTGTTGCAGAATTTCCCCCAGCCCCGTTTCATAAAGTGCGAAGGCGTAGGCGCTGCGCAACAAGGCCCGGCCCCGCGGCCCTTTCCATTTCCCGTGCTCCTGTTCCAATTCCCACGGCTTTAGTTGCCCGCAACCCCAGCCAAAGTATTCCGGTGCGACCCGGCGCAGCGCGGTAAACGCCGACACGCCCAATCGCGAAAGAACCTGTGGCGATACTTCGTCGAACAGCGCGGCCCAGCCCCGGAATTCGCGCGCCTGCTCCGTGCTCAGGTTGCCCTGCTCGTCGAACAGCCCCGGTTCGGTTGCGCGCACCCGCTCCATCACAGTCCGGGCGATCCGATCCAGTCCCTCCCAGATGGCTTGCCGGCTGTCGTGGCAAATCCGCTGCGGCCACGCCGAAACCTTCCCCAGCACTTCCGCTGGCAAATTGCCTCGCCCGATTTGGTCCAGGCACCGGTTCAAGACCGCGCGCCAATCGAACATGCCGCTGTCCCGCGTCAGTGACGGCGCCACGCGCACCCCCAAAGACAAAAACGCATCCTCCCAATCCGTCCGGCTGACGGCGCCGATGTTCCAGCGCGGGGCGCCCTGCTCCCAGGTGACCAGGCGCAAGCCGTATTTGATCAGCCATAAGGCCGCCGTGATTAGCAGCTCGCCAGCCCGCTCATCGCTCAGTTCCTGGCGCAAGGTCAGTTTCCAGGGCCTGACCGGCGGGTCCTCTCCCTGGGTGATGGCCGGGAAAGCCACTTCCGCAACCGCGCTCGAACGGATCAGCCGAAAGCCGGTGCTGCGCAGCAGGTGCCGCAGATCGGCGTTTTCAATATCTGCGCACGTGCGCAGGTTGAACTTATCGCAGAGCAGGTACCGCAAATAGATCGGTGCGCGCCGCTCGAAAACAGCTTGTTCACGCGGTGACAACGAAGCCAGCGCCGCCGGGGGCGCTCCGTGCGATAAGGGGCATAGCAGCGCTTTGGGATAGGAGCCGAGGAACCCTTCCACCCCCGGGCGGACGCAATGCCACGCCGTTAGGATCAGCAGCTCGTCGTAATCTGGCGCCTGCTCCACCTCCCGCACGCTGGCGAGAGTGCTGGCTATGCGAAAAATCCGCTCGAAATGGGGGATCTCCAACTGCTGTGCGCCCGAACCCGCGCCGCGGGAATTGCGATATTCGGCTTCGGCGAAGGGGTAACGGCTGGAGATGACTCGCGCTTTCTCCAGCAACAGGGCGTCGAATTCCGGCAACTGAATCGAGGCCCGCGCCTGCTCGGCGTCCACGCCCAGGGAGGACGGCACCGGCCAGCCAAAACGGTCCACGCGCGCCGGCGATACCGCCGGTGCCGCACCGGGTTTAGCTTGCAAGGCCGGACGGGCGAGCCCTTCCTCGCTTGGTTCGACTGCCGCCAGCGAGGCGAGCGCCCCGGCCGGTTTTGCCGGCGGGTCCTGCTCTAAGTCAGTCCATGTGGCCACAGCGTCCATTTTTGCCATAACCACCCCCAAAAGTCACTGCTTTTCAACTGACACTCAATCTCCCTCGAAAGGGGAGTTCAGGCCCGCGACCTTCCTCAATGTAACCAAGCTTTCTATGCACAATTTAGCACCTAGAAAGGCTTTCCACAACTGGTTGAAGCTACCCGGTCTCTCCAGTAAAATGCAGAATGCGTCTGAACTTGCTCAAGTCCAAAATTCATCGGGCCACCGTCACTCATGCGGATTTGGCCTATGAGGGCAGCGTCAGCCTCGACTCGGCGTTGATGGACGCGGCGGGCATTTTGCCGTACGAGGCGGTCCATATCTGGAACGTTACCAACGGCTCGCGACTGGTCACCTATGCGATCCCGGCCGAACGCGAATCCGGCATCGTTTGCCTCAACGGCGCCGCCGCCCATCTTAATCAGCCGGGCGACCTTGTCATTCTAGCCACCTTCGCTGAAATGGAACACGCCCAGGCAAGCCGCCACGTGCCGATTGTGGTTTTCGTCGATGCGCACAATCGTGTGCTCCCGCGGCAGGGTTTCGAACAGCCGGGCCCCCTAATTCAGACCGGGGCAGGTTGAGCGGCGCGCGGATTGTCCGTAGGAAGCATGGGACCGAGGGAGCGGAGCGCGGAGTTTAGTCAGAGTTTAGTCCGCAGCAAGCATTCGACTGCGAGTGGCCTGCCGACTCTCGCGCCGCGTTTTAACCTTCGGGCATTGCTGCGGACTAAAGCTAAAGTCCGCGCTCCGGGGAAGGATTGAACCCCTTCGTTGGAAAAAGCGGCAGAGGGCGGTCGCAGTCCAAAACCTGGCGGTGGTACGTTGCTGCGGACTAAAGCCGACTAAAATCCGCGCTCCACCGGGGCCAATCCCGGAAAAGCCCCTGGACGTGATTTCGGACTGGCGCTGATTGTGGGGAGCGCCCGCGAGGATTACAAATGACAGCACGATGTCTGAAGACACAATGAAAGAAGGACTGAATTTCCGCTTTATGCTGGCGTGGCTGGTGCTCGTTGGCTCAGGACTGTGGCTGGGCTATTGGGGACCGCTTGAATATCGCGCGGTCAAGGGCAAGCCGGAGCCGCAATACCAGTTGGGCAAATGCTATTACTATGGTTTAGGCGTGCGGCGGGACTTTTCCCAGGCTGCGCGCTGGTTTGGGCTGGCCGCCAAACAGGGCCATGCCAAAGCCCAGAATGCCCTCGGTGTGATGTCATTGGCCGGCACGGGCGAGCCGAGAAACTATCGCGCAGCACTAACCTGGTTTCGCCGCGCCGCCGAGCAAGGCTTGCCTGAAGCGCAAAACCAACTCGGCATGCTCTACGCCCAGGGACGCGGGGCGCCGCAGGACCTGAAGGCGGCAGAACTTTGGTTTTCTCGGGCGGCCAACCAAAACTGCCGGGCAGCGGCTGAGAATTTGAAATTACTCTCTGGAACTCAACCCACCGCGATGCCCAGTTTGACTCTGCGGAATGGCAAGAGTTATCAAACCGTTCGCGTGCAAAAGGTGGAATGGGATGCGTTAACGATTTCGTTCCAGCCGCGCCAGGGCGGAATTGGGGTGGCCAGGCTGGAGTTCGCCGACCTGCCCGAAGCGCTGCAACATAAATTCGGATATCACCCGAGCTTGGCCCACCAGTTCGCCGACTCAAGCGAACTGAGCGCCATCGTCGTGCAGCCGCTGTAAGTTTCTCAAGAACCCAGTCCCAGGCCAAGCCGGCCATGGTCCTTGGATAATCATTCCGCCGGGAACAAGGCTCGGTGAATCGGCGCAGGATACGGCACTCCCGGTCCCTTTGCCTCGGCCCACAAAATCCGGTTCAGTTCGTCCTCCGGCGCGTGATCATATTCCCGGAAATCCATGCGCGCGGACTGTTTGGCGCCGGGCGATTTCAGAGTGTTCTTCGCAAAGAGATCGACCGTTGGGTTCAATGCCTCAAAGGCAACCGAGCTGGGCGTTTCCTGGAAGCAGTTGAACATGGGGGTTGCGCCGGCATCGAACTGCGTTAACGGCGGCAGTCCCAGGATCAGCTCCATTGTGCGCACCATACTGGCCGTGGTGTAGAGCGTGCTATCGACGCAGCCTCGTTTGCAGTAGGGGCTCAGCACCAGGCCGGCGGTGCGATGCGCATCGACGTGGTCCGGCCCGTTCTGGGCATCATCTTCAATCACGAAAATCGCCATTTCCGGCCAGAACTTGCTGTGGGTGGCGGCGGAGACCAGTTTGCCCAGCCCAACATCGTTGCTGGCGACACAAGCCTCGGGCGTGAACGCGCCCGGCGTGGTACCTTTGGTATGGTTTTCGCCCAGCGACATAATCGTAAACTGGGGCAGCGACCCGGCCCGTTCGGCTGCGTGCAGATCGTCAATCCAGTTCATTACTTTGTCCATGTCCCGCTGGCCCGTCCAACGCCCGCGATTGGCCGAAGGAACGTGGAAGGCGCCTTCGCCGTAGTTCTTGAACGAAATGCCGTGACGGCGGCACAAATCCCACAGATAACCTGCCGAGGGGGTTTCCATCTCGGCATTGCCAGGCAATCGGCTGTGCTTGGAATAGGAGGTAATCCAGGAGCGTTGGTTGAAATCGGTCGCGATAGCCGCATCGCACCAACTGTGGCCGTCCACGCTGACCTCGCCATTACAATACAGATTATCCAACAGGACGTACTCGCGCGCGAGTTGGTGCTGGTTGGGCGTCACAGACTCCCCATACATCGTCAGGTTGGAATCGCCGTTGCCGAGTGGCTGCCCTTGCACATCGCGCATGTCGCCGAACACCTGGTCATAGGTCCGGTTCTCTTTGATGATGTACAGCACATATTTGATCGGACAGGGCTGACCGACCTGCGCCGGGATCACACTGTGGCTGGGCACTGCCGCCGTGTGCATCCAGGCCGGTTGGTACGCCGAGTTGCGGCGGACCTGCTCGGTATAGGCGGCTATCTGCGCGGCGTCGGGCCGGTTGATGAACGAAATAGCTCCCTCAAACAAATTGGCGATGTAAGTGTAAGGAGGCTTTTTACCGGCCCGTTTGGCTTGGGCTTGTTCGGAGGTGACATTCGACCAGGAGTGAAGGCCTTTGCCGTTGGCGACAAAGAGCATTTGGTTGTCGGCACTGACGCACAACGCGGTGGGGTACCAGCCCACGGGAATAAAGCCGTTCACCACCGAAACGGATTCTCGGTTCCGGCGCGCACTTTCTGACAGCGCATTGGAGATATCGACCACCAGCACATCGTTATTATCGGCATTGGCGACAAACAATGTCTTGCCATCCGGCGAAACTGCCACCGCATCTGGCGTGCTGCCCTCGGGCGACTCCGGATACAACGAGGTGTCAATAATCTCGCGAGTGCCTTCAGGCGGGCGACGGCTGCGGCTGGCGGCTGGCTGTTCGCTTTCCAGCGCCTCGGTTTGGAGCACATGCACGGTGTTGTCGCCGCTGCAGCAAACGAATAGCCGTCCATCGGGCGCTAACGCCGATTCATTCGGCCTCACCCCCACGCCAATATCGCGCACCCGCCGATTGGTGCGGCTGTCCACGACGCTGACGCTGCGGCTGCCCCAGTCGCTGACGTACAGGTGCCGGCGGTCCGCCCCGAACGTGCACGCAATCGGATGCAGCCCCACCGGGATCCGGGTTTCCAGCGCCAACGTGTCCGGGTTCACCACCCAGATCTCGTGGTTGGCCTCATTGCACACGTAAAGTTTGCCGGTCTCGGGTTGGAGCGCGAGGGCAGCCAGAAACACCTGCCCGGCTTCCGAAGACGGTTTCGCTCGCTTCTCCTCCACCGCTTTGCCGCTCTCGATATTATAAACATAGATTTGCCCGGAATCGCTCCCCGAGACGTAGAGGCGTTTGCCATCCTTGCTAAATGCCAGCCCGTTCCAGACCTTTTCCAGCGGGATAAACTGAACGACTTTTCGACTGGTCACGTCCAACAGCGCGACGCCGGTATGATTATAGCCCGCACAGGCTGCGGCCAGCAGCTTGCCGTCGGGCGAAAGCACCAGCTTCAGCGGCATGTCACTGGTCTGCACTTGTTGGCCGGCGGGAGTGATGCCCCAGCCATTGAATAACATTTGATCGCTTGGCCGCAGGCCCGGCCGCTCGCGCAGCGCCGCACTATTGACCTCCTCGCCGGCATGGCGGGTCGGGTTCTCCCGCGGTTCAGGCGCCCGCGCGTGGCAAGCCGGCACGCTGACCACCAGTGCAAATAACAAACACTCCATTCTGCTCATACTTATCGAGACGATTAAAATTAATACCAGTTACATAGAAAGCCGGATTGTTGGTTCTAGTGCAAGGGAAACATGGGGCAACGGGCTCGCTGCCCCGATCCGGAAAACCTCAAGGGCTTGGAACTCAACTGGGCGCCCTTGACCCGTGCCTGGCGGGCGCCTAATCATGACGCATGAATTACCCGCTGGTCCGCCTCTGCATCGCACTTGCGCTTTCCTTTACGTTTACCGTCATGGCCCAAGTGGACCGTATCACGGGCAAACCATTTGCGACGCGTTCGGAGGTGTTGGCGCAGCACGGGATGGTCTGCACCAGCCAACCCTTGGCGTCACAGGTTGGGGTGGACGTGCTCAAAGCCGGCGGCTCGGCGGTCGATGCGGCGATTGCCGCCAACGCGACGTTGGGGCTGATGGAACCGGTGAGTTGCGGCCCCGGCGGCGACCTGTTCGCGATTGTTTATAGCGCCCGCGAGCACAAGCTTTACGGGCTGAACGCTTCCGGGCGCTCGCCGCTCGGCCTCACGTTCGAGCAGATGCAGGCTCAACTTGCGAAGCTGCAGCGCACGACAATTCCGCCACACGGTTTCCTGCCTATCTCGGTTCCCGGCGCGGTGGACGGCTGGTTCGAGTTGCACCAGCGTTTCGGCAAGCTGCCGATGAAGCAGGTGCTGGCGCCCGCTATCCGCTACGCCCAGGAAGGCTTTCCCGTCAGTGAATTGATCGCGTTTTATTGGAGTATCGGCGTCCGTAACGCCAAAACCGAGCGGTTGCCGGGGGCTTTTCTGGACACGTTCGCGCCCGGAGGACATGCGCCTGCCTGCGGCGAGATTTTTCGCAACCCTGCCCTGGCGCACACCTACACGCTGCTGGCCGAGCAAGGCCGCGACGCTTATTACCGGGGAGAGATAGCCGACAAGATCGATGCGTTTATGCGCGCCAATGGGGGCTGGTTGCGGAAAGCCGATTTCGAAAAGCACACTTCCACCTGGGTGACGCCGGTGTCGGTGAATTACCGCGGGTACGACGTTTATGAGTTGCCGCCCAATGGGCAGGGAATCGCCGCGCTGGAGATGCTCAATATCCTTGAAGGGTTTGACCTTCGCTCGATGGGCTTTCAAAGCGCCGACGCGCTGCATGTAATGATCGAGGCCAAGAAGCTCGCCTTCGAGGACCGCGCCCGATACTACGCCGACCCGGATTTCGCGAAGGTGCCGGTCGCAGGCCTGCTTTCAAAGACTTACGCCGCGGAGCGGCGCAAACTCATCCACATGGACCGGGCCGGGCGGGCATATGACGCGGGCAACCCGGCGTTACAAACGGGCGACACCATTTACCTGACGACGGCGGATTCCGAAGGCAACATGGTTTCGCTCATTCAGAGCAATTACCGCGGGATGGGCAGCGGCATCGTTGTGCCAAGCCTGGGATTCGGGTTCCAGGATCGCGGTGAAATGTTCGAGCTGCAGCCTGGGCATCCGAACGTCTATGCTCCGGGCAAGCGCCCGCTGCATACGATTATTCCGGCATTTATCATGAAGGACGGCCAGCTGTTGATGAGCTTCGGGGTAATGGGCGGCGCGATGCAACCGCAGGGCCATGTGCAGATAGTTGTGAATATGGTCGATTTCGGCCTGCGTCTGCAGGAAGCCGGCGACGCGGCCCGCTGGCAACATGAGGGCTCAACGGATTATAACCTGCCGAAAATGACAACTGGCGGTTGGGTGGATCTGGAAAGCGGCATTCCCTGGAGCACGGTGGCCGAACTCAAGCGCCGCGGGCACGATATTCGCGTCGATCTCGGCGGTTACGGCGGGTACCAGGCTATTCTCTGGGACGCCACCAACAAGGTGTATCATGGCGCCAGCGAAAGCCGCAAAGACGGCTGCGCCATCGGGTACTGAGCGGCGCGCGGACTGAGGTCAGACTAAAAGCCCGCGCTCCGGTCCGCACTCCGCCGCGGTCCGCCGCGCCAAAAGCAAAACCTGTTTGGGATTGCGCGCGCGCCAGCGCAGCTTATGCTCGCCGCGTATGGGGTCGCGGATTCTCCTGCTTAACGCCAACCGCTGCGCGGCGCCCGACCCGGTGTTTCCGCTCGGCCTGTCGTACCTCAGCGCGGCATTGCGCCAGGCGGGGCACGAGTGTTTGTGGCTGGATCGACTCGCGGACGAGACCCGGGGACGAGCCGCCTCCACATCTAAGCGAGACACAGGCGGCGAGTTCGCCGAGTTGCTGCGCTCTGCCCGCCCCGATTTTGCGGCCATTTCTCTGCGCAACATCGATGACGTGCTGATCCGCAAGCGGGAGACGTTCTTTGATGAGTTGCCGGCACTGGTTGCAACTGTGCGCCAGAACACACGCTCTTCGGTGATCCTGGGCGGCAGCGCTTTCAGCCTGTTCCCGCAACGACTGATGGAGCTGGCTGGGGCCGATTTTGGTATCATTGGTGAAGGGGAATCCAGCCTGCTGGCGCTCATCGCCGCGTTAACGAAAAGAGAAAGCTACGACCGGATCCCCGGCCTGGTGTTCCGGAACCAGGACGGCCTGGTGCAAAACCCGCCGGAACCCGAACCGGTGGCCTGGCCGCTCGCGGCGGCAGATCGTCCCGAGCGCCTGACCGAACATTACCTGCGCACGGGCAGCATGCTGAACGTGCAGACGCAGCGGGGTTGTCCTCAAACCTGTTGCTATTGCACCTACCCGCTCATCGAAGGACGGCAGCACCGGTGCCGTCCCGCCGACATGGTGGCCGAGGAATTCGAACAACTCCAAAAGCTCGGCGCACGGTACGTTTTCATCGTTGATTCTGTATTCAATTCCTCGCCGCAGCACGTAACCGAGGTTTGCGAAGCGCTGCTGCGCCGGAAAAACAAATTACCCTGGGGCTGCTTTCTGCGGCCGCAGGGGCTGACGCCGGAGTTGATGGCGCTGATGAGCCGCGCCGGGCTGACCCATATCGAGTTTGGTTCAGACAGCTTTTGCGACAGCGTCCTCGAGGCCTACCGCAAGCACTTGACCTTTGACGACATTTATCAATCGAGTGAATTGGCGAGCAAAGCCAATGTGGATTTCTGTCATTTCGTGATTGCCGGCGGTCCCGGGGAAACGCCCGCCACTCTGGACGCGGGCTTTGCCAACTCGCAGCGGTTGCATCGAGCTGTGATCATGGCGGTCGTCGGGATGCGCATTTATCCCGGCACGCGCCTGTTCGCGCAAGCCGTTGCCGAGGGCCGTTTGCCGGCCGATGCCGACCTGCTCACGCCGGCGTACTACCTTGCCCCCGGGCTGACGAGCGAACTTATTTTTTCAAGGTTGCAGGCATTTGCGCGCCGCGCGCCTAACTGGATTCCCGGCGACGCTGATGCCGCCTTCCTCAACCTGGTCTCGCGCTTGCGCCAACGCGGCGTCGCCGGTCCGCTCTGGAGCTATTTCTCAACTATCCAGCGCCTCTGGCCACGGGGGTTTGCGGGCGCCGGCAGCAGTCCCCTTGACGGCAGTGTGAAAAGCGCCAGCCCGGGCGCTTTGTCTTAGCCAACGATGCCGTTGCTTTGGGAGCGCGCCCGCCCCGGGCGGTGCCAACAGGTGCCTGGGGCGGGCGCGCTCCCCAGCTTCAACTGCAGGACCGACCGGAGTGAATCGGTGGCCCTGAAACCGGTGAAATCAGGGCGATTGTAAAGCGCCGGCCAGGTGGGTATCCTCGTCACATTGCGCGTCCTGATCATGCCTGACAAGTTCAAGGGCACGCTGCCCGCCGCAGCGGCTGCGGAGGCGATTGCGCGCGGCTGGCATCATGGCCGACCGAAGGATGAGCTGGAGCTGCTTCCCATGACTGATGGTGGTGATGGGTTCGGCGAGGTGATGAGCCGATTGTTGGGCGGGCGGCCGCGGCAGTTGGGGGTTTTGGATGCCGCGCGCCGGCCGCGGCGAGCCCGCTGGTGGTGGGCTTCCGGCCAGGAACTTGCAATATTGGAATCCGCCGAGATCATCGGTTTGGCATTACTGCCGCCCAAGCGCTTTCACCCTTTCGACCTGGACACGTTCGGCCTGGGTTGCGCCTTGCGTGCTTTCTCCGGTCTGCCGAGTTGCGTTCTGGGACTTGGTGGCAGCGCGACCAATGATGCCGGTTTCGGCGCCGCGCGAGCGTTGGGCTGGGAATTTCTCGATCGTTTCGGCAACCGGCTCGTGAGTTGGGTTGAATTGCATCGGCTGAAACAAATCCGCGCGCCGAAGCGACACAAACCGCTGAAGAACCTCATCCTGGCCGTGGATGTCAATAATCCTCTGCTTGGTTCCCACGGTGCCACCCGCATCTACGGACCACAAAAGGGACTGCGCCCGCGAGACGTGCCGCAAGCGGAAGGGTGCCTGGCGCAATTGGCGCGCGTGGTGCAGGCACAGTTCGGCGACGATTGCGCGCGCGTGCCAGGCGCAGGCGCAGCAGGCGGGCTCGGGTTTGGCCTTGCCGCCTTTGGAGGCGCCAAGCTGAAGGGCGGCTTCGAGTTATTCGCGCGGTATGCGCGGCTCCAATCGCGCATCGGTGCGGCGGCCCTGGTCATCACGGGAGAAGGCGCGCTCGACCGCTCCAGTTTGATGGGCAAAGGTGTGGGGCGGGTAGCCGAATGGTGCCAAAAGCTGCACATACCCTGCTTTGCGCTGGCGGGTAATGTCTCGCCGGAAATGAGAACCATGGGCGGCTTTGCTCGGATGCATGGGTTGGCGGACTTCGTTGGTCTCAGAGCAGCGCGGACCCAGCCAGCAGAGGCTCTCGAGCGCCTCGCACTTTCCATCGCCCGCTCCCTGTCCTAAAGCTCGTGAGAGCGGCGCCGGAGCGCGAACTTTAGTTCGCAGCAAAGTCTGATGGGGCGCATTTTCGAATGTTGCTGCGGGCTAAAGCTAAAGTCCGCGCTCCGCATCCATTCACTGAGGGGGTAGGTGTGCAAGCGCGACCGGCACTTGCGCTAGCGCCTCTTCCGGGTTAGGTCTGGCTGATGCACTTGGAAGATCACATCGGGGATATCATTGGCAAAGCCCGCGCCATGGCCGGAATCTCGGCGGAAACGGCGGCCCAGGCAGCCGGGCTGAGCGAGGCCGAACTGGAGCAGTTGGAGGAGAGCGGGCAGGTGCGCAAGCCGGTCAACTACGCGGGGCTCGCGGCAAAGCTGGGGCTCGATGCAGCGAAACTCCAAGCGCTTGCCAAGGGTTGGCTGCCTCAGCCGCGCGATTTGAGCACCTGGCGTGAATTGCGCTGCGTCGGGACCTCCGGCGGAGGCATGACGGTCAATTGCTACCTGGTCTGGGACGAAGTCTCGCGTGAAGCCGCTTTATTCGACACCGGCTGGGATGCGACGCCTGTGCTGAAGCTCGCCAGCGAAAATCAACTCCAGCTCCGGCATTTGTTCCTGACCCATGGACATGAAGACCATGTCGCCGGTGTCGCGCAGTTACGCGAGCGCGTTCCCAAATTGCGCCTGCACACCAGCGCTCGAGGCGCGCCGGTCGATCAGCGCAACCGCCCGAACGATTTCATTCACCTCGGCAGTCTGCGCATTACCAACCGCGACACGCCCGGCCATGCCGAAGACGGCACGACCTACATCGTCGGCACCTGGCCCGACGACGCCCCGCACGTAGCGGTGGTAGGTGATGCTGTTTTCGCCGGGTCGATCGGACGCGGCAACCAATCCTGGGACCTCGCAAGGCAAAAGGTCCGCGACCAAATCTTTTCCCTTCCGCCCGACACCCTGATTTGCCCTGGACACGGGCCCGTGACAACTGTTGCGGAGGAGAAGGCGCATAATCCGTTTTTTTAGGTACTTTATGAACTGAGTTCCGGTGACCGCCGCACTCGACCTTGAAAGCGCGGTTCCGAGTTCGATGTTCGATGTTGGATTGGAAGTTGAATGTTGGATGTTCGTGCTCTGAATTTTCTGACTTTAGCCTTTGCCCTTTCCCCTTTAGCTTTGGCGGTATGCGTCGTTGGCTGCTTGCCTCGGCTGCCGGCCTGCTGCTGTTGCTGGTTTTGGTGGTGTTGTTGATTTCCTGGTGGCCGGCCCCGGCGCCAACGGTGTATCAAGGCCGCACCGTTACCGAGTGGAGCGCGTTGATTTTTTCCGGCGAGCCCCAGTTGGACCAGGCGACCGCCGCGTTGCGCGCCTTGGGTGCGAAAGCCGTGCCCGATCTTGTGCGCCAGCTTCGCGCACGTGACCCGCTGCTGCATAAGCAGGTCGAGGCGCTGGTGCGCCGCCTGCCTTTGCCGGCTCGGCGCAAAGTCTGGCCGTATCTTATCCGGCCCGACGCCACCTGGGATCGCCGCGCGGCGGCCCGCGCGCTGGGTATCATCGGTGCGCCCGCGCGCGATGCCGTGCCCGCACTGGTCCGTGCGCTTCATCATCCCGATGAAGGTTTCGCCTGGGAGGCCGCGATGGCCCTGACCCATTTCGGCCACGACGCCCTGCCCGGGTTGCTGCAGGGAATGAAGGATCGGCGTCCAGCGGTGCGCCAATCAACCGCCTATGCGCTGGGCGAGTTGCGGCCGCCGGCGGCCGAGGCAGTGCCCGCGTTGCTCACTGCCCTGCATGAGACGGACCCGGGCATCCGCTCCACAGCCGCCAATAGCCTCGCCAAAATCGGGCTTCCCTCGGTGGCGCCGCTGTTGGACGTGGTGATGCACGAAACTGGCCCCGTGCGTAATGACGCCGGGGCTGTGGTGCTGCGGTTCTATAATTCCTGGCAGCGGTTGGCCGAACGGGCCACCGAAGCCGCCCAGGACACCACGGCAGCGGCGAGGCAGCGTGCGGTCGAAACCCTGGGCGAAGTGGGCCAGGCCGACGGATTGGTGCTTCAACTCTGGACCGCGGCATTGCGCGACCCGGCCTCGGACGTGCGCCTGGCCGCATTGATGCATTGGGAAGCACGCGCACCGCAAGGCGAACCGTTGCTGGTTGGCCTGGCGCTCTGTCTGAATGATCCGTCGCCGCTGGTGCGGGCGGCGGCGGTGCGTTGTTTGGGCAGCATGGGCACGGAAGCGCAGCGTGGGGTGCCCGCGTTAAAAAAGATGCTGCACGATCCCGAAGCAATGGTGCGCACCGCCGCCGCGGATGCGTTGCGAAAACTCAGTCCGCCGTAGGGACCGCTGGGCCGCTTTCCGCTCCCCGCTGCACGCTCTACGCTCTACCCTCTTGCCGCGCGAGCCAGGCTTCCAGCGTCTCGGCCGAAGCGTCTTTGCGCACGTGGCGATCCTGGCGCAGGATGAACCAAACCGCGCGCGCGGCTTTGAAAGGATTCCCTGCCCGGGGCAGGCGGCGGGTTTTGACCGAGTAAAAGAAGTCGCAGAAATTCACGCGGTGCTCAGCGGCGCGGATAAGCGCGCCCATCCGCGGTGAAAGCGAACGGCATTGCGACCAGCCGGCATAAAAGGCGTAGGTGTACTGAAGCCAATATTGCCAGCGGTTGGTGTGAATCAAGCGCTCGGTGAGGCTGCCCGGGCTGGAGCGGGCGACCAGGAGCGGCTCGCCCACCTGCACCAACTCACCCGAACGCAGGCCCAACTCGCTCAGATACGCGACGTCGTTGCCGTACGCTGCGCGGGCGTAATCGAACCCGTACGGGTTGGGGATATCGATGTAATGATCGAACACCTCGCGCGCGGCGGCGGTGACGACCAGGTTGCACATCTGTGTGACGGGAAACAATTTTGCGAAAATGCCCAACGCGTAGGCGTCGCCTTTCAACCGGCACGTTGCATACGGCTCGTTCAAGAGGCCCCAGCTCGGGTCCGGTTTGTCCAGGTCCACGGGCGCAATCGGCGCTTTCGGGTCGGACGGCAGGTAATAGCGGTAGGCGTTGCAGCCGGCGATCAGGTCTTTGGGATGCTCTTGCAGCACCTTGGCCAGCGTCTCGACATACCGGGGCAACAGCAGGTCGTCCGACCACACAAACGTGCAGTACCGGCCGCGGGCAGCGTGCAGCAGCTTGCGCCACGCGCGGAGCGGGCCGGAATTGCTATCGCTGCTGGTGACCTGGATGCGCCGGTCCCGCCCGGCATAAGCGTTGATAACCTCGCGGGTATTGTCGCGGCTGGCCTCGTCGTAAATGAGGATTTCCACGTCCCGGAAAGTCTGACGCAGGCAGGATTCGATCGTATCGCCGACGGTCGTCCCATTGTTGTGGGTGGGAATGAGCAAACTGACCAGCGGCGATTCCGACATGCGGCGCATAGGCTAGCGGGCAGCCGGATGCGGGTCAAATGGGATTCCCGGCCCCAGGTGCTGGATTGACGCCTGCTGCGGGAAACCGGTACATTTCTACAGTCGGTTTTAAGCATGTTTAAGCGTTTTCATGGGACCGCTGCCGCCACGGCGCTGCTGGTCGTTTTTGGCGGCGTCGTCACCCTCACCCAACTTTTTGACAACGACCCCGCCTTTTATGGCATCCCGTCGGTACTTCAATTCGCGGAGCGCGCCCACCGCCTGGCGCAGATCACGAACATGGTAGAGTTCGACCTGGCGGAGGTCCCGTTTGACGGGGCTTGTCGGCGACTGGCGCTAGCGCTGCCACCGGACGCCCGCATTTACATGGATGATATGGTCGGCCCAACCAATAGCGAGCGGGGCCTGCTATATGCCGCAGTCACGTACTACCTTTTTCCGCGCGAGGTCGCCACCAGCCTTGATCAACCGGCGTTGATCACCCGTGAGGGCTTTTTGGGGCATCCGGCCGAATATCGCGACCAACTGGTGACCAACGGTTTCGACGTCGAACTTAACGCGGAATCGGATACGATCAAAGGCCGCCCGCTGCGCCCACTGGCTCTGCAGCCAGTGGTGACGCCTGCTTGGTTCCATAGCGCGCAAGACACGCTGCTCGCCGGCCTGTTGCCCCTACTCACCGCCTTCACCGGACTGTGGCTGCTGGGATGGCTGTTCCCCGGGCTGTATGGGCGATTGACTCTGCCCGAAAAGCTCGCCTGTGGCCTGGGACTTGGGATGTTGGCTTTGGCGGCCTTGACTCTGGGTGTAAAGCTTGCCGGGTTTACCGGACAGGGGCTGCCGCTGTTGGTCACCGGCACCGGCGCCATCTGCATTTGCTGGAAACACCGCCATAATTCTGCACGCCCTGTGTGGGAGAGTTTGCGCCAATTGCCACGCACGCCCGCCGCGCTGCTCGTTTTGGTATTCTTTATGTTCGTCTTCAGCGCTGCTGGCATTTTTGGGTTGCTGGAATCCGATGCGGTCTGCGGTTGGATGTTGAAAGCCAAGATTCTTCATCTCTATACCGGCCACGACATTGTGCACTGGTTCTCCCAGCCACGGTTGGCCCACGGCCATATGGATTACCCGACCCTGGTCCCGTCGCTGCATGCGGCCACGTTTGATTCCCTTGGGCACGTGGACGAATATGTGACCAAGTTCTGGCCAGGCTGGATGCTATTGTTGTTGGTTGGGGCGCTGGCGTCGTTAAATCGCCGCGCCAGTGGGCTGCCGCAGGGCGCATCATTTGGCCTGCTGCTCCTGGTCCTCTTGCCTGCCACACGCCAATACGTCGAGTCGGAGGGCAGCACCCTGCCCATGATCTTTTTCACAACACTGGGATTAGTGGAATGCGCGCTGGGCCAAACAGAGCAGGACAAATCCCGGGTGGGGCTGGGGCTGGTCCTGTTGTTCGGCGCCGCGATGACCAAGTTCGAAGGAGCGCTGACCCTGGGCGCGACGCTGTTCTGGCTAGCGGCGTTTGGAGCGAGTCGGCGGCTGCTGCGGCCATCCAAGGCTGTCTGGCCTGCGCTGACGTTTTGTTTGCTCACCGCGGTTCCTTTTGTGTGTCTGCGGCTTCAAATTCCTGCGCTGCAATATGAGTCGTGGTGGGCCGGGGATATTATGCGCGCGCCGATGGAGACCCTGGTGCGCGTGCCGGCTTTCCTGCTGATGATAAGCGCCCGCTGGTTTCTCAACCCGAACTTCGCCTATTGGCAGGCCGACGGTGACTGGGTCCGTTGGTGCGGACATTGGGAGGGATTTCGCTCCTTGTACGATCCGGCGACGCTGGGCCTGCCGTGGCTCGCGGCGGCTTTGAGTTGTGTGCTGTGGTTTATTGCGCCCGCTCGGCGCAAGGTTCTGGTCTGGCTCGGGGCGGTGTTGCTCACCCTGCTCTTCGCATTCGGCACGGTCTTTTCCGGATTTGCGACCACCATGGACCCGAGCCGCGCATTGGGTTATTACACCGGTGAAATTGCCTCGGGCCGGTACTTGTTCCCGGTGCTGCTCGCCTGGACAGCTATGGTTGTGACGCTGATCTATCGCGAGGCTCCCCAGCCATTCCGATCCCCAGGTGAGTTGGCCCCGCAGACCGCGACAAAGCCGGCTTCGAAGACAACAGCGGACCGGCCGGTCTCAACGTAGGCTCGCGCCGGATGGCAAATACTTCCCCTCGGCCAGAAAACGCTCGAGCTTGTCGGCGACGAAAGTGTGCCCCTCGACGGACCAGTGATAGCCCATGCCCCCGTAACGCAGTTCCGTGCTCAAATCGGTATAAGGGATGTGCAATTTTTCGAGAACTTTCTGTACATTAGGGTCTGCGCGGGTCAATCCAACGAGCAACGTCGCCCCCTTGCTCCTCACATACGAGGCCAGCTCGCGAATGATTGCCCCCGTGGGATTGGGCTGATTGTTCACCACGGGCGGCGAGGTCCATTTGAACCAACCCAGCACCAGTAATCGGACGACCAAAGGCTTGCAAAGCCATCTGTGCCTGGCAAAGAAGAACCTGTCCGAGCGTGGCACGGGGATGCCGCGCAGTTCCAAGCCGGAGCGGGTCTGGACAAAATAGGGTTTATAGTAGCCCCAGCGCTGGTTGGTTGAATTGTCCTCGCCGTCGGTTCCTTGCTCATACATCAGGAAGACCACCTGTGGATGATAAATGTCGAATTCGTCGCGAAGCAGCAGGTACTCCTGGTCGGTGCCATAGCCGCTGACGCCGAAATTGTAAATAGACCAGTCCGGATGCCGGGCCTGCAGCTTGTCGGTAAAACGTTCGCCCACTTCGACGTCATATCCCCACACATACGAGTCGCCCAGGAAAACCAGCCCCGGTTTGGCGCTGGGAGCGTAATCGGCCGCGGCACGGAAGCCCTGGCGGTTGTTGACCACGGTGATGCGCCGGGTGCCGACGAACTGGTTACTGCTGCCGGCAACCGGAAACCAGCCCAGCCGCGTGTCATAACGGTAGAGAAGATTACGTTCGTCCGTCACCACCGCCAACTCGCGAGCGAACAGCACCCGCAAGCTGACCTCCGCGAGCAAAAAGGCCGACCCCAGCGAGATGCCGATCATCAGCAGCGCCATGAGGAACCGCCGCCGGGACTCTGGCCGGGACACGGCCGTGGCGGTGTTCGTCCCCATTCTCGATTCCGAACTCAACCACCGCTCGGAACCGAGAGAGAGGACGAACACGCGCCCGCGCCTTGCCCGGTCGTTTTGCGGAACAGCCTGCCGCGGCTCAAAAGCAGACCCGTGTTCATACGGCCAGCAGTTCGCGACTGCGTTGACGCACGAAGGCCTGCCGCTCGGCCTGCTCGCCGGCGTTCGCCGCTTTTTCCTCGAACAGCACCGGAAACACCAGCAGCGGGAAAGGGGTGACCCAGGCCAGGGCAGCCGCTTCGTGCGCCGCCCGGCGCAATTGGCTGCTCAGGCCGGGTTCCCACGCCTGCGCCAACTGCTCAGCCAACAGCCTATTCTTCAAATGCTCGAAGCGAGTCTCTTGCGCGGCCCGGTATTCGACTGCCAACAACGGTTGCACCGGGAAAGCGGTCTCGGGCCCGAACCGGGTCCGTATTTTTCTGCTATTTGCGTTCATAATTTCCTTCTTTAGTTCGACTCCCTTGGGGGGGCGGTTCATTCAATAAAAAACCCGCGATTGACGGGCAATCGCGGGTTTTTTGGAAAGCTGGTTTCTTAGCTGTTCCCTCCCACGACGCCAGGGCGGCAGGTGGAGCGATGCCACTGGGGCAAACCCGCGTCCACGGGCTGATCGCACAGATTCATCTGCCACTGAGTCTTCATTGACGGCGGGAATATAGGCGCCGCTGGTGGTTTGTCAAATCGTTCGGCCGCTTTCGGCTTTGACTCGCGCACAAAATGCGGGTACAAAGGGGTAGTTCCGGCGCGGTTCCATGGTGTGCCAGGCCGAAGGGCAGGCCATCCCGGATGGGCCGGAGGCGAAAACCGAATGAGTGCCAGCGAAAAACTCAAGATGGTCACCTGCCCCGGGTGCGACGCCAAGGTTTTCATCCCCGGCGATTTGCCGCCGCTCTCGACCGAACCCTGCAAGCGCTGCGGGCATTCGATCATGATGCCGATGCAACTGCGCCAGTTCGAGCTGCGCAGTAAGATCGCTTCTGGAGGCCAAGGCAAGGTGTATCGCGCGTTTGACAATGTCCTCGAACGCCAGGTTGCCATCAAAATCATGCGCAAGGAGTTGGAAGCTGACCCGGTGGCGCTCGAAAATTTTATTCGCGAGGCGCGGGCGTGCGCTTCGCTGAACCACACCAACATCATTCACATTTACGCGTTCGATGAGTTCGACGGCCAGCGGTTTCTGGTGATGGAATTGGCCGACCGGGGCAGCCTGGATAGCCGGATCGAGAAGCACCAGCGCCTGCCGGAACTGGACGTGCTGGACATCGGCATCAAGATTGCCTCCGCGCTGGACCTGGCGCTGAAACACGACCTCCTGCACCGCGATATCAAACCCGGCAACATCCTTTTCAATGCCGACAATGAACCCAAGCTGATCGATTTCGGGCTTGCGCGCAGCGTCGAAGCCGAACCGGAATCCACAACTGTAACGGAAGGTACGCCCTACTATGTCGCGCCGGAGAAGATTAAACGCGAGCGCGAGACCTTCCTCTCGGACATGTACAGCCTGGGCTGCACCCTGTATCACGCGCTAACCGGGCATGTGCCGTTTGAAGCGCCGAGCGTCGATGAATTAGTGAAGGCGCATGTGTACACACCTTTGACGCCGCCCAACCTGGTCACGCCTGATGTCAGCCAGGCAACCAGCGACGCACTCGCGCGCGTGCTGGCCAAGAACCCCGCCGACCGTTTCCTCAGCTACGACGAATTCCGGATGTCGCTCGAAGCCGCGCGCAGCCAATGGCTGATCCAGCATTACACCCAACCGGTGACGCCCAAGGGCGGCAAGAGCAAAACCAGTTGGTGGCGGCGCGGCGGCTGAGCGGGTGCCAGTTTAGCGGTGTAGCTTACTTTTCTTGCGTGCTGCTCTTTTTCTGAGCGTTTTTCCCAGGTTTCGGACCAAAGGTCACGACGGTGGCCGCGAACTGGCCGGTTTCGGTCGGTTTCACATACCCGCTGACTTCCTCGCCCACAAGGCCATCGGCCAAAGTGGCCGGCTTGCCATTCTTGCTGATCCGGGTTTGGCCGGTGATTTGGAACGTGCGTTTGCCGACCCTGATGGTTTTGGCGACTGGATCAACTGCGAGGAGCTTGCCATGAAACGGGCCGGGAGACGGCTTCTTGGCCTTCGGCGGCTGTTCACCTTGTGAAGTGGTCTGGGTCGCCGCCGCGGGCCTGTTGGTGGAAGTTGCGGCCTGCGCCAAGAGCGGACGTGGAGTTGCCGACAGCACCATTGCCAGTGCCGCCGCCGCACCGAATTTGAGATTAAATTTCATGGGATGGGTGATCCCATGGTTCGCGCGTGGGGTCCAGCTTTTTCAGCTCACCATTTCCCGTCGGCCAGCAGCGCGGTAATGTTTTTGGCCAGGTCATCCGCCAGCAATGGCATCGCCTGGCGCTCGGCGCTGGTTAAATCGTTGCCGACCCGGATCAGCGTGAACCCGCTGACGGGTTGATCCAGCAGCACCCGCCCGGTCGAGCGTTCCCGGGCCACCACGCGCGCCGTCAGACCGAGCCGGAAATCACGCACGGTCAGCACATCGGTCGTGGCGAGGGTGACTTCCTCGCGAACATAACGCGTGAGCGAGCCGGTGACGATGATGTCCGCGTCGCCGTGGGTGGCCAGTGCGTAGGTGCCGTCCCGTTGAATCTCGCGCCGCATTTCCATCGTGACGGCGTCGGTCAGTCGCGGTTCGAGCGTTTGATTATAGAAAGGCGCAACTTGAACCGACTTCTCTCCGGCTTCCAGGCCGTTGGTGGGGCCGAGGCGATACCCGGCGCAAGCTGGCAACAGCACCAGCATTGCCGGGCCCGCTAACCAGCAAAACCAACCGTGGACCGCTTGGCCAGAGGAGTTCGGTCGTGAGGATGGCATGTCACTTGGAAGCCGCTTTTGGGAGTTTGGCTTTCTTCAGTTCGTCGATGCGGAGGCGCGCGAGGGTGGCATAGCTGGAATTAGGGTCCAGCAAAAGCACCTCGTTATAATAAACCAGGGCGCCATTCCATTTTTTGTATTTCTCGTAGAACTTGGCGATCATGAAGTTGCCGCGCGCTTGCTCGCTGCGCAGGGAGGTGATGAGTTTCTGCGCTTCCATCACACGCGCGTCGCCGGGAAAAAGCGTGCTGAAATCGGTGAAGGTGGCGATAGCCTGGCCGGCGGTGCTCTGATCGTATTCAGCCGTTTGCGCTTCCTCGTCGTAGGACATGCCTTGGCGGAACAGGGCGTCGGCGGCGATTTGCGGGCGGTCATGGTATCGGTCGGCGGCCGTTTCGTAGGCCTTGGCCGCGAGCGCGAAGTTCTTCTGTTTCTCACGTGCGGCGCCGATCTTCATTTGCGCCTGGGGCGCGACGTCGCTGTATGGCCCGGTGCGCACGATTTTTTCGAACATATCCGCCGTCTTGTCCATGGAAGAGAAGATGGGAATAAAGCCCCAGAGTTTGAACCATTTGCCGCCAAGGAATTTGTTGGCGATCTCGAATTGGCGTTGCAGGATGTCCTGGAAGGTGGCGATCTTAGGCTGCTTTTCCAGCACCTTCTGATATTCCTTGAACGCTTTTTCATCCTGCCCCTTGGCTTCGTAGCAACGGGCGATCAGGTATTGCGCGGTAGGCGCGTAATCCGACAATGGCCAAACCCGCACGACGCGCCGCGCCGCGCGCAACGCTTGTGAATAATCCTTCTTGTCAAAAGCAGCCTGGGCGACATCCAACTGGTCCTTGGCGCGACCGCGCTGCCACTTGGTGCCGCCGCCCCCGACCGGTTCGTAGCTCCAACCCTCACCCGGCCGGTAAATCAGAGGGGCGGGCGAGCGGTACGGCAATGCCACCACGCAGAGCAGCACCAGCAGCATCCGGTTCAACCAACATTTCATCCTGATACCATAGTGAGCGGCGCGCAGGGGTGTCGAGTTTTTTGGGCGGCCGTTACGGGTTTTAACGCGGAGCCGCAGAGCCGCTAAGACCCAGAGAAGTCTTGATTGGCCTGCCCTGTTGCGCCTTCGAGCCTTTGCGTAATTCGCTCTGGCCAACGCACGGTTACCCGCGATACACGATGATCAGACCGAACTCGGTCAGCAGCTTTTGTGTGCCGATATCCAGGAACGTGTAGGTGATCGGCGTGAGACTGACGATGTTGCTCTCGCCGGTTTTGCTCAAGAAACTGGAGACGATTTCGTCGAAGCGGTCGTGACCGACTTCGATGCAATCGGTATGGCGAATGGTTTTGACTCTGAGCTTTTTGTCGGTCTCCTTGGCGGCGGCTTCCAGGGGGACCAACGGTTTGGCGATCAGGCTCTCGGCGGCCTTATTGCTGGGCACCTTGAGATGCAACTCGACCCGCGCGGCCGCGGAGGAGGAAATCGGGTTGGCCGGGTTGGGCTCGGCGTATGCCACGGTCGGTATGCCGCCTCCGCTGCGAGGCACGTTGTTCTGTTCCGGAATCACAATGGCTGCGCCGCAGGAAGGACAATCGATTTGCGTGCCGGCACCTGAGGCATCCACCGCTAATTCCTGTTCACATTTGGGGCAATTAAATATGACGTCCATAAAGCGGCCTTTTGATTGCGACGGCGACTCCAGCATAAAGAGGCTGAAACGGGGTGACCAGCACAAAATGTCCGTTCCCCTAAGTAACTAATCTGACTGATTGGGGGTGCCTTGAGACCAGTAACCCGCTGGACAAAGCGGCAGAGGGCTGCCGCAGTCCAAACCCTCGCGGAATGAGCGGCGTGCCAGACCTCGCGGCAGCGTCATGGAGTGCGGCAGCCCTCGGCCGCTTGCATTATTGGAAGATTTTTTCCAATTGCTTAACCCGTGGCCAGACGGGTGAGTTGCTTGGCGTGCGGGCTTTGACCTCGGCAAACAACCGCTTGGCATCGGCCGTGTCTTCGCGCGCCAGCATTTGGCAGTAGTCCATTTGCAGCCAGGCTTTGCGGGGGTCTTGCAGGCGGGAGCCATATTGCTTGAGAAATGCGCCGAGCCCATCGGCGCCGTGTGACGTGGCGGCCTGCAGCGCGTTTTCGAGGTCGTACGGCACCCCAGGCAGTTGCTCCGGAATTACGACGCTGGCGGCTGCTTGCTTCTTTTGTGTCTCCTCGTCGTTCTTAACGCTGTCCCAATACAAAAATAATTCCCAGCCGCCGTATAGGACAGCGACGGCGATTACCAATGCTATCAGTTTGGTCATGACTCTTCTACTCGTTCAATCCGGGCGCCCAATTGCCGCAGCTTAATGTCAATCTGTTCGTAGCCGCGGTCAATGTGATACACCCGGTTAACCTGCGTGGTGCCGCGTGCGGCCAATCCTGCCAGCACGAGCGCGGCCGAGGCGCGCAAGTCGCTAGCCATGACGGGCGCGCCGCTGAGCGGTTTGCCGCCCTTCACAATGGCGCTCGGGCCTTCGATCTCGATGTCCGCTCCCAGGCGGGCCAGTTCGCTGACATGCATGAAACGCGACTCAAAAATGCGTTCAGTAATGATACTGATTCCCGGGGTCAAGGCCATCAACGCCATCATTTGGGCCTGGGCATCGGTAGGGAACCCGGAATAGGGAAGCGTGGTGATGTCCACCGGCTTGAGCCGGCCCTGGCGGCGCACGCTTAAACTGCCGTTATGGGATTCGATCCTGGCGCCTGTGTCGCGCAGCTTGTCCAGCACGGCATGCATGTGCTCGGCGCGTGCACCGCGCAGCGTGACGTGGCCATTGGTGGCCACAGCGCCGATCGCGTAAGTGGCCGCCTCGATCCGGTCGGGAATGATTTCGTGCTCCGTCCCGTGCAGTTGGCGCACCCCCGTGATAGTAATGGTTGGACTGCCCGCGCCGCTGACCCGCGCTCCCATGGCATTGAGGAAGTTAGCCAGGTCCACCACCTCGGGTTCGCAGGCGGCGCTTTCGATGACGGTGACACCTTCGGCCAGCGTCGCCGCCATCATCACATTGGCGGTCCCGAGAACGGTTGACCCGGAGCGGCCACCGAGGAACATGGCAGAACCCACAAGGCGTTTGGTGCTGGCGTGAACATAGCCGCTTTCGATGACCACTTTGGCGCCGAGGGCCTGCAGTCCTTTCAGATGCAAATTGATGGGGCGCGCACCGATAACGCAGCCACCGGGCAGCGAGACCACGGCTTTGCCCAGACGCGCCAACAGCGGGCCCATGATGCAAATCGACCCGCGCATTTTGCGAATCAGATCGTATTCGCCCGTGCCTTTTACTTTCCGGGCCTGGACGCGAATAGTGCCGGGCTCGACGCGCACGTCGGCGCCGAGCCAGTTCAGGATTTGGCCCATGAACCGCACATCGCTGAGGTTCGGCACGCGGCGCAGCACGCACGGTTCGTTGGTGAGAAGTGTTGCCGCCAGGATTGGGAGCGCGGCGTTTTTGGCGCCGCTGATGGTCACTTCGCCTTCCAGCGGCGCGCCGCCTTTGATTAGGAAACTATCCATGAGCGTTAGCTGGCGCCTGTTGGGCGCGCAATGAGTATTCTCGGGCGCTGAGTGTAATCCGACAGCACCTGCTCCACAATCCAGTTTTGCGCGGAGAAGATTTCGCTCACGCTCTGAGCCTGGCCATCGCCGAACTCGGCCATCAATCTCCCCGCGCAGGCGAGGAAAGGCTTGGCCTGCGCCGCCAGCCGGCGGTAGTAGTCGAGGCCGTCAGGCCCGCCATCCAGCGCCGCGCGCGGCTCATAATCACGCACCTCGGCTTGGAGTTGCGCGATGTCGCCTGTGGGAATATACGGCGGGTTGCTGATGACCAGGTTGAATTGGAGCCCAGCCGGAATGGCTCCAAAGCCGTCGCCTTCGAGGAAATGAAGCCGTAATTCCAGGCCGTGCCCTGACGCATTTTGGCGCGCAACGACCAACGCTTCAGCCGAAGAGTCCACCGCATAAACTTCCGCTTGCGGGCAATGGACGGCCAGGGCGAGCGCCACGCAGCCGCTGCCAGTGCCAAAGTCCAAAGCCATCGGCGTGCCCAATCCGCTGGACCGCGCCGATTCTTCATGCGCAGGCTGCGTTGCGGAGGATAATCCGTTCAGGAAAGTCCAGCCTTGCTCGGCCAGCAGTTCCGTTTCGGGCCGCGGAACCAGCACCTGCGGGTTGACCGCCAGTTCCAGCCCGCAAAAGGAGGTCGAGCCGATGATGTATTGCAGTGGTTCGTGTTGGCCGCGGCGGCGGACCCACTCGCGCAAAACCTCTGTCTCGGCTGGTGTGAGCGCCCGCTCAAAATTCAGGTACAACTTCATGCGAGGTAGTTTGAGCAGCGCCGCCAATAATAGTTCGGCTTGCAACCGCGGTGATTCAACCCCCTTGCGCGCGAGAAATCCCGCGCTTTTCTGGATGGCTTCGAGCAGGTTCACGCAGTGCCCGGCGGTGCTAACCGAGCCGGGCCGGCTCGTGCTCGACTACCGCGACATTGGCCAGTTGGCGCTTCCGGTACCACGCAATCATCGCCAGGTCATACATTCCGCGCCCCATCCGGTTCCAGACCCCGTACTTGGATTGGCCGGCCACCCGCGGATGATGGGCGACGGGCATTTCCTTAACGCGCGCCCCCGCATCATGGGCTAGCAACGGCAGGAACCTGTGTAGTCCGTCAAACGGCAGCAGTGTTTGCAACACCGACCGCTTCATGACCCGCAGGTTGCATCCGATATCGCGAAAATCAACGCCCAGCATCAGCCGTCGTGCAGTGCGCGCGACGCCCGAGGAGAAGCGGCGCACGCCGTTATCCATGCGACGAGCTCGCACGCCGCATACCAGATCCCACTCCGGCAATTGTGCAAGCAACAGCGGAACGTCAGCCGGATCGTTTTGCAAGTCGCCATCCAAGGTGGACAATACGTCCCCGCGGGCGGCACAAAGTCCCGTCCACAATGCCGCGCTTTGACCGCCGTGCCGCAGGTGACGCAGCGGCCGCACGCGTGCATCGGCCCGCTGCGCCTCAAGGATTTGGCGCCAGGTCTCATCGGTGCTGGCGTCATCCACAAACAGCAACTCGAGCGGGCTGGGGTTTTTTTCCAAGGCTTTGAAAATCTGCTGCGCCAGCGGGACTACATTTAAGGCTTCATTACGCAAGGGGACGATGACCGACAGGACTGGGTCGCCGCAAATTCCCAGGCGGCCGCAAGCGCCGGGAAACCCAACGCGCCGCCGGGCAAACGGCAGCCCGGCATCGACCGGCTTGGTTCCCAACTCGGAGAATGGCGGTGAGTCGCTCATGCAGCGGCATCACGCATACCGGCTTTGGCAGCCCTGGGCAACCGCAAAGGCGCGGGCGAGCACCGTGGAGCGCAACGGACAGGCATCCCTGTTTCCCCTCAGTGATGGAGGGACTGGTGGGCCGAGCGCGAGCATTATCCCGCGCACCGCCGCTGCAACAGTGGTGGCCTAGCTGGTGACGCGCACCCTGCCCTCGCGGTGGTCTTTGAGCAACTGCACGTCCGCATCAACCATTAAGCGGACGAGATCGCGAAAGCGGGTTTTGGGCGCCCAACCGAGCTGCCGCTTGGCCTTGCTGGCATCGCCGAGCAGCAGGTCCACTTCCGACGGGCGCAGATACCGCTCATCCATCTCGATATGCTTTTTCCAGTCCAAACTAACGTAACCAAATGCTTCGTCGAGGAACTCCCGCACGGAATGGGTCTCGCCCGTGGCGACGACGTAATCGTCCGGCTTGTCCTGCTGCAACATCAGCCACATTGCTTCGACGTATTCCTTGGCGTATCCCCAGTCGCGCTTCGCGTCCAGGTTGCCAAGGTACAGTTTGTCCTGCAGCCCAGCCTGAATGTGAGCCACCGCGCGGGTGATCTTACGCGTGACGAAACTTTCACCGCGCCGCGGCGATTCATGGTTGAACAAAATGCCGTTGGTCGCATGCAACCCGTAAGCTTCGCGGTAGTTCACTGTGATCCAGTAAGCATAGACTTTCGAAGCCGCGTAGGGGCTGCGCGGATAAAATGGTGTGGCCTCGGTTTGCGGCACCTCGCGCACTTTGCCGTACATTTCGCTCGAGGAGGCCTGATAGAAACGCGGTTTGATGCCTGACTCGCGGATCGCTTCGAGCAAACGGACCGTACCGGTCGCGTTGACATCCGTCGAATATTCCGGGTTATCGAAGCTGACGCGCACATGGCTCTGAGCGCCGAGGTTGTAAATCTCCTCAGGGTCAAGCTTCGCCAGCAGGCGCACCAGGGAGCTTCCCTCGCTTAAATCGCCGTAGTGCAGAAACAACCGCGTGCCCTCTATTTGCGGGTCGGAATAGATCGTGTCGAGCCGCCCGCGGTTGAAGGTGCTGGCGCGGCGCACCAGCCCGTGCACTTCGTAACCCTTGGCCAGCAACAATTCCGCCAAGTACGACCCGTCCTGGCCGGTAATGCCGGTTATGAATGCTTTCTTAGGCATAAGGAAACCAGCATCGGCAGAGGCTGCGCGGTTGGCAAGAGCAATGGGATTGCGTTGCTCCCACTCACGTTTGCGGTACAATCCCCGTGCCGGTGGACGACCTCGAGCACATAAAGGCGCGCTACGAGCGGCTGAACCTGTTGTACCAGGTCGCTACCGTTCTCCATTCCACACTCGACCCGCAGGAAGCCCTGCAGCTTATCCTGCGCGAAGCGGTTCGCCTCATGCGCGCCTCCAGCGGCTCGGCTGTTCTCCTCAACCCTACCACCGGTTTCCTGGAAATTCACGCTTCTCACGGTCTGCCCGAGCAAGCCGTTGAACTTAAATTGCGTCTCGGTGAAGGCATTACCGGCTGGGTGGCTCGAGCAGGCAAACCCGCCCGCGTCGGCGACGTCAGCAGCGATTCCCGCTATGTGATGCTGCGCCCGTCCGTCCGTTCGGAATTGGCTGTGCCGCTTGAAGTCAACGGCGAGGTCCGCGGCGTGCTCAATGTGGATTCCGATCGGCTCGGAGCTTTCACCGAGCAGGACCAGGAACTGCTCGAAGCTCTCGCCGCCGAGGCTGCCCGAGTTATCCACAACACCTGGCTTTATGAACAGTTGCGGCTGAAGGTAAACCTCTTCGAGGCCCTGGCCAGCGTCAGCCAGGCGATCAACTCAACTCTCAGCCTCGATGACGCTCTCCAGGTAATCACCCGCGAGGCCTGCGTCCTCATGCGCGCGCGGATGTGCTCGCTGCTGCTGCTGGACGAAACGCGGCAGTGGCTCGATTTGCGCGCCAGCTATGGTGCCGGCCCGGCCTACCTCGCTCGGCCCAGGCTGAGCCTCGAAGATAGCTTGTTGGGCATCGTCGTCCGCCGGAAGAAGCCGTTGCAGGTCGAAAACGTGCAAACCTCGACGCGTTACCAGCACCTGGAAATAGCTCGGCGCGAAGGACTTGTCGCCCTGCTTGGCGTTCCGCTGCTTTTCGGGGGCCAGGCCATCGGCACTTTAAGCGTTTATACCGGCCAGCCCTATAGCTTTTCCAATGAGGAAATCCGGATCCTGTCAGCTTTGGCTGAGCTCTCTGCTATTGCGATCGAAAAAGCCCGCCTTTACGAGCGGTTGGTCGATGTGGAAGAGCAACTGCGTCAAAACGAGAAGCTTTCCGCCCTCGGGTTGCTCGCCGCTGAGGTTGCCCATGAAATTCGCAACCCGTTGACAGTCATGAAAATGCTATATCACTCGCTGGACCTCAGGTTCCCCCCAAGCGACCCACGCGCGAAGGATGTGCGCATTATCGATCAAAAGATCGAGCACTTAAACAAAATCGTCGAAAAAATCCTCGATTTCGCGCGGACGACCGAGCCCCAGTTTGCACCCGTACAACTCAACAATCTGCTCGAAGAATTGCTGCTTTTGGTGCGGCACAAGCTCAAACAGCATAACGTTGAGGTTGTACGAAACCTGCCGGGCAACCTGCCCTCGATCTCCGGCGATGCTGCTCAGTTGGAGCAGGCCTTTCTTAACCTCATTCTCAATGCCGTAGAAGCCATGCCTGAAGGTGGGACTTTGACCCTTACCTCACGGCTGGCACGCGTTCGTGCCGGCAACCGAAAACCGACGCACCTGGCGATTGAATTCGCCGACACCGGCCAAGGCATGACAGCCGAGCAACGGCGCCGGGCGTTCTCCACGGTCCTCGGAACGACTAAAGCCAAAGGAACCGGTTTGGGCCTGGCCATCGTGGCTCGAATTATTGAAATCCACCGCGGCCAGATCAAGCTGAAATCCCAACTCGGCCAAGGGACTACTGTCGCCATTTTCCTGCCGCTGTAACGGGTGTAACGGGTTCCCACAATGAGACACCGCTCGCGATCCTCAGGTGCCTATGTTATTCTGTCCCCTCTACTATGAGTTACCCTGAACTGCAGCTCTGGCCACAACTGGTTGCCAGTTTGCCAATAGAGCAAATACGACAACGTATTGTCTAAAGAATTGAGTCTGATTTTGATCACATCACCGCCTTTTAACATGCTGGTAACGATACCGTCACTCTAAAATTGATGTTTGTTTATCCCAAGAAGTACGATGTAGCAGTTATCGGGGCCGGTCACGCTGGGATTGAGGCCGCGTTGGCCGCTGCCCGCATGGGTTGCCAGACCCTTCTGCTGACAATCAATGCTGATACCGTGGGCCAGATGTCCTGTAACCCCGCCATTGGGGGATTAGGAAAGGGGCACCTAGCGAGGGAGATTGATGCTTTGGGTGGGGAGATGGGCAAGGCGACGGACATGACTGGCCTCCAGTTCAGGATGCTCAATACCAAGAAGGGTCCAGCCGTGTGGGCTCCTCGGGCACAGTGTGATAAAAAGGCGTACCAATTCCGGCTAAAGTGGGTTTGCGAGCGCGAACCCAACCTGGACCTTCGGCAAGGGCAATGTCTTCGGCTATTGCATAAAGACACCGTGGTTTATGGTCTCGAAACGACCTTAGAGGTGCAATACCACGCGACTACCATTGTGGTGACGACCGGCACGTTCTTGAAGGGACTGATGCACATTGGCTTGAACCAACAAGCGGGGGGACGCGCAGGGGAAGCGGCTGCGACCGGCCTTTCTGCGTCTCTGGTCGAGCTTGGGCTGGAATTGGGTCGGCTTAAAACAGGTACGCCACCCAGGCTGCTCGCTCGGTCGATAGACTTCGACGCTCTGGAGGTGCAGCCCGGCGATGAGCCGGTTCCGTGGTTTACTTATTGGAAGGACGACTTGTTCCACGTGGAACAAGGTCCGCGAGCTCCAGGTGCTCCTCATTCCGTAGCATCCCGAAATGCTCAGGGCCGCCCACCAATGTTCCACGTGGAACATCCGGCTCCTCCTGAATGCACTTATCCTCCCGGTTCTGTGTTGGCCCAGATTGGTGCGCAGATGCCCTGTTACATCACCTACACCACGGACGCGACTGCCAAAGTCATCCGTGAGAGCCTCCACAAATCGCCGCTCTACTCGGGCATCATCCAGGGTGTCGGCCCCCGATACTGCCCCTCGATTGAAGATAAAATCGTCAAGTTCCCCGAAAAAGAACGTCAGCAGATTTTCCTGGAACCCGAAGGAATCGCCACGGACGAGATTTATGTGAACGGATTTTCCACTTCGCTACCCTTCGAGGTTCAGCTCGAAATGATCAAAACAGTCATTGGATGTGAGCGCTCCGAGATCCTGCGCCCGGCCTACGCAGTCGAGTATGATTTCGCTTTCCCGACCCAGCTTTACTCGTCGCTTGAAGCGAAGGTCTGTACCAACTTATTCCTCGCCGGCCAGATTAACGGCACGTCTGGCTATGAGGAAGCGGGTGCTCAAGGTTTAATGGCCGGTATTAACGCAGCACGGCGGGTCCGCGGTTTAGAACCGCTCATATTGCGCCGCGACCAGGCCTATATTGGCGTGCTCATTGATGACCTTGTTACGAAAGGGACGGCGGAACCGTACCGTATGTTCACGTCGAGGGCCGAGTATCGACTGCTGCTGCGCCAGGATAACGCCGACCTTCGGCTTTCGGACATCGGGTACGAGCTCGGCTTATTACCCGAACGGAATTACCGAAAGTTTGTGGCGAAACGCCAGGCCATCGAAATGGAACTGGACCGGCTAGGCACGGCGCGGGACGGGCAGGAAACATTGGCGCAACGCTTGCGGCGGCCAGAAATTAAGTATGCTGACATTTGTAATAAGACGTGCTTATCTAACGACATTATTGAACAAGTAGAAATTGCCATCAAATACTCCGGCTATATCGCTCGCCAGCAAGCGGAAGTCGAAAAATTGAAGTCGCTGGAGGACAAGGAAATCCCCGCGGGTTTTGATTATTCGTTGGTGCCGAGCCTGCGAGCGGAGGCGCGGCAGAAGTTTCGCGAGATTCGGCCGAAAACAGTTGGCCAGGCCGCTCGGATTTCCGGGGTTTCACCGGCGGACATCAGCATTCTATTGGTGTGGTTGAAGCGGGGCGCCCGCGCCGAAGGACCAGTCGAGCGTTCATTGCCATAACTGCCGGAATGCGCAGCACTCCCGTCATTCCCTTGATTCGTTTAATTCATGCAATCGCTTGACCCGCCGTGGGAGCCAAGCTTAGACTCCGCGACCGGACAATGAGAGCAACAACGATTGTGACCGCGGTGTGCCTGGGGCTTTTCGCGTCGCGGGCCACGGCGGATTTAGCCAACGGCATTGAAGCGGTGGTCGATGACTCAGTGATCACGTATCACGAGGTCACAATAAAGAACCCGCTGGTTTATGAGGACGCGATCCGCCAATTGCGCAACGACCGCATTGCGCTCGAACAGCGGTTGGGCCAAATCCGCGGCGAGAACCTCGATTTGCTGATCAAAAGCCAACTCATCCTGCACGACTTTAAGACCTCCGGATACGGCTTGCCGGAGAGTGTCCTGGATGACATCGTTCAGGAGCGGATTAAGTCGAAATTCGGCGATGAGGCGACGCTAACCCGAACACTGAAGGAAGAAGGCCTTACCAAGGAACGTTTTCGCGCCCAGATAAGGGACCAATTCATCATTGAAGCAATGCGCGCGAAGAACGTCTCCCAGGAAATCATCATCTCACCCCACAAGGTCGAGGCCTATTATCAAGCACACAAGGACGAGTTCAAGGTTGAGGACCAGGTTAAATTGCGTGCCATCGTTCTGAGACCATCCGGTGACACGAATGCGCCCCCCGCGGACCAGTTGGCGAACGACATCCTGCTGCAACTCAATGAAGGGGCGGCATTCGACGATCTAGCCAAGATCTATTCTCAAGGAGACAAAAAGACCACCGGGGGTGAATGGGGCTGGTATGAGCAAGGGTCTCTAAGCAAGGGACTGGCCGACATCGCGCACGACGTGCCCACCGGGAAGTATAGCAAGGTTTTTAGCCGGACGGCCGGCGACGATTACTGGATTTATGAATATCAGAACTGCGAGCCGACACTCGGCCGCCATTACGGTCTCGACCCCGCCTCCCATAAACAAAAATTGCTCGAGGAGAAACATTTCAGCGATGGCGCAGACATTGCTAACCTGCCGTCGGCCAATGAATTTTACCTGCTCCAGGTCGAGGACCGTAAAGCCGAGCATTACAAACCGCTCAACGACGTCCGCGATTTAATCGAAAAAAACCTCACTAGCGACGAGCGGGGCCGGTTGGAGCAACAATGGCTGGACAAGTTGCGCAAGAAGACGTTCGTAAAGCGCTATTCCTGAGACTGGGGTCCGGAGCGCAGGGCCGCAGCGCCCGCCAGTTGGAAGTGGCCGATGAAACCTTGCCGGATTGGAATTACTCTGGGGGATGTGACCGGGATTGGGCCGGAGGTAACGCTCAAGGCGCTGGCCGCCGAACCCGGTCCTAAAGAGGCTCGCTACCTGCTGATCGGGGATTCTCATCATATCCTAAAGTTAAACCAGCGCCTTGGGCTCAACCTTCCTTTGCACACCCAGGATGACGCTACCCACCGACTCGCTATTTGCCAACCGGCGCCCGAGCCCCTGCCGCCTGATTTGCCTGCTGGTGACCCTGGGGCGGCCCGCGCTGCCGTCGCCTGGTTGCGCGAAGGCACGAACCGCTGCTTGCGCGGAGAGTTGGACGCCCTGGTCACAGCCCCGGTCAACAAAGAAGCCATCATCCGTTCCGGGATTCGATTTGTTGGTCAAACCGAGTTACTGTCGGAATGGGCCGCCACTCAGCGAACCGCGATGATGTTGCTCGGCCAGGACGAACGCGGCCGCTGGCTGCGGGTTGCGCTGGCGACGACCCATCTCCCGTTGAAGAACGTTGCCGAGCATTTGACTTCCGCAGGAATCGAAGTCGTGATCGAGTTGGCCGCGCAGGCCTGCCGAGATCTGGGCCTGCCCCGCGCCCGCGTGGCGGTGTGCGGCCTGAATCCTCATGCGGGCGAGGGCGGGAAGCTCGGCACCGAAGAATTGACGTGCATTGCGCCGGCAGTCACAGCGGCCGCGGGCCGCGGCCTCGAGGTCAGCGGCCCGTGGAGTGCCGATGCCTTGTTCTACCACGCCTATCGCGGCGAGTATGAAGTAGTCATAGCGATGTACCATGATCAGGGTCTCGCGCCGCTCAAAATGGTTGCGTTCGAACAAGGGGTGAACTGGACCCTCGGTTTGCCTTTTATTCGCACCTCGCCCGACCATGGCACCGCGTACGACCTTGCCGGGCGGGGCAAGGCCAATCCCTCGAGCATGCAAGCGGCGCTGCGCCTGGCCAGGCAATTGGCCCAAAAGGGTTGACCGCCGATGGAGGTCAGCGAGCCCATTCAGTGCCCGTACTGCGGCCAGCGCTTTGACTTGCTGATTGATACCAGCGCGGCCTCACAACGTCTCACGACCGACTGTGAGGTGTGCTGTCGCCCTTTCGAAGTGCTGGTCGAATGCGAGCCTGGCCGGATTTTGAGCCTCGAAGTCGTCGAGCAGGGATGAGTGAGTAACGTCAAAGCGTACGAGCCGATACCGCACCCGCGAAGTGCTATTTTTTTGGCGGGGAATTAGTCGCCATCTTGGCTAACTCCTCCTGCTGTTTGTTCCACCGGGTTGCGAGCTCATTGTAATCAGCGGCCATTTTATTAAATTTTTTCACCATTTCGTTTCGCGCTTCGGCCAGGGTCGCCATTTCGTCGTTTTGTTTCTTAATGGTTTCGTTTTGAAATTTGATGCTGTCGTTGGCCCGCGCAATGGCATCTTTGTACGCGGCCAATTGCAGTTGCGCCGCCGCCAGCTCGTTGGTGGTGTGTTCCACCATGCGCCCCAGGTCGGCAATGCGCTCTTCGTTGGTTTTGGCTGTTTGAGTCAGCATATTCTTGATGCCATCCAGCCTCTGAATCTCCGCCTCGTCACGCTTAACGTTGTCTTGCAGGTTAAGAATGGCTTCGCTCTTATCGTGCACTGTATCGTAGAGCCCCTGAACTTGTTTGCGCAGGGCGGTTTCGCGCACCCATTGCCAGGCGCACAAAGCGCACAGCGCCAGCGCGAAGAAGATCAACAAATTCTGCAGGAAGGATTTCATTAATTAAGCTTCGTTTACGGTCCACTTTCCCAGATCGAGGGTCAAGTGTCAAAGCTCGGCTCAAAAGGGCATTGGCCCCAGCCGCACCGGGCAAAGCCCCCGGCCAGCACCCGCGGGATCTTTGGGCGATGTCCACCTATGCCGGGATGAGCGGCTACGCGCGCCTTATTGAGGCGCAGGAATCCAGATCTTCTGCCCGACGCGTAATCGCTTCGGGTCCAGGCCAGGGTTGGCCTTCAGAATCTGGTCGGTGGTGAGTTTAATGCCTTTATCGTGGTAGGCCTGCACGATGAGCGAGAGCGTGTCACCGTTTTGAATCACATAATCCCCAAAACCCTTGTCTGGTTCCTTCGGGGTGTCATTGGCTGCGCGCTCGCGGTCGGCGGTATGAAGGCCCGCGCCTTTTTTCCCTGAGGCTGGACCAGCCGCCAGCAGGGTGCCCAGGCGCTGCAGCTCGGCTCGTGTTTTTTCGGCATCCTGCAGCCGCTTTTGGTCCACATCCTTCAGCGCATCCCGCAAACGGTTGAGGTCCTCGACCGCGGCGTAATTACCACTCGGCTTGGCCAATTGCTCCCGCATAGCATCCAAGTCGTGCGAGATGCTGTCGAATTGACGGCGGAGCGCCTCCTGGCCTGCTTGAAGGTCCGCAATTTGCCCCGAAAGTTTATTCAAACGTTCCTCGGTGGTCGCATCGTCCGCGCGAACCGTCAGAACGGCTAAAAGGCAAGGCAGCAACAGAAGGGAAATCCGTTTCATGGTGTGACAATAGGAGTGTCCGGGTTGGAGTTCAAGCCCCAAGCCGAATGGAGGGCAGAAGTGCGCGGGCTCGGAACGGCGACGAGCCCGACGAACCTGGGGCGCCGGGGCGCCGGGGCTTGCGCTTGCGATGTTGCCGGTCCCGCCCTACATTCCGCCCAATGTTTGATACCATTCGCGCTGAACTAACGACCGCTGCTGATAAGCTCGCTCATCTGCGGAGGTTTCTTTGACGTACCGAAAGCTGAGAAGCGCCTGGCGGAACTCAACGCCCTGATGGCGGCGGATACGTTTTGGAACAACCGCGAACAGGCACAAAAATTCATCGAGGAGGCCAACTCCCTTCGCACCAAGACTGACCCGCTGCTCAAAGCGGAAAGAGAGCTGGAAGATTTCCGGGTAATGGTGGAGTTGGGCGAGGCGGAACCAGAACCGGCGCAGGCCAAGCTCCAAGCCGAGCTGGAACGGGACCTGGCGCGGTTTTTCAAGGAGCTGGACGGGTTGGAACTGAAGGTGTTCCTCAATGGGCCGCACGATCGGAGCAATTGCATCGTCAGCATTAATGCCGGGGCCGGCGGCACCGAATCGTGCGACTGGGCCAACATGCTGATGCGGATGTACCAGCGCTGGGCCGAAGCCCGGGGCTGGGGAGTTGAGGTTGAGGACGTGCTGCCCGGGGAATCCGCCGGGATCAAGAGCGCGACCATCATCTTCTCCGGCGAGAACGCCTACGGGTTTACCAAAGCCGAACGCGGCGTGCATCGCCTGGTGCGCATCTCGCCCTTCGATTCGAATAAACGGCGGCATACCAGCTTTGCGAGCGTTGACGTCATTGCGGAAATTGAGGAAACCTCAAACGACATTCTCATCCCGCCGAGCGAGTTGAGGGTTGATACGTTCCGGTCCGGGGGTAAAGGCGGGCAGAACGTGAATAAAGTTGAAACGGCGGTACGGATCACACACATCCCCACCAACACGGTGGCCGCATCGCAGAGCCAGCGCTCGCAACATCAGAATCGCGCCACCGCGATGAAATTGCTGCTGTCCAAACTGTTTGCGCAGCGACAGGACGCTCAAAAGGCCGAGATGGAGCGTTTTTATGGCGACAAAGGCAGCATTTCCTGGGGTAACCAGATTCGCAGTTATGTGTTCCAACCCTATCGCATGGTTAAAGACCTCCGCACAGGCGTGGAAACCAGCAACGTCCAGGCGGTGATGGACGGCGAGCTGGACCCATTCGTCAACGGTTGGTTGCGGGCGGGATGCCCCACCAAACGGATGCAGGGGGTCAAGGAAGAGGAGGAGGTTTAACCAATGAGTCAGTGGCGACGCGATTTAAGCGACGGAGGGCGGACATTAGTCCGCAGCAAAGCCCGAACCGTCGAGCGCACAGCGACATTATCCAGGACGCCTTCAGTTCGATTCTTGCTAAGGACTAACGTCCGCGCTGCGTTTCCCAATGAGCATCCTTGATACCATCGTCGAGGAAAAGCACCGGGAGATTACGGCGCTGCCACAGCGGGCATTAACGGCGGCGGAGCTCGAGGCGCTCAGCCGCGCGGACGGTGGGCGGCGCGATTTCCTGGGCGCGTTGCGAGGGGCGAAGCGCGTCTCGCCGGCCGCGCGCGTGGCCCTCATTGCTGAGATCAAGAAAGCCTCACCCTCGGCGGGCGTGATTCGCGCTGATTTCGACCCGGTTCGCCTGGCCCGCGATTATGAAGCGGCCGGCGCCACTTGTTTGTCAGTTCTGACCGACAGAAAATTCTTTCAGGGTTCGTTGGCGTTTTTGAAGGAAATCCGCCAAGCGGTGAAGCTGCCGTTGCTGCGGAAGGATTTCATTATTGATGAACGGCAAATTGCCGAGAGCCTTCAATGGGGGGCCGACGCGATCCTTTTGATCGTGGCCATCCTTACGGACGAGCAATTAACACGGTTTCAGGCGCTGGCGGCCGCCGCGCACCTGACCGTGCTGGTCGAGGTGCACGATGAACCGGAACTGGAACGGGCGGTCGCATGCGGTGCGCGGCTGATTGGGGTGAACAATCGTGACCTCAAGACGTTCAAAGTGGATTTAGGGACGACCGAACGGCTGGCCGTGCGCTTATTCAGCAGCGGAACACCCGCGGGAAGAGAGGGCGCGGAGAGGTTGCTGGTGGCGGAAAGCGGGATTCATACACCAGCCGATGTGGCACGGGTGGCGCGCGCCGGCGCCGGGGCGATTTTAGTTGGCGAATCGCTCATGCGCGAGCGTGAGCTCGGGCCGAAGGTGCGCGAGTTGCTCGGGTTGTCGTGAGCAGAGGCCTTCACGCTATCAGTTGGGCTTCATTCTGGCGCAAAAACCTCAGCAGCGCTTCCATCCCGATCATTTGGGTGATAGCGGCACGCTGGGTAGGGGTCCGGAGCATTTTATAGTAAATCAACCGCTTGCCCAAATCCACGATCTGCAGGTAACCGTGCTCCAGCCTCCAGAGTTGCCCCACTGCCAGGTTCAATAGGCATTCGTTTAATTGAGTTTGCATATCAAGAACTCAGACACCATCCGGCCCCATTTTGTTTCGGTAAAATGCATTACATTTTTGTAACCGGTTTGTAAGCAGAGCCCGTCAACGGAAAAACGCCTGCCCGGCTCAGTAAACGCGAAGGTGTCTAAGTCAAAAATCACCGCCGAGAGGCCGAGGTGAGAAGTGCAGCGAAAAAGCAACAGAAGTTGAAACAAGGGACGAACCCCGCTCGGCGATGTACGAAAATAATACACCGGCGCAGCGTCCGAAGGCAAAACTCACCGGACGCGCCGCCGACGCCGAGAACGCAAAACAAATTGCCGCAGCCTCAGACGGGCTTGGCCATTTTGGTCCAGGCACCCTTCTTTTGGCTGCTCTTGACGGCGGCATCAATGAACGCGATGCCCGTCCAGCCGTCTTCGACATTGGCGTACTTCGAACCATCGGCCGAGAACGGTTCGCCGGCGCGCCATTTGCGCACGTCGGCTTCGAAGCAACGGTGCAGGCGGGCGTAGGCGTCGTGGAAAGCCTCAGGGTGGCCGGCTGGAACTGTCGGTTCGGCCATTAATTCTGCCGGAACATCTTTGGGGAGGAACCCATCACCCGGCGTGACGGCTCCGCGCCAATAAACGCGGTCGGGTTGGTTGGCCAGATGGATGGTGATCGATTCGGGTTCTTCCTGGCGCCAGCGCAGCGTGCCTTTCGTGCCCGCCACCTCGATCGCGAGATCGTTTTTGTGCCCGATGGAAACCTGCGACGCGCGCACCAGGCCTTTGCCCCCGTTGCTCAACCGGCAGTACACGGTGAAATGATCATCCAACGGCCGGCCCTCGACAAAGGTTTCGAGGTGGGCCGACACTTCGGTGACATTCAGCCCGGTGACATAACGGAGTTGCATCAGGGCATGGGTGCCGATATCGCCACCGCACCCGGAGCCGCCGGCCAGCTTGGGATTCGTGCGCCAGGCCGCCTGCATTTGACCCGTCGCTTCGAGGCGCGTCGCCAACCAGCCCTGCAAGTAGCTGGAATCCACCCAGCGGACGTCGCCTAAAAGCCCGCTGCGCACGACGTATCTGGAAAAACGGCTCGTCCAATGGCCCAGGTACGTGTGGGCGACACCAAACGGAACGCGGTACTTGCGCACAGCTTTAACCAGATCATTGGCTTCTTTCAAATTCAGGCACAGAGGCTTTTCACAGAACACGGCGATGCCAGCCTGAAGCGCCTTCATCGCCGGGTCATAATGGACGTGGTTCGGGGTGACAATCACGACGTAATCCAGGCGCGGATCGCCGTTGTTGGCCGCCTTGGAGCCGGCGGCGATCATTTCGTCATACGACCCATACCCCTTGATGGGATAAGGCCAGTTGGCGGCCTCTTCGAGGGCGATTTTGGGATCCGGGAATAACGCAGCCGCCACAACGCGCCGCGTGCCGTCAAAGTGAATCGCTTTCTGATGGGGTTGGGCGATAAAAGCGCCACGTCCGCCGCCCACCAGTCCGACATTAAGGGGAGTTTTTGACATAAACTAGGTTGTTCTTGAGGGGTCTGCGTTTCGATTTGTCGCGTCTGTGCGTTCCAAAGTTGGGGTTGAATTGCACCCCGCCGCCTTTATAGTGACCGCAGTTGGCCAAGTCAATTGCTCTATGCCATTCAGCGCCGCTCAAATCGCCCAACATCTTGGAGGTCAAGTTCTGGGCGAGCCTTCGACGGTGTTGACCGGCTTTGCCCCCGCCGACCGCGCCCAACCGGGCGATCTGACGTTCGCTGAAAATGAAAACTATTTCGTGCGCGCGGAGCAAAGCGCCGCTTCCGCGGTGATTGTGGACGGGCCGTTCACGTCGAACCGCAAGGTGTTGATTCGCGTGGCCGAAGCGCGGGTGGCATTTGCCAAAGTGCTGCCGTTGTTTTTTCCCGACCCCACGTTTGCGCCCGGCATTCATCCGACGGCGGTGGTGCCGCCCAGTGCGCGCGTCGATCCCACAGCCTACATCGGGCCCTTTTGCGTTCTGGGCGAAGAGGTGCGCATCGGCGCCCGCGTCGTGCTGCAAGGGGCGGATTTTCTCGGCGCCGGCTGCCAATTGGCTGAGGAGGTTAATCTGTTTCCGCAGGTGACCTTGTATCCCCGCACCGAAGTCGGCCCGCGGGCGCGCATCCATTCAGGGTCGGTGCTCGGCTCCGACGGGTTCGGTTATGTGCAGGAGGCCGGGGCGCATTTGAAGGTGCCGCAGATCGGCAATGTGATCATACGCGAGGACGTGGAAATTGGCGCCAACGTGACAATTGATCGGGGGGCGCTGGGGCCAACGATTATCGGGCGGGGCACCAAGATCGATAACCTGGTGCAAATTGCCCACAACGTCGTCATTGGGGAACACTGCCTGGTGGTTTCGCAAGCGGGCATCGCGGGCAGCACCAAGCTGGGCAATTACGTTATCCTGGCCGGACAGGTGGGAATCGCCGGTCATTTGAAAATTGGCAATCGCGTTTCCGTCGCCGCGCAATCCGGTGTGATGAACAATATACCGGACGGTGAAAAGTGGCTATGGAGTCCGGCGCAACCGGACCGGCAGGCGAAGCGGCAGATGATCGCCTTGCAACAATTGCCCGAGCTGCTCCGGCGCGTCCACGAGTTGGAAAAAAAACTCGCCCCCTCCGAACCGCCGAAGGCCTGAGGCCACGAAGCGGCGGCCATCCTTGGCTGCCAGCGCGCGCGGCATTTTGCCGCGCAACCATGTCGGACTCGAAGCTGGAAGCCTTGCAACAGCAGGCTGGCACCCCGCCTCCTCCACCGCAGGTCGGCTGGCGACTTGCGGTCCGTAGGCTATATTCTCCGCAACAGTGTCCCTCCAGGAAAACACATGATTAGGATCATTATGATCGGCGGCGGATTCGGTGGAGTAAAATGCGCCGAGCAATTATGCCGGGAACTGAGCCGCACCGAGGTGGAACTGGTACTGTTCAACCGCCAGAATCATCTCGTGTTCAGCCCGTTGCTGGCGGAAGTGGTCGGCTCATCCATCAACGCCCTGGATGTGGTCGTGCCTTTGCGCCAATTGCTGCCCGGGGTGTTCTGTCGCACCGAGGAGGTCCGGGGCTGGGATGGTGAGCGGCAGGAGATCGAGTATATCGCTGAAGACGGCCAAAACGCCCGGATGCATTACGACCACCTGGTGATTGGTTGCGGCAACGTGACGAACCTAAACGTCGTACCTGGCATGGCCGATCATTCCTTTCCGCTCAAGACTGTCGCGGACGCTGCCCGGTTGCGGGCGCACCTGATGGAGCAAATGGAGCGAGCCGAAGTCGCGGCGACCCCCGAACGGCGGGCGTGGCTTTTGACCGTGCTGGTGGTCGGCGGAGGTTATAGCGGAGTTGAAGCGGCGGGTGAAATCAATGACCTGTTGCGTACCAGCGCGCGGTACTTTCGCACCTGGAATCGAGCCCAGGCCCGCGTGCAACTGCTCCATTCCCGCGAACAAATTCTGCCCGAAATCAGCCCGGGCTTGCGCGACTTTGCCCGGCGCAAGATGGAGCGCGCCGGGGTCGAGATGGTGCTCAACGCCCGCGTGGCTTCGGCGACCCCTGAAGGTGTGGGGCTGGCCGACGGCCGCTTTTTGCATGGGGGCACGGTGGTGTGTACGATCGGCAGCGCGCCGGCCCCACTGGTCGCCGCCATGGATGCGCCAAAAGAAAAAGGACGGCTGCTAACCGAGCCCGATATGCGGCTGAAAGGGCGCGACAATATCTGGGCCATCGGTGATTGCGCATCCATAATTAACAGCCTCAACGGAGAACCTTCACCGACCACCGGCCAGTTCGCCGAGCGGCAGGGGCGGCAATGCGCCCAAAACATCGTGCAGAAACTCAACCGTTGCCCCACACGGCCGTTCCAGTTCAAAGCAGTGGGGGAACTTTGTTCGATTGGCGGCCACTCCGCGGTCGCCGATGTATTCGGCCTGCACCTCTCCGGTTTCCTGGCGTGGTTCGTGTGGCGGGGAGTGTATTTGTTCAAGTTGCCAACGCTTGGCCGCCGGATGCAGGTCGGGTTCGATTGGGCCAACCTGCTGGTATTTCCTCGGGACCTGGCTTACGCGCGTATCGAGCAAACCGAGCGTGTGTCCCACGCCCATTACGATCCGGGCGAGTTCATCTTCCGCAAAGGCGAACCGCCGACGAGCTTTTATGTGCTCGAACAGGGCGAAGTCGAAGTGCTGCGGCAGAACGATGGCGACCCGGCGGAGGTGGTCGCGGTCTTGGGAGCCGGCTCGTTCTTCGGCGAACGCGCGCTCGTCGGCAACCGGCCTCGTGTGATGTCAGTGCGGGCGCGCACCCCCATCGAGGTGCTGGTGATGGGCAAGAACGTCTTCACGCAGATTTCCGGCACGCTGGCGCCACTCAAGCAAGCCCTGGCCCAGACATTAAATCGCCGCGCGGTGGATATTTGGAAAGGCCGGCAGCACGTTTACGACCTGTTAAAGCGCACACCCGTGCACGCACTGATGGAGCCCACGCCGGCGCCTCTGCTGAAGCCGGACACCTCGTTGCATGAAGTCAGCCACGCCTTTGTCCAGCACGCCAACGAGTTCTTTTTCGTCTCGAACGACGGCCAAACACTCGACGGCGTCGTCACCATGACCGATTTGATCCGCGCTCAAGGCGGCAACGGCGCCGGCGCGGCTCCCGTCAAACAAGTCATGGCGGCCAACCCGGTTGTCGTCGCCAAGAATGACACTTGCGAAGTCGCCGCCAACGCCATCCGCGAATACCGGCTTAAGACTTTGCCCGTCGTTGAGGATCGCGACAGCCGCAAGCTGGTGGGCTGCCTGCGCGTGCGGCGTCTAATGGCTTTCGTCATGAAGGAAACCAAAGCGGAGAAAGGGCCTGCGCAGGGTTAGCGGTGCCCGCCGCCGGCAGCATGGCCGCCGCCACCCGCGTGCACAACGCCACCGCCACGCACAACGCCGCCACGACCGCCCCCACCCCAATTGCCACGGTAACCCGACTGAGCGCCATAGTAGCGGGCGTGAGGAATGGTCGGCCAACTCGGCCACAGCGGCCAACCCCCACGTCCATAAGCTCCCGGCCCATAGCTCAGGAAAGGCGACTGATGATTTCCGAACAAGAAGGGCCCGCCTGGCAACACTGGGGACGCCGGCAGCATCGGCGAGGCCGGCAGCGCAGGAAAACCCGGCTGCGCAAAACCACTAAACATTGACTGTTGCGGCATTGAGGGGGCAATGCCATACGGATTAAGGTTGCCCGCCGGAAGCTGGCCGCCGACGGGCAAATAGGGGTTCAGCCCGTTATTCGGCGAGCTAGGCACACCTGGGATGCCATAGGGCGGAAGGGAACCAGACGCTGGTTGAGCGCCCACCGGCAAATAGGGGCTGCCGCCGAAAGAGCCTGAAGTTGCGCCTACCGGCAGCCACGGCTGTGAGGTTTGTGCGGCAGGCAACGCGCCGACGGGCGTATAAGGCATGTTGGCGGGAAGCCCGGCCGGCCGTTCGCTCAAGGGTGGCAATGGCGTTGCACTGGCCAATAGGCGCTGCCCGGCCCAAGGCGTCGGATTCCCATGCTCGTGCTCCCCGTCATGCTCGTGGCGCTCATGCCCGCCTGGTCCAAACCCACTGCCATACCCACCGAACCCGCCACCTCCCAAATCAAACCCGCCGGCCGAATTCCATCCCAAGGCGCTGTCCGGATACAAACCATCGCTCAACGACGCGACCGCTGCACCGGCAGGCTGCCAGCACCAGCCGTACCCGGGAAGGTAAAACCATTGACCAAAAGCTCCGAGCGCAGAAGAAACATCGTTCCAGCTCGAGGAAGGATAAAACGCCCCTTCGTGGTAGAGAGCAGTCCCGCTCGCTATGCCCCCTGCCCAGGAACGGCTGCCGTCAGCGATCTGGCCGTGATTAACCATTGCTTTAAGCACCGGCTGCGAGAGCCCGGCATGCTGCAGGGACACCAGTTGGTGCGAGGTTACTTCGTATCTCCAAGGCGAGTTATCGATGTAGGCAATTAAGACGTCATCCGACACGCCCGATTTTGACATGTGCAGAATCTCGGCCGCATGCGGGGTCACGTATATCGGCTTAGGTGTCGCGCGCTTTTGACGGGCCAGGTGATGCTCAGTGCGCGGCTGCCGGCCATGCGCGGGCGCAGTCACCCCATTGGTCTCAACGGCAAAAGCCGACCAAGCCAGCAAGCCCGCCAGCACAGCCGTTGCCATTCCTACCGCCCGTCGCGCACTCATAAACACGTACAGTTCCTCCTCCTAACGCTGCTTCAACCTAAACGGACAAGGGCCCCAATTCAAGTGGGGTAAACCGGTAACACCTCAGCGGCACCTCAGCCGGCGCGCGGACGTCGGCGCGCGGACTTTAGCTTTAGTCCGCAGCAACGTACCCCGCCAGGTTTTGGCCTGCGGCAGCCCTCCCGCTTTCCCCAACGAATGTCTAAAGCCCTTTCCCGTTACGCGGCGGCAACAGCCTTCTTTTTGTCCGCCGCCGTTGGGGAGTTCTGCGCGTCCCACTCCTTCACTTTTGCAATCACGTAATCCACTTCTTCGGCCGTGAGCTCGGGGAACATCGGCAGGCTGATGCAGGTGGCGGCATTGCGCTCCGCATTGGCCACCGAACCGGCGATGCGCGCGCCTTTGCCCCATGGATAGCCCGCCTGCTGATGAATCGCGATCGAGTAGTGCGTCTTGGCGTCGATGTTGTTCTTCACGAGAAAATCAACCAGCGAGTCGCGCCATTCGGGTTGGCGGGTTTCGATTACGTAAAGATGGAACACGTGGCGATTCCCCGGCACTTCGGTGGGCAGATCGAGCGCGCGGCAGCCCTTCAGCCCGGCGCTGTAGCGCGTCGCCCATTTGCGCCGCAGGTCGTTCCAGGCATCGATGTGCTTCAGCTTGGCGCTCAGGATGCCCGCATGCAGGTCATCCAACCGGCTGTTGAAACCGAAACTATGGACATTGCGGGCATTCGACCCGTGGTTACGGAGCTTGCGGACTGTCGCGTCAAGGTCCGGGTTGTTCGTCACCAGCGCGCCGCTGTCGCCGAACGTGCCCAGGTTCTTTTGGATGATGAAACTGGTAGTCGCCGCGTCGCTCAGTTGGCCGATTTTGAACCCTTTACCGTGCGCGCCGATGCCTTGCGCATTATCCTCTATGATGCGCATGTGATGTTTGTCGGCGATCTTGCGAATCGCCGGCATATCGGCGCACTGGCCATACAGGTGGACCGGAATAATCGCCTTGGTTTTTTTGGTGATCGCCGCTTCGATTTTGGCCGGGTCAATGCACTTGGTCGTCGGTTCGCAATCGACAAACACCGCTGTCGCGCCCGCAATCCAGATCGCTTCGGCCGTCGCGAAGAACGTGTTCGGGTGCGTGATCACCTCGTCACCCTCCCCGATGCCCAGCGCCATTAAGGCCAGCCAAATCGCGTCGGTGCCATTGCCCACCCCCACGGCATATTTGGTGCCGTGAAAGGCCGCCAACTCCCCTTCGAACTTCTTGAGCATCGGTCCCATCACATAGGCCCCGCTCTCCAGCACGGTGCGGATATTGGCATCGATTTCGGCTTTGATATTGTGGTATTGGCGCAGGTGTCCGTAAAATTCAACTTTCATAAAGGCGCCAAGGTACCGCAAGCCGGGGCGGACACAAGTGTTTTTCGTTGACTCGCAATAATCAGGGTCCGTCGCCTTCGCGATGTCTTGCTTTAAGGAACTCAGCGGCAGGTAGGGATTCGTAATTTCCCGCGGATGGCTGAAGCCAGGCGTGTTCTTGGAGGTATCAGTCATACCCGCTCCGAACGAAGCCGCAGGCACACTGCACAAGGTCAGGGCAACCGCCGTCGTCAGGGTTCTTACAAACAATCTCATTTGATAGCCGGCGCAGTCGCTTCGGATAGCTCGGTTCCTGGGCGGGACGTTCCAGCGTTCATGACGAACGTAAGTACGCATACGCGCAGCCCTCCTCGAGAATCAATCGTTGTCCTTCTTTTTTTCCTTGGCCTGCTGTGCCGGGCTCTCTTTCTCAATCGCTACCACCTCGCCATTCACTGCGCTTACCTGCACTTCGGTGATGTCCGAGGTTCCCGGTGTTGTGATGTCAAAGGACCAAATCAAGTTCCCCTTTTCCTTTTCGATCTCCCCTTCCTTGATGGTTCCACCCGGCACCTTGGCCAGGGCGATTCTTTCGGCCTCAGCCCGCGAGACTTTGGCTTGCGCCTGAAGCTTCGCTTCCTTTTGCTCACCCGTGGCACACGAAACCACGCATGCTGCCAGGACGCTCACGCCCAAAACCGCATAAATGATCCTTTTGATTTTCATAGTCTGAATCCGATGGTCCAACTGGTTCTAGTAATTTGCGTTAGTTAACCCACGAAATCATGACAATTCCATTAAGCCTCGCTGACAGTTTTGTCATTCGGGAGTTGTGGTATGCGGACCGTCACCATGGTGAGTTTCGCGGGCACAGAATCGATGTGGATGGTTCCACCATGGGCGGTGACAATCCACTGGGCAATTCCCAGGCCCAGGCCGCAGCCATCCACTTGGCGGCTGTGGGCGGGATCGCCGCGGTAAAAGCGCTCGAAAACGCGCGGCAAGGCTTCGGGGGCGATTCCAGGGCCCGTGTTTGCGATGGTCAGTTCGGCCGTTCCGTTGCGCCGTCGCAACGCCATGCTAATCGAGCCGTTTTTCTGGTTATATTTGACCGCGTTATCCACCAGATTCAGCAACAATTGGCGTAATCGGTGGGCATCGCCTTGCACGACGGTTTCCTCGCATGCAGCGAGTTCCACTCTTAGCCCGGAGTCCTGGGCCAGCACTTGGGTATCGGCAAAACTATCCCGGACGAGTTCTTCCAGGTGGACCGGAGCCAGCGAGAGGGAGATGAGCCCTGAGTCGGCTTTGGCCAGGAGCGAAAGACCATCCACGATCCGAGCCAGCCGCCTCAACTCCTCAAGCCGGCTGCCGGCCCGTTCGCGCTCACCCGGGCTAAGGGACTCATCGTGCCACTCGCTCTCGGCCTCACCACACAGGATGGTCAGTGGCGTCTTGAGTTCATGGGAGGCGTGCAGCGTGAATTCGCGGTTACGCGTAAAGGACTGGTGCAGCCGCCCCGTCATTTCGTTGAGCACCTCGCTGAGTCGGTCGAGTTCGTCTCTGTTGTGGCTGCGCGGCAGTTCCTGATTGAGATTGAGGTCGGTGACTCGTTTGGCGGCCTCAGTGAGTGTCGCCACGGGGGAGAGCGCTTTGTGCATGAGCCACCAGCCCCCGCCGAGGCTCACCAGCACAGCGGGGACACCCACCCAAACCAGGACCCCGACCAGCTCTTCCCATCGGCTATTGGGCTGGTCTTCGCCTGTTTTGCGTTCGCGAAGCTCATCAAGAGACAGTGCGAAAATCAGGAGGATCGACACCAGCAAGGCCGCCGAATACAACAGCGTCATCCGTGCCCGAATCGTCACGGCGTCTCCTTCAAGACATAGCCCGTGCCCCGGACGGTGCGGAGCAACTTGGGCTCAAAGTTGGTGTCGATCTTCTCGCGCAGACGCATGATGTAGACGTCCACCAGGTTGGTGTTTGGATCGAAATCGTAATCCCAAACCTTTTCCAGGATCATCATCCGCCCGCACAAACGCCCTGCAGAACGCATGAGAAACTCCAGCAGCCGGTATTCGCGGACGGTCAACTCGATCTCGACACCAGCACGCTGGGCCCGATGCGTCACCGTGTCGAGCGTGAGATCGGCAACCCGCAAGACCAAGGATTTATTCTCACTCCCGCGCCGGGTGAGGGCCCGCACGCGTGCGATCAATTCCACCAACTCAAAGGGCTTGGGCAGGTAATCGTCGGCACCGGCGTTCAAACCCTCAACTCGTTCATCGACCTCGCCCCGGGCCGAAAGCAAAAGAACGGGAACGCTTTGGCGCTGTTTGCGCCATTGGCGCAGAATGCTCAGTCCATCACTGTCGGGCAGCATGATATCCAGCACAACCGCGTCGTAGGGAGTTGCCCTTGGGGCGGCCAACCCGTCCTCGCCGTTGTGGCAAACATCGACCGCGAAACCATCAGCCTGAAGCGCCTTACGAATGAACGAAGCGGTCTTCTTCTCATCTTCCACTACCAGGACTCGCATGGGCCAGAGTTTAGTGGATGCGGACGTGATAGGGCAACTGGATGAGAAAACCGTGGTTCAACCCGGTTCCTGCTTACAGGTTACTTTTTGTCGCCGTCTGTCTCTTTCTCCTTTTCCTTCGCCTCAGCCTTTGGGTTTTCTTTTTCGACGCCGATCACCTGACCGCTACGGGCGTCAACATTTACCTCGGTTATCTCTTTCGAACCTGGAACGGTAATATCGATGGACCAAATCAGCTTGCCTTTTTCTCGTTCCAATTCGCTTTCCTTAATGCTCCCGGTGGGCGCCTGGGCAAGCGCAATCCGCTCGGCGTCCGCTTTGCTGATTTTGGCTTGGGATTGGAGTGTGGCTTGGTTCTCGTGGCGCTCACCTTTTTCGGATTCGCAACCTGCAAAAAGCAAAAACGCGAGTCCTATGCAGAGGCAATTTATAGTCTTCACATTGATTTAATTCGAATTTGGCTTCGCGCATTAAAGCACGACGAGATGAACTTCAAATGAAACCAGAATGACAGAACTGTCATTTGCCATTTGTTGCCAATTCACGATTCTTGGATGATTTATAGTGAAAGCGATTTGTGAAGTGCCCCCGCCATCGGGGATTCACGAAAATAGTTGTGAAGAATTAAAACCAACCATGAGCCTCAAACCAAACCTCAGCAGAAAGTCCATGATTCCGGACCGATTGAAAACAGGAAGTATCATGGTGCTTTGCTGCGTTGGGCTCGTCCTGCCGGTCCGCCAGACGACAGCAGCGGAACCATACAAGGTGCTCGATACCACACAGGTAATGGGCAGCGGCGGCATCGATTATGTCTATGCCGATAACGATGACCGTCGGGTCTATGTGCCCCGCGGGCCACAAACCTTCGTGTTCGATTTGGACAGCCACAAGCTGATTGGCGCAATAACGAACATCAGCGGGCACGGGGTGGCCATTGATCCCGAATCCCACCACGGATTCAGCAGCAGCAAGCCCCTCGGCATGTTCGACACGCAAACGATGCAGAAAATCAAAAGCATTGATGTGGAGGGCCGGCCGGACGGTATCCTGCATGAACCTTTCACTAAACGCGTTTTCGTCTTCAGCCACCAGGCTCCGAGTATAACCATGATCGACCCCAAAGACGGTGCGGTCGTTGGCACGATCGAGGTGGGAGGCGCGATGGAGCAGGCCCAGAGCGACGGCCAGGGAAAGCTGTATGTCGATGTCGAAAACGAAAAGAAAATCGCGGTCGTCGATGTCAGGACGATGAAACTGGTGACCAAATATGACCTCGGCAACAAGGCTGGTGAGCCCGGCGGTCTGGGCTTCGACGTAAAACACCGCATTCTGTTTGCCATGTGCGCGCACCCGGATGTGTGCGTCGTGGTCGATGCTGATAAGGGAACCGTTCTCTCGACGCTGCCTATCGGCAGCGGCACGGACGGAGGCGGCTTCAACCCTAACACGTCAGAAGGCTTCTCTTCCCAACGTGACGGCACTCTAACCATCATCAAAGAAAGCAGCCCGACCGACTTTGCTGTGGAACAAACCGTCCAGACCAAGCCCGGATGCAAAACCTGTTCATTGGATACAAAGCACAACCGAGTTGTTTTGATTTGCACGGAGCGCGCGCCGCAGTCCACGCCCGCCTCGGAATCGCCACCGGAAGGACGACGTGGCAGGGGTGGGCCGGGCTACTTGGATGTGTTATGGGTAGGCCGCGGCAATGGTGACTGAGCAAAACCCCAAACGGCGCTGCTCGGAAGCATGTTGGCTGATACTAGTCACCGCTTGTCTCACCGGCTGCGTTCATTATCAGCCACGGCCGCTTTCGCCCGCGGAAACGGCCGCCGGGTTTGCATCGCGTTCGGTAACCAACGCCCAGTTGCAGGCGTTTTTCGAGACCAACCACGTGGAGTTGCCGGGATTGGGTCACGCTTGGAACCTGAAGGCGCTGACATTGTTGGCATTTTGTTATCAACCAAGCCTGGCCGAGGCGCGGACCCAACTCGAGGCCGCCCAGGCCGCGCGGATCACGGCGGGCCAACGACCGAACCCGTCCATCGCCGTAACGCCGGGTTATGACTCTCAGATTCCCGGTAATCCCAGTCCCTGGCTGGTGACCATCACTACCGACTGGCCGATTGAGACAGCCGGCAAGCGCAAGAAGCGCGTCGCCCAGTCGGAGCATCTGGCGGAAGCGGCGCAGTGGAACCTGGTGGGCACAGTCTGGCAGGTCCGCAGCCGGGTGCGAGCGGCTCTCGTCAGCTTGTATGCCGCCCGGGAGACCCAGTCCTTGCTCACGCGCCAGGTCCTGGCACAAAGCAACGTCGTGAGCCTGCTCGAAGGCCAGCTTGCCGCCGGCAGCGTTTCGGGTTTTGAAGTGATGCAAGCCCGGGTCGCGCTGCAGACGGCGCAATTGGCGGACGAGGACGCCGTCGGGCAATACTTCCTTGCGCGTGGGCAGTTAGCCAATGCACTCGGTATGCCGTTGCACGTGCTGGATGACATCGAACTGTCATTCGAGAGCCTGGACGAGTTTCCACGGGAGTTAACTCAGCCGGAGGTGCGAACGCAGGCGCTGTTAAATCGGTCCGACGTGCGCGGGGCGCTCGCCGAGTACGCCGCCAGCCAATCGGCCTTGCAATTGGAGATTGCCGGCCAGTACCCGGATGTTCATTTGGGCCCCGGATATGCCTGGAACGCTGGCAGCGCCGCTGATAATCAATGGAACCTCGGGTTGAGTGTTTCGCTGCCTATTCTCAACCAGAATCAAGGACCAATCGCTGAGTCCGCGGCGAAACGTGCGCAAGCTGCTGCTCATTTTTTAACGGTTCAGGCCAATGCCGTTGGGGAAATCAACGCCGCACTGACCGCTTACCAGTCAGCCCTTAAGCAACTGGCCACCGCGCAAGCACTCCTGCGCAATCTGCAGCGACGTCTCGAATCCACGCGTGAGCAACTGCGGGCCGGAGCAGCCGACGCCTTGGCCCTGGCGAGCGCGGAGGTCGAATTCGCCACGGGTGCCCAGAGCCAGTTTGCGGCGCGGATTAAAGCGCAACAGGCGCTCGGGCAACTCGAGGACGCGGTACAGAGTCCACTGACTCTGACGTCCACGCTGCTTCACGCTGGCGCGACCGGGGGACAGCGTTCCCAATAAAATTTATTGTTACAATGAGCAACCCAGCGCGGACCTATGAGCTCGATCAATCAAAGACTGAAGCCGGTTCGCACAACCATCAATCGCCTCGCACCTAACACATGAAGGCAAAGCAAATACTGGCTGGCCTGGTGATCCTTGTGATCGGGGGTATCGCGATTTTCGTACTCCTGAAGTCTCATGAATCGGGTACGGACGAATCGGAGAAGGCGCCGCCTCCGGTCGTAACTGTTCAGGTCGGCACGCTCAAGTTGATGACGCTGCACCATTATCTCAACGGCTACGGCGTGGTCGAGCCCATGCCGGCCACCGTCACAGCAACGGCTGCGGACGCTCCCCTGGCTCCTGCGGCAGCCGGTATTGTTGCCCGGGTCAACGTAGTCGAGGGGCAGCACGTGCAAAAGGGAGACATATTAGTCCAATTAAACTCGGGAGGCACGACGCTGGAATACGCTCAACAGGAACTGGAGCGGCAAAAGCAGCTCTACGCGCAACACAACACTTCCCTGCACAACCTCCAGAACGCCGAAGCGCAACTGGCACTGTTGCAGGTTGTCTCACCCTTGTCGGGTACGGTCGCCCGGGTTAACGCCAGACCCGGCGCCGCAGTCGATTTGAATACAATACTAGTTGAGGTGATTGATTTGAGTCGCCTGGCGATCCGCGCCAGTTTGCCGGCTGGGGATGCTGCCGAGTTGAAGGTTGGCCAGGAAATGCAGATGTCGACCGACCAGTCGGTAACCGCCCAGGTGAGCTTCATTAGCCCCACGGTGGACACGAACAACGGCACAGTCCTGGCGCGTGCCGAGTTGCCTGCGGACAGCGGCTTGCATCCGGGCCAGTTTGTTACGTTGCGCATCGTCACAGGCGTGCACACGAATTGCCTCGCGGCGCCGGCTGAAAGCGTGGTCACAGACGTTCAGGGCTCCAACGTTGTTGCCGTGGTCAACGGGACCGAGGCAACCCAAGTGGCCGTCCAAACCGGTTTCCGCGAGAATGGCTGGGTCGAACTTACCGGCTCCGATCTGCGGCCAGGCCAATCGGTCGTGACGGTCGGCGCGTACGGGTTGCCCGACAAAACCAAAATCCAGGTGAGCAGCCCGGCCGAAGGCACAAACTCCGCGGCCCAAACGCCGCAGACAAGCTCGTCGCAGGAGAAATGAATCCTTCGCGAAGTTCTCGTTTGGGTGAGTTCGCTACGCGCTATGCGTTGGCCATTGCCTTTATCGCAGTGGCCTTATGCGCCGGCGGCATTTACTCGGCACTGCGCATGCCGTCCTCGGTCTTTCCCCAAACCGACTTCCCGCGCGTTGTCATTCTGGTCAACAACGGCATTATGCCGGCCGATGAGATGATGGCGGTCATCACCCGCCCGATCGAGGAAGCCGTCAAAGACATACCCGGAACCGTGAGCGTTCGCTCAGCCACCGAGCGCGGCTCCGCCCAAATCAATATCTTCTTCAACTGGCAGGTGGACATGGTGCAATCGGAACTCTACGTGCTGGGCCGGCTTTCGCAGATCAGCAGTGAATTGCCTTCCAGTGCCAGCACGGAGGTTTCCCGCCTTACTTTTTCCGTTTTCCCCGTCATCGGCATCAGCCTGACCAGCGCCAGCCGCGATCTGATGGACCTATGGGACACGGCGACCTATACCCTGAAGCCTCGCTTTCTCAAAATTCCGGGCGTGGCAAAAGCGGAGGTAGTCGGCGGCAAGGCCCCCGAATTCCACGTCATCGTGGACCCGGCAAAGCTGCAGGCAGCCAACCTCAGCCTGACCGATATCACCGGCGCATTGACCAACAACAACCTCATCGCTCCAGCGGGCATGCTGGAGGAGAACTACCACCTCTACCTGACCACGGTGGATGGAAGGGTTCATTCAGCCGAAGGCCTGGCCAATTTGGTAGTCGCCGCCAATTCCGGTCACCCGGTGCGCATTGGGGACCTCGCGCGGGTCGAGCGAGGGCCGGAACCAACATTCACGGTGGTGACCGCGGAGGGACGCAATGCGGTGCTGCTCAATATCGTGAGCCAACCTAATGGCAGCACATTGGACATCGCCAAAGCTTTGAAAGCAGAGCTGGCAAAACTCCGACAAGAGCTTCCGCCGGACATGAAGCTGGCCTTTTTCTATGATCAATCCCAATTTGTACGCGAATCAGCCGGCAGCGTTCGCGACGCGATCTTGTTTGGGCTGATACTCTCGGTGCTGATTCTTTTCTTTTTCCTAAAAAACTGGGGCAGCGTTTTCACAGCCATCCTGGCGATCCCGATCACCGTTTTGATTACGGTCGTCGCCATGAGCTTGCTTCATATGACGTTTAACATGATGACGCTGGGCGGGATCGCCGCGGCCATCGGCCTGGTCATCGACGACGCCATTGTCGTCGTTGAAGCCATGTACGCGAAGATTGCCGCCGGCCGTTCACGCCTCGAGGGCATCCATGAGGCGATTGGCGAAATCTTCCATCCGCTGGTTGCTTCGACCCTGACTCCGGTCGTGGTGTTTTTGCCGCTGGCGTTCCTGACGGGTGTGACGGGTGTGTTCTTTCGAGCGCTGGCGATGACGATGGTGGTGTCTTTGCTGACGTCTCTGGTGCTCGCGATTACGTTGACTCCCTCCTTGGCGGGCTGGTTCGTGAAGGAGCCCAAAAGGCCGGCCGGCGAGCAACCGCGCAACGAGGGAGAAGGTGGGTTCGTGCTTCGGCGCGTACTTCGGCTGTACGAACGCGCGGTACGGGTGGCCCTTCGCCACCGCTGGCTCACCATGCTGGCCTGTGCCGTCATTGCGGCGGTTGGGGTGGTGGTTTACCAACACTTGCAGTCTGATTTCCTCCCCCCATTTGACGAAGGAGGTTTCGTGATTGATTTCAACGCCCCGGCCGGTACGAGCCTAACAGAAAGCTCGCGCCAACTCGACCAGGCCGAAGCCATCATCCGCGCCAATCCGGATGTGGAGAGCTATTCCCGCCGGCTGGGCACTCAGCTCGGTCTTTTTATCACCGAACCTTACCGCGGCGATTTTCTGGTGAAACTCAAAGCCAAACGCAAGCACTCGACTGACGAGGTTATCGCCGAGTTTCGCCACGAGTTCAACCAGCGCATTCCGGCGGTGCGTTGGGAGTTCCCCGGCATTCTCAGCGACCTGGTCGGTGACCTCGAACTAACACCTGATCCTATCGAAATCAAAATCTTTTCGCCCGATCTGAATTGGTTGCAGCGCATGGCTCCGCACGTCGAGGAAGAGATTAAATCCATTTCCGGAGTTGTGGACACTTTTAATGGGCTGACCAAGACGGGTCCCTCCATCAACGTGCGCGTACGCCCGGCTGACGCCGAACGGTTTGGATTAAGGGCCAGTGACCTGGCGGATTCGCTCAACACCGCGCTGCTCGGGCAGATCTCTTCCCACGTGCTGCAAGGCGACCGGATTGTGAACATCCGTGTGCTGGGAGATCCCAAAAGCGTGGCCACGACGGAAGCGCTCCAGAACCTGCCGGTTCGCACCCCATCGGGCGCGATGGTTCGCGTGAGCCAGTTGGCGGATGTTCGGCAGGAACCAAGCCAAATCGAACTGGACCGGGAAGATTTGCGACAGGAAGTGGCCGTCACGGCACGGCTCGAGAATCGGGACCTCGGCAGCACCATGGCCGAGATTCGCGCCAAACTCAGTCAGGATAAGTCGCTGCCGCCGGGGTCGATTGAATATGGCGGTCTGTACCAACAGCAACAGGAATCCTTTCGGAACTTGCTGATGGTGCTCATCATGGCTGTGTTCCTCGTGTTCACGGTGCTGGTTATTGAGTTTCGATCGTTCTACGAGCCGATCTCCATTGTATTTGGAGCGGTGCTGGCCCTATTTGGAACCGTGGCGGCGCTCTGGGTCACCGGAACGACCCTCAATATCGTCTCCTTTCTGGGCGCTATCATCGGCGTGGGAATTGTGGCGAAAAACGGGATTCTGATGCTGGACTTTGTTGACCGCCTGCGCGCTGAAGGGTTGAGCCTGGAAGACGCACTAGTGCGTTCCGGCCATCGCCGGTTGCGTCCGGTCTTGATGACCTCGCTGGCGGCCGCTTTAGGCATGTTGCCGCTGGCCTATGGCATCGGCAGCGGCGCAGACATGCTCCGCCCCTTGGCCATTGCGGTCATCGGAGCCCTGTGCATTTCAGTCCTGCTTTCTTTAGTAGCTACACCAACGCTCTACTACTTGCTCGTGAAGCCGGTGCGGAGAGAGGGCGCGGCTCCAAGCGCGTCAGTAGAGTGAAGGACGTCCCCTTCAGTCAGAGAGAGGCTTCGAGCGCTTTCCCGAGTTTAATCTGCCAGGGTTGACCGGCGAGGAGAATGCTGCTTTAACCAGGGCATTTCTTCGCGGAGGAAGGCGGCTCCTGGCAGGTGGGAGTGGACTGGGCTAAAGTGTTGCCGGTTTGGTTCAAGGTCCTCTCGACGACGGCGGAGCCGGAGGAGTATGCCAAGCGGACCAAGGACATGCTGTCTCGCCATTATTCCTACGGCCGCGACAAGATGCTTACCCTGGCTCACCGAACAGCAACTCCGGACCAACGCAAGACGCTCGCCGACATGAAGGCCGCGTGAATATCGGATCAATGAGCTATCACCGCTCTGGTAGCAGGCTCAAGAGCCGCGGTCGGCAATAAGGGAGGAGTAGGTCGTCCGGAGTTTAAAAGCAATCGCAGTTGAAACGGCCTGGATACGGTATGAGTTGAAGCCGATAATCGGCATTTATGTGTTATGTGCCATATTGACGAACTATCGAGTTTGGCGCATAATAATGGCGTGATTGATTTGGCCCGTGATCCGAAACAGATAGGCAACTCAATCCGCCGCGCTCGGAAGCGCCGCGGATTGAGCCAGGGCGCGCTCGGTGCCAAAGCCGGCCTGCGCCAGGAGACCATCTCGTTGCTGGAAAACGGGAATGGGGCTGCCAAGCTTGAAACAATCCTGAAAGTCCTTTCCGTCCTGGATCTGGAATTTCGTATTGCACCTCGTTCCAAAGGCGACCTGGGCATAGAAACTGATTTTTGATGCCGCGGAAGCCTACAAATACCCCGTTACGGGTTCTGTTAAACAACCGGTTGGTCGGCCATCTTTTGAAAGTGCCGAGCGAAGCGATCTCGTTTCAATACGACGAGAGTTGGTTATCCTGGAGCAACACCTTTCCGATTTCGATGTCGCTCCCGCTACGGGATGATGCATTTAAGGGAGAACGGGTGGTGGCTGTGTTCGAGAACCTCCTGCCGGACTCAGAGGAACTCCGGCGGCGAGTGGCGGAAAGGGTTGGAGCAAAGGGCACGGATGCTTACAGCTTGCTCTTTCAGATAGGGCGAGATTGCGTTGGGGCGCTTCAGTTCCTCCCCGAGGACGATGAGAAGGTGTACGACACCTCCGAGATTACGGGCGAGCGGATCGATGAAGAGACGATTGAAAAACTTCTGAAGGGCCTGGTTCGGGCGCCACTTGGTCTCGGAACCGATAAAGAGTTTCGTATCTCCGTCGCAGGGGCCCAGGAAAAGACCGCGCTGCTCTATTACAAAGGAAAGTGGTGGAAACCCCACGCGACAACACCGACAACGCATCTTTTTAAAACGCAGATTGGAACACTGCAGAACGGCATCGATCTCTCGAACAGCGTTGAGAATGAATATTACTGCCTGAAACTCATGGCGGCGTTCGGACTTCCAACGGCGGCGGCGGAAATGAATGCCTTCGGGAAAACCACGGCGCTGGTCATTGAGCGGTTTGACCGGAAGTGGACGGATGATGGTCGGTTGCTACGTCTTCCACAGGAAGACTTTTGCCAAGCGCTTTCCTGCCCACCGGGCCTGAAGTATCAGAATCACGGGGGCCCGGGCATAGTCGAGGGGCTCAACCTGCTGAAGGGAAGCGATACGCCGACTGAAGACCAGAAGACGTTTTTGAAGGCGCAGGTGCTATTTTGGCTGATTGGGGCTACGGATGGCCATGCCAAGAATTTCAGTATCTTCTTGGGCCGAGGCGGCCGATTTAGGCTCACACCGGTGTACGATGTGTTAAGCGCGCAGCCGAGCCTCGTCACCCGGCAAATCGAGCGCAAGCAGATGAAACTGGCAATGTTCGTGGGCGATAGCCGGCACTATCGCCTGGATGAGATCCAGGGGCGGCATTTCATCCAGACCACTGAACGAGCCGGTTTGCCTGCGTCACTGGCGAACGAAGTGTTGGCGGAGGTCGCCCAAGCCGCTGATGCGGCGATTTCGACCCTGGAAAAGCAGCTTCCTCGTGGATTTCCCGAGTACATCCACGAGGCAGTGAAAGCTGGTTTGACAAAGCGACTGAAGAGCCTCTGACGAATAGTATCACCGAAATTCCGTCACTATGGCACTGATTGGCTAGCGTTCGCCCATATTGCCATCGCGGTGTATTTCATTGGCCCGTTCGTGAATCCAGTGAAGAACGAATGGGTGATTTACGCTGGTCTGGTCGGCTGGCTGTGGTTCAAACCCGCGGTCTTCCGGCATTTGTTAGACCGGCCAAAAAGTCGTATCAGGTGGTTTACACTGAATACCGGCGAGGTTGGGCCAGCCAAAAACCAAATGCTCCATTTTGGCATGAATCGTCTGGGATTGGTAAATGTCCTTGGCTATAAAATGGCGCAAGAGCCGGAGTGGGTGCAGAAAATGTGGGTTACATACAAAGTGGCTAATCTCAAAAGCTCGTCGTCCGGCAGTTCGTTCGTCTGCTCTTCCGTGGCTGCGAGAATATCCACGCCACGATCACGAAGCTGCCAGATAACTGGGCGGGGTAAATGCACGTCCGCGTAAAGGCCCACAGCCATTAGCGGTTGGCCTGCTCCTTGAGGCGCAGCAACAGGGGCGAGGTCGGATGAACCTCCTTCCAATGCTCGACGTCCCGGTACTCAGCGACCAATTCATCCTCAACCTCCTGTCGATGATCGAAATAGTAGGTCATGGCGGCGTGGACTTCGGCTGGAGTGAGATAGGAATATTGCCGTGCGATTTCTTCCGCGGACCATCCTCGCCACAAGTAGTCGGCAACAATCATCGCTACCCGGGTGCGCGGATGGCGTTCGAGGCGAGCCGGTTGATCCGGCTCCTTCACGATGTGCGGATATGTTAATTCCACCGGCACAGGCTAAAACTCGCAGTTTGAACCGGGCGCGTCAATCGGACAGTTTTGCTTTGCGCCGGGGAAGTTGCTGAGCTTAGTTTGACAAAAAGCATCTCCCTAAGAAGGCATTCGCCAAAACCAGTCTCCGCGGAGTACAATTCAATGCGGTGTCAACGACTGATTCAGACGTGCCGAAAACCGCGGATGTGGAAATGCACAGACCAGTGGACACGGCAGGTGCACTCACTAATACTTCGGCTCCTGAGGAAAAGATCGCTTTATTTCGTTCGCTTTTCAGAGGCCGAGAAGATGTTTACCCGCGCCGATTTGAGAATCGCAAGACGGGAAAGAGCGGGTACTCACCTGCGTGTGCAAATGAATGGGTACGCGGCGTCTGCGAAAAGCCACGGATCAAGTGTTCGGATTGTCCTCATCAGCGTTTTCTCCCTGTAACCGATGAAGTCATTCGGTGGCATCTTTCGGGCCGAGATGGCCAGGGCAAAGAATTCGTCCTCGGGGTCTATCCGATGCTTCTGGATGAGAGCTGTTTCTTTCTGGCGGTGGATTTCGATGGGCCGGATTGGAAAGAGGACACCGGCGCATTTGTTCAGATATGCCGAGAGCGAAAGCTGCCAGCCGTGCTGGAACGATCACGGTCCGGCGAGGGCGCACATGTATGGTTTTTCTTTGAAGAAGCTGTTCCAGCTAACCTTGCCCGCAGGCTAGGTTCGCATCTTCTCACCGAGACCATGGAAGCGCGGCCAGAGATCGGTCTTGCTTCTTATGACCGGCTTTTCCCAAATCAGGATACTCTCCCATCGGGCGGTTTCGGGAATCTGATTGCGTTGCCGCTGCAAAAGCAGGCGCGCGAGCGTGGAAACTCCGTGTTTATTGATGAGAAGTTCTCGCCCTACCCGGATCAGTGGGCACACCTATCGTCCGTCACACCGATTGTCAGGTCACAAATCGAAACGCTCGTAAAGGACGCTGAATCGAAAGGACGAATCCTCGGCGTGCGAGCGGCTATCCTGGATGATGATGCCGAGGATAGTCCCTGGGTAATGCCGCCGTCGCGACGCCCCAAGCAAACTCCGATTGTCGGTCCATTGCCCGAAAAGTTGGAAGTCGTAATCGCTGATCAGATTTATATTTCCAAAGAGCAGCTTGTACCAGGACTCAGGAACCGCCTGATTCGATTGGCCGCATTTCAAAATCCGGAGTTTTACCGGGCCCAGGCCATGCGGCTTCCGGTATATGGCAAACCGCGGATCATCTCCTGCGTGGAAGATCTTCCGAAACACCTTGGCTTCCCACGCGGGTGTCTGGAGGAAATAACGGCGCTGCTGAAGTCACTTCATGTTCAGCCTGTAATCCGCGACGAACGGTTTGCGGTGAATCCGTTGAGCGTTTCTTTCTGCGGAAGCTTAAGACCCGAACAGCAAATCGCCGTCGAGGCAATGCTGCAGCATGAGACCGGGGTGTTGGCAGCAACCACGGCTTTTGGGAAGACCGTAATTGCGGCGATGCTTATCGCGAAACGCGGTGTGAACACGCTGGTCCTGGTCCATCGCAAGCAACTTCTCGAACAATGGATCGATCGCCTATCCACATTCTTGAGCGTGCCAGCCCAAAACATCGGGCAGATCGGTGCTGGCCGAAAGAAACCCACAGGAACGCTCGACGTCGCACTGATCCAGAGTCTCGTACGAAATGGCACCGTGAATGACCGTGTGGGTGGCTATGGCCAATTGATCATAGACGAGTGTCATCACATTCCGGCTCATAGCTTCGAGTTGGTGGCCCGGCGGGCAAAAGCCAAATTCGTCTTAGGTCTGTCGGCGACGGTTGGACGCAAGGATGGTCATCACCCAATCATCTTCATGCAATGCGGGCCGGTGCGCCATCGGGTGGACGCGAAACAACAGGCCGCCACACGACCTTTCTCGCACCAGGTATTCGTCCGCCCCACTGGTTTTCGTCAGTTGAGTTTATCCCAACCCGACATGCGCCTTGAATTCCATGAGCTCTATGAAGAACTGCTGCATGACGGGACGCGGAATCAGATGATTTGCGCCGATGTGCTCGGCGCGCTCGGCGAAGGTCGCTGGCCGTTGGTGCTGACCGAGCGAGTAGAACACATCGAGGCCTTGGCCAAACTGCTGTCGGCTGTGCCAAATCTTATCGTCCTGCATGGCGGCCAGAGCAAAAGGGATCTAAAGGGCGCACTGACGCGTGTTTCTGAGAATCCGGGAGATGGTCAGAGAGTCATCCTGGCTACCGGTAAACTCGTCGGCGAAGGGTTTGATGATCCGCGATTGGACACGCTATTTCTGGTATTACCGATCTCGTGGCGGGGCACTGTTGCTCAATATGTCGGCCGCCTGCACCGCCTCCACGAGGACAAGCGGGAGGTCCGTGTTTACGATTATGCGGATCTGAACGTGCCGATGCTTTCAAGAATGTTCGATAAGCGCTGCCGCGGGTACGAGGCGCTGGGCTATGCCATTCTGCTCCCCGCCAGCGCACTGCCGGGGTGGCCGGCGCAAGTACCGTTGCCTATTGATCCAGAATGGAAGAAGGATTACGCGGCCAGTGTTCGCCGGCTTATCCTGGATGGAGTTGATGTCCCGCTCGGCCAACTGTTCGTGCGGGCGGCGGGTCCTCCGGTGCCCAAAGCCGCGGGTGAGGCCAGAAGCGCGAGCGAAGCGTTTCTCTATCGTCGCCTGCAAACCCTGCCCGCGACCAAGGACCGTTTTGGTCTGAACTCCCGATTACCTATAGCCTTCGATGGCTCGGGATCTATGGAAGTGGATTTCCTGTGCGCGGAACTAGGGATTGTTATCGAACTCGATGGAGAACAGCACCTAGGCGACGCAGACGCCTACCGGCGCGACCGGCACAAAGATGCGCTGCTGCAGCAGCACGGGTATTTTGTGCTGCGATTTCTGGCATCGGATCTTGCCAGGCATCTCGACCAGGTGCTTGATGAAACTCTCGGAGTGCTCGAGAATCGTAAGCGTAATCAGCGGAAGGTTTCCGTAAGCAGTGCCTGCTCAGAAAAACCATCGCCATGAGTGAGTACCAATACTACGAGTTCGCGGCCCTCGACGGACCGATCTCCGACGAGGGCCTGAAGTATGCCCGAGGTTGTTCGAGTCGCGCCGAAGTGTCCCGTGTGCGCTGGCAGAACACCTACACCTTCGGCGATTTTCACGGGAGCGTTGACAAGCTGCTCAAGTATTATGACGCTCACGTCTACATCGCCAACTGGGGCACGGTTCGTCTGGGTTTGGCCTTTCCAGAAGGGGTAGTCACTCCGGACGCACTCCAGCCATACTTACGGGGAGGTGAACGGTATGAAGACACGTTGACGATTAAGGAAATCGGCAACCGGCATATCGTTTGGTGGGAACGCAATGAAGAAGGCGGTTGGTGGGACACAGGAGGCGAGGGCCTCATTGATCAACTCATGGGGATCCGCGAGGAGTTGATGCGCGGCGACTACCGGGCCCTGTTTTTGGGATGGCTGGCCAATTTCAATCCGGAGGAGTGGCAGGACGCCAAGGACGGCGCCGTGCTCATGCCGCCGATTCCAACCGGACTTAATCACCTAAGCCCCGCGTTGACCAAACTCATTGAGCACTTTCCCGTGAATCCGGATGCCCTGGCACTTGCTGCCGGACTATCTCGAGGCGGCACGTCGGAGCGCGTCTCGATGGCCGCGGTCCTTGAGAAACTTCCCGTGTCCGAGATGCGTGCCTTGCTGGCGCGGGTGGCCGAGGGTGGCGGCCCGGGTGTTATGGCCGAGCTGAACCGGCTGACGTATCCCCGCGTGCAAATCCCGGTCGGCCAAGCGATGAGGTGCACGGATTTCGCCGGCAAAACTATCGAGGCTCGGGAAGGCCGGCTGAAGAAAGAGGCCGCAGCAGAAGCCGCCAAGCAACAACGCCAGGCAGAGCAACGTAAGCAGCGCCTTGCCTCAATCCTGCAGCGCGCCGATGGCATCTGGTCGAGGCTCGGCGCGCTGATGGATCAGAAAATAGCCTCGGTCTACGACCAGGTGGCCACCCAATTGCAGGAACTGCGCGACGCCTATGCCCAGGCCAGCGACAGCGGCAGCTTCCAGCGGAAGCTCGGGGAGTTCCGAGTCCAGTACTCCAATCGCCCGGCCATGTTGCGCCGGATCGAAAAGTTGTGACGATGAAACGGAAGCCCCTCCAAATTGACCGTGATAAGCTCTACGCGGCGGTTCGCAAGCTCGGAAACGAGTACGTCTTTTACATGTTGGACGACGCCATCGAACTGTTGCCTCCGGCCAAGCTCGAAAAGCTTGCCAGGAAGTACTTCGATGCGAACCAACTGCGCCCGGACGTGGAGCCAGCGATGGGACCGAGGTTGCTCATACGTGTGAAGCGGTTTGAGAGGGCAAGTCTGGCCGGCGAGTATTACCAGTCATTCATGGTCAATTCAAAGAACTACAGGCAACAGTCCCCTGGGACGCGCGCGTGGATTGCTGAGTACCTTCGGCTTCTCGATTGCTGCATGATCAGTGCAAGAGGAAGCGATCCGGCGGAGGTGCGCGCGGCCATGGACATCCTGTTTGGTCTGTTGGACCGCATCGATGAATGCCGAGACGATGTCATTTTTTTCGCGGACGAGGGCGGTTCCTGGCAAGTCGGGGTGGACTGGATCAAAGTCTTGCCAGTGTGGTTTAAGATACTCTCGGCTACTGCGCAGCCGCAGGATTACGCCGAGCGGGTCACAACCCTGCTTTCTCGGCACTACTCCTACGGCCGTGACAAGATGTTGGCCATTGCGCGCCGAACCGGAACCGCGGACCAACGCAAGGCCCTCGCAGGGATCAAAGGAGAGTAGCATTCCCGGAGAGCGTGGGACATTATTGCCGAATCTGCGGCCGATCACGCCCAAACGAACAATTCAGCGGGCGTGGCCAGCGCATTCACGTCTGCAAAGACTGCCGCGCGAAAAGCGGATCGCATCGAACGGTTCGACGAGTTACATGGGTTCCTGCATCAATCGATGATCTCGGCGAAACATGTTGCTCGCCTTGAGTTGCTCACCGAGCAGGAGGACCACCAAGTGGCGGAACTCGCGTCTTTGATCCTTGAGATGGCGAGCGTGCTTCCCGGAAAACGACACAGGTGGCCGACCAATGCCGAGTCGCGCCCCGGCGGACTGCACGAGCTTCCGATTGCGGCACCGGTCGTTCCTTCGAGACTTGTTGCCTGGAACGGGAAAACGACTTGGCTGACCAATGAGCTATCACCGCTCTGGAAGCAGGCTCAGTAGTCGCTTCTTCACAAAATCACCCGCCTCGTACGGATCATAAGCCAGCCCCGCGCGAAGCAACGGAAGCATATCCGAACAGAACCCGCGGTCGGCAATACGAGCTTCGAGGAGCTTCGTGAACTCAGCCCGGACAGCCGAACTGCCTTCCTGCCGCAAATAGTGTTGGAACGACTCGATCACCGCAGCCGGGTCAACCGATGGTTTGGACGTGGTCAGCGCCCAATAAAGATCAAACAAATCGCGCCCTCGCTTCCGCTGGAACAAAGCCCGCAGCTTGGTGCCCAGCATTTCGTGAATGTCATAGCCATTGATTGTCGTTCGAAGCAGCGCATCACGGAACGAAAACTCGAACGGTATTTCGACAATCGAGCGATGCGGCTTTCGCTCGCTCACGTTTGCCTCCACTACGATTTCCAAACCGAGGCCTTGTTCGATCACCGAAGGGACAGTATAAGTTAGCCGCAGCACTCGAGACGGCTTAACCGTGTTGCGAATGGCCAGGCTGATGACCCCAAATCGAGGCCGTTGGATTTCCCAATACCTCGCGTAAGACGCGCGTCAGGGCTTTACGAACATGATCTTCGGGGCGTTTCCCGAAGACCACCAAATCGATGTCCTCACTATAGCGCGCTGGAGGCGCGAGATGCACTTTGTGCAGCAGCGTGCCACCGCGCATGGCAACTTGGGTCTTGAGGAAGCTATCGTTGAAAACTGCCGCCATGCCCCTGCACAGTATCAGATCCTGCTCGACCTGACGTTGGCTTGGCCAAGGAACCGCTGTCTGGTGGGCCAGAACATCCCGACGGGTGAGTGGCGTCATATTGCTAATTCCGGCGCATTGTTGAGGATTCGCCAACGTTGGACAACCTGGGCGGCCTTAGTTGTTGGCGATGACTTCGAGAGCGGCATTAAATCCAGATGAGGGGGCAGCCAACGCTCAACGACATCAGCCAGCTCTGACTTCCCCGCGATATCGAGGATATAGCCCAGTCGCTGAGCCATAGCCACTTCGTCCTCAGCTTTCAGGACAGCTTTAAGATCGGGAACATGTATGAGCGGAATTATAGGAGCGAGTGTTTCCATGGCGCGCTCGAATCCGCCCAGGCGTGCTGCATAGCGAATCAAATCAAATACAGTTGCCGCAGGAGTGCTGACGCGGAGCGGTGCGAACGCATTGGCCAACGGTCGAGTCGGCGTTCTGGCCACGCGGCGCTTGACGAAAAACTGGACTCGAATGCGGCCGACCTGAATCTCTCGCCGTGGAGCATCCGTTACAACTTGCGTAACTTGGAGTGCTTGGGAACTCGAACCATAAATCTCTGCCCCTGATTGTACACCCACGTAGTACGGATGCCCTAACCACTCGAAATAATCATCGAGCCACCACGCCGGCGGAGGTGCCCCTATGGCTCGATGCTCCGGCGTGACGATTAGGAAGAACTGGTGGACACGGGTGACTCTGGTCACCTGCTCACCGAGGCGCAACAACTGGTTCTTTGCAGCAATCGCGGATAAGCCGGTTTTTTTCACAAGCGCATTTAATGAAAATGCGACGCGACCACTGGCAAGCTGGTTCTCGATGAACCGGGCAGCGGCACCATCGAGCCGCCGTTTCTTCGTGAGCTTTTTCACGATTTAGTTTGCAATTTGTAGCGTACTTCACTTTAATATGCAAACGAAATCGTAAATATCGAGCAAAGTCTCATGCCGTGATTGTAAGTAGCTTGAAAGTAACAAGTTGGAGCGGGTGAAGGGAATCGAACCCTCATCTCAGGCTTGGGAAGCCCGCATTCTACCACTGAACCACACCCGCCCAGTGACAACCTTATTTAACAGGTTTGCTCTCGAGACGCAACAGCGGAAATCTGGTTTGGATCTGCTTTGATCTGCTTCCACCATGAGCCGAAGCTCGAAAACCGTGCTGCGAGCCAACGGCCCGCCACCGAACCCCGTGCCGCAGCCCCAGACCGCGCACAGATGCCGCCGATGCGTCGCAGACGTAGTGCCGAGAATTGTATTTACTGTCCTGCCGCGCAGAACCATTATCAGACGCAAGTTATGAATACTTCAAACGATCTGCCTACTCGCCGTGAATTTCTGAAGACCTCCGTCCTGGTCGGCGGCGCGCTGGCCGCACCTGCGATTCTCCCCGGCGGCCTCTTGGCGCAACAAAATCAGGACACGCTCCGGGTCGGATTGATTGGCTGCGGCGGCCGCGGCACCGGCGCCGCCAGCCAGGCACTGAGCGCGGATAAAAATGTCGTGCTGGCCGCTATGGGCGATGTTTTCGAAGACCAGTTGCAGAACAGCCTCAAGAGCCTGCAGGCAAGCCATGCCGAACAAATCAAGGTCACGCCGGAGACTTCGTTCATCGGCCTGGACGCGTATCAGAAAGTGATCGAAAAGGTCGATGTCGTGCTGCTGACGACCCCGCCCGGGTTCCGCCCGACCCACCTCAAAGCGGCCATCGACGCCGGTAAACACGTTTTCTGCGAGAAACCCATGGCTACCGATGCGCCCGGCGTGCGCTCCGTCATGGCCTCGGCCCAGGCCGCCAAAGAGAAAAAGCTGGCGTTGGTGGCGGGCTTTTGCTGGCGCTATGACATTCCGCGACGCGAGTTTTACAAGCGGATTCATGACGGCGCCATCGGCGAGATACGCGCCGTTTACGCGACCTATTACTCGGGGCCGGTCAAGCCGATGCCGCCCGCGAGCGAACGGCCGGAAGGGATGGGCGACCTGCCCTGGCAATTGCATAATTGGTATAATTTCGTTTGGCTGTCGGGCGATGGTTATCTCGAACAGGCCTGCCACAGCGTGGACAAAGTCGCCTGGGCGCTGAAGGACCAGCCGCCGCTCAAAGCGGTGGCCGTGGGTGGCCGGCAAACGCCGAACAATCAGGGCGACATTTTCGATCATATGTTCGTGGCTTATGAATTCCCGAACGATGTGCGGGCGTTCCTCGGCCAGCGCCAGATCGGCAATACCTATACGGATAATTCCGATTACCTGATGGGCGCCGAAGGCATCGGCCGGTCGGGGTGGATGGCGCCGTATATCAAAGGCAAAAACACCTGGCGCTATCACGATCAGGGGCCGAAGATCGATATGTACCAGGTCGAGCACAACGAATTGTTCGCCAGCATTCGCTCCGGCCAACCGATCAACGACGGCCATTGGATGGCCCAAAGCACGCTCATGGCCCTCATGGGCCGGATGGCCGCCTACACCGGCCAAGAGGTTAGCTGGGAGGAAGCGCTGAATTCCCAGCAGAAACTCGTTCCGGACCCGATTGATTGGAATATGAAACTGGAGATCGCGCCGATGGCCATTCCAGGAGTGACGAAACTGGTGTGAGCCATGAACCGAAGAGACTTCATAGAAAAATGCGCCGGCGCGGGAGCACTGGCGATGCTGGCGCCAGGCGCACTTGCAGCCGACCAGACGGGTTCGGGCTCAGCCCCCGCGCCGCGCAGGCCGATCCACAAGGCCATCATGTGGGGCACCCTTGGTGTAAAGGGGTCGGTGCTCGAGAAGATGCAGGCGGCCAAGACCGCCGGGTATGAGGGCGCGGAAATGGACAGCCACATGGACCGCGCTGAGGTGCTCAAGGCGCGCGATGAGACGGGCTTGGTGATTCCCAGTGTGTGCGGCGTGCACCACTGGGGGAAGCCGCTGTCGCATCCGGACCCAAAAGTGCGTGCCGAAGGGCTCGAGGCGCTCCGGCACACGTTGCAAGATGCCAAGGCCTATGGCGCCACCTCAGTGCTGCTGGTCCCGGCGATCGTGAACAAAGAGGTGAGCTACGCTGACGCGTATAAGCGCTCGCAAGAGGAGATTGCCAAAGCATTGCCGCTGGCGGGCGAGCTGGGTGTGAAGATCGCCGTCGAGAACGTCTGGAATGGTTTCCTGCTCAGCCCGCTGGAAGCCGCGCGCTACATCGATGAATTCAACAGCCCCTGGATCGGCTGGCACTTCGATGTGGGCAACATCGTCAATTTCGGCTGGCCTGAACAATGGATTCGCATTTTGGGCAAGCGCATTCAAAAACTGCACATCAAGGAATTCAGTCGTAAGAAGCGCGATAACGAGGGGTTATGGAAAGGTTTTGATGTGGCACTATTGGAAGGCGATGATGATTGGCCGGCAGTGATGAAGGCGCTCGACGACGTCGGTTACTCAGGCTGGGCAATGACCGAGCAACCCGGTGGCGATACACCGGAAGGGTTACGAGACCTGGTCAAGCGCTTTGACCGAATTTTGTCCTGCTAAACCTCTGGTGCATGGTTAGGTAGAAAGCGCGTACATCAGCAGCGCCACCAGGAGCACCACGCCTGCCACCAACGCGACTAGAAACATCACGATGCCGTTCTCGTGCACGAAACGGCGCGACCTTCTGCCGATTCCCCAAGGCAAAAGCATGAGCCGAGCGTAGGTTTCGGGCGGGAATATGCAAGTGTATTAGCAGGGGCCGCCGCAGCGCCTCAAAGCACGACAGGTGAGAAGGGCATCCCATGCGCCTCAGCGACGGCTTTGTGCGTGAGCTTGCCGTTCAGGATGTTGATAGCGCCGAGCAAAGCGGGTTGCTTCTGGCAGGCCTCCGCCAAACCGTAATCGGCCAGAAGTTCGATGTACCGATAGGTGACATTGGTCAGAGCCTGGGTGGCGGTGCGCGCGTAGGCACCCGGCATGTTGGCGACGCAATAGTGAGTGACGCCTTCCTCGACGAACACCGGGTCGTGATGAGTCGTGGGCCGCGAAGTTTCGGCGCAGCCACCTTGATCGATAGCGATGTCCACTAGCACACTCCCCGGCCGCATGCGGCGCAGCATATCGCGGCCGATCAGCTTGGGCGCGCGCGCTCCGGGCACGAGCACCGCGCCAATCAGCAAATCCACCGCAGGCAACAGCTCCAACAAATGCGCCTCGTTCGAGTAGAGGGTGTGCGCGGTGTGCAGGGTAATGTCCAGGAACCGCATTCGCTCCAGGTCCACTTCGAGAATGGTGACGTCGGCGCCGAGGCCCTGGGCCATCCGAGCGGCATTAATTCCCGAACTTCCACCGCCCAGCACCACGACCTTGCCCGGCAAAACACCGGGAACACCGCCCAACAACACCCCACTGCCGCCGAAATGCTTCGCCAGGAAATAACCGCCGACCAGGATGGACATCCGTCCGGCAATTTCGCTCATCGGTTCGAGCAACGGCAGGCGCCGGTTCACTTCGAGCGTTTCGTACGCCAGTCCCGTCACACCCGATTTCAACAACGCGTCGGTCAATCCGCGGTCGGCCGCCAGGTGCAAGTAGGTGAAAAGAATTTGCCCGGGCCGCAGCAACGCATATTCGGCAGGCAGCGGTTCTTTGACTTTCACCACCAGGTCGGACTCGGCGAACAGTCGAGCGTGATCGGCCACCATGGTCGCGCCCGCCTGGGCATAGTCTGAATCAGGGTAACCGGCACCGGCGCCGGCATTGCGCTCGACCAGCACCTGGTTGCCGCGCTTGATAAGCTGATATGCCGCCGAGGGCAGCAGCGCGACGCGATACTCCTGTTCTTTGATTTCCTTGGGGACACCAATGATCATAAAAGTTTAATCGACCAGTTGCGCGTGAGATTGGGCGCGCGTGGCCAAAGCGAGCATGGAAATCGACGCGGCGGCATGGCGTTCTGCTGCCTGGATGCGCTCGAACTCCCCGTAAACCTCGGCGCGCGCCGGTTCATCGCGGGTAGCCAGTTCCTGGCCCTGGCCGGCGCGCAACGCCCAGAGAATATCGTGGCAGGAAATGCTCTCCATGGGCCGGGCGGGCAGGTAGGCAGTTTCCTGGCCGGCGGTTTCAACCACCAGGCGTGCGGCCGTCAGCGTCTGCATCACCTGGCGCACCAGGCGCGTCGGGACGCCCAGTTGCTCGGACGCCTCGATCACTGCGCAAGGCGGGTCGCCGCGCAGATAGCGCTGCCCCACCAACGTCATCAGGCGCAGTGCGATAAACTCCCGGCCGCGCTGGTTGATGTTTTCCACCTGCTTTTCCTCGAGATACGTCGTCCGGTTCTGATACGCATAGGCCACCTGCGCGCCGAACAGCACGATCAGCCACGAGAAGTACAGGCCGATCATGAACACCGGCACCAAGGCCAGGCTGCCGTAAATCTTGCTGTTGGAAACCACGCGGGAGACGTACAGCACGCTCACCATATTGTTGAGGTGAAAAAGCGAACCGCTGACAAAACCGCCGACCACCGCGGCGCGCCAATGCACCTTTGCGTTGGGCATCAGCATGTAGAAGGCCGCAAACGTCAGGCACAGCAGCAAGATCGGCAACAGTTGAAATCCAACGTGGAGCAGAAAATTGCCGATGAATGGCAGTTTCGCCAGCAGCTGCTTCGTCCCCTGCAACTGCGGGCCGGTCGCCAGGCCCAACGCCACCATCAACAACAACGGCACGAGGCTCAACACCCCCCAATACAGCACGATTCGCATGAACCAACTGCGGCCGCGGGGCACGCCCCAAATATCGTTAAAGGTCGCTTCGATGCGGCTGAGCATGGAAATTGCCGCAAAGATCAGCAGCACACTGCCGGTGACCCCCAGCGCCCCGCTGCGCGTGTTTTGAATAAACCCGTTGATGTTGCGCGCCAGGGCCTTTTGGGTTACGGCGATCTGCTCGTCTTTGGGCAGCGCATTCATTTGGCCGGTTTCCTGGCCGGCATCGCCCTCGCTTACTGAGGGAGGAGCGCCGGCCGCTGGTTCAGCCGCAGCCCCGGAAACGCTCGCGACAAACCTGACAATGAACTTTTCGATGCCCGCTTCGCCTTCCTTTTTCAGGAAAGTGCTGGTCACGCTCATGACGACAGCCAGCATGGGGATCAGCGCCAGTAAGGTCGCATAGGCCAGCGCCGAGGCGCGCACGGGACAACGGTTGCGCGAGAAGCTCCTCCAGACCAACACCCAGAAATGCACAAACCGGTGCCATCGTCCCATTCGTTCAGCCCGGTGCACCGTGTTCTCGTCCAGCAACGCGTGCGCGTCGGCGCGAATTTTTTGCAATCTGGTAAGCTTCGTTCCCATTAAACTCAGTCCACGCTAACAAAGCCGCCGACCAAGTCAACCGCGGCTACAAAACCGCTCCTGGTCTATAATTGCTTGATGTCACACCCTGACTCATAGTGGCGGTTAGAAACGGAACCGGTTATGAATACCATCGACAAAAAAGAACTTTACGACCACTTAGGAACATTCCTGCGGACGAAGGGAATCGAGCTGAAGGACGGCACCTACGCGCAAGGGATTGAGAAAGCCTGCGGCTTTCTCACCGATGCCGTCAATATCGGGCAGATGGGTCTCGAACGCGCCAGGCATGGTCTTGACCGCAAACTCGAGCAGGTGCGCCAGGTCATCCACGAAAAAACAGCGCCCAAGACCGGTGCTGCCCCACCAGTTGCGGCAAACGCCTCCGCACCCACCGCCCAAAAACCTGTCGCGAAGGCCCCGACCCGCCGCCGGCCGGCAGCGCAGTCTCGCGGGGCGGGCAAGCGCCCGGCTCGGCGCAAAAGCCGGCGCACTTAAAGCCCGCGCACGCTCTTAAGCTCCACGCCCCACGCTCAAGGACTCGCCCACCGGTTCAGCATAGAGCGTGAACGAGCCCGCCTTGAGCACGCGCACGTTGATCACCTGACCGATGTGCCGCTCTGCCCCCTCAAAAACCACAATGCGATTGCATCGGGTTCGGCCGGTCAGTCGTTGCACGTTCTTCTTGCTTGTGCCTTCGACTAGAATCTCCACTTCCGTCCCGACCAACGCCTCAAAACGGCGCGCCGCCACTTCGTTGACTACCGCCAATAGTTGGGCCAGGCGCTCTTCACGAATTTCCTGCGGCACCTGATTGGGCATCAGCGCGGCCGGCGTGTCACGGCGCTCGGAGTATTTAAAGAGGTAAGCCTGGTCAAACCGGACCTCGCGCACCAAAGACAACGTATCCTGGAAATCGGCTTCAGTTTCGCCCGGGAAGCCGACGATCAGATCGGTGCTCAGGCCGATGTTGGGTTTCGCCCGCCGCAGTTTGCGTATGATGTCCAAATACCGCTCCCGCGTGTAGCCGCGGTGCATCAGCTTGAGCACGCGGTCGCTGCCGCTTTGGACTGGCAAATGCGCGCTCTCGACCAGTTTCGGCAGCCGGCCATACGCCGCCACCAGGTCGTCGCCATAGCCTTTCGGATGTGGTGAGGTGAACCGCAGCCGTTCCAAGCCTTCAACCGCGTTGACCGCCTCCAGCAACTGCACGAAACCCGATTTGCCTTCGACCACCCCGAGCTCTCGTTTGCCGTAGCTGGTGACGATTTGGCCTAGCAGCGTGATCTCCTTCACGCCGCGGCTGACCAGGTCGCGGCACTCGCTGACCACATCGGCAATGGTGCGGCTGCGCTCCTGGCCGCGCGTGTAGGGCACAATGCAAAATGTGCAATATTGGTTGCACCCCTGCATAATGCTGACAAAGGCTGTGACGGATTTGCGGCCGGCGCCCTCGAGCAAGTGCTCGCGAATCGCAGACTCACTTCGCTCCTCTGCCGCAATTTCGACAACCTTGTCGCGTCGGCCGGACAAAATGTCCTCGAGGTATTCGGCTGTGCGATGAAATTTTTGTGTGCCCACCACCAGGTCCACATCGGGTAACCGGTCCACCAGCTCCTGTCCGCGGCTTTGGGCCATGCAGCCCATAAACCCGAGCACGACGTGGGGCCGCCGCCGCCGGGTCTCGTGCATCAGCACCTCCATTTTGTGCAGCGCCTTTTGCTCCGCCATGTCGCGCACACTGCAGGTGTTGAGCAGAATGACGTCCGCCACCGCCTCGCACCCGGCGAGGGTGTAACCTTTGGCAACAAGCTGCGCCGCGACGGCTTCGCTGTCGCGCTCGTTCATCTGGCAACCGTAAGTCTTGATATAGACACTAGGCATGTTGGCTGATTCTAAGGCGCCAAGGTAAGCCAACCGCGCCAGGTTGAAAAGGCGCGAATGGCGGATGTTCGCCTTTCCGTTTCCGGCCGCCCCCACTACATTCTCCGCGTGCTTGCGAAGCGCGTCATACCGTGCCTGGACGTCCATGCCGGCCAGGTCACGCGGGGTGTGCAGTTTGGCCGAGCCGAAGCCGGCGAATTGCGCAATGTCGGCGATCCTGTCGCCCTCGCTCTCCGTTACAACGAGCAGGGTGCCGATGAAATGGTCTTCTTCGATATCACCGCCAGCGCGCATGGGCGCGCCACGATGGTTGATGTGATCGAGCGCACCGCCGACCAATGTTTCATGCCGCTGACGGTTGGCGGCGGCCTGCGCTCCGTCGAGGACATCTACACGATGCTGCGCGCCGGCGCCGACAAGGTCAGCCTCAACTCCTCGGCCTTAGCGGACCCGGAGCTCATCCGCGCGGGTGCCGAGAAATTCGGCAGCCAATGCATTGTCGTCTCGATCGACGCAAAAAAAACCGGACCGCACCACTGGGAAGTTTTCTCGCATGGGGGCCGCAAACCGACCGGCCTCGTGGCGCTCGACTGGGCCTGCCGCGCCGTCGAATTGGGTGCCGGGGAGCTGGTGCTCAACAGTATCGACGCCGATGGCACCAAGGCGGGGTTCGATCTCGAACTGACACGGCGGGTCAGCGAAGCCGTCGCGGTTCCGGTTGTGGCCAGCGGGGGCGCAGGCACGCTCGAACATATGGCCGCCGTGCTGCTGGAAGGCCGCGCCGATGCCGTCCTCGCAGCCAGCATCTTCCATTTCGGCACCTACACCGTCCAGCAAGTGAAGGAATTTCTCGACCGCAAACACATCCCGGTCCGCCTGGTGTGACCCCCGCGCAAAAGGAAATCTTCGCGGTGGTGGTATTTTGCGCCACCTATGTGCTGATCAGCGGCCGGCAACTGAAACTGCTGCCGCTCAACCGGCCTGCGGCAGCCTTGCTGGGCACCGTCCTGATGGTCGCCGGCGGCGTGTTGACTCCCACCCAGGCTTACCAGGCTGTCGATTACGACACGCTTGTGCTGCTGCTCGGCATGATGCTCATTTCCGCTTACCTCTCGCTGGCCGGATTCTTCGATTTTGCCGCCGACGCCATTCTGCGCCGGGCCAAAACGGCCGAGCAATTGCTGCTCCTGCTGGTGTTGACCTCGGGCGTGCTCTCGGCGCTGCTCGTCAATGATATCATTTGTCTGATGCTGACGCCGCTGGTGATCGCGGTGATCGCCCGTGGCAAACTGCCCTTGCTCCCCTTCTTATTGGCTCTGGCCATGAGCGCGAATCTGGGCAGCGTCGCCACGCTGGTCGGCAATCCGCAGAACATGATCATTGGCCATCTTTCGGGCCTACCCTTCGCACGGTTCTCGCGCTCGCTGGCGCCCATCGCCGTTGTCGGACTCGCCATCGAATACCTCATCCTGCGCATCGGCTTCGGCCCAGCCCTCCGCCTGGCTCGCATCGAGCGAACCACCGCGCCCACGCGCGACCTGGACCGCCGCCTGCTCACCCTGACGTTCGCCGTGCTGGCGCTGGTCTTCGCGGGTTTTCTGCTGGGACTAAACTTGTCCTGGACCGCGCTGAGCGGCGGGGCGCTGTTGATGGTGCTGGCGCGGCGGGATACCCATACCGTGCTGAAGCTGGTGGATTTTAATCTACTGGTGTTTTTCGCAGCATTGTTTGTGGTAGTCGAAGGGCTGAGCCGGACCGGTCTGCCGGAGCAGGTTTATCAATCGCTGCGGGGCACCTTTGGCACCTCGGCCGTCACTCAGGCGTGGAATCTCGCTTGGTTTTCCGAACTTGGTTCGAACATTTTCTCCAACGTGCCGTTTGTGCTCGTCGCCGGCAAATGGATCAGCCACTTCGCCTACCCTGAGCTAATGTGGAAGGTGATGGCCCTGAGCACCACTTTCGCCGGCAATCTCACCCTGGTCGGCTCCGTCGCCAACATCATTGTCGTCGAATCGGCCCGTGAGCATATGCAATTAGGCTTTTGGGACTATGCGCGCTACGGCATTCCGGTTACGGTGTTGACCAGTGTCGCAGGCATGGTGCTCCTGGTGTGGTTGGGCTAACGCAAAGACGCCAAGGCGCAAAGAAGGAAAGGGTATAATGAAAATCTTTGCGCCTTTGCGTTTAATCCTGTGCCGTCCCATATGACAAAGACCTGCCGCAAGCGCACGGACATGCGTTCAACATCCAACTTTGCGATTAGTTTTGAGTCTTTGCGTCTCTACGGTTAAGGTTATCCGCAGCGACCATGACCTTTGACCAACTTAAATTCGACAAAGACGGCCAAGACGGCCTGATTCCCGCCATCATCCAGGAACAAAGCACCGGGCGTGTCCTGATGATGGCCTGGATGAACCGCGCCTCGTTGGCGAAAACCATCGAAACGGGCAAAACCTTTTTCTGGAGCCGGTCCCGCCAGAAATTCTGGATGAAAGGCGAATCCAGCGGCCACACGCAGGCGGTGAAGGACATCGCGTTTGATTGCGACGGTGACACGCTCCTTATCCAGGTCGAGCAAATCGGTGCCGCGTGCCACGAAGGTTACAAGTCCTGCTTCTTTCGCTCGCTCGCAGCCGACGGCGTCAACGTCCGCATCACCGAAACCCAGCTCCAAACGCCGGAACAGATTTACGGCCGGAAATAATGGAGGATTTTGTTCCATTCGCCAGCAAGACCTATGCACTGGTCTTCCTGCTGTTGCTGGTTGCGCGGGGGATGGATTTTCTGAGCACGTGGGTTGCCACTCCCAATATGGTGCTGGAAGGCAATCCCCTCGCCAAGAAGCTCGGCTGGCGCTGGGGCATCCCGCTCAACGTCGGCATGTGCTTCCTCTTCGCTTTTTGGCCGTTGCCGGCCATCGTCATCAGCACCACCAGCGTGCTGGTCGCCGCCCGCAATTTCCAGTCCGCCTGGCTGATGCGCTCGCTGGGCGAACACCTCTATCGCGAGTGGCATGTCGAACGCATTCAGCAAACCAGCATGAGCCTGTATTTGTTTTGCCTGCTGGGCCAAACGGCGCTGACTGCCGGGGTCGGCGCGGCCGTGATTTGGTTCACCTGGGATCGTGAGCCGGTGGTGCTGGCGATTGGACTGGGGATTATCGCTTACGCCGTGGCGATAGCGTTTTATACCTTGCTGGGCATCGTGCGCCTGCGCCGCGCAGAAAAAGCGCAGTTAAAGAGGGGTTACTCTTTTTCCGGGTCGGAATCTTAGCCTCACTATGTATTCTCCCTCTCTCCCTGAGTTTCTCGCTTTGGCCGAGCGGGGCAACCTGGTTCCGGTGACCCGTCGTTTGCTGGCGGATATTGAAACGCCCTTGTCGGCCTATCGCAAAATCCGAGGACCCGGCGAGGCATTCCTGTTTGAATCTGTAGAAGGCGGCGAACACCTGGGCCGGTATTCGTTTGTCGGGTGCAACCCGCGCGCGGTGGTGCGCCAAACCGGCACGCGAGTCGAGTTGCTCGAAAATGGCCGCGTGGTCGAGACGCGCGAAGTCCTGGGCGCGCAGCGTGGTGCTTCGGCCGGCGCGCAACCAGGCACCGGCGTACGCGACGGCTTGGAAATGGTCGAAGCGGTGATGAAACGGTTCCATCCGGTGACGGTTCCGGGCTTGCCGCGGTTTACGGGCGGCGCGGTCGGGTTCATCGGGTATGAATTCATTCACGATGTGGAGCCGGTGGTGCCTCGTCCGCCCACCGATGAGCTCGGCACGCCCGTGATGTATTTTCTTATCGCCGATCAATTGCTCATCTTCGATCGTGTCGCGCAAACCTTGACCGTCCTGGTCAATGCCGTGATCGAGGACGCCACCAGCCCTACCGAGGCCTACGAGAACGCCGTGGGGGAAATCGAGCGGCTGGTCTCCTTGCTCGAGCAGCCCAGCCATCACTCCCCCGTCACCCTCCCTCCGGACGTCGCAGCCGTCCCCTTCGGCTCGAATGTGGCGAAAGACAAATTCCAGGCGAATGTGCTCAAGGCCAAAGAATACATCGTGGCGGGTGACATCATCCAGGTGGTAGGGTCGCAGCGTTTCTCGACGGCTCTGAAAGCCGCGCCGCTCGATATCTATCGCGCTGCTCGCTCGATTAATCCTTCGCCTTACATGTTTCTGCTGGAGTTGGATGGGTTCGCGCTGGTGGGCGCTTCGCCGGAAATCCACGTCCGCTGCGAGGACCGGCACGTCGAGATTCGGCCGATTGCCGGCACGCGCCGGCGCGGAGCGACGCCCGAGGAAGACCAGGCGCTCGAACGCGAGTTGCTCGCCGACCCCAAAGAACGCGCCGAACACGTTATGCTGGTCGATTTGGCCCGTAACGACCTCGGGCGCGTGTGCGATTTCGGGTCCGTTCAGGTCAAAGCGTTGATGAGCATCGAGCGTTACAGCCATGTGATGCATATCGTTTCACAGGTCGAGGGCCGGCTCGCTGCCGCAAAAACTCCCTATGAGCTGATGCGCGCAACCTTCCCGGCGGGGACCTTGAGCGGCGCTCCGAAAATCCGCGCGATGCAAATTATTTCCGAACTGGAACAGACCGCGCGCGGTCCGTATGGGGGCTGCGTCGGCTATTTCTCGTTTAACGGCAACCTGGACTGCTGCATCACCATCCGGACCGCACTGTTGAAGGACGGCCGCGCGTTCGTCCAGGCCGGGGGCGGCTGGGTCAATGATTCCACCCCCGAAGCCGAGTATCAGGAGACGCTCAACAAGGCCAAGGCGATGCTTAAAGCCGTCGCTTTGGCCGAGACCTTTGGGCAGCCGGAGCGCGGACTTTAGTCCGCAGCACTGCCCGAAGGCTCGAGTACTTTCCGACATCATCCAACGCGAAGCTCAGTTCGGCAGTTGCTGCGGATTAAAAATCCGCGCTCCACCTTACCGTCGCCCGGCCGAGGTCGATTTATCCCTGTTTTTGGCTGGTTTTCAGGCTTGCCTTTTGGCTCCGCTGCCGGGACATTTACTCCCTTTGTTGTATGCAATCTAATGTAGCAGAGTTGCCGGTTTCACACCGGCTGTTGGCCTGGTTCGAGACGAATAAGAAACCGACCATTACCGCAGCGGTGGTGATAGCGGTGGTCGCGCTCGTCGCCTGGTTCATCTCTTGGAACCGGAACCAGAAGGAACTGGCGGCCAGCGAAGTGCTTTCGGCCGTCACCGTCCAGCAGATGACCACCCCGGGAGGGCAGCTTAATGCCGTGCGCGATTACCTCGAGGTCGCCGCACGTTTCCCTGATTCGATGGCTGGCGTTCGGGCCCAGTTAATGGCCGCCGGAGCCCTTTTCTCACAGGGCAACTACACCGAGGCCCAGGCCCAGTTCGAAAAGTTCGCTCGCGAGCACCACGACAGCCCTTTCATGGGCGAGGCTCAGCTTGGCATTGCCGCCTGCCTCGATGCCCAAGGCAAGAACGACGCCGCCATCGCCGCTTACAAGGACCTGCTGAACCGGCACCCGTCGGAAAACGTCGCGCCGCAGGCCCGCTTTGCCCTCGGCCGACTGTACGAGCAGCAGAACAAACCGGAGCTGGCGCGAGATGAATTCGCCGAAGTCGAGCGCGAGGACCGCCAGGGCTCGATGGGCATGGAAGCCGGAATGCGCATCGAGGAGTTAATCGCCAAATATCCCAAGCTGGCACCCAGCACCGAACTGCTCACCAACGCCCCGATTAAGATCGAAAAAAATAAGTGAACCTCACCATCATCGGCACCGGCTATGTGGGATTGGTGACCGGGGCCTGCTTCGCCGAGGTCGGTCATCGGGTGATCTGCGTTGATAACGATGCCGCCAAGGTCCAGACCCTGCAAGCCGGCGGGATTCCCATTTACGAGCCGGGTCTCGAGGACCTGGTCCGGCGCAATGCCGCTGCTGGCCGGCTTAGCTTCACCACCAGCACAGCCGAAGCGGTCAATCAGTCCGACGTGGCGTTCATCGCCGTGCCCACTCCTCCGCTGGCCGACGGCTCGGTGGACCTCAGTTTCATCGAAAAGGTCGCCCGCGAAATCGCCGGCGCCATGACCAGCTACAAGATCGTCGTGGACAAAAGCACCGTGCCGGTGAAAACCGGCGATAAAGTTTCCGAGACCATCAAGCGCTACTGCAAAGCGAAGGTCGAGTTCGATGTCGTCAGCAACCCGGAATTCCTGCGTGAAGGCTTCGCGGTCGAAGACTTGATGAAGCCCGACCGCATCGTAATCGGGGTGCGCTCGCAGCGGCCGGTCCCCGCCATGAAGGAGGTCTATGCGCCATTCAAAGCGCCGGTAATCGTCACCGACATCAATTCGGCCGAACTGATCAAGCACGCATCCAATTCGTTCCTCGCGCTGAAGATTTCCTATATCAACGCGATCTCGGTGGTTTGTGAGGCGACCGGCGCCAACGTGCAGGAAGTGGCCAATGGCATGGGCATGGATGACCGCATCGGCAAACGGTTCCTGAATGCCTCCCTGGGCTTTGGCGGAAGCTGCTTCCCGAAAGACCTCAGCGCGTTCATCAAAATCGCCGAGCAGGTGGGCTATGACTTCGGATTGCTCAAGCAAGTCCAGACCATCAACTCGGCTCAAATGGACCGGTTTCTCAAAAAAATCGCCGACACGCTCTGGGTGCTGAAGGACAAACAGCTCGGGGTGCTGGGCCTGGCGTTCAAGCAAAACACCGATGACGTGCGGATGTCGCCCGCGATCGAACTCTGCCAGCGGTTGCTCAAAGAGGGCTCCCTCCTGCGCGTGCATGATCCTAAAGCAATGGACAAAGCGCGCCCATTGCTTCCGGAGGCCACCTTCATCGACGACATGAACCAGGTGGCTGACGGGTGCGACGCGCTCATCATCGCCACCGAATGGGACGAGTTCAAGAAACTCGATCTGGAACGCGCCCGCCGCAACCTAACGCACCCAATCCTGTTCGACGGCCGAAATCTTTTCGACCCAGTCCAGATGGAAAAACTGGGCTTCATCTACAAGAGCATCGGACGGTGACGAAGTGAACGCCCCCGGCCGAGATCCGCAGGGCGAAACCGGCCCGCACGGGGACGCTCCGGGGCGGCGCGCCATTGAAGTGGCCGCAGGGCTGGTGTTCCGGGACGGCAAACTGCTCATTACCCAGCGCTTCGCGGATGCCCACCTCGGCGGCCTTTGGGAATTCCCGGGCGGCAAGCGCGAGGGGTCTGAATCGTTCGAGGACTGTCTCAAGCGCGAGTTGCTCGAGGAACTGGGGATTGAGGTTGCCGTCGGCGAGTTGATGGAGAGCCTCACACACGCCTACCCGGAGAAGACAGTTCACCTGCGCTTCTTCCGTTGCACCTGGGTTAAGCACGAGCCGCAAGCCCTCGGGTGCTCGGCCTTCGAATGGGTTTCCCCGGCGGATTTAGGCCAGTACCGCTTTCCTGCGGCGGACGCGTGGCTGCTGCAGCAACTTCAGGGCACGTAGCCCATCAAACTTTTGCCGTTGACACTGGCCGAGCGTGCTTTGGTATGCTGCCGCCAATGCTCGGCCTTTGGAAAGTGATGACCCAGGTCAGTGCGCCGCCCGGTCAAAGCCAAAGACGCCTTCGCCTGCTAACCGGCTGTCGGAGCCGAATTTCCCTTACCAACCCCTCACCCTGGCTATGAATAATCCACAAACAACCGCCGCCCAACTCCCCACCTACATCACCTGCGCCACGCCCAACCCGCCTGACAAGCGCGCGCCGTGGTACAAAAATACCGCACCCACTTACGCAGGTATTTTCCTTTGGTTCGTGTTTTGGCAGGATGCCGCGAAGGCAGGCACCCCTGGTGGCACGCTGGCCCAAGGCGTGGGTTGGGCCCTGACAAGTTTGGTCATCGCGGCGCTCATCTGTCATTTCCTGTTTTACCTTGTCCCAGGTCTGTTGGGGATGAAAACCGGTCTGCCGTTGTACATCGTCGGCACTTCGACCTTTGGCGCCCAGGGCGGCTTTATCATGCCCGGTTTTCTGATGGGTGTGCTGCAATTCGGCTGGGTGGGAGTAAATGTTTACTTCTCAGCTATTGCTTTGGGGTCCGTCGTTTATCCCAATATCAATGCGATGGACATCTCGACTGTGCCGGTCGCCGTGAAGGCGCTGATGGCGGCGTGGGGCATCCTGGCGGCCTTCATGGGCCTCAAAGGCATTCAGTACGTCGCGCGGGTAGCGACGTATCTGCCACTCATACCGCTGGTGGTCCTCTTGTGGCTGCTGGCTAAAACCGTGGGTGGGGTCGGCAGCTTCGACCCGCAAAGCCTGATCGGGGCGCAAAAAGCTCTGCACCCTGTGGGGCCGGCACCGTTGACCATGGTGGGCGTGCTGGCCGTCGTGCTGACCTACGTCGTGGGCTTTTTCGCGACGGCCGGCGCCGCAGGAGTGGATTTCGGCACCAACAGCCGCCATGAGAATGACGTTAACATGGGCGGTCTGGTCGGAATCGCGCTGGCCATTTTCTTCACGGCGGGGATCTCGCTGCTGGTGGTGGCCGGTGTGTACAGCTCGCAGGCTGGGCTGGAAGCGGCCGCGGCCAAAGGCATGAGCCTGAGTTCATTTGATCTGATTCCCGTGGTGCTTGGAGGTGACACCGCCAAATGGGTGATGTTCCTGCTGGCGATCGCGGCCTTCCCACCGGCGTGTTTCTCCTCGTTCATCGCCGCCAACAGTTTTAAAACCACCTTGCCGAATGTGAATCCGTTCGTTTCAGTCGGGCTCGGCACAATCGTGGCCATCATCCTGGCGGTGACGGGAGTGGTCGCCAAAGCCATTTCGGTTTTCGTTATTATCGGGGCTTCCTTCGGCCCGATCTGCGGGGCCATGCTCGTCGATTACCTCCTGGCAGGGCGGCGCTGGACCGGTCCCCGTGCCGGGTTCAACCCCGCCGGTTGGATTTCCTGGGCCCTCGGGTTTATCGTCGGCATCCTGCCCAACCTGCACGCGTGGAAGCCGGAGACGTTCCCGGATGTGCCGGCGGCGCCCGTGCTGGCATTTATTGTAGGCGCGGTGGTGTATTTTGTTTGCGCAAAAATGGGGATGCAGTCGCAGGTGATTCCGTTGCCGACGCAAACTCCCGCAGCACCCGCAGCCGTGGGGGCGGCCAAATAAGCCCCGGCATCGCCTGCTCTACACCGCTTGTAGATTTGCCCCGCGCCGTCCCGAAGCGCACCGGCTCGTCGCTCGTAGCACATGCGCCCGCTCGTCGAGGATTTCCTGCAGCACCTGCGGCACGAACGCGGGCAGGCCGAGCACACCCAGCGCACTTACGCGGCGCTGCTTGGCAAGTTCCTCACTTGGGCTGAAAGGCAGGGCTTGAAAGATTGGAAAGCGGTGGAGCTGCCGCACCTGATGGCGTTCCTCCAGCACGAGCGGGAGCGCGCCCCATTCGATGCGCCGAAGGATTCCCCCAGCCGGCTTAGCAGCGAGAGCCTGTATCTCGAGATCGCCGCTTTGCGCGCCTTTTACCGATTCGCTGAGAACGAGCGCCTGCTGCCGGTCAACCTCGCCGAAAACCTGTCGTTACCCCGCCGCTGGCAACGCTTGCCCAAATCACTATCCAGCGCCGAAATCGCTCGGCTACTCCAGCCCGAGCAATCCGACACGCCCGCAACCCTCTGTGATCAGGCTGTGCTTGAGCTGGCCTATGCCTCCGGCCTGCGGCTGGCCGAGTTGCGCGCGCTGCGCCTCGAGCAACTGCACCTCGAAGCGGGCTTCCTCAACGTCATCGGCAAAGGCAACAAGGAACGGGTTGTGCCCGTCGGCCGCAAGGCCATCGCAGCGCTGCAACGGTACTTGGATGCCGGCCGCCCAAAGCTGGTCACCTCCCGCTCCCCTGCTGCGGTGTTCCTGACCAAGCGCGGCACGCCCTTTGCCGCCCCGACGCTCTGGCTGCGCATCAAGCAGCGCGTCCGCCGTGCCGGCATTCCCCGCAACGTCACCCCGCACATGCTGCGCCACAGTTTCGCCACCCACCTGCTCGAACACGGCGCCGATTTGCGCGTCATCCAGGAACTGCTTGGCCATGCCACCATTAGCACCACCGAGGTTTATACGCACGTCGCGCGGCACAGGTTGTCCGAGGTACACCGCCGCTTCCATCCCAGACCTTAAGGCCCCCCGCTGCCGTAACATCTAATTCAAAGGGCAACGAAGGCGACGAAGGTTCAAACGCCCTTAAAGTAAGGACGCGCTCACCATATTTTGTCCTGCCCACCGCAAATAAAGTGTAGTTATATTCATGCATTAGACTATTTGACAAACTTGTGACAGTGATTAACGGTACGGTGCTGATCCTGACCCCCGTGCCGCGAGCCCGTCCTTTCGGGCGAGTTCTCCGGCCAGGGAAAACCGGGCGGACGCAATGGGTAACTATGAAACAAATACAGAACAAAAAACGGGTACAGTCTGCGGGAATATGGGCGGTGGCATTGGTGGCAGCCGGCGCCTTAATCACCAGCCCGGGCGCGGCCCGGGCCAGCATTGCTTACGGGAGCATCAACAACTTCGACACCGTTAACGACACCAGCAATGAGTGTCACGGTTTCGAGATCGAGTTGGATGATGTGCGTACGACCGACATCAGCTACACCTATGATTACAACCACTACGGTACGCCGGAGATAACGGAGCAGTCATTTACCGATACAAATAATGTGGTCCATACGAATGTGCTTGTCCGCTATCGGGCGGTCTGGACGGGCACGGCATGGTCGGCCTACACCGCCATCCCGACTACCAACATTCCGCCAACGGCGGGGCATGCTTTCACCAATCCGTCGTTGAATTTTGGTGGCGAACACTTCGGTGTGGGGTATCGAACCGCGCCGAGCAAAGTCTATTATCATTGGCTACTTGACGATGGGAGTCACAATCTGGTTCTCGGACCTCAAGTTTATGTCTCCACGCCGGTGTTCACCGCCCCCGCGCCAGGGCAACCGTTGGTGGTGGTGCCTGTCATCCCCGCCCCGGTGCTGCCCGCAATACCCTCACTGGTGGACCCAACCGTTAACTTCGAGTTTACCGATGCAACCTGGGTCAAAGTCATCACCACGACCTCGCATACCAATAACCCGATAGCCTTGCGTGCCCTGATCACCCCGGATACGAACAATCCCAGTGCCACGGACTGGCGCAACGGAGAGACGAATGTTGAGGTGGAAACCGAGTGGCAACTGCTGCAAACGGACTTCCTGTCCAGCGACTACAATCCCACCAATGGCGTGGGGGGCGCCAACGGCCAACTGGCGGGCGCGACTAACAGCCTGAACCGCAGTGATGACGTGGTCACTTATCGTTATGAGTATTACGCCTACGTTGGCCCCTATGCTGACTGGGACACGCATGAGGCGCTGGCCCAAACGGTGGCTCCCAATGGCATCGATGGCGTCGGCATCATCACCAACAATGGCGTCGTGATTGACCTCTCGACCAATCCGGTGGTCGGCAAATTCCTGGGCGCGCAAATGTCGGCCATGGCGGTGACACCGCCAATCGGATTGATTAGTCATCTGCCCGACGCCGAGCTTGGCGTGCTCTACCCCACTCGCGCCCTGGTTATCGCGCCGGACACCAATTTCACCGCCACCTGCGCCGGTCTGCCCAATGGGATGACCTTCGACGCTGCCAATGGCTGGATTGGCAACACGCCCTCCCAGTCCGGTGTGTTCATTATCAAGGTGAGCGTTTCAACCAGCAACGGCCCCGTCCTAACGAAAAACTATCCACTGCTCGTTGCCGTGGGAGCAAATCCACCAGCGCACAGCGCCGTGGACACGAGCGTTTCCCCTGTCAACGGCGGCACCGCCGCTGGCGATGGTGTCTATACCAACGGCACTACCGCCACGGTGGTGGCGACGCCAAACGCCGGCTACAAATTCATCAACTGGACTGAGAACGGCGTGGTGGTGAGCACTTCGGCCAGTTACACCTTTACCAACGTCCTGAACCAGTCACTGGTCGGCAATTTCGTCCAAGCGCCGACGCTTTCGTTCACCAAGCAACCCGGCATGCTGGTGCTGTTCTGGCCGACGAACTTGCCCACGTTCACACTGCAACAGTCGGTGGCCTTAGGCACGACCAACTGGGTTGCGGCCACCGAGCCGGTCACGCTCATCGGAACCAATTATCAACTATCAGTTTTGACGACCAACAGCGCCCGGTTCTTCCGCCTTAGCAGTCCCTAAAACGAACCGCGATACCCGCGTACGAACCGGTCAGTGAAGGCGTGCGGAGGCGGACATTCCTGTCCGCAGCGTTGTTTTGCGCGCGAAGATAGCGGCAAATCCGAGCCGGCCTGCACCGGTTGTCCTATTTTCATTCGGAGCCGCCCCCGGCCTGCTTGGGTGCAGGTGGGGGCGGCAACGTGCCCTTTCGTTTGCCCACCGCTTGCTTCAGCACGTACTCGATCTGGCCGTTGACGCTGCGCAGTTCTTCGGCGGCCCAGGCCTCGAGCTCTTTCCAAAGCTCAGGATCAATCCGTAACAGGAATGATTTGCGCTCGGCCATGCCGCCTCAGGCATAGAGGGTGCCGGTATTGACGACGGGGTGGACCTCCGTTTCGCCGCACAGCACGACCATGAGGTTGCTCACCATCGACGCCCGGCGCTCATCGTCCAGGTGCACTACATTTTTTTCTGCGAGGTCGCGCAACGCCATATCCACCATGCTCACCGCGCCCTGGACGATTTTCTGGCGGGCCGCGATCACGGCTTCGGCTTGCTGGCGGCGCAGCATCGCCTGCGCGATCTCGGGCGCATAGGCCAAGTGAGTCAACCGGGCTTCCTCGACCGCCACACCGGCCTTTTCCAGCCGCAATTGCAGTTCCTGCTTCAGCGCTTGCGACACCTCGTCCACACCGCTGCGCAACGTGATCTCATGCTCCTCGCCATGATCATAAGCGTAAGCGCTGGCCACATGCCGAATCGCTGACTCGCTCTGAATACGGACATACGTCTCGTAATCGTTCACATCGAACATCGCTTGGGCGGTATCCTGCACGCGCCAGACGATCACCGCCGCGATTTCGATTGGGTTCCCACGATTATCGTTCACCTTGAGCTTGTCGCTGATTAGGTTGCGCACCCGCAACGAAATCTTGTTTCGCGTCAGGCCCCGAAAGTTCACCTGCGCTTCAGCCGGCTTTTCCTGCGTCGCCGTTACCTGCAGCCCTTTCAGCCGGCTACCGTTCGAGTAAAACGGATTTCCCCAATGAAACCCGCTCTGGCGCACCGTGCCTTTGTAGCGGCCAAACAGAATCAGCACGCGTGCCTCGTTGGGTTGCAACGTGAAGAGCCCGGGCAAAAGAAAGCCGGCGAACACCATGCAAAACAGGCCCAATCCAAACCAATGCCAAACCGGGTGACCATACCGATCGCTGATGGCCACCGAATAGATGAAAAGCCCCAGCCCACCCAATTCCAACAATAGAATAATCGGCAACCACACCGCGCCGCGCTGCACCTGCACCACCTGCTCACGATTGGTGTTTAGAATTGATTCGTTCATAGATGTTCTTTCTTTTGACCATGACCCCGGTCTGTTATCAATATGATATCATTATGAAATCGGTTGTCAAGCGCTCGACAAATACGGTTTAGGGTTGGGGATTGGTGGACATAGAATGCAAAAGATGCAACCCTAAAGGCACTCAAAGAGAAACAAAGGCGCAAACCTAGTTCTCGTTTTTGCGTTCTTTGTGGTTACTGGCCCTGGTTGGGCAAAAAAAAGGGCCAGACCTTGTGGTCTGGCGTTCGAAATCGGGATGTTTACTCCGTTTTGCCTTTGGGACCTCTTTCGGGCCGAGCGGGGCGTTCGCCTTTCTCAGCTTTGCCCGACGGCTTTTCACCTGAGGCCGTCTTGTGGCCCTTTTCGGTTCGGCGTTCCGCGCCAGGTTCCGGGCGACGTCCGCGTTTCTCGGTGCGGGGCTCCTCAGCCTTTGCTTCGGTCGCCGGCGCTGCGGTCGGCACAGCGAGAGGCGTGCTGCTTTCGACGTGGACCTTGAGGGAGGAAGTCACGTCTGGATGCAGGCGCAGCACGACTTCGTAATCGCCGAGAGCGCGGATCGGCGCGTCCAGGTGGATCTTTCTCTTGTCCAGCGAGATGTCGAACTGAGTCTTGAGCTGGTCGGCGATCATTCCCGAGGTGACAGTGCCGAACATCTTGCCGTCCTCACCGGTTTTAACGGTGATGACACAGAGCAGTTTGGAGATGCTCTTGGAGAGCTCGGTCATGGTGTTGAGCTCGTGGGCTTCACGCTCGGCGCGGCGCTGCTTGAGCGATTCCAGCTGGCGCTTGTTGGCCCCGGTGACGGGAATTGCCAGCCCCTGGGGGAACAGGTAATTGCGGGCGTAGCCGGCGGCGACCTTCACCTGGTCGCTCTCGCCGCCGAGGCCGACGATATTGTGAGTTAGAATGACTTCAGTTTTTGGCATGGGCGCAAGAAATTCAATTTTTCAAAGGGGCATAAAATAGGTGAACCGGAGGACTATGGCAATAACCAAAACTCTTCAACTTTTCGCGCGCCGAAAGCGCCGCCATTTCTCAATTTCAGGCAGTTATCCGGGCGGAGACTACCTCGCCAATGCGTGATATTTCGTTCTAAAGAATGTCCGTTCTCTCTGGACGGGTCTTTTGGGCTCTTTTCAAAACCTTGATTGCCCGCGGCCGATGCGGTAAGACATCATCGTGCACACACTCACACGCTTTCTTTGGGTGCTGATCTCTGCCAGCAGTTTGGTCATCGCGTCCGGCGCCGGCAGCATCTCGCCCAGCCTATTGGAACAGCACCCAGCCGGTTGGACTGATATTCAGCCCGGGCCCGACCTCAAGGGCTGGACGCGCATGACCATCCCACCAGACCACCCTTTGGGCCGGGCGCAATGGCACACGGCCGGTTCGGAAGCAGTGTTGCGTTGCGATGGCGATGGCGGCCATGAAATGTTGCGGTTTGATCGCGAGTTGGGCGATTGCGTGTTCCATGTGGAATTTGCCTTCACGCCGGTCACCGGCACCAATCGGAATTACAATAGCGGGGTTTTTACGCGCAATTCGGCCAAGGGCGATATTTGGTACCAGGCCCAATTATCCATGGACGGTGGGTACCTGTTTGGCGAGGGACCAGTTGAGGGCCACCTCAAGCGCTTCAAACTCAAGCCGGCAGAAGAGCGGATGAACCCACCGGGTGAATGGAATACGCTGGAATTGAGCGCGCGGGGCAAGGTGCTTACGGTGTGGCTCAACGGCGCAGTCACCTGCCAGTACTCGGATTGCGGCATGCCGCGCGGCTATATCGCGCTCGAAGCGGAAGGCTACCGCATCATGTTCCGAAAGCTCAAATTGAAGGAACTGGGTTCCGATGCGCGCTGAGCCGAGTGAGTCGAGGAAGCGGGTGATAGCGATTCTCCTGCTGACCGCCGCGTTTGGTCTATTGCCGGCTGGCGCTGAGGACCTCGCCCAGACCTATTCCCCCTACGGCGAACTCATCGTCACGCAATTCTTGACAGCGCCCTTTCCACATCCCAGCCGCGCGGAGGGCCATTCCTACCGCCACACGGACGACGCCGGTCAGCCGGTCGTCGAATTCTACTCGGAAGCCGCGCATTACTCGGACAGCACCGTGGCGATTTTTATCCCGAAAGGTTTTCGCGAGATGGGCCGCGTAGATTTTGTGATCCACTTTCATGGCTGGCGCAACCAGGTATCGCATGTGCTGGAGCGTTACCGCTTGATCGAACAAATGGCTGAAAGCCGGCGCAACGCTATTCTGATCGTCCCGCAGGGGCCGAAGAATGCGCCGGATTCTTCAGGCGGAAAACTCGAAGAGGTGGACGGGTTCAAGCGCTTTATGGGCGAAGTCCAGGACGCATTGCGCGCGCGTTCGAGTTTGCCGCGGAAGGACTTTGCCCTGGGTAATCTCATTCTTTCCGGGCACAGCGGCGGGTACCAGGTGATGGGCTCGATTCTGGACCATGGCGGCTTGACCGACCACGTGCGTGAGGTCTGGCTCTTCGACGCCCTGTATGCCCGCACGGACCAATTTGTCCACTGGCTTGATACGCAGCACGGCCGGCTGCTGGATATTTACACCGAACACGGAGGAACGAAGACCGAAACCGAAAGACTGATGGAGCTGCTACGCCAACGAGGGACACCGCTTTTCTGCGGTCAGGAAGCGGCTGTCACCCTCGAGGAACTCCGGCCACAGCGGGCGTGCTTCTTATTCAGCGAGCTGCCCCATGACGAGGTGGTGTCAAAGCATGAGACGTTCCGCCGATTCCTGGAGACCAGCAGCCTCGATAGTATAGAACAAACCAACCAACCCAGCGCAGCGTCAGGATTGAGGATGGTGCGCTGAGCAGCAGCGGGCTCAGGGCTGGCTGGTAATCCGCGACCATTCTACGTTCTGCGTGGCGGCGTAAATGGCGAAGGCCTTTTCGTTCTGAATGAGCACGGCCCGCACCACGCTGGAATCATCCGCCCGGCCGAGGTTCAATACGCTGTCAGGAATAATGCCGACCTTTTTATGGGAATAGATGAGGGCAAACACGGCCTGGGCGAAAGCATGATACGGCAGATCTTTGTAAGCCCCTTCGGCCGTGTCTTCGACCGCATTGGCCAGGAATTCCAGTTGGTCCACCAGGTGCGGGAACAACGGCTCATAAATCTGCGTGAACTCCAGTTTCCATTGTGGCAGATGCCGCAGCATCTTCTCCACAACCCCCGGTGTAACCGTGGCCGCCCCGCGATTCACAAATTCGACAATCTCCGGCATGGCGCCATCGTAAGAAAAAGGGCCGAAAAATTGAAAGCGAATAATTGCAGGCCGAATTACGTACTGCCAATTTCTGATCTTTGACCTCTGACTTCTGATCTCTGGCCTCAGGGGGTCCACAGCCCCCGATAAAACTGCTGTGGGCCGTCGCTCGACCCGCGCACGATATGCCAGGAAGTGCCCGAAAGGGTGTTGGTCAGCAGGTCTCGCCATGTGCGCAGGTCGCCGGACGCCTGTAAGGCATAGCGCTGGCCGGCAGTCCCGTAAAGCCAAAGATCAAACGCACCGGACGTGCTGAGGTTTCCCGCGCGCAACTGGGGCGGGGGCGGCGCGGCGGCCGGTGGCAGGACATATAACGTGATACTCTGCGGTGGGACCGTGCTTGTAAAAGTGGTGCCGGCAAAGCTGAAGCTGCCTAGCGGCGTGATCGCATTGGCCGAAGTTAGTTGCCAGGCCTGCCCGGTGCCGTTGAGCAAACGATTGGTCACAACAACAGTAGTGGTCGCGCTGAGGTTGAGTTGCTTGTTGATGACCAAAATCGTCAGGGCGCCGTCCGACGTCCGCAACGCAGCAAAAGTGGAAACGTTATCCGGATTGGGGCCGGCGGCGTTGACACTCGTATCTCCAAAACCGGAACCGCTGCCATCGTAATTACGGAACATCTTCATTGCTTTGTAAGTGGGCGTGCTGGGATCGGGCGTCGTCCAGCGCGTCGCCAAATCCAGGCTCTCGCGGCCGAAAATGCCCAGGATGTCCGCTTGGGCCGTTGCGCCGCTAATGGAGCTTTCAGCGCCCCAGTTGTATTCGGTGATGCCGATCTTTGTGCCGGGGTAGTACGAAGCAACCCAGCTTTTCATACGGGGAATCAGCATAATTTTGCTGTTGATCCAACTGGGATCCACGTAGTTGGTATCCCACAGTTGCCGGGTGCTTTGGTTGCGCAACTGCACGGTAGCCGGCGATGTGTCATTGCCTCCCACATTGGCCTCCTGCGGGTAACAGTGCAGGGTGAAATAGTCGAGCAACCGCTTGCCTGTGCCGGCGTCATGCTGATGGAATTGGTTGAGCAACCAGGGCATGTAATCCCAGCCGCCGTTAGCGGCGCGGTCCGGATAGTCCGCGGGGTTGTAATCCCCGTGCTGGCCGGACCATTGTTGGTCGTACCCGCTGTAGAAGTAGCCGCTCCAGCCCCACTCTTCCGGTCCCAGCACCAGCGCGTTGGGGTCGTTGGATTTTACCATGCTGGCGGTGGCCAGCATTTTGGTCCAAATCTCCTGCATCGTTGGGCCTATGGGATGGATGTCCTGGTGCGTTGAAAACCAAAGACTGTGCTCGTTATCCATGATGTAGTAAGGCACGCCGCCGTTGGTCGATGCCCCCCACCTGCCCATCAGGTGCTGGACATAACCTTGCACGAAAGTGGTGTTGGTCGGGAAATAGGCATCATTGGGGTCATTCCAGGTTATCGGCTGGTTGTTGTTGGTACTGCTGAAGCCGCTGCCCGCGTCGGTCCGGTAAGGGTCGGCGGAAGTCTGGGGACCGTATTTGGCCACGGAATAGCTCCAGAGAATGGCGCGGCCGGGGCCGAGCTTAGGCGCCCAGCCGATCATGGGCAGCGTGATCAAAGGAGCCGCGCCGCCGGACTTGCTGTCCGCAACCAAGCCATCGGCGCTTGCCCCTGGCGTGGAACTCGCGTCGGGATAGCTCTCAAAGTACCAATCAGCTCCTTTGCCATGCGCATTGAGCTGCCAGTTATAGGTGGTTTCTTCATTTCCTCCCGAACGATTCAGCGTGAAATTCAAATCCGAAAGCTGATTCGAGGCGGCAAACGCCACGCCGTAAATGAGCCGGCTGATCGGGTGGCGGTTCAGTTGCGCATCAACGGTGACGGTCACGGGCGTATTGGTCACCGGCGGCGTCGTACTGGCGACCAGCGTGATGTCATCGATGTAAAATGTCGGCAGCGGCGTGCTCACAGTCTCCTGAATCCAAAAGCCGTCGAAGTTGGCGTTATTCGCGACGCCGAGGCTCGCGAGCGAGATAGTGACTTGCTGCCACGTTCCGGCCGTTGGCGCCGGAACCGGGACGCTTGGTTGCGCGCTGCCATTTAGAGTCGCGGCTATCTGCAGCGACTGACCGCCAGCCACGCCTCCGTTAATCCAAAACGTCAGATTCGTATAGGGCGTTGAGTCAAAAGGGGCATGCTCCAGGTAAAGGGCGCCCCACATGTTTGTCACCCAATAATTGGTGATGGTCACCGCTATCGAGGCCGCGCCCGAATGGACTGGGCTGGAGTTGTTAAAGTTCAGCACCGAACCCCAGCTCCAGTTTTGCCAACCGTTTTGCAGGGAATCGCTATAAATGGGCTGATCGGTCTGCGCGCGGGCCGTCGAGAAGCAGACTAAACTGGATAATAGAACCGCAGTGAATCGGAGCTTGAGGACAATCGGTTGCATCCCTAAGAAGATGGCAGATTTGGTGCGAACGAGCCAGCTACATCCTGTCCTGAATTGTAATGACAGCCATTGTCGCGGCGGCGCGACCCGGCCCTGTAGCGGTGGCCATCCTGGCTGCGGTGTGCGCGGCATCTTGCCGCGCAGGCCTTTGGACCGCGCGGGTGGAAGCCCGCCTCCACGCACTCACTGCACCCCGAACTCAGCCAACGACGCCCACGGGCCATTGGCATAGCCCGATAAGGCTTCGAACCGAACAAACCGGGCCATAACTGGCCGGGGCAACTGCACCTGTTTCAGCCGCGCATCCGCGCTGAAGACGCCGTGTGCGACCGGTTCACCCCAGGATTGGCCGTCCTCACTGACGTAAAACGCGTAATCCTTAATCCAACCGTTATGATTCCCATCCTGGCGCGGCAGAGCGGTAAAGCCGCGCAAGCGCACCAGTTTTGGGAACGCGACGGTGAATTGATGCGGGAACGGGGGTTGGGGCTCTTCCCAACTTGTGTGCCAGAACGTCGTCTCATCCCCATCCAGAACGTTGGCAGCCGGGTAACCGTCCTGGGCGCTATCGGCGCCGGCGATGCGTGCACCCAGCTTTTGCATTAAGCTTTCGTCGGTGAACAGTCCAGTCACTTGCGCGGCGGTTAATTCCACGGCGGGTCGAAACCGCGGGCTGGCCATGTAATCCAAAAGACTGTGGCGGAACTGTCGCACCACCGGGTCGCGGTCGATTCCATTCTCGAGGTCCATGCTGCAAACGACCAGCTTGCCGCGACCGAGCCGGGCCTCGAAGGCGAGCGCCAGTTTTCTGTTCGTGACCCAGTCGTCAATGATTTGTACCAGCGGCTGGAGGTTGGGCGGCAAGTCATCCAGAATCATCGCCCCGGCATCGTGCACGAGGTACCACCATTGATAATTGCTGTGATACTCCGTTGGAAATTCCGCGAGAGCCGGATGTTTTGGATCGCACAGAATGCCCAACGTGTGGGGCGGCTGACGCCCCGTCCATGCCGTGTTCCAGAAGATACTGGAAAAACCAACGGCGATTCTTCCGAGCCGGTCACCCTTGACCCGGCCAGCGGGAACCGTCAGAAGGACTTTGCCGCCGCGGTCCAAAGCGGCCAGCACATCGGCATTCAGCTTCGTAGCAACGATCACTTCCGCGTTGTCGTCCGGCAAACGACTCGGATAAACCCAAACATCCCAATCATTGGAAAACTGCTGAGCGCGCGTGGAGTAAGTTCCTTGGCCCGAACAGGCGCGGATGCTCACCACAAGCTGGTACTTGGCCGGTGCTTTAAAGTTCGCAAGAGAGATACGAACCTCGCCCAGGCGGATGCCGTTATCTAAGGGGACAAACGGCATCGTCCACTCGCCATTCGTGACCCCCTTGCCTGCCGCATCCACCAACGCCCAGTCCACTAAGGCGTTGGTCAGTGGCGCTGGGCCGAAATGGGCGACTTCAAGGGCGGCCGTCAAGGTTTCCTCTGTGGTGAATACGCGTTTGGCGAGACGCGCTAACGGCACTGTGGCATTGCAAAAGCGGCTATATTCCTTGGCCGTGACATAGCCTTTATCGCCCCAAAACGGGTTGAGCACGCCCACCAGCGCCGTGCCCTGCCCGGGAAAGTCGTGCAGATCGAGCAGCTCGAATCCGCCCATGCCGGGTGTGCGCAAGGCCGATTCGATCTCTTCCTTGTAACAGAGCGTTTGCAGTTTGCCCGACGCCAGGAGGAATTGGCGGGCCTGGCCTGCCATGTGGTGCGCGGCTAGCGAGTCGCGGAATATTTCGAAATTCTTCGGCTTCAGATAACCAGTGTACTCTGGAATCTCAGCGAAGTCGGGATACGCGCACCATTGGCCGATTTCATGGCTGATAACCGGCACCGAGCGCTTGCGAATGTATTCGCGGTAATCAGTGCGCGTTTCCGGCGGCAGCGCATTAATACGCGAATGCAATCCTTCGCCCCAGCCTTGGATGCGCGGGTCGGGCGTCACGTGAAACTGGTTTTCGGCAAGCTGCGGCCAGCCCGAGCCGCTGGTGTAGAGCCGGCGCGGATCGGCCGCGCGCCAATGCTCGACCCACTTCGCCAGGAACGCACCCGCTTGCTGGCCACCGGGCTCGTTGCCATAGGGCATCAGCATAAAACAGGGGTGATTGCCGTAATCTCTTAAAATCCGCGCCGCTTCCCGATATAGCCAGGCATCAACCGGTTTGCCATCGCCCAACGTCGTCGATTGGTTCGCCCAGGAGGCGATTTCGACCTGGTAATAGAATCCCAGCTCGTCGGCTGCTGCGAACGCCGCTTCCGGCGGGCACCACGAGTGAAAACGAATCAGGTTCAGCCCGTGCGCCTTCGCGATCCGGATAATGCGTTTCCACGACTCCACGTCGGTTGGCGGATGACCGGTCTTTGGGAAAATGCAGCATTCGAGCGTCCCGCGGAAAAAGATTTTCCGGCCATTCAGCACAAACTGGGTGCCTTGGGTCGAGAGTTCGCGCAGCCCGAATTGGACGGTTTTTTCTGAGCCCGGCCCGACGTCTGCCGATAATCGATAAACCACTGGGTTGAATTCATCCCAGGTGGAGGCGCCATCGCCCAAAGGAAACTCCTGCTCGAATGTGCCGCCATCCGCCGTCCACTTTACTTCAAACGCCTTTTCCTCCCGGCCTGCCGGTTTGCCGCTCTTGAATTGTGTGCATGCGAGCAGCAGCGGTCCCTGGCCCGCAGCGCGGGAGCCATTGCCCAGGCGACCTTTCACCGTGATGGACCGTGTCGCGACATGCGGATAGACCTGCAGCTCGTCGATCCAGACCGGCGCAGTGGCGCGCAGGCAAATGGCGCCTGCAATTCCGTTCCAGTTTCCTTGTGTATGATCGGTGATGCTGTGAGAATTGACGCCGATATCGACCACCACGCTGTTATTCACCCGCACCGTGAGTTGATGCTCGCCACTGGTCAGTGGCGTGCCCAACTCATATTCATGCGCAGTCGAAAGGCTGTCGTTTGAGCCGATTTCCTTGCCGTCCACCCAAACCCGCGTTTCCCAATGCGGGCGTTCCAGGGACAACACGACACGCCGGCCGGCCCACGCCCGGGGAATTCGGAACGGGCGTTGGTACCACGCCAAGCCGGCGTAGTACTTATTTGGCTGCAACCAAAAGGGAACCTTCACGTTGCCGGGTTGGCGGTATTTGGCGTATCCGGGCGCCGTGTACCACGACCGATCAACAATATCGCCCGTCCATTTGGTTTCGACGGAGATGTCATCGCCGATCCCCTGGGCGGGGAGCGAGCCGGGCAGGTCAATTGTGCCCGTCAGCTTGCGCGCGAACCAGCGCTGCTGCTCACCGACATTCTGCCGGTCCAACTCGAATTGCCAGCGGCCGGCCAGAGAAATGACATCCGAATGCTCCGAGGCGGACGCGGTGAGCAGGCTTGCGGCGAGGAAGCAGCCGAGAATTTTCGATTTTGGATTTACGATTTTCGATTGAGCTGGCATCTGGGGTGTTAATGAGAGCATCATTCATGTCCACACAATCGACCCTGACCCCTGATCTCTGACCTCTGCTCGCTCACTCCACCAATTCCTTTTCAAGTTGTTCGAGCGATTTGCCTTTGGTTTCCGGCAGCTTCAACGCGATGAACACCAGCCCGGCGGCACAAATGGCCGCGTACAGCCAGAACGTGCCCGCGGGACCGAAGGAACGATTCAATATGGGGAAGGTGTACGTCAGAATAAAACAGGCGACCCACAGCGAACTCACCGCCACCGACATAGCCGCGCCGCGAATGCGGTTGGGGAAAATCTCCGAAATGACCACCCAAGTAACCGGCGCCAGGGACATCGCGTAGCAGCCGATCGCTGACAGCACCAGCACCAGCATCGGCCAGCCTTTCACGCCGCTGTGATAGCAGAAGCCCAGCACGGTATAAATCACCGCCAACCCTGCCGAACCCACCAGCATCAGCACCCGCCGGCCTCCGCGGTCCACCACACCCAACGCCACCAGCGTAAACACCAGGTTTACCGAGCCGGTCCAGGCAATGTTTTTCAGCACGTCCGAAATATCGTAGCCGGCCGCGCGAAAGATTTCTTCGGCGTAGTTGAAAATGACATTGATGCCGCACCACTGCTGAAAGACGGCCAGGACGACTCCTAAAACGAGCACACGGAACATGCGGCGGTCGAGCAGGTCGGCGAAGCGCACGCGCTGGATCTCTTGCGTGGTGAGTGTGTTTTGGACGTCGTACACCTCGCTCTGCGAGTAGGCCTCTCCTCCGATGCGGGTCAGGATCAGCCGCGCCGAATCGCTCCTGCCATTCTTAACCAGCCAGCGGGGGCTTTCCGGCACGGAAAACATACCGGCGAAAAAGAACAATGCCGGCACAGCCGTAAAGGCGAACATCCAGCGCCAGCCGGTCTGGCCGTACCACGAGGCGAGCAATTCTTCGGCGCTGATGCCTTGCGGTAGCTTTCGGGTGATATACCAGTTGACCGTTTGGGCGAGCAGAATGCCAATGACAATCGTGAGCTGGTTAATGGACACCAACCGCCCGCGGAGCCCGGCCGGCGCCACCTCCGCGATGTACATCGGCGAGAGATTCGACGCCAACCCGATGGCCACGCCGCCTAAAATGCGCCACGCGACAAAAATGGTGAACGTCGGCGCTACCGCGTTGCCGACGGAAGTCACGGCGAACCAAAACGCCGAAAAAATCAGCAGCCGTTTGCGCCCGAACTTGTCGCTGAGTGCGCCCGCCAGCAACGCGCCGAGCAGGCAGCCCACTAGCGCGCAACTGTTCGCCCAACCGGATTGCGTCGCTTGCGTCAGATGAAAGTACCTTTCGAAAAAAGGCTTTGCGCCGCCAATCACCACCCAATCATACCCAAACAGCAGGCCGCCCAGCGCCGCGATGACAGAAATCCGCCAAACATAACCCGTATTGAAGCTGGTGTGGACGCGAGGACCATCAGCCGCTGGTGTGCTGGTAATCATGGGCTGACGCTCGGGAGGTTTACCGCCGCGCGGACATTATTCCGCAGTGATTTCGGTGCGGCAGAGTTACGCCGATTCGCGGGCGTGCTCAGGGATTGCCCGTTGCTGCAGATTAAAGTGCCCGCGCCTCTGAGTGCTCGCTGCTGTAGCAGCGCGCCCAGGTGGTTCGGATCAAGTTTCAGCACCCGCTCGAGTTGTTTGCGACCTTCCACCGTTCGGCGCAGGCCGATTTGGCCCAGCGCCATCAAGAAGCGGCAGTTGACCTGGTTGCGCAGATCCAAATCATCGTCAAAGACGAGGAACTCCGGCAGTGAAACCGCGAAATAATCGAGCACCACATGATCGCGCAGATGGGCTTTGCCGAAATTCACCAGCGTCTGAAATCTTGCGCGGGCAGCGGCCGGCCGCCCAAGCTTTTGCAAAGCGAGACCCTGGTAATAAATCGTTTCCGGGTTTTGATCGTTATAATATACCGCGGGCGTAGGCACCGACATGCCGGTCGCGGCCTGCCTCCACGCTTCTCTGGCAGCATCCGCTTCACCCAATTGCTCGCGGGCCATGCCCAGCCAATAGAGCACCTGGTTCTCCTGCGCGCCATGTAGTTTGCCTTCGCCGAGATTGGGCGGATACGCCCGCGCCCGCTTGAGCAACTGCGCCGCATCCGCTGCTGCTTGTCGTGCCGCCTCGCGCTGCCCCTCGCCGTCCCGAAAGGCTCCATCTCCGCTCCGTCCCTTGCCGCGCAGGCTTACTCCAGTCAGCTTCTGCTTGGCTAATTCAAGCAAGCTGAGGACATATTGGCCGGTGACCTTGCCCTCGCCGCCTTCCCAGGGGTGAAACTGCCGCGCCAGGAGCAGGTCGAGCGCCTCCTGGTGCCGGCCCAAAAGGTTGAGCAACGTAATCCATTCCAGCAGCAGGTCCTCACGTTTTTCGACAATCCCGCGATGGGTTTGCAGAAACGCCAAGCGCTTCCTGGGTGAAACGCCGCTGCGCCGCTGCAGCAAATCCAGTTCAAAGAGCAGCCGTGCATCAGACGAATCGAGGCGAAAAGCTCGTTCGAGCGAGGCCAGCGCTTTGGCCGGGTTGCGTTGCTTGTTGAAATAGACCAGGGCCAGGTTGCGGTGGACAGTGGGCAGGCTGGGTTCATGCCGCCGCGCCGATTCCCAACAGGCGGTGGCTTCGGCGACCTGGCCTTTGTCATACCACAGGTTGCCGAGATAAAGGGCCGCGCGAGCGTCGGCCGGGTTGTGTTCCAGCGCGGCTTGCAGCGCCAGAATGCTGTCCAACCTGTTCGGAAAACAGCGGTCTGGGTTCCGCTGCGACGCGAGGCCGAAAAAGCGGGCTGAGCCGGACGCGTCCTGATGCAGTAATGAATAGTAACCGAGGAAATAGAAAAGCATGGGCCGGCCGTTCGGCATGCCGACCTCCCCGAGATGACCCGGAGCCCTACCGCCGTGGGCCGGCGCGGATGGGCCTGGCGGCAACTCGAGCGCCTGTTGCAGCAGGGCGATCGCGTCCCCAAAAGCCCCCGCGTGTGCATAGTCGGCCGCCATGGCGAGGTAACTGTGTTCGTTGCCGCGCATCAAGGCCCTCAGCGTCTCCTGTTGGGCAGGATCGCCCAGGCGCGCCAGCTCGAAACGCGCGCCGAAATCCAGCGGGTCCCGTTCGAGGGCCGCTTGCGCCAGCAGGCGGGCCGCCTCATTCCGGCCGAGCTGCCGCAGCAGCAGGATCTTCAAGTGCCCGGCTTTTTGATTGCCGCTATTGCGCGCCAGCGAGCGGTCGATGAACTCGAGCGCCTCGTCGAACGCGCCGCGAATCATTGCCAATTGCGCGAGTTGGAAAAACGCCGCATCCTGGCACGCGGCGTTCCAGGCCGCTTTGTAAAATGCCCCATAAGCCTCCTCCAACCGGCCCAGATACCGCAGGCAAACTCCTAAATTGTAGCGCGGCTCGCCGTGCGCCGGGTTCGGGTTATGCCGCATCTGGGTTTTTAGCGCGGCGCGGAAACGGCGCTCAGCATCGGCGAATCGTCCGCGCCGCAGCAAGAGCAGCCCGAGGGCATTGTTATTGCGCACATCGCCGGGGTCCCGCGCCAGCGCTTCGCGGTAATAAGCCTCCGGCTCGCGGGTTGCGTGACGATACTGTTCGAGGTGCAGGCCGGCCAGATAAAGCGCCTCAGTGTTCGCCAGTTTCTGCGGCTCGGGGATCGCCTGCGCCGGCTCGGGGACCGCCTCTGCCTGGGCCGGCTCCGGCCGATAGGCGACCAACTGCCGGCCCTCGGCATTCCAGATCGACAATTCCAGCTCCGGTGGCGCGAATTTGCGCGGCAGCTCCACTGGCGTGGTGAACGGCGATTCCGGCCCCAAATCCACCCGGGTTTGCCACAGCACGTTGCCCCTGAGCCGCAGACGCACCGTCGCGCCGGGGCATCCCGAGGTCGCATACGCCCCGACGGTCGCACGGCCGGCCACGATTTCCAAACTAACGGCGGCATCGACGGTGGCGTTGCGCACATAGCCAATCGCTTTATACGGCAGGAAAAACTGCTTGGCTTGTTTCTCTTCGAAGGGTTCGAGCCAGGAAAAATCCGGCTGGTTATCGGCGAACACGCCGCACATCAACTCGGCGTAGGGGCCGTCTTCGTCGGTTAGGTTGCGGTCCCAGGCGCGGCCGAAATCGCCACAGCCCCACACCCATTGTTTCTTGCCGGGCACGACGTGGTGGTCGGCGACGTGCAACACACCCGCCTGCCGTTGATGGTCGTACCCGCCGAGAAAATCGTAGTCCGACCGCGCGGCCATATAGGACGTCGGCACCGGCAAATTCTTGTACCAGGAAATATCCACCCCCCGCGAGTAATTGACCTTGTAATACTCGCCGCGAGCGATTGGAAACGCCGATACGGCCCGTTTGCCGTGGTCATAGACCGCCTGTACGTCGGGCGGGAACACCGATTGATAATGCTCGTTGACGTGAACCGCGGGGTTGGTCCACAGGTGAAAGCTCTGTGGCAGCGGCGTTGGGTTGAACAGGCGGATGCCGATTTCGACCAGCGCCTTGCCGGGGTGCAAGGTCAGCGCGAGCGTGCCCTTGAGGTGCCACATCGGCTCGACCTCGCTCAGCCAAAGCGTCTGGCTGCCGTCCGGGTTGGCGGTGATGGTGTAATCGACCGGGCAATAGGTGCCGGGCCGATGATGTTGCGGCCAGTTGAACTCGATACCGCCCGAGAGCCACGGCCCCGCCAGGCCCACCAGCGCCGGCTTGATCACCCGGTTGTGGTAAATGAAGGGATAGCCGTTGGTCTTGTCGTAGGCATATTGGATGCGCCCGCCGAACCGCGGCATCACCATCAGCTTCAGGTATTCATTTTCCAGGAACACCACCGGATGCCGCTCTGCCACCCGTTCATCGCTGATGTGGTCGATCACCGGGTAAGGATACACCCGCCCGGAGCTGCCTTGGTACACCCGCTTTTCGAGGAACATCGGGTGCCGATTGGGCCGCCCGGCAAGGTAGGTCGGAATGACCACCTCCTCGGCCCAAATCCGCACGGCCCGATCACGTTTCATGTGCTTGCGTTATGTTCGCAACCTGAGGCTACAGGGCAAGCCCCAAGGCTTACATAGACGAAACACTGTTTCGCATGGAGAATTCAACGATTCAACGATTCACCTCCAAAAACGGGTTGGACAACATTAACCCGAAATCATTAAGCTAGGCCATTATATGAAGAACAGTCCGTTGACGACGGTATTGCAACTGCTACTGCTAGGCAGCGCGTTGTGCTCCGTATTTTATTGCTGGAGCCTGATCAGCAAGACGCGCCAATTGCGCAACCAGCAGGCCTACATTAATTGGATCAATTACCGGCAACCGGCCCTCCAGGCACTCATCAACGACTCGCTCGAATACAGCAAGAAAAACCCCGCAATCAATCCCATCCTGGACAGTCTGAAACAGGCCGCCGCGACCGCCAACGCCACCAATAAGCCACTCTCCCATTAAATGGAACCTGACAATCTGACTCCGCTGCCGGCGGCGACCACTAGCGCCGGCTCTGTCCCCGACCTCCAGGCGCAATACGATGGTTTGCGGCAACTGGTCAATTCGCTGCTCGTTATCATGCTGATCGTCAGCGGCACCTTGCTGATTTTTCTGTATTGGGAAGTCCGCAACACCAACCGCGAGCTTGAGGCCGGCGCGAGCCTGGTTTATCAGTACCAACACGGGGCCGGGCCCGTCCAGGACAAGTTCGTAAAGGAACTGCAGGAATACGGCCGCACTCACGCGGACTTCGCGCCAATCCTGAAGAAGTACAACATTCCTCCCGCTCCCGCGTCCACGACCGGCGCGTCGCCGGGTCTGATGCCGAACAAGAAGTGACCGGGGAGAATTCTGTAGCGCGCCCCTTGCGTGTGGGCATGATCTCGCTGGGTTGCGCCAAGAACCTGGTCGATTCGGAGATTATGGTGGGCACGTTGCTCGCCGCGGGTGTGGAGATGACCAACGATCCCACGCAAGCCGATGCGGTGATCGTCAACACCTGTTCGTTCATCGATTCCGCGCAGGAAGAGAGCGTCGATGCGATCCTGGAGAGCGACGCGGTGCGGCAAGCGCACAATCGGGGTCAAGGGTTGGTGGTCGCCGGTTGCTTGCCGCAACGGTTTCGGGACGAGTTGCCCAGCTTGTTACCTGAGGTGGACGCTTTCATGGGCATTGATCAAGTGGCCCAGGTGCCGCAAATCATTCGCGCCGCGCTGCAACGCCGGGCGGCCCGGCTCAACGACAAAACCTCCCCTGGCCGGACCGTTAAACGGCCCCGCTTGCCCAAGACCGGCCCTGCGCCAACGGAAGCCCAGGCTGGCTCGGCTGCGGCTGTTTCCTCCGAATCAGCTCCTGCTGCGAACGGCGCTATTCTCGCGGTTAATGCCCGTCCCAAGTACATTCCGGATTATGCGACGCCACGGTTTCGGCTCACGCCGCGGCACTTTGCTTATGTGAAGCTGGCGGAAGGGTGCAACCATCCCTGCAGTTTCTGCACGATTCCCCGAATGCGAGGTACCCATCGCAGCCGCACGCAAGCAGATATCGTGGCTGAGGCCGCAGCACTCGTGGCCGAAGGCGTAAAGGAGTTGAACCTCATCTCCCAGGACTCGACCTTTTATGGGTTGGACTTGCAGCCACAGCGGAGCCTTGGAATCAGTGCGCCTGGCCGGTTCGCCGCGGCGGTGCGGGCGCTGCCGCCAGAGGCTACGACCATTTGTAGTTTGCTGCGCGAGCTGCAGGCGCTGCCCGGCGAGTTCTGGATTCGTCTCTTATATACGCACCCGGCGCACTGGACCGACGAGCTGATCACGACAATTGCCGAGTGCCCGAAGGTCGCGCGCTATGTCGATATTCCTTTGCAGCACATTCACCAGAACATGCTCGAGCGCATGCGGCGCGAGACCTCGCAGGAATACATCGTCGAGTTGTTGCGGCGCATCCGGAAGGGAGTGCCCGGGATCGCGCTGCGCACGACGTTCATTGTGGGTTTTCCAGGCGAGACCGAGGAGTATTTCGAGGCGTTGTTGGAGTTCATTTCCCAGACCCGATTCGAGCGGCTCGGCGTGTTCACCTATTCGCGCGAGGAGGGCACACGCGCCTCGGCGATGGCGGGGCAAGTGCCGGAAAAAACCAAGGCGCGTCGGCGCCAGCGCGCCATGGCCGCCCAGCACGAGGTAGCGGTGAAGGTGGCCGAGGCGTTCGTCGGACGCCGGTTGCGGGTACTGGTTGAGCAAACCGCAACAGCGGGCGAACTGCGCAAAGCGCGGGTCAGCTCATGGGAGCACGGCCTGGTGCGCGGCACCGATGAGCATGCCTCGGCGTTGCGGGGAAAATACCTGGTCGCCAGAGGCGAAGCCGACGCGCCGGACATTGATGGCCGGGTTTATGTTCACGGCGAGTTACCCAGCGGCAGCTTTGCCGACGTCAAAGTGGTGGCGCATACCGACTACGACTTAATCGCCCAACCGCTTTGATCTGCGACCTTTCTGGCACCGACCAACTGGACCTGAATAAACTGAACACGGAATACTGATGATTGCCGCCCCTTGCGTCGCCGCTCACGCCGCTTCGGCCGCCGCAGTATCTTCCTCGACAATACAAACGCAATTCTGCCCGCCAAACTGGTTGGCTTGCCGATGCGGGCAGGTGGGGTCATCGCGCCATTCGCCGTCCACCAGCAGCCGGTACTCATAGCGCCCCGGCTCAAGGCGAATGGTCTTTTTCCACCCGCCGTTTTTATCTTTTTTCATCGGCAGCGGGGCCTGCTGCCAGCCGGTAAAATCACCCGCTAATAACACGCTCTCGGCTGCAGGCGCATTAAAAAAGAAGGTGACTTTCTGCTTCGCTGTTCTGGTTTTCGGCATAATCAAACTCAGTGGCTCACCCACTGGTTGAAAATCCTCCTCTATTCCTCAGGGTCAACGGGGCCTTTACCCCGGGACCGACGCTCAGGGACCGGCGCCTACATCCCCATGATTTGATAACCGGCATCCACGTAGATGACCTGACCGGTGATAGCGGCGGCACCGTCGCTGGCGAGGAAAAGACCTGTCGCGCCGAGTTCCTCAGGCACCACATTGCGCTTGAGCGGGGCGTGCGTCTCGTAATGTTTGAGCATCTCGTTGAACCCGGCGATGCCGCGGGCCGCCAACGTGTTCATCGGTCCGGCGCTGATGCAGTTAACCCGGATTTTCTTTGGGCCCAAATCGTAAGCCAGGTACCGGTTGCTGGCCTCGAGCGCGGCTTTGGCCACACCCATTACGTTATAGTGCGGCACCACCTTTTCCGCACCGTAATAACTCATAGCGAGCATGCTGCCACCGTCAGTCATCAGCGGAGCCGCGGCGCGCGCCAGCGCCACCAGCGAATACGCGCTCACATCATGGGCGATGCGGAACGCCTCCCGGCTCGTATTGAGAAAATGCCCCTCCAACGCGTCTTTGGGGGCGAAGGCGACCGAATGCAGCAGCAAATGGAGCTTGCCCCACTTCTCTGTCAGCGTCCGAAACACGGACGCGATTTGTTCATCCTTGGTGACGTCGCAAGGTAGAATGAGGGTGTCGGCCCCGAACGCACCGGCAAGTTCCTCGACATTGTCCTTGAGTCGTTCGCCTTGGTAGGTGAATGCGAGGCGCGCGCCGGCGTTGTGCCAGGCCTGTGCGATGGCCCAGGCTATCGACCGCTTGTTGGCGACGCCGAATACAATCCCCAGTTTTCCTTCTAATAACATGGTCCAATCCTGTGTTTAGGACAGGCGCCCGGCGCCTGGTTAGCATCTCTCCGCGCGCATAGGACTAGACAAAATGCGCCGGTCTGGCAAGCGGGTAAAATCGAATAACGGGCGCTCAGGCCGGCTTCAGTTGGTCCACCGGCGCGTCGGCCGCCGCAGATTCGCGCACTCGGAAAAGCTCAGGCCGGCACACCCCCCATTTGGCCAGCCGGAACAGGATCCCCGTCCACAAGCAACCCAAGCCGTATTTGATGCTGCGCCGGAGGTTAATCGAAGAAGCTTCCGGGAAATATTTCGTGGGGCAACTGACTTCGGCAATGGTAAAGCCGTGCCAGAAGATTTGCGCCAACATCTGGTTATCAAACACGAAATCATCGGAATTATCAGCCAGGTGCAGGCGTTCGAGGATGTCCCGTGAAAAAGCGCGATAGCCCGTGTGGTATTCGGACAGCTTGGCGCCCAATAGAATGTTTTCCATCAGCGTCAGTGCGCGATTGGAGACGTACTTCCACAGCGGCATGCCCCCGCGCAGCGCGTAGCCGCCCAGGATGCGGCTGCCGAGCACACAGGGATGCAGGCCGTTGCCGATGATGGCGACCATCGCCGGGATGAGCTTGGGCGTGTATTGGTAATCGGGGTGAATCATGATGATGATGTCCCCGCCCGCCTCAAGCGCCAGCCGATAGCAGGTCTTCTGATTGCCGCCATACCCCTTGTTAATGTCATGGACGTGCACCTGGATACCTTCAAGAGTACGAGCCACGGCTACCGTGTCATCCCGGCTGCGATCATCGACCAGAATGATTCGGTCCACGACCCCCTGGTCGCGAACCTCGTCGTAAGTCTGCTTCAGCGTCCGGGCCGCGTTGTACGCGGGCATGACCACGACAACTTTTTTGCCCCGATACATGACGGGAGTATTAAACGAGATCAAGTTGGGCCAATCAAGGCCGATCCAACGAAGGCATCGCCGGAACGGGGAGGCGTTCCTGTCCCATTATGCCCTAACCCGTTCCGCGCGGATTTGGGCAGCTAACTGATCGAGCGTCACACGGTCCAATTCGCCCGGCATGAGTGTGAGTGCATTGGCTGCGCCTGCCGCCGCCCCCCAGCGGCAGGCCTCGCCCAAATCGTCTCCACGCAATAGGCGCCAGACCAGCGCAGCGGTAAACGCATCGCCTGAGCCGATGGGGTTCAGCGCGTGGACCCGCGGCGGCGCGATCCGCCAGAGATGGTCGCTCTCCAGGGCCAACACAGGTCCAGTGCCGGCAGTTATCACGACCCGCTCGGCCCCTGCGGCTTGCAACTCGCGCATGCCGGCGAGCAGGGCGGCTTCACTCGCCAATTTCCGGCCGAGCGTCGCGCCCAACTCGGTTTGGTTGGGCTTAACCAGCCCCGGCCGCGCCGCCAGCGCCGCACGCAATACCTCACCCTGGCCGTCCACTACCGCTAACACATCCAACGTTCGCGCTTTGTGCGTGCAGCGGGCATAAAAATCGGGCGCGCCACCCGGAGCCAGGGTCCCGGCCATGATAATGGCTCGGCACCCAGGGAGGAGCTGCGTCGTCTGGTCCAGCAGTTCGTCGAACCGGCTTGGCGCCACCGGCAGACTCTCCTCGACCAGTTCAGTAACCGCACCGGTTGCCTCATCGAGCAAAGTGGTGCACAGACGCGTACGGGCTTCGACGGTGAGGAACTGGAGGCGGAGTTTGCGCTCGAGCAGCATCTGGAGTAATTGTTCGCCCCGATCACCGCCGCTGAACCCGACCAGCACCGGTTCTTGGCCGAGCAGCTTCAGCACCTTGGCGACATTCACGGCTTTGCCGGCGGGCCCTTCACTGGTGAAAACTGCGCGATTGACGCCATCGAGCTTGAGTTGGCGGAAACGCTGCACGCGCTGCACAGCGGGGGTGGTGCCCAGGCAAACGATCATCCAGAGCGGAAGTTGACAGCGTCTGGCGGGGTTTGGCAACAAAAACGCAAATCGGGTAAATCCCCATTGTGGGCGGCCCCGGGGTGGGAGGATGTTTTTCTGGGAAGTGCTAACCAATAAAGGAGCGCAGACTTATGACAATTCGAGCCAAGATCATCAGCATCTGTACCGCAACGGTCCTGACTGGCGTCCTCGCTTCGGCGCAGGACACTGCAAATCAATCCACCAATGCGGTTGCCATCCCTGACGACACCAACAGCGCCGCAGTTACCGAAACGGCCCCCGCGCCGCCCCCACCACCCCTGCGTCCAGCACCGGTGATGAATCCTTCGTGGCAGAAGGCACTGACACAGGAATTTTCCCGGGCCGGTGGGTTGGTGGGCAAAGAGGCCCAAGGCTCCCGCGGCGAAAGCCTCGGCACGATCAAGGACGTGGCTTTTAACCAGCAAGGGCAGGTTTTTGCCTTAATAGATATTGGTGATGGCCGTCTGGTGCCGGTGCCGTGGAAGCTGGCCAATGTGGCTTCAACCAAGGGGCGCACGCCGGTTGGGTTTAGCGTCAGCGGCGAAGCGATCCGCCAGGCGCCCGTCGTCACCGCCGACCAATGGGGCGAACTTGATAATCCGAACTTCACGGACGGTATCCTGGCCTACTATCGCGATCAGGCCGCCGCGGCCAGTGGCGCGGCGTCTTCGCCCACGGGCACTGACCAGGGCCAAAGCAGCAACTCTCAGCCCGCCGCGGCTGGCGATAGCCAACCTTAATGCGCCCGCTCTGGAAAGGCACCATCAGCTTCGGCCTGGTCAATATACCGGTCGGGTTATATTCGGCGATTCGGCGGCAGGCCCGAGTTGAGCTGGAATTGCTGCGGGATTCCGACCTTAGCCGGATTCATTATAAGAAGGTGGCCGAAGCCGACGGCCAGGAGGTCCCCAAAGAGCACATTCTGAAGGGATACGAATACGAGAATGATAAATACGTCCCGTTGACTGGAGACGATTTCCGTCGAGTCGAGATCAAGTCCACCCAAACAGTCGATATTCAGGAATTCGTAAAATTGGAAGACATCGACCCGCGCTTTTTCGATCAACCGTTTTTCCTGGCGCCGGAAAAAGCGGGCGCCAAAGCGTATGTGCTGCTGCGGACGGCCTTGGAGCAAACGGGCCTGGTGGGCATCAGCAAGGTGGTGATTCGTCCGCCACGCGAGCACCTGGCCGCGGTCAAGCCGCTCGCCGGTGTGCTATTGCTCGAGACGATGCATTTTGCCGATGAGCTGCGCGAAACCGCGGAGGTGGAAGTGCCGCATACCTCTCTCGGCGAGAAGGAGTTGTCTATGGCCGTGACACTCGTCAACTCGATGACCGGCAATTGGCAGCCGGACAAATACCATGACGAGTACCGGGACTGCCTGATGAAGATGATCGAGGAGAAAATCCACGCCGGTCACAAAAAGCTGCCCGCAGCCAAACGCGGCCCCCAGACGTCACCCGGAAAAGTGATCGACCTGGCAGAGCTGCTGCAGCGGAGCCTGGGCGAAAAGGTGCACAAAAAACCAGCCCACAAACGCCTCCACCGGAAAGCCGCGTGAAGGGCAGCCCTGGCACGCGACAAAAAAAGAGACGGCTGGTAGGCCGTCTCTGTGAACTCAAATTGGAAACCAGAGGTTAGTTGGGCTTGGCATTAGACTGTCCGCCCTGCCCCTGCGCGGCCCCGCGCCGGCCCCGAGGCATACTCTGAAGCTTCTCGTACTGGTCGGGGGTGAGGATGGCTTTAAGCTGCTTTTGCTCGTCCTGGCGGATTGCGCGCATTTTCGGGCCGCGCTCTTCACGGCTGAGACTGGTATCCGCGCGCAGCTCCTGCATTTTCTTTTGGCTGGCCTCCAAAACCTTTTTCACCTTGGGCTTCTGCTCATCGGTCAGTTTTAACTCGGTGGTGAGCCTGTCCATGCGTTGCTCCAGGTTCGGACCCCGGCGCGGCGCACCGTTGCTGCTTTGCTGGGCGGAGGCGAGATTCGCGCAGGCCAGCAGGCCGCCCAGAGCCAGGACTGCGATAAGACTAACTTTGTGTAGTTTCATTGTGTTTAATCGATTTTTTTACTCCGCCGAAACCCTGCCCAGCGGTTCGTTACCTCTTCCACAGACGAACGAGCCCGCGGAATGGTTACACTGCCGCTCCCACCCTCACTGCGCCACCAATACACAACGAAATCCCAAGTTGCTGTCGCGGCCGTCCGGGATTGCCAGGCGGCTCGAGGACAGCAGCGATGCCGGCTCAGCCGTCCTCCAGGAACCACCCCGCGCCACATGCAGCTTCTGGTGCTTGTCCCAAGCGTCCTCACACCATTGCCACACATTCCCGCTCATGTCGTATAAGCCAAACCGGTTCGGAGCGAAGAATCCCACTGGGGACGTTGTGGCAAACCCATCGTGGCACCCAGACAGCACCTCGAGTTGTTTAAAGTAGGCCGCCGCGGCCGTATCGGCGAAATTGCCCGCATTCGGCGGTGGCGGCCACTCCGTTCCCCACGGATAGACGCCCTTGATTCTCCCATTGTTCCGGGCCGGCCAATCCTCGGGCTCCTGCTCCAGGCCCACGGCCCGGCTCCACTCGGCGTCCGTCGGCAAACGGTATTCCTGTTCTTGCGTCAGCCGCTTGGCGTTTCGCTCCGTTTGCGTCAGCCAGCGGCAGAAATCCCGCGCCGCGCTCCAAGTTACCATAGTAACTGGATGAGCTGCGCTTTCGCTGGCGGCACGGCCCTGAAAAGTGCTGTGCTCCCACGTGCCGTCCACCCCGCCAACCGCGCTGGCGTAGGCCACATAGTCACGCACGCGCGTGTCCCAGATGCAAAACAACACCGGGGTCCGCGGTATCGCCACAAAAATCATCCCGAGGCTATTGGTCCATCGGAAGACCCCGGCCCGCGGATAGCGAATCGGCTCCAATACCACACGCCAGGTCTGCTCGCTATAAGGCGCCAGCGTTAGCGTATTGCGCGCAGGCTCGAAACCATCCGAGAGCACCTCCAAATCCAGCCGCTGCCCGGCGGCAAACTCAAACCACCCGTCGCGCGCTTCGACCGACCGGCTCCCATTAAGCAGGGCAAAGCTCACCGGCGGCAGCGTTTCCACTCGCACTCGGGCGGTGGTGGGCACCGGCGTCAATAGTTCGGAGAATGTGCTCGAATGAAAAGTCAGGCCGCGTTCTTCGTTGGCAATTCGAAAACGAAATGACTCGGTGTCCAGTTGGAATGAGCCTTCCAAATCTCCCGCCAGGTCGTGCGCCTTGAACGGGAATTGGCGGCCTTGAAACTGAATCGAGCCGGTGCGCATCTTGCCGGCGGGGAGGTCAAATATGACCAGCACCTGGTGTGACCGCCAGCGCCCACTCAGCTCGGGCAAAAGTCGCCGCTCGAGCACCGCCGAGAAACTGCCGGCAGTAAACGTCAGCTTGTTGCCATCGGCGATGACAGTGAACGGCCACGAATCTTTGTCGTGGTTGAAGGTCCCTTCCAACCCGGTTGGCTTCAAGTCTCCCGCGACGGAATAACTCGTGCCCTGAAACAGCAGCGTGCCTTGCCAATGGTCACCCTCGGGAAACAAGCGCAGCTCGACTGCTTGCCCATGAAAACGCCCGGTGTAACTCTCACGCGCAGCAGGGACGAATGGGTTTTGAGCCGCGCCAGCCGCCGTGAATGCGCTAAGAACCGCCACCGCCAAATACCTGCGTAGCGGCTCGCGGGCTTTAGTCCGCAGCAATCCAACGATAACAGCTCTGCCCCAATTCGCAGGCGTGATGCGCGATTGCATATTGCTGCGGACTAAAGTCCGCGCTCCGATGATTGCTCGGACCATCGCAGAAAAAATCGTTCCCCGCATTAGTGGGTCCCTCCCACCGTATTTTCCCGGTTTGCAAGCGGTTGGTCGAGCCCGTCGCCGGCGGCCTGCAGGCGGGCCGCTCGTTCCAGTGGGTTCTCCCAGTGTGTTGCCTTCGCCTGGCGCGCGATCTCGAATGGGTTGGGACGGGGCACGGGCACCGCGGGACGCATGACCGCTGGGCTTAGAGTGGACGCAGCGTTGGTCGAAGACGCGGCACGCCCAACCACGTTGGCAGGGGGCGCTGCGGGCGATTGCGCGGCGAAGGTGGGTGGCGCCGGCCGCGCCAATCCTTCGCGCTGGCTCAATTCGTCCACAATCGCCCTGAGCGAGTTCTCCGGCCACCGAATCTCGATGATTCTGGGGGTGCCAAGCTCGACCCGTGCGGCTTTGCAAAAAACTTCCTTGTGACGGCGGTCCAGCTCATCGCGGCTCGGCTTATCCGTCTCAGTCGAGGTGAAAAAGTCGGCCCAGCGCGGGCTCCCGGGTGGATGAAAGGTATTCTCGGCGCCGCTTTGTCCTATAACACCCGGATCCACGAGCTTACGGCCGGTGGCCAGCAGTGTACCGGTGGAATCATAAAACTGGATTGCCGTTTCGATCGTAATGAACATTGGTTTGAGCGAGAAAAAAGCGTTGCTCAGGTCGGGGTACTTCTCCAGGTCCGCGGCGGTCAACGTCCTTTCCATCCGGCGCCCGAGCACCAGGTTCGTGCGGCGCCATTTCCATGTGAAAATGAACTCATGCAGCGGTTCGCCACCGAGCGTCCATAGGGCATAGGAAAGCGTGAAACTCCCGATGAAACCGTGTCCGCCCGGCACAGTGGGCCTGTCCAAGCCACTTGCGGCATCCGGGCCGACTTGCACCGATAAGACGCCCAATTGCATGCCGTTGGTGGTCCAGTGCAACTCAGTTGCCCGCAAACCACTCCCAGCCAGCGCGAGCAGCAACCCACTCAGCGCGCTCGCCAGGCCGGATCTGAAAGTACAACTCCGTGCCAGCATGTTCGTTCACTGCATTGGCGGCGAGCTTAGTCCCGCTCGCCGAGCGCGCAAGAAAAAGCTGCCGCAGTCCAAACCTCCCGGCACGAGTGGCGTGCGCCATGGCGCGGCAGCCCTCGGCCGCTTTTGCTTCTGCCGCCTCTAGTGCCTGACATTTTCAATCGCGCCGACAAAGCACAAACTATTCGCCCAACAACTTCAACAGCTCGGCTTCGGAGATAACGCGCACCTTGAGCCTGTGCGCCTTCTCCAGCTTCGATCCCGCCTCCTCGCCGGCGACCACATAGTCGGTTTGCTTGCTGACGCTGCTGGAAACTTTGCCGCCCGCCGTTTCGATTTTCGCCGCCGCTTCCTCGCGTTTCAGATGTGGCAGCGTGCCGGTCAGGACGAAGACTTTGCCGGTGAGAGTTCCTGCTGGCGCGTTGGGTTTGTACAAATCGGAGGTGAAATTCAGGCTGGCGCGGCGCAGTTTGTCAATGAGCTTGCAATTGCTTTCGTCTCTATGCCATTGAACGATGCTGCCGGCAATAACCTCGCCGACATCTTCGCAATCGGTTAATTGTTCTTCCGAAGCCGCAAACAGGGCATCGAGGTCCGGGAAACAGCGGGCCAGGGCCTTCGCCACGCCCGCGCCGACGTGCAAGATGCCCAGCCCATAAATCAGCCGCCATAATTCGCGGTGTTTGCTGGCCTCAACCCCCTCGAGGAAATTCTGCGCCGATTTCTGTCCCATCCGCTCCAGGCCTGCTACCTGTTCCAGAGTCAGCGCGTACAGATCGGCGACATCATGAACGACTCGAGCCGTGACGAGCTGCCGGACCAGCACTTCGCCGCCACCTTCAATATCCATTGCGCCGCGGCTGCACCAATGCCCAATCCGGCCGCTCACTTGCGCCGGACAATCCGGGTTGACACAGCGCCAGACAACCCCCTCGTCGGCCTCCCCGGAGCCCGGCGCGCGTGATACTTTAGACCCGCACTCGGGACAGGTTTGCGGAAACCGGAACGCCTTTTCGTTGCCGGTGCGCTTGGTCAGCACCACACCCACCACGGCGGGGATGACCTCGCCGGCCTTCTCGATGGTAACTGTGTCGCCGATGCGGATATCCTTTTGGCGGATGTAGTCCTGGTTATGCAGCGTCGCGCGGCTAATCGTGCTGCCGGCCAGGAACACCGGTTCCAACTCGGCGACCGGCGTCAGCGCCCCGGTGCGGCCCACCTGCACGGTGATCTCCTTGAGCAATGTTTCGGCCTGTTCGGCGGCGTACTTATAAGCGATGGCCCAGCGTGGCGCCTTGGAGGTGAACCCCACTCGCTCGCGTTGCGCAAAGGAGTTGAGCTTGATCACTGCGCCGTCCGTCTCGTATGGAAATTCCGGGCGGAGCTTATCCAGCTCGTCAATGGCAGTAACCAGTTGCTCGGCTGTCTCGCAATGCCGTGTCCATTCAGGCGTTTTGAACCCGAGCGCCTTGAGCCACTCGAGCATTTCCTGCTGCGTTTGCGGGCCAGTCGCCGCGCCCTGAATTTCACCGACCCCATAAAGGACGAGGTCGAGCGGCCGTTGGGCGACAATTTTTGGGTCCAGTTGTTTGAGGGAGCCCGCGGCGGCGTTGCGGGCATTGGCGAAAGTTTCCAGTCCCGCAGCTTTGCGTTCGGCATTTAGTTTGGCGAAGCCGCCGCGGGTGAGATACACCTCCCCCCGGACTTCGAGTAATGCCGGGAAACCGTCCCGCAACCCCGGCGGCAGGCTACGGATCGTGCGCAGGTTGGGAGTGATGTCATCGCCCGTGGTGCCGTCGCCACGGGTCGCGCCACAAGTAAACCGGCCTTTTTCGTACCGCAGATTCATTGCCACGCCGTCGATCTTGGGTTCGACGACCCATTCAAGGGTTTCGCGCGGCAACAACCGTTGCACCCGGGCCACAAACTCGCGCAACTCCTCCTGAGAATACGTATTGTCCAGGCTCGTCATCGGCTTCAGGTGCCGGACCGGTTTGAATTCCTTCAGCGGCTCCCCACTGACCCGTTGGCTGGGGGAATCGGGCGTAACCAGGACCGGAAACTGCTTCTCCAAATCCAGCAACTCGTGGTAAAGCAGATCGTACTCCTGGTCGCTGATGGTCGGCTGCGCCAACACGTAATAGGCGTGGTCGTGTCGGCGAAGCTCCTCGCTCAGTTCCGCATGACGCGCTTTAGCTTGGGCGAGAGTCACGTTAGCGGAATCGCCGGCATTCGTTTCAGCGTGCGATTGGCGGGGTCCACCTGGATTGGAATAACGTGCATCAATCCCATGACTTAGTGGTAGCCCGATTCCGGCCCGGCGTCACGTGGAAAGGACATCCGACAAGAAAAAGGACCTAATGGACTTTGAAGGCGCCTTGGGGCCGCTCTGACACACCGACTTTGGCTTCACGCAGAATTAATTGCCTCTGAATTTCTCGCTACTCCTCCGACCAACACCGTTTCGGTGCCAGTCACCGCCTCGCGGGGCTTCTACCGGTTGAAGTTTTAATTCGAAATGAGTAGCGGTTGAACCGGCCGCTCGTCCGCCGGACCATGCTCGCCTGGCAAACACCGGCCGGAAGGTCCACAAAGCGAACGCTGGCGTGAACCGGCATAACGTCTTAAACTGGGCTCATTACACTTATGCCCGAACGCATTGGATTTGTCGGTGTGGGCCGGATGGGCGCCAACATGGCGCGCCGCCTGCATGAGTGCGGCTACCCTATCACAGCGGTGGCCGATGTTAACGCGGAGGCGGCCCGGGCACTGGCCCAGGAATTGGGCAGCGCGGCCATGGCTGACTTGAAAGAGGTTACTCGCGCGAGCGACGTCATCTTCACTGTGGTTTCGGATGATCGCGCGATGAAGAGCGTGTTCAACGGTGGGCTGCTTAGTCGCGCCCGCGGCAAGCTCTTCATTAATTGCGCCACGCTCACCCCCGCGGTGCACGTCTGGGCCGAAGCCAAAGCCGAAAGAGCCGGCGCACAGGCCCTGGAAGGTTGCATGGCCTCGAGCATCACCCAGGCGCGCCAGGGCACGCTCTACCTCATGTGCGGCGGCAGACCGGATGTGTTCGAGCGCGCCAAACCGTTGCTGGAAAAGCTGAGCGCCGCCCCGCGCTACATCGGCCCGGCCGGCAAGGCGGCCGAGGTCAAAGCGCTGGTGAACATGGTGATGAACATCAATACGGCGGGTTTAGCGGAGGGCCTGGCTTTAGGCGCCGCCCTTGGGCTCGACCTGGCGATGTTGCGCGAGGTGTTTTCTGAAACGGGCGCCAACTCACAAGTGCTTAAAACCGATGGCGAAGACATGCAAAATCGCGAGCACACCTGTTTCTTCTCCGCGGCGCATGCGGCAAAGGACTCCGGTATCGCCTTGAAGCTGGCGAAACAACACGCTTTGAACCTACCCCTGGCCGCAGCAACCAAGAAGCAATACGACCGCATGATCTCCGAAGGCTTGGGCGAACTGGATAAATCGGGCGTGGCGGAGCTGACTTTCAAAGGACGGCTGAAGTCCTGAGGCAACCTCACGGGCCGGCGTCTTGGACACGGAAGAACGCGCCGCCCGATTGGTCCGCGAGCGCAGCAGATACAGTAATTTGGTTGGTGGTGGCAGCTACAGCAGTGAACGGCCGCCATGAGCCCGCGACGAGATTCGAACTCGTCTCGACCTGTAGCCCCGCGCTCGAAATGTAACCGCCTACCGAAAAATTGAGCTGCCCTCCCACCAGAGAAACGCCATACAAAACCGGCCGCATAGATTCAATCCCGCTGAGCCGAAGCCCCGCGCGCGCATTGTTCCCGGACCCGACATCGGCGAACACGCGGTCGAGCTCGGCCATAACTATCGTGTTGGTGGCATATGCCCGCCGCAGGTTCAATTGGCGCGTGGCCAACGCAAGCTCGTTCGTGGTGTAACTGAAACTTGCGTCCAGGTACTGCCGGCGGAAGTCCTGCACGATGCCCAGGTCGCGATAGCCGTAATCCAGCGTGGGCTCGACAATGGTGCCTTCGCCGAAATCGTTAAACGTAACGATCTGGACGAAGGCGGAAGCGTTGGTGAACGCGCGGCCGAGTGTTTCGCGGAAGGTGTTCCCCGAATTATCATCCAGGTAGCCGTAGGAGGGCCCGACCCCTGCTTGCTGATAAATATCGTGGAACCGCGGAAACGCGCTGGAGATAAACGCAGGCCATGTGCGCCCCTTCAGCTCAAAAGCCGACAGGTAGCTTTCCAATTGCGTCGAGTACAACGTCCCGCCGGTGGCCTGGCTCATCCACATCGGCGGCCAATCAAACGCGCCCGCTCCTACTGCAAGACGATTGTCTTCGGTGAAGAACGCGGGTTGATTGCTGGCCTGCAGCACGGAGAAAATCGTCTGCCAATCGGAATTGGTCTTGAAGTATTGCGGGCCGAAGTTCAACAAGACCGGCTTGCCATTCCAACGCAGGTAACTGGGGCCGGAGAAATAATTGGTCTGCGCGTACAGCATGGTGAGCTGAGCATGCGCGACGGCTGAAGTCGCATTGATGAACCCGCCGTTGATTTCGTTCTGGATGGTTTGATCTTCGTAGCAGAGGCAGAACTGCAATCCGGCTTTCTGAGTGAACCCGAACAAGGCGGCCGTGCGCTGGTTGTTGATGCCGTAATCGAGGTAATTGTCCATGCCGTACCAATCGACAATCACGCCGTCCACCCCTGCGAGCTTCATCAGCAACACGTGATACTCGAGCAACGCCGGGTCGGCCGAATCGTAAGGTCCGGCCAGCGGATAGTACCAGGAGGCGATCGAACGCCGCCCATCCGTGCCGATCACGTCCGGGTTAAAGTGATTCATTGTCCAGTGCCAGCCCCAACTCGCGCTAAATGGCTTGGCCACAAACCAGGGCATGTAATGGACCAGCACCGGCTTTGCTCCAGCGCCAAACAGCGGGCATGCTGGCAGCAGCAGCGCCGCCACCCAGCCCAGCAAAAACGTTCTAAGTCCCATCATGGTTACAGAATATCGGCCGGGCGGTTTAGCACGTGATTACCCTTCTGGACCGCTTCACCGGCCAGGCCCGACGGTGCCGTCAACAAATTCGCCGGCGGAATCCCGGCAAAAGGTCGCCCACTCTACCTGAACCTCACAGTAGCACGAATCACTCCTGGAGAACACGCAGGAACCCGCGTGAGCCGCCGGGCATCGTCACCGTGGTGGTCGTTTGGGCGCCGCCTGAGGCAATGCCGGTTACCAGGGTGGTGAAACTACCAGGGGCAAGTGAAGGCGAGGTCAGGACCGAATAGGTTGCGCCCGGCATGGACGACCAGGTGAGCGTGAACTGGCGCGTGAGGAGATTGTATAGCCAGCCGGTGATGCTGGGCGGCGGCGGCGCGGTATCAATCAAAACAAAGTTATCGAAATAATAAATAAAAGGAATGCCTTCGGCGGCGCCATTAAAAGCAAAAATGAGCGCCGGATCGCCGCCCACCGGCGAGCTGCCCCAGGCGGTAATTTGGTCCAGCGTCACCGAGTAGGTGGCCCGCTGCAGGCCAATCTGGCCGAGGCTTTGGCGCCGGCCTTGGGCCATCGGCAGGTAGGCCGAGCCGGTGCTGAAGACCATGTTGATGTAATCCCCATCGTTCGCCGGCCAGATCGCCGGCATCGTGGTGTCCCACCGCAGCGTATAATGCGCCAGCTCGGCCGGCAAGGGATGGGTTGCCAACACCTGCGCCAGCCTGGTGCCGGCAAACGGCAAGGCAAAATCAAATTGAAAGTTAATATTCGCCGGGAAGCTGTTGCTGACCTGCAACGCGTGCGTGCCGTCGGTGACCGCAAAATCGCCGTCCTGGGGTCCCGCGTTGGTGGTATAAATCCCGGCCACCCCATCGGAAGTTGGATCGTACAGCCCATTGGTCGCAAAGCGGGTGAGCTTCGCTCGCCCGCTAGTCGGATTCCCGAAAAATGAGGAGACCGCAGGGTACAGATTCGTTGCGCCCTCGAGGGGATCGGAGGCGCTCTCAAAGGACTTTAGTGGATAAACGACCGGGGTTGCTCCAGGAGCATAGGTGTCCACCAGGCGGACGTTGTCCAAATAGATAGTGCAATTGGTGAAGGGCGCCTGGGTTGTGGCAAACTGGTCGCTGTTGATCCAGCTTCCTCCCCACCAGCTTAGATTACCGCTGGTGGGGATTTGCACGGCGGGCAGGTCCAGCGGTTCGGAAAAGCTGACGACGGCATACACCACGCCGTTGTTGGTGCGGTACACCGCCCCGCCCAGGTTGACGTAATTCCAATCATTGGCCAGCAACGCGTGCTGGTTGAAATATATGTATTGGTCGGCGTGTTCGAAAATAACGTCGTAGCGCAGAATGAAGCGCGCGAGCTGGTTCGATGAAGCCGCATTCTCAATGGCGGCTGTGGCGACGGGGTCCAGCGCAACGCCCAGGTCGTTGCCAAAGCCATCCTGGAAAAAGGTAATTGCCAGCGAATTGGTGCCCTCGGTCACGCGCGGATCGTTTGGCCCAATGGCCGAATACACACTGACGGCTACGTTCCCTGACGCTGCGCGGCCGCCCCACTCCGTCCATAATTGAGCGTAAGCCCCACTGGGCGCCATCACCAGTTGGCCGGGGTTCATGTCCGCAAACTCCTCGAACCCTTCCAGGACCGTGGTGCTTTGGGCGTGAAGGGTTGCCATCGAGATCATCGCAGCCGTAGCTGCAGCCAGGATTTGGAGATAGGTTTTCATACGCATTGATTCGGCGCCGCTGCTCGGGGGCTCTCCGCCAGAGCCCTTATCCTGCCACGTTTCTGCTTGGGTACCTTGTCATCACTTTTTATGACTAGACCCAAAGGCCTGGATTTGGTAGGCTTACCATTTGGAAACGATGGATGAGCTTTCCATTTAATTCCAAGAACCTGATCCGGAAGAATTACTAACTTATGAAACCCTACTCAAAACACCTGGCGCTCGCCGCTACAGTTGCTGTTGGAATCGTCAACTCGGCGTTGGCTGATGTCACCATCGACAATTTTCACAACTTTACCCCTAACGCGTTGTATGCCTCGTGGTCGTCGCCGGCGGCGACAATTACCGCCGGGCCGACCACTTGGGAGGTCGCTTCGTATGGCTACGGCAGCTTGTGGAAGTACATGGGCGACATCAATGGCGCGGGCAATACTCAGATCCGATTGACGATTGATATCGCTGGGGACCCCGGCGTTTTGGCCGGACCAATCGTGGACCTGATAGACGAACATGGCACGTGGGCTACGTTCGCCTGGTACGGGCAAACTGCCGGCAGCCATGTATTGACGGCGGATTTGAGTGGAGCGCCGGCGAACTTCGATTTCTCCGACATCCAGCACATCCATCTGGAGTGCGACCCGGGCGCATTTGCCGGCCTGTACGACCTTACCTTTAGGGATCTTTCGCTCATCAGCGTGCCGGAACCGGGTTGCTTGTCGCTCCTGGCGCTTGGCGCAGCCAGCGCGCTCGTGGCGCGAAGGCGCATTCGCTAAGTAACAATTTTTTGGCGTAGAATCCGGCGCTTTGGCGCCGGATTTTTCGTGCCGCGACGCGGGCGGAAACCCTACCTTTGGCTCGACTATCCCAGTCCGTACGGCACAATAATGGCTGTATGGATTCTAAACCGTCCTCCTCCTTCGCTCCTTGTGGCAAGGCGGGATTTGTCGTGATGGCGCTGTGCCTGGCGGTACTGCTGGGAGTGCTTTTCTACGGCACCTTTGAGCCCGGCCACGCCGTCTTTTCCAATGACGGCCCGGTGGGGGTGTTGATGGCCAAGTACAATCGCTTGCCGGCTGGTTTCTTGGGCGCCTGGCAAGACCTTAACAGCATCGGCCAACGTCTCGGCGGTGCCTGGCCGAGCGTTACGTGGGGATTGCTCACAGCGCTAGGTCCGATTGGCTATGCCAAGTTTTATGCGCCCTTCGGCCTGCTGCTGCTTGGTTTGGGCGCCTGGTGCTTTTTGCGGCAAATGGGCTTGAGACCGCTGGCGTGCATCCTGGGTGGGCTGGCTGCGACGTTGAATTCGGTGTTCTTCTCGACCGCCTGTTGGGGCGTCGTCGCCCATCCCATCACTATCGGGCTGAGTTTGTTCGCCATGGCGGCCTTAGCGGACCTCTCGTCGCCACGCCGGTGGTTGCGCGTCGCCCTGGCGGGCGTCGCGGTCGGCTGCGCCGTCGGCGATGGAGCCGACGTCGGCGGAATTTTAGCGATCTTTGTTGCCGCCTACGCGATGTACCAGGCTGTGGCGGCCAAGTCCGGCCGATTTGAGGGCTTGCTCCTGGGTGCAGGTCGTGTCGCCATAGTGGCCGCGTGCGCGGTACTGTTCGCCGCGCAGGCGGTTGTAGTGCTGTTCGGCACCCAAGTCCAAGGTGTCGTCACCGCCAACAATAAAAACACACTCGAAGGTTGGGATCGCGCGACCCAGTGGAGCCTGCCCAAACGCGAACTGCTCAGTGAACTTGTCCCGGGGCTGTTCGGGTATCGGATGGAGACGCCCAATGGACTTCCCGAGTATCTGCAGCATGCCTACACGGGGGGACAATACTGGGGCGCCGCCGGACGCGACCCCGTTTGGGACCGCTATTACCGAGCCGCCGCGGGTGGTACACTGCAGGCCGGCACGCTGGTGAACATCACCTTCCCCGGGCATGCGGATTTAAATACGACTGAGGCGGTGGGACCCGACGGCAAACTGCTCCTGGCCAAGGTTGGCGCCGTGCAGGCCAAGGGTTTGACGACAAATGAATTGAGCGCAGAAGTAAGCCGGCTTTACGCTGCCAAGTCGCCGGGGCAACCGGTGAACGTGTCATTGCGGGAACCCAACCCCCAAGCGGAGTTTTTGCGTTACTCTGGTGGCGGCCCCTACTCCGGCGTGCTGGTCATCCTCGTAGCATTGTGGGCGGCGGCCCAGGCGCTGCGCAAAGGCGATTCCGCTTTCAATCTCGAGCAGCGCAAGGCCCTCTGGTTTTGGCTCGCCGCCGCCGTCCTCGCGCTACTGCTCGCGTTTGGCCGCTACGCGCCCTTTTATCAGTTCATCTATCCTCTGCCGTTCTTCTCCAGCATTCGCAACCCGGCCAAATTCCTCCTCATCCTCAACCTCGCTTTGGTTGTCTTGTTCGGCTATGGCATGCACGCACTCTCCCAGCTCAAGTTTGGTCGCGGCGGCTCCGAACCCGCGCCCAACTCGGGTGGCGCCTCCTCAAAGCGAACTCCGGTGGTTCCGGCATTTGCGCCGCCGCGTCCCAGCGCCTACGACAAAGCCTGGATGAAAGGCAGCTTTATCGCACTAGGCATCGCCGTCCTGGCTTGGCTCGTTTATGCCTACAATCGGCCCGCGTTTGAACAATATCTGACTACGGTCGGTTTCGATGAACCTGCCGCGCATGGGATCGCGGGTTTCAGCCTGGGACAGGTTGGCTGGTTCCTGCTGTTCCTGTCCGCGACGGTGATTCTGTTCACGATGGCGCTTGCCGGGAAATTGGCCGGACCGCGCGCGCGGATGGCCGGCGTGTTGTTCGGTGTGCTACTCGTGGCGGACCTTGGCCGGGCCAATCTCCCTTACATTCTGTTTGTCGATTACGCGTACAAAAATGAAGTTTCGGCCACCGACCCCAACAAATCCAGCAACCCAGTCGTTGAGTTTCTTCAGCAACAGCCGTACGAACACCGTGTGACCCTGGCGCCTTATAACCTCGGGGTCTTTGGTGATATCTACCGCATCGACTGGATGCAGCACCAGTTCCAATACTTCGATATCCAATGCCTCGACATCGTGCAGATGCCCAGGGCGGCGGAGGATTTCGCCGCTTATCACAGCGCCATTTCGTGGGACGGGGTGCCGGAACACATTTACCGCCTGGCCCGATATTGGCAGCTAACGAATACACGCTACATTCTTGGTCCCGCCGCTGCGGTCGATAATCTCAACCAGCAGTTCGATCCCATCGGCCGTTCCTTCCGCATCGGCACCCGGTTCGACCTGGGTTACAAACCCGGTGTGACCCAACCGCAGGGAGCAGACGACATTACCGCTGTGATGAACCCTAACGGCAAGCTGGCGGTCATTGAGTACCAGGGCGCTCTGCCGCGCGCCAAATTGTACACGCATTGGCAGGTCACCAAGGATCAGGAAGCGCTGACGCAATTGGCCGCGCCGAATTTCGATCCGCAGCAAACCCTCCTGGTCGCCAACCCGATCCCCGCTGCCACCGCAACCACTAACGGTCCGGGCACGGTGACATTCGTCCGCTATGCCTGCAAAGATATCGTGCTGAAATCCGATGCCACCGCCGCTTCAGTGTTGTTGTTGAACGATCGATATGATCCGAATTGGCACGTCACCGTCGATGGCCTGCCGGCGCCATTATTGCGCTGCAATTACATCATGCGCGGTGTCCAGGTCCCCGTCGGCTCACATCAGGTCGAGTTCCGTTTTCAACCGCCCGTTTACATGCTTTATGTCAGTTTGCTCGGAACGCTGTTGGGGCTCGTGCTCAGCGGCTATTTGCTGTTTGGGCCCGCGCCTGCGACGGAAACGGAAGCGGGCGCCAGCAGCGGAACCAAGGGCAACGAACCCGCGAAAATCGACGGACGCGAGTTGAAACCGAAAGTCGAAAAAGCCTCCGCGCAAAAGTAAGCGGAGCGCGGACTTCACTGAGGGGGTACGCATCACTTTGCATTCGGCTTGCATTCAACTCTGCCAGGTGTCCACGATGACAAGCATCGAGCCATGGGCACCGCCGCCGCCGCTATACCCATCCTGAGTGTCACGGGGTTGCGCGTCCATTTCCCGACGCGCCAGGCATTATTTGGGCGCAGCGGTCCGGCGCTCAAGGCGGTGGAGGACATCAGGTTCAGCGTGCAGGCCGGTGAGACCGTCGGCCTGGTGGGAGAAAGTGGTTGTGGAAAGACAACCCTTGGCCGGGCGGTGGTGCGCTTGCTGGAGCCGAACTCCGGCAGCATTCGGTTTGAGCAGCAAGAGCTGACAACCCTAAATGGCCGCGCATTGCGCGCCCGCCGCCGCGGCTTTCAGATCGTTTTCCAGGATTCGCTTGGTGCGCTTAGCCCACGATTCCCGGTGGAGGATATTGTAGGTGAAGCACTCGACATCCATAGTTTGGCGCCGACGGAACAGGCCCGGCACGCTCGAGTCCTGGATTTGCTCGTTGCGGTCGGTCTGGAGCCGGCCTTGGCAGGGCGATACCCGCACCAATTGAGCGGAGGCCAGCGTCAGCGGGTCGGTTTGGCCCGGGCGCTGGCGGTGGAACCAAAGTTGCTCGTGTTGGATGAGCCGCTCAGCGCGCTGGATATGTCCGTCCAGGCCCACATCCTGAATCTGTTGCAGGAGCTGCAACAGCGGCTGGGTTTGGCTTACCTGTTTATTTCCCATGACCTGGCAGCGGTCGGTTATCTCAGCCACCGGGTGCTGGTGATGTATCTGGGAAGAATCGTTGAAGAAGGCGACCCCCAGACGCTGTTTGCCGCGCCTCGTCACCCCTACACCCAGGCATTGCTCTCGGCGGTCCCGGTGGTCGAGCCCGTCTTGCGCGGCAAACGCATCGTTCTCTCCGGCGATTTACCTTCCGCGGTTAACCCGCCGGCGGGCTGCCCCTTTCACCCGCGTTGCCCCATGGCACAATCGCGGCGCTGCCAGGTCGAGCTGCCTGTGTTACGCGAGGTTGGTCCCGGCCACAGCGCCGCGTGTCACCTGGCCTGAACTTGGCACAAGTAATGCCTTGTAACCTTGTGCCCGCCTCCCCGCATCTGAGGTTCCTAAGGGGTGGATGGGTCCGGGACAAAGTCATGCTGGGCTTTTTGCGAACCCGCTTGCACAAACAGGCGGTACTTAACGCCGGGTTCGAGCGGTTCGGGAACAGCGCCCTTAAGCGCCGGGTGCATCCCCCGGATGCGTGTGCCGTACATAAAGGCCTTGATCGGCACCGAGTTGGACTCGGAGACCAGATGCCAGATGGGTTGGGCGTACTTGTTGGTTTCGAGGTCGCTCACCGGCACAATCTTGAGGTCCGTCAGTTTGAGATTGCGATCAAAGCCGAAAACGATCGGATCAATTTTTTCGGTTTGGGTGGTGATCCGGCGAGCGAACGGCCCGCGGGCGGGCCGGGACCGATGATAAATTTGAATATTGTCTTTGGCAAAATAGTCTTTGTTGAAGTAGAGCGACAAGCCGCCCAGCAGGACGGCCAACGCAATCAGCAGCCAGTTTTTCTTTGTCATACCGTAATGGGTTGACGCGCCGGGCGGGGAAATATTCGAGTCAGGCCAAATACGGCAGAGCCAGAAGCGTGGGACGGGCCGCTCGAAACGACAGACCGGAATCTGAATGGATGAAGAATTGAAGATGAAATTTAATGCTGAACTGAGAAAGCAAACAACTATGAGCCAGCGCGGTATGACCATACGATTGAACCAACCACCGGTGCGGCCCCAAGCGGTCCAGCGGCAATCGACCCAGGTGCCTTCGTCCCTGGGCTTCACATTAATCGAGTTGCTGGTAGTGATCGCGATTATTGCGATTTTAGCCAGCATGTTGCTGCCTGCCCTGGCCCGCGCCAAGGAAGCAGCCAATCGCATCAAATGCGCCAATGACCTCAAGCAGATTGAGTACGCGCTGAAGATGTACGCCGACGATAACAACAGTTTCTATCCTCCGCGCACTAATGCGTATCGCTGGCCTACCCTGCTGGTGGATTATTACAAGACCACCAACCTGCTGACCTGCCCCACCGACTTGATGCGCGGGGTGCCTCAGACCGATACGACCTCGCCTACCGCTCCCGACCGCGTGCCTCGCAGCTATTTCATTAATGGCTGGAATGACTACTTTTTTGACACCCTCAGTTCCGGCGATTGGAATCGTTACATGGGCGGGAGCTATCCCCAGGGGTGTCTGAAGGAAACCGCCGTGTTGAAGACGTCTGATACTGTGATGTTTGGTGAGAAAAAGAACCTCGCCGGCGGCACCCCCACCGATCCGAACGGCGCGATGGATTATTTCATGGATATGTACGAACCCAGCAACGGCGGCGGGGGAGGCGGCCCGATCCCGACCGGCAACGATGTGGACCGCATCGAACACGGCTGCCACTCGACCCTGCATAAGGGCAACCGCACCGGCGGGTCCAACTTCGCCTTTGTGGATGGCAGCGTGCGCTTTGTGAAGTACGGTGGGAGCACTTGGCCGCTGAACCTCTGGGCCATCAGCGATGCCGACCGGCTGCTCAATGCCTTTGTTGCTCCCTAAAAAACAGAGCGGCCCCGGTTAAGGAGTCGCTCCCGCTTCTTCTTCCTCCCACCTATGAAAAGAGGACTTTGAAGCCGATAGTACCCTCTACCCCGCCACCTTTTAGGCTCAATGGGATATACACCTTAGCCTCAAAATTGCCTTTGGCCCTTGTCGCCTGAATGTTAGTTTCACCGGGTGAGATTCTTGTTCATCGCGTGGGTCGCCGGCGGTCTGGTCGGGGGTCCGGCTTTGGCCGAAACCAACCAGGTGGCCTCGGGTAATCCTGCGACTCGCGCGGTTGAACCGAGCGCTGTCAATGCCGTGCTTACCGAAGCGCAGCAACTACAGAAGGTCATGGACAATGACGACGCGGCGCAGGGCGAGGTGGACCAGTGGATTCGGGAGAACGAGGAGTTCGAAGCCAAAGGTGTCGGTACCCCGCCTGGCGAGTTGAAGCGCCGCATCCAGACTCGCATGGCGGAGGTGGGCAAAGGGTATGAAGATTTTCTGCAAAGGTATCCGAACAATGTCAAAGCGCGGATCGCTTACGCGAGTTTTCTGGGAGACACCAAGGACGAAGAGAGCGCGGAGACGCAATTGGAAAAGGCGCTGGCGTTGGACACAAATAACCCGGCCATTTACAACAACCTGGCCAACATCTACGGCCATATCGGTTCGGTGAAAAAGGCCTTCGAGTATTACGCCCGCGCCATTAAGTTAAACCCGATCGAGCCGGTCTATTATCATAACCTCGGCACGACCGTGTATCTGTTCCGGCCCGACGCGGAGGAATACTACGGGATCTCGGAAGACCAGGTGTTCGCGAAGGCCTTCCAGCTTTACAGCAATGCGATGCGGCTGGACCCGGAGAATTTCCCGCTGGCCTCGGACGTCGCGCAGACGTATTACGGCATCCGGCCATTGCGGACGGAACCCGCGCTGCAGGCGTGGACCAACGCGCTGCACCTGGCGCATGATGAGATTGAGCGGGAAGGGGTTTACATTCACTTCGCTCGGATCAAGTTGCTCGCCGGGCGGTTTGGCGAGGCCCAAAAACACCTGGATGCGATCACCAACGAAATGTACATGGAGCTGAAGCACCGCATACAGCGCAACCTTGATGAGGCCGAACGGCAGGCGCACAGGACCAACGCGCCGCCATTGAAGACGGGGAATAAAGGATAGCCTCGAGCCAGCTCACGCGGCCGCGCGCTACTCTTTTTCCTCGGAAAACGGCTCAGAGGTCGGCAACCAAGTCGCGTAAATGGACCTTTATTGCCTTGGAGAGTCTTAAAAGCACGTCAATGGTCGGGACTTTGTAACCACGTTCGATTTGGCCCATGTACACTGGGTTAAGGTCAACTTTTTCGGCAAGCTGCTCTTGAGTTAATGCGGCAAGTTTGCGGTATTTGCGAATGCCGCCGCCCAGGAGCCTTCGGTCTTTCTGCGTAACCACTTTTGTGGTGCAA